>JAFTVU010000074.1 GCA_017465665.1 Oscillospiraceae bacterium | reverse complement strand
ATTTTTCAGGAACTCAACAACCTTTTTGGTGTTCTCAGCGTGTCTGTCAAGACGGAGGGAAAGTGTTTCAACTCCTTGCAAGAGGAGAAATGCGTTGAACGGAGAAATTGTTGCACCCGTGTCACGGAGCAGAATCGCACGGATATATGTAACGAATGCCACCGCACCTGCCGCCTTTGTAAAAGATACGCCGTGATAGCTTGGGTTCGGAGCAGCGATTGCAGGATAATTTCCGCTTTTCTCCCAGTCGAATTTGCCCGAATCAACAATGATACCGCCGAGAGTTGTTCCGTGACCGCCGATAAATTTTGTTGCAGAATGAACGACGATATCTGCACCATGTTCAATGGGACGAATAAGGTAAGGTGTACCGAAAGTATTGTCAACAACAAGGGGCAGACCATGCTTGTGAGCAAGCTCGGCAAGAGCATCAATATCGGGAATATCGCTGTTTGGATTGCCGAGGGTTTCAATGTAGATTGCCCTTGTATTATCTTTAATTGCTGCCTCAACTTCTTTTAAATCGTGGATATTTACAAAGTTTGCTGTAATTCCGAAATTCGGTAAAGTGTGTGCAAGAAGATTGTAGCTTCCACCGTAGATTGACTTTTGTGCAACAACATGACCGCCATTCTGTGTAAGAGCCTGAATGGTGTATGTGATAGCTGCCGCACCCGAAGCAAGTGCCAAAGCCGCTACGCCGCCCTCGAGTGCCGCAATTCGCTTTTCAAGAACGTTCTGAGTGGAGTTTGTAAGTCTGCCGTAGATGTTGCCTGCATCGGCTAAACCGAAGCGTGCGGCTGCGTGCTCGCAGTTGTGAAAAACGTAGGACGTTGTCTGATAAATCGGAACTGCACGGGAATCGGTTGCAGGGTCGGGAGTTTCCTGACCAACGTGAAGCTGTAATGTTTCAAATTTATACTTTGACTATATGTGCCTGAAAGTCCGCCAGAGAGCATCACTGCAATAACCCCGTCATACCCCTCTGCCGCTATCTTATCGAAAACCGCATTGATATCTCCTGCTGTGGGCAGAGAGGTCTTCGGTAGCTCGCCGTTTTCTAAGCGGCGGTATATATCTCTGCTGGTGATATCCACCCCGTCCGAGTATTCGCCGTCCTCGCAGAGTATCCTGAGTGGCACTACATATATGTTGTAATGTGCAAGGTCGGCAGGGGAGATGTCTGAACAGGAATCCGTCAGCAGGGCGATCTTTTTTGGTGCATTGGTAGTCATTGCGTTGTATCCTTTGCATATTATATTTATTGGTTGATTTTGTCGTTTAAGCAACAAAACACATTTGATGTTTATTATATCACACCTTATGCATTTAATCAATAGCTGAATGAATATTCGGTGAAATATCGTCAAACTTTGCCTTTGGTCTTGTAATTTCTGTGAAAAAGTGTTATACTGATTGCATGACTATACTACACCCTTAAGGAGTGACATATATGAGAAGCTGTGGAATACTCATGCATATTACAAGCCTGCCCTCGCCCTATGGAATAGGCACATTCGGCAAGGAGGCGGAAAGGTTTGCTGACTGGCTCAAGGACGCAGGTCAGAAGTACTGGCAGGTGCTACCAATAGGTCCAACGGGCTACGGTGATTCGCCATATCAGCCGTTCTCTACCTTTGCGGGAAATCCCCTGCTCATCGATCTTGACGAGCTGGTGGAAACTGGCATGCTGACAAAGCAGATGTGCGAGGCAGCGGATTTCGGTGCAGACCCGTCTTATGTGGATTATGAAAAGGTAAACAGCACCAAGACCGCGCTGCTGAGAGAGGCGTTCAGAAGCTTCACGGACGATGTGGGCTATACATCCTTTGTCCGCACCGAATCCGACTGGCTGGAGGATTACGCTCTGTTCACCGCGCTTAAGGATAAGTTCGGCGGCAAGCCATGGACAGAATGGGATGAGGATATAAAGCTGCGTCAGCCTGAGGCTATCGCTAGGTATAAAGAAGAACTCAAAGAGGATATCCGATTTGTAAAGTTCGTTCAGTATATCTTCTATCGTCAGTGGGACAGATTTCACCGTTACTGCGGAAAAAACGGCATACAGCTTATAGGCGATATTCCGATATATGTATCACCCGACTGTGCGGATGTATGGGCTCAGCCTGAGCTTTTTGAACTGGATGAGCGCAGGAATCCCGCAAGAGTTGCGGGAGTACCGCCTGATTACTTTTCCGCCACAGGTCAGCTCTGGGGAAACCCTCTGTATGACTGGGATGCAATGAAGAAAGACAGCTACAAATGGTGGATAAAGCGCATCGGTAAGGCAACTGATTGCTTTGATATGCTGCGTATAGATCACTTCCGTGCATTTGATACTTACTATGCTATCCCATTCGGTGAAAAGACAGCGGAGCACGGCACATGGGTAAAAGGTCCCGGTATGGATCTGTTCAATGCGATCAGGAATGATCTGGGTGATGTGAATATCATTGCAGAGGATCTCGGTGATATATTCGACAGCGTAAAGGAGCTGCTGAAAGACAGTGGCTTCCCAGGTATGAGAGTGCTGCAGTTCGGCTTTAATCCCGAATTCAATGACAACGATCATCTGCCCCATCATTATCCCGAAAACTGCTGTGCGTACACAGGCACTCACGATAACGCCACAATCATGCAGTGGTATAAGGAAGCAGACGAAAAGTCGCGCCGTATGGCAAAGCGCTATCTGAAGCCACGGCTGTTTGAGAGCATTAATATGTGCTTTATCAGGAATGTGTATGCTTCTCCTGCCAGACTAGCTGTCATCCCTATGCAGGATGTTATGGGGCTCGGCAAGGAGGGTAGGATGAATGTACCATCCACTCTTGGCGGTAACTGGAACTGGCGCATGAAGCAGGGTGCTACTACTCCTGCAAGAGCGGCAAAGCTGAAGGAGCTTGCAGAGATATACTATAGATAACAATACCACGCCCCGATATTTCGGGGCGTTTCGTTATTTTTGTTGCTTTTTCTTGCTCTGTTACTGTGGAAATTGCTTTCTACCTCTTGAAAAAGCTGTTGTTTTGTGGTAAAATATATACTGTATTATTATGCAGAGGTATGCCTGCCCGTGATAAAAACGGTGCTTGCGGCATATTCATATACGGGGAGATATATCTCTCTAATATCGGAAAGGACGCAGTATTTCTACTGTGCAGGTGATGGTTATGGCTAAGCTGAAGATAGCAGTGCTGTTCGGCGGAGCTTCCAGTGAGCATGAAGTCTCGCTGGTATCGGCGTATTCCGTACTGAACAACATACCAAAGGATAAATACGATGTTATGTGCATCGGTATCACCAAGAAAGGACACTGGATGTATTATCCGGGCGAATATGAGGATATCAGGACGGGCGAGTGGGAGAACGATCCCGATTGCTGCACTGCTGTGATAAGCCCTGATTCCACTCACAAGGGCATACTGCTCCTTGATGAGGATGACGGCTGTCATCTCCGCAAGGTGGACGCGGTGTTCCCTGTGCTGCATGGCGTAAACGGCGAGGACGGAACTGTACAGGCGCTCTGCACGCTGGCAGGACTGCCCTGTGTAGGCTGTGATATGACATCCTCTGCAGCCTGCATGGATAAGGCGATAACCCACACCATCCTTGACGCAGCGGGAATCAAGACCGCGCCATACTGCTATGTTTCGCGCTCCGCGCTGGCTGATATAGACGCAACTTGTGACGATATCGAAGCAAAGCTCGGCGCATATCCGCTGTTCGTAAAGCCTGCTTGTGCGGGTTCTTCCGTGGGCGTATCGAGAGCTACTGACAGAGAGTCGCTGAAGAATGGACTTAAGATAGCGTTTGCACATAGCGCAAAGGTGGTTATCGAGAACGAGATCGTCGGCAAGGAAGTTGAGTGTGCTGTTCTTGGCAACGGAAAGGATCTGCTTGCTTCCATCCCGGGACAGATCACACCTGCCGAGGAATTCTATGATTTCGATGCAAAGTACAAGCTGGGTACATCCGTACTGGATATCCCTGCAAAGATCAGCGAGGACGAGATGGACCGCCTGCGTGATATCGCAAAGAAAGCATACATGGCAATGGGCTGCAGCGGCTTTTCCCGTGTGGATTTCTTCGTAACAGAGGATGATATCATCCTGAATGAGATCAACACCATCCCCGGCTTCACACCCATCAGCATGTACCCGAAGATGATGGAGAATATGGGCATCCCGTACAGCGAGCTCATCGACAGACTTATCGAGCTTGCTATCGAGCGCAATTCTGAGAACTGATAAAACTGGAGTGTAAAAATTGGCTGAAAACGCAAATATAAGAATGAAGATAAAGCAGACCGCAGACGGTCAGACCGACCGTTCCGATCTGTTCACCAAAGGCGAGTACCGTCTGCATGAGGGCGCATATTACATCGACTATGACGAGAGCGAGGCAACAGGCTTTGAGGGAAGCCATGTGCAGCTTTCCGTAAAGGATGATGTGGTCACCATGACACGCACAGGCAGGGCATTTCCAGCCTTGTTTTTGAGCAGGGCAAGAGACATTTCTGTCATTACGGAACAGAGTTCGGTGACTGCATGATCGGCATAACCACATCATATCTCCGTCATGTCATGGCGGATAACGGCGGTGAGATATCGGTGAAGTACAGCATCGATGTGAACGGCGGCCTTATGCTGGAGAATGAGATAATAATAAACGTAACAACAAAGTAAAGGAGACATAAGTAAGATGTACAATGCTGTAAACGAAGCAAAATTACAGGTCAAGGAAATAATCATGGAGGCGCTGGGCAGACTGGTATCAGAGGGCAAGCTCCCTGCTGAGCCGCTGCCGCCTTTTCAGGTGACTATTCCTGCGGATGTGGCTCATGGTGATTTCTCTGCCAATGCCGCACTGGTATCCGCAAAGGCGCTGAAGAACAATCCCCGTGCTATTGCAACTATGATCGCAGAGGCTGCTGAGCTCGCAGGCACTGCATTCGACAAGATCGAGGTTGCAGGCCCAGGCTTCCTTAACTTCTTTATCGGCAAGAGCTGGTTCAGCGAGGTGGTAACCAAAACCATCGCTCTGGGCGAGGATTACGGTAAGACCGACATGGGCAAGGGCAAGCGCGTTCTGGTAGAGTTTGTATCCGCAAACCCCACAGGCCCCATGCATATCGGTAATGCAAGAGGCGGCGCTATCGGTGACAGCCTTTCCTCTCTGCTTCAGGAGGCAGGCTACGAGGTAAGCCGTGAGTTCTATATCAACGATGCAGGAAATCAGGTGGAGAAGTTTGGAAAATCCCTCTCTCTGCGCTATATGCAGCTTTGCAGCGAGGACGGCAAGAAGTACATTGCAGCAAATCCTGAGATGGAGCAGCTCACACAGGCTATCTTTGATGAGAGCGGCGAGGGTCAGCTCTTTGCAATGCCTGAGGATGTTTATCTTGGTCAGGATATCATCGAGCACGCTAAGAATTTCTATGATATCCACGGTGATAAGTATGCGGCAGCCTCTGATGAGGACAGAAAGGCAGCACTTGTTGACTATGCTCTGCCTCTGAACGAAGCACGTCTTGAAACAGATCTGCTGAAGTACCGCATCAAGTACGATAACTGGTTCAAGGAGAGCACACTGCACAACAACGGCGCAGTTAAGGATGTTATAGAGAAGCTCAAGGCAGGCGGCCATACATACGAGAGCGAGGGTGCTCTGTGGCTGAAGGCTACCGATTTCGGCGGCGATCAGGATTTCGTTCTGGTGCGTGCAAATGGCTTCCCCACATATATCGTTCCCGATATCGCATATCACTATGACAAGCTGGTTACACGCGGCTATGACAAGGCAATCAATGTTCTCGGCGCAGACCATCACGGCTATGTTCAGAGAATGAGAATCGCTCTTTCTGCAATGGGCATCGATGACAGCCGTCTTGATGTAGTTATCATGCAGATGGTAATGCTGGTGCGTGATGGTCAGCCCATCAAGCTTTCCAAGAGAAGCGGCAAGGCTATCACTCTGACGACTCTGCTGGATGAAGTGCCTCTGGATGCGGCACGTTTCTTCTTCAATCTGCGTAACTCCGATACACATCTTGAGTTCGACCTCGACCTCGCAGTTGAGGAGAGCAGCAAGAACCCTGTATTCTATGTGCAGTACGCTCATGCAAGAATCTGCCGTGTTATCGAGAAGATGGCAGAGGACGGTGCGAAGTATGACGGCGGCGCAGTTGAATACACTGAGCCTGCTGAGCTGAACCTCATCCGTAAGATCGCAGAGATGCCTGAGATGATAAATGCTGCAGCAGCAGATTACAACCCTGCGGCTCTGACAAGATACGCTACAGAGCTTGCACAGGTATATCACAAGTTCTATGACGGCTGCTCCGTCAAGGATGCAGAGCAGTCTGTGAAGCTTTCCAGACTTGCACTGTGCGAGGCAGCAAGAACTGCGCTGCGTAATGTTCTGACTCTGCTTAAGGTAGACGCACCCGAGAAGATGTAATTGAATTACGGCTAAAGGCTTGACTGTGTGTGAAAGTGCACAGGTCAGGCTTTTTGCTGGTTTTAAAGGATGGATATAATATGAGTACAGAGAAGAAGTATATGCTGAGTTCTTTTCTTGTGGCATTTGGTATGGCTGCAATTATTCTGCTGCCGTTCGTTATTATGGATGGCGGTTTTCTGGTATATTACGGAGATTATGACGCTCAGCAGATATTGTTTTATGAAACCTGCGTAAAGGCGATCCACAGTGGAGAAACTGCCTGGAACTGGTATACCGATCTTGGTGTGAATTTCGTGGGAAGCTATAGCTTCTATACGCTTGGCAGCCCGTTTTTCTGGCTGGCTGCACTGCTTCCTGCGGAGGCGGCACGTTATACGCTTGCGCCTTTGCTTGCAGTCAAGATAGGTCTCTCGTCCATGTTTGCATATGTTTATATCAGACGTTTTGTCAATAAACCTTTGAGTGCATTTATCGGTGGTATTCTTTATGCATTTTCGGGTTTTTCCCTTTACAATATCGTATTCAATCACTTCCATGAGGTGATATGCTTTTTCCCATTGCTGCTTGTTGCGTTGGAAGAAGCTGTTGTAAATAAGCGTAAGGGTGTGTTTGCAGCCGCAGTAGCATTAAGCGCTCTGGTTAATTACTTCTTCTTTGTGGGAGAATGCGTATTCCTTGTGATATACTTTCTGTGCCGTATGGCTCTCAGCAAGGGATTCCGTATCAGGATATCTGATTTCTTTTCGTTGGCGTTCGAAAGTATTACAGGTGTTCTGATCTCTGCTGTGCTTATGCTGCCATCACTTCTTCAGGTAATGAGCACTCCCAAGGCCTCTGCTATTCTCGAAGGCAACAGCTTCATGTTCTATGAAAATTCGCAGTATTATGCAAATGTGTTAAAGAGCATGTTTTTTGTTACTGATATCGCGGGACAGAATACGCTTTTTCCGCGTATCGACCACAACTGGAACAGTGCGGCGATGTATCTGCCGCTGTTCGCTATGGCAGGAGTTATTGCGTTTTTCTGTGGAACAAGGAAGCATTGGGCAAAGGCTTTGCTTTCCATTTGTCTGGTTATGTCGCTTATACCGGGATTAAACTCTATGTTTACCATGTTCAATCAGATGTATTATGCACGTTGGTTCTATATGCCGACCCTTATCTGCTGCATGGTTACTGTATATGCACTGGAGAATGATGATAGATTCGACTGGAAATTCGGCTGGGGTATAAATGCTGTGGTGGTAGCGCTTATGTCACTGCTTAAGCTGTTCCATCCTATAGATATCAGCTTTGAACAGAGAAACATGGATGGTACTACCACTGATATCTCTGCTGTATATCCGTATTTCATGACGGAGATCGCTGATAATATATATATCTACTGTGGCGCTACCGTAGTGTTGTTGCTTGTGCTGTATCTGTTCATTCGTAACAGAAATAAATTCAGCAGAGAAAAGTATATGAAGATGATAACAGCAGGAACTCTTGTATGCAGTTTCCTGTTGGGATTTGGTTGTGTTCTTGAAGGTAATACCTTGAATTCGTTCAGCAATCGATATGGTGAATATCTTGATGCGGAGATAGTAATAGATGATGACAGTACATATCGTATAAGGGCGATACTTCCTTACCATAGCGTAAATGTCAATATGGCATGGGATATGTATTCGGCTCAGAGCTTCAATAGCCTTGTTCCTAGCGGAACTATTGATATATACGATTATCTTCAGGTTGCACCGCGTACTGAAGCAAGCTCTATTCCTCCAAATTATCCTGCGATGCATGCACTCCTCGGAGTGAAATATGCCGTGGTACATAAGGAAGATCTCGTAACTGCAGATAACAGTATAGTGGATAAGCTGGCATCTAATGTAGACGGTTTTTCTGTTTCGGAGAATGAAAATATCGAAGAAGTAATGGAACAGACGATGATCGGATTCTCGTTTGTCGGAGAATATGGCGATTATTATATAATGCAGAATGATTATGCTATTCCCATGGGTTTTGCTTATGATAATTATATCCTTTACGACAACGCTGAAGATAAGATATTGGTTACTCCTTTTGAAACTATATCTATGATAGATCGTATTGCCGTGGAGGCAGTGGCGCTTACTGAGGAACAGGTACAGAAATATGCTGATATCCTGACAGAGATCCCTGCTGATACTATCGATATAGATAGCTGGACTGATGAAAGACTAGCAGGATCTTCGGCTGACCGCTGTAGTGCCGGCGTAAAGGAATTCAGCTTCGGTAAAAACAGCTTCCATGCAGCAACTGAATACGAAAGTGACGAGCTGGTTGTGTTCAGTGTTCCGTTCGATCAGGGATGGAGTGCGTTTGTCGATGGAGAGCCTGTTGAGATAGATAAGGTAAATGGTGGTATGATCGCGGTACGCGTGCCTGCAGGTAAGCATTCTGTCGATTTTGAATATACCGTTCCCGGTCTTAAGCTTGGTATCATTATCACTATTGCAGGAATACTCCTGCTTTCAGGATGGACCGTGCTGTGGTATGTGATACTGAAAAAGGGCGTTCAGTGCAGATGTGCTGAAGTAACTGCTCACGCGGAATATATTGCAAATGCAAGCAGTATAGATACACATGGAGAAGAATAAAAGATAATGTTCAAGCAAGAAAAAAGATACTATAAGCAGGCATTTTTCTATGCGCTGCTTATGTCGCTGATATTTCTTCCATTCGTTATAATAGACGGCGGATATTTCGTGTTCTACGGCGATTATAATGCGCAGCAGATACCCTTTTACAAGACCTGTATAGAAGCGATACATGAAGGAAATCTTGGCTGGAACTGGAATACCGATCTTGGCGTGAACTTTGTAGGCTCATACAGCTTTTATACGCTGGGAAGTCCGTTCTTCTGGTTTGCGGCGCTGTTTCCCGTTTCGATATCGCATTATCTTATGGCTCCGCTGCTTATGCTGAAGCTTGCGCTGTCCTCGTTATTTGCATTCATCTATATAAGGCGCTTTGTTTCAAAACCCGAATATGCTGTTATCGGTGGACTTCTATATGCGTTTTCGGGCTTTTCGATGTACAATATCTTCTTCAATCACTTTCACGAGGCAATAGTTTTCTTTCCTCTGCTTCTGATAGGTCTTGAAGAAGTTGTGCTGAACAAACGCAGAGGAGCATTTGCACTGGCAGTTGCTATAAACGCATTCGTGAACTACTTTTTCTTTATTGGTGAGTGCGTGTTCCTTGTTATCTATTTCATTGCACGACTTTGCTGTGACAAACGCTTCCGTATAAGTGCAGGAGATTTTTTCTGCCTTGCGTTTGAGAGCGTTATCGGAGTAGCTATTGCAGGTGCGCTGTTCGTGCCATCCATCTTTCAGGTGCTGGATGTTCCGCGTTCCACCGACCTTATTTCGGGCAAGAATTTCCTGTTCCATGATAGCTGGACACAGCGTTACGGCCTGTTGCTGGAGGCTATGTTCTTTCCGCCTGAGATCCCTGCGCGTACACATATGTTTCCCGAGGCAGGGGCGAAATGGTCAAGCGTTGCGCTGTATCTGCCGCTGTTCTCTATGGCAGGAGTTGCATCCTTTATCGGCGGAGCAAATCGCAGACATTGGCTGAGACCTGTGCTTATCACTTGTTTTGTAATGGCATTCGTCCCTGGGCTTAATTCTATGTTCGTGCTGTTCAACGGCAATTTCTACACGCGCTGGTTCTATATGTTTGAGCTGATGTGCGCCCTTGCAACGGTGTACGCGCTGGAGCACAGCGATGAGTGCAATATGCAATTCGGTTTTACTTTTACCGCTGTTGTTACGGTAATGATGATTGCACTTGTATCACTCTGGCCGGTTGAGGGCAAGGCCAAAGGAGTAGACGATACGGGCACTGCAGGGCTTGGAACAACAATAAATCTTTTCAAATTATCTCCTGCTGTAGCGGTTCAGTTTGCGATTGCGGTACTGTTTCTTTTCTTGCTTTATATCCTCATCCGCGCACGCAGAAAGAATCCCGAATGGCAGTTCAGGCAGCTGGCGCTTACTTTAACAGTAATATGCAGCATGGTGCTTGGTTTGTGGTTTATTGGCTATGGCAGGATACTCGGCCCGTATGTGCGGGATTATGATCGTGCCGTAACTGCCGATATCAGCATAGATGATCCTGAGTTTTATCGCATTGAGGCCTTGCAGGAGATGAATAACGTAAATATGCTGTGGGATAAGAGCAGCCTCAAGAGCTTTACCAGTATCATTCCCAGTTCTACCTTTGAGCTGTATGAGCTGCTTGATATCACCCGTGATGTGAATTCTGCGCCCGATGCAGATCGTTATGCTCTTCGTGCGCTTACAAGAGTCAAGTACGTTGTTGTCCGTAATGACCGTGATGAGGATACGATAAAGAACTTTCTGGATTCTCTTTGCGTATATGAGCACCATTCAACCTGTGGAGATTACGAGATATACTCTACCGATCTCGTCTTACCGATGGGCTTTGCGTATGACGGATATGTAACATACGAATACGCTGAAGATCACGGCGCTGCAGATAAACTTATGTGCCGTGCTGTGGTGCTGACCGAGGAGCAGACGGAAAAATATTCTGATATCCTTGATATAATGTCTGAAAGCGATGCTGCCAAGGTATCATTGAGTCAGTTCAAGGAGGATGTGCTTGCGCGTCAGGCGGCGGGAGTAAGTACGTTCAACGTTACCAATACAGGCTTTACCGCAACAACAGATTACACCTCCGATGAGCTGGTGGTGTTCAGCGTCCCCTTTGATAAGGGCTGGAAAGCTGAAGTCAACGGCGCACCTGCCGAGGTGGAAAAGGTAAACGGCGGTTTTGTGGCGGTAAGAGTGCCTGCAGGAAAGGGAAAGATAGTATTCACCTATGAGACTCCCGGCGGCAGGTACGGAATCATCCTCACTATCGGCGGCATCATCCTGTATGGAATATATATCTTCATCCAGTATGTACTGCTGCGCCGCAGACCTAAAAGCTTTGTGCACCTTTACGATCAGGAGCAGATACAGGGAGTACGGGCACACAGAGCGTATATCAGCCAGCTTGCACGGAGCATTTCCGAAGCGCCCGAAGCGGGAAATGTTCCCAGACCGCTCACCGTGGAGCAGGTCAAGGCATTAAGAGAGCTGGATATCATTAATATCGAAGATACGAATGGAGAATAAAATATGCATCTTGAAGAAAAAACGCTCTCATCCGAGCAGATATTTGATGGAAAAGTAGTCAAACTGTTTGTTGACAAGGCACAGCTTGAGGACGGCGCAGAGGTTACACGCGAGGTGATCAGGCACCCCGGCGGCGTGTGCGTAGTTCCGCTTGACGCGGACGGAAACGTGCTGTTTGTGAAGCAGTTCCGCTATCCTCATCAGCAGGTGATGACAGAGATCCCCGCTGGCAAGCTGGAATGGGGCGAATCCCACTACGAATGCGGTCTGCGCGAGCTGAAAGAAGAAACAGGCTGCACCTGTGATGACTATGCTTATCTCGGCAGTCTTATACCTACTCCTGCATATTGCGGCGAGGTGATCCATATGTATCTTGCAAGGGGACTGCATTACGGCGAGCAGAATCTGGATGTGGATGAGTTCCTGGATGTAGAAAAAATACCGCTCGGAAAAGCGGTAGAAATGATAATGAACAATGAGCTGCCCGACGCAAAAACGCAGATAGCTATTTTAAAGGCAAAGCTGTTTATTGACGCAGGTCACTGAATATACTGATTATAGGCGTCAAGTATCTGTTCCTCTATCTTTTCGCGGATATTTGCGGAGATAGGGTGTATGATATCACGGAAGACTCCGTTTTCCTCGCGGCGGCTGGGCATGGCCACAAACATTCGTTCATCGCCCTGTACCAGCTTGATATCATGGATGGCGATGGCGTTGTCGATGGTTATGGATACCACCGCGCGCAGTCTTCCGTCCTGCATGGTCTTTCTGATCTTGATGTCGCTGATTTCCATTGTTTTTCCTCCATGTTTTGTCGTTGCATAGTTATTATAAGAACCGCACGCCGTTACCCAGATCAAAGATTTGGACGGCTGAGCGAACCTTTGAATATATGTTCGCTGCTTCGCAGCGGTCTGCTTACGCAGACTTATGAGAACTTTGTTCTCATATCATACATTATGCGGCTTTACGTGGAATAATATTCATGTACTGTTTGAAAGGATGTTTGTTTTGGAGAATTTTCTCGCAGGTAAGAAGCACATTCATTTTATAGGTATCGGCGGAAGCGGTATGTATCCGCTTGCCCAGATACTGCACACACAGGGCTATTATCTTACAGGCTCTGATAATAACGAGACCGCTACTCTTGACGCGGTAAGAAAGATGGGAATACCCGTGTTCCTGGGCCATGACCCGAAGAACCTTGAGGGTGCTGATCTTGTGGTACACACTGCGGCTATCATGGCGGATAACCCTGAGCTGTGCGCGGCAAAGGCAAGCGGCGTTCTGACGATAGAGCGCAGCGAGCTTCTCGGACTTGTTACAAGCTGGTACAGCAAGGCTTTCTGCGTTTCGGGAACTCACGGAAAGACCACCACCTCCTCCATGCTGACTCATATCCTGCTGGCGGCGGGTATCGATATGTCGGCAGTCATCGGCGGCAAGCTGAAAGCCATCGGTGGAAGCGGCAGGGCAGGCAAGAGCGAATACATGGTGTGCGAGGCGTGCGAGTTTGTGGACACATTCCTGAAGCTGTTCCCTGATATCTCGGTGATACTCAATATCGACCGTGACCACATGGACTACTTCAAGACCATGGAGAATCTGAAGCTGAGCTTCTCAAAATTTTGTAAAAAGACCACCGATATGATAATTGCAAACGGTGAGGATGAAAACACCATGGACGCTGTTCGTGACAGTGGCAGCGAAGCAAAGGTCATCACATTCGGAAAGACTTCCGCTTGTGATTTCTGGGCTGAAAATATCCGCGTGGTGAGCGATTTCCACACGGATTTTACGCTCATGTACAAGGGTGAGGCTCTTGCGGAGATAACCATCCATGTCCCCGGGCTTCATAATGTATACAATGCAGTTGCAGCGTGTGCTGCGGCATATTCTGCAGGCATTCCTGCCGAGGCGCTGCGCGACGGTCTGGACGCTTATAACGGCACAGTGCGCCGTTTCGAGCGCATCGCAGAGGTGAACGGCATCACTGTTGCGGATGACTATGCACATCATCCCGCAGAGGTGGCTGCAACTCTCCGCACAGCAAAGGGAATGAGCTTCAGGCGCGTGTGGGCGGTGCATCAGCCGTTCACCTATTCCAGAACTGCAATGCTGCTTGATGAGTTCGCCGAGGCGCTTTCCGTTGCGGATAAGGTAACTCTCACCGAGATCATGGGCAGCCGCGAGAAGAACACCTACAACATCTACGCAAAGGATCTTGCAGAGAAGATAGACGACTGCGAGTGGTATGCAACATTTGAAGAAGTTGCAGAAAAGGTCGCTGCTGAAGCACAGGCAGGCGATCTCATAATCACTCTCGGCTGCGGCGATGTGTATAAGGTTGCCGAGATGATAGCGGAGAAGCTCAGAACGGAGGCGATCTGATGCAATTGTTTTATGACAGGGATGATTATCGTATTGGTGCCGTTTTTGTAGGTGTTGCAAAAGATCGTTCTACACTGATAGATTATGTGTTCAGCAAATATCTTGGTGATGATTATGACGAGGAGGAATTTGCACAGAAGTTGGAAGAGATCTTCGTTCCCGAAAACGAGGATAGAGATGTCGAGTGTGAACTGAGAGAGCATTTCAGTGCAGGCATGCTTAATCAGATGACTTATGATTTTGCTGTTGTTTTCGATGAGGATATCACTGGTGCGGACGTGAGAGATTTCAGTACAACATCGTTCAGGGAATTGATAAGCGGAAGCAGTATCAGCAATGTCAACGAGGCGTTGATATGTTATATAGAGGATAATTATGAACTTCCTGCACCATGCAATGCTGTCGTGATCTTACCAACCATCTATGAAGGCTACTATTCCCATATTAAGAAAAACGATATAGAGTTATGGTATCTGGGAACATATAACGCTTGATATAAGGAGAAAACAAAATGCAGAACAAGATAAAAGACTACATCCATTCCCACAAGGACGAAATGCTTGCTGACCTTTCCGCGTTGGTGGAGATACCCAGCGTAAAGGGCAAGCCTGCCGACGGTGCTCCCTTTGGCGTCGAGCCGAAGCGTGCGCTTGATAAGATGCTGGAGATATGTGACGGCATGGGCTTCAAGACAAGCTGCTGCATGGATGTTGTAGGCAGCGCTGACTATGCTCCCGATAACGCAGAGGTGGCGCTCGGCATCCTCTGCCACATGGACGTTGTTCCCTGTGAGCCAGAGAACTGGGCTACAGACCCATACAAGGTTACAGAAAAGGACGGTATCCTGTACGGACGTGGCGTTATAGATGATAAAGGTCCTGCTGTTGCGGCGCTTTACGCTATGAAGTGCGTTAAGGATCTCGATATTCCGCTGAAAAAGGGCGTACGCTTCATCTTCGGCACAGATGAGGAGAACGGCTCTGGCGATATGGAGATATACATGAAGCATGAAAAGCTTCCGCCAAATGTATTCACTCCCGATGGCAGTTTCCCTGTTATCAACGTTGAAAAGGGCATGATGCGTTCCTTTATCGGCGGCAAGTATGAGGGTGGTGCAGTGAAGTGCTTCCGCGGAGGAAGTATCCCGAATGCAGTTCCCGATAAGGCTTATGCGCAGGTCGCAGCAGCGCTTTCCGATGTTCAGGCTGCAATCGATGCAGATAAGAGCGGTGCAGTGTTCACAGCAGAGGAGAATAACGGTATCGTGTGCATAAATGCAGGCGGTAAGTCTGCACATGCGTCCACTCCTGAAAGCGGCATCAACGCTGTGACAGCCCTTATATCTCTGCTGAACAAGCTTCCCAACGAGGGCAAGCAGGCAGATATGCTTAAGGGTCTTGAGAAGATATTCCCCTGCGGCGAGACAGACGCTTCCTCTGTTGGTCTGAATGCCGCTGACAAAACAGGTGCAACAACACTGGTATTCAGTATCTTCAATATGGAGAACGGCGAGTGCAGCGGCGTTGTGGATGTGCGCTTCCCGACTTGTCTTGACTTGAAAACAGTGGAGGACAAGGAGCGAGCAGCTCTTGCTATGGCAGGATGTACACTGGATAAGTTCATGGGTGACGAGCCTCATTGCGTTGACGAGGACAGCGAATTCGTACAGGCTCTGCTGCGCGTATATGAGCGCATAGAGGGCGAAAAGGGCAAGTGCATCGCTATCGGCGGCGGCACTTATGTTCACCATGTTGAGGGCGGTGTGGCTTTCGGCGTTGAGCGCGGCGATACCGATTATCATATGCATGGTGCGGATGAGTTCATCACAGTGGAGGAGCTTCTTCGCGACGCGGTCATCTTTGCGAATGCCATTGTTGAGATATGCGGATAAAATATTATGGGGATGCATCGTATGCGTCCCCTTTTTGTATCATATTCTCTTGACTAAAGCGGTAAAAAGTGGTATACTGAAATCACTAAATCTACAGAAAGAGGTGTTTTTGTGGCAGAACTTTTTGAGTATGAATGCCCGTGCTGCGGAGGCAGGATAGAATTTGACAGTGCTTCTCAGCAGATGAAGTGTCCCTATTGCGATACTACATTCGATCTGGAAACGCTCAAGGGCTATGACGAAGCTATGAAAGGTGCTGAGCAGACAGAGTCTGATATCGAGCTTTCACCCGGCACTGAATGGCAGGCAGGAGAGACCGATAATATGCTGGTTTATGTCTGCAATTCCTGTGCAGGTGAGATAGTTGCCGATAAGACTACAGGCGCTACACATTGCCCGTACTGCGATAATCCTGTTGTGGTAGCAGGTCAGTTCTCAGGTGATCTCAAGCCTGATTATGTCATCCCGTTCAAGCTGGATAAGGAAGCGGCTGTAAATGCCCTCAAAAAGCACCTTGAAGGTAAATTCCTGCTGCCTGACGCATTCAAGGATCAGAACCATATCGAGGAGATAAAGTCCGTATATGTTCCGTTCTGGATGTTCGATGCCGATGCACGCGGAAACATAGTATACAAAGCAACAAAAGTACGCCGTTGGTCTGATGCTAACTATAATTATACGGAGACAAAGCATTACAGCGTTATCCGTGCCGGTATGCTGGGCTTTGAGAACGTTCCTGTAGACGGCTCCTCAAAGATGCCCGACGATCTGATGGAATCCATCGAGCCGTATGATTTCAAGCAGGCACAGCCGTTCAATGCCGCATATCTTTCGGGCTATCTGGCGGATAAGTACGATGTAACTGCCGAAGAGAGCGTTGACAGAGCCAATATCCGCGTAAAGCAGAGTGTGCGTGATGAATTGCGCAGGACTGTAACAGGCTTCGATACGGTTATCCAGCAGAAAGAGAACATCAACCTTGCAAACGGAACTGCAAGATATGTGCTCTGTCCTGTGTGGATACTCAATACCACCTGGAACGATCAGAAGTTCCTTTTTGCAATGAACGGACAGACAGGTAAGTTCGTAGGAAATCTTCCTGTTGATATGGGCAAGTTCTGGAAATGGCTGTTCATATATTCGGGAATATTCGGTGCGATAGGCGGCGTTCTCGGCGCTGTTATCGGACTTCTGGGTTAAGGAGGTGCCGTTATGAAAAAATTCATATTCATTCTTACCTCTGTTTTGGCTATGATGTGTACAAGCGTTCAGGCGCTGGCGTTTGACGGCTCGTCGGGTGAGGGTGTAGGTCCTATGGCTATCGTAGTCGGTGTGCTTATCGGTATCGTTGTTGCAGTGATAATAATGATTGGCCACAAGAACAAGCTGATGAGCGTACACATGGAGCGTGCTGCGGGAAACTACATCAAACAGGGCAGCTTCAAGCTCACCACTTCACGCGAGATATATCTTTACAAGCGTGTAGAGCGCAGAGAAAAGCCCAAGCAGAACAACAATTAAAGTCAAAATATATGGACAAATTTATAAAAATGTGATATAATATGTTCAGCGGCTTACGCCGTATATCTACTGAAAAGGAGAGTTGTTATTATGAAGTATAAGTGCACAGTTTGTGGCGCAGTATTTGATGTTCCCGAGGGAACAGAGCCTGTATGCCCTGTATGCGGAGTGACAGGCGATAAGCTGGTGCCTGTTGCAGAGGCTCCCAAGGCTAACAAGTACGCGGGCACTCAGACAGAGAAGAACCTGGAAGCTGCTTTTGCAGGTGAATCTCAGGCAAGAAACAAGTATACATATTTCGCTTCCAAGGCGAAGAAAGAGGGCTTCGAGCAGATCGCTGCCCTGTTCCTCAAGACTGCCGAGAACGAGAAAGAGAACGCAAAGCTGTGGTTCAAGTAGCTCAACGGTATCGGTACAACAGCCGAGAATCTTGAGGCTGCCGCTGATGGCGAGAACTACGAGTGGACAGATATGTACGATGAGTTCGCAAAGACAGCCGAGGCAGAGGGCTTTGCAGATCTCGCAAAGAAGTTCCGTCTGGTTGCTGCTATCGAGAAGCACCATGAGGAGCGTTACCGTGCTCTGCTGAAGAACGTTGAGATGGCTCAGGTGTTCGAGAAGAGCGAGGTCAAGGTATGGGAGTGCCGTAACTGCGGTCATATCGTTGTTGGCACAAAGGCTCCCGAGGTATGCCCCACATGTGCTCATCCTCAGAGCTACTTTGAGATCAACGCAGAGAATTATTGATATAGTATGATACACACGAACAGGCTCACTTTACGGTGAGCCTGTTTTTCTATGTGTGTTATATTAGCTGAAATCCTCTTTTGTAAAGGAGTATACTGATTCATACTCCCTGTCAAGGCAGATATCGATGGTAAATTCATCAAGGTTATATACGCATGACCATTGTGTGCTGTATTTATTCCCGGACTTGCTTGCGTCAGAAGCTACTGCCATAGCCTCTGCTTCTGTAAGGATATCATTCTTTTCTGCAAGCCATTTCTTGATTATATCGTATCTCTTGCAGCTCCAGTCGGGATCGTAGAATTCGTTGTTGCTCATCACATCGTTTGTGCATGCAGTATCCTCAATGATAAACGTTTCATCATCCGTCCATTCCACTATAACAGATCTGCCTGTCTTGTCTGTAATGAACAGGTGATACGAACGGTCAAGAAAAGAGTGGATATCGTAATTGTCCAGCAGCTCTATAGCTTCATCAACGCTTGCGCAGTTGTCAAGAATTCCTCTTATAGCGGCAAAGATGAGCAGATCTGACTTGCCGTTATCCTGATGCAGCTCGTCTATGTTCAGCTGCAGTATTCCTACGCCGACACCAGCTTCGTTAATGCCGTCCATTGTAGCGTAGGGAGCGGCAAGCATAAGAGCCTTAGCAGGTATGGAGTTTCCGTCAAGTCCATTTTTAGTGCCTATATCGAAGAATTTCAGATCAGTTACGCCATAAGATGCGTATCCGTCATTTGGTTCGGTGTAGAATACAAGTGTATCGGTCTCGTCATAATCAAAGTTTCTGCCGAAAAGACGCTGTCCCTCAGGAGTAGCTGCAGTAAATGCAGAGCAGCCGAAATTGCTTTCGTCGAGCTCTATCGGCAGTCCGAAGAAATGCTCTTTTGCTGCCCATTCAATAAACTCGTCAATGGTGCTGATATCCGCATTGATAAATTCGTTGCCTTTGTAGTTGTAGTGGCAGGTCATCGTGTAGAGCCCATCGGAGACCTCCGTTACAGATGCCATAGTTCTGAATTTTCCGATAAGGCTCATAAGCAGGATAATTACGGGCAGCACGATTACTACCGCAAATACGATCAGGAATCTCCTGCCAAAAAGGATTGCAAGAACTGCAAGGAGAGCAACTGCCATAACCGCACAGCCGATACATACATAGATTGTACCGTTTGTGTCGGGAATGATCTCGATATAGTACGGAGAAATGCTTTCATAGCTTTCGGTAAAGGCATCTTCGTCGATTATATCAGATGTATCCCCGTAAATCTCTTTCAGGTAATTATAATAATCGGTAATGCCGTCGGATAATATCTGTGTAATTTCATTGTTGCTTCTTCGCACGGTGCCGCTGAAGATCAATGGCTTGTCCTCGCTGTATTCTCCTGTACTCATTGCTTGTTCATAGACGGAAATAAAGCTTTTCGGTACGTCAAAGCCTATTACCATAAGGGAGTCATCGTCTTCGCTGCCTATAGCCAGCATATCGGAATCGTCAGTATTGGTGCTGTATATCCACATAAGGAAAAGCGAGCCGTTTTCAGTATCGTCGGCATACATAACATCGCTGTACACACTGGCTGTAAAGGTTTTACCCACGTCCTCGTCGGTAATGCTGAACAGGTCAAGCTCGGGATAGTTGTGGACTGTTCCGTTGTTATGTGCAATGCCGATGATCGTGGTAACAAGACCACTTAAAAATATCACAGCTGAAATAATAAGCGGTATTATCTTCTTTTTCATTGCCGTCCTCCTTTTTTGTTTTTATAAAATTATAGCACATTTTAGTTATGATTTCAATTAGTTGATGCGTATAATTATCAGACGGCATCTTTTGTAAAGGATCATAAAGCCATCTTGCAAAGCAAAAATCAGTGCATAAGGGTACTGCGCGCCGAGCGGTTGCCATAAAAAGATCCCACTCTGAAAGAGTGGGATCTTTTATCATGCTTATTCGTAGTTGAATATATTGTCTGCATCAAGTACGGGCGGAATATCAGCCTCAGACATCTCTGCACTGACGCTGCTGGAGCTGATAATATCCTCTGTATGGAATTTTGTTATCTCCATAGTCGGAGATGTATATTTTTCTTTCATGCTGTACCTCCTATTTTTTATAGTTGATATTAAAGCTCGTAAATGTGATCTCATCATCCTCAGGAATGCCATCAAGAATAACAGTGATGAATGCGTCCTTGCCGCCTGCCTTTACTTTCTGACCGTTGATATTGAGATAGGAGAAGCAGGTATCGGCTGTGAGAGTGATATACTGGTCAGCTTTTTTGCTGTAAACTGTAATAGTTACGTTTTCAGCGTGCTTTAACAGATCCTTGTCTATCTTTTCTACGATACGCAGAGCGTACACCCATCCATGCTTGTCGTGCCATTTTCTGTCCGATTTATGTCCATGTGCTATGCCGTATTCAAATTCGTCGGCGCTGTCGGGAGCATCGTATTCGTCAATGATGTTGTCCTTTGACTGCTCAAGTGCATCCTTGTCGGTGTCGGAAATATTGTCGGGCTTTATCTCCTCGGGCACGGGTGCGGGAGCGTCGGAGTCGGGAGTGAATGTAGCTTTTAAGAATCTGTAACCTGTACCTGTCAGAGCAAGCTCGCACGCCTTGGGTGCTTTTTCGTGGATTATTTTAAGAGCTTCTTCGGTAACTCTGATCTCGTATACTCCGTCACCTACTGCAACAGGTGTTGTTTCAAGCTTTGTGATATTGCTGAAATCCGACCATTCTCTCCAGAAAACATCGATGTCCTGAGTGCTGCCGATATTTTCGGTGTAGATTTTGAGCGTGCCTGTTTTTTCAATTCTTGAGATGTCATGGTACATAATATCATGCTCAACATCACTGCCTGTAATATCTGTTTCGTTATCATCGATCAGCAGGTCGTTGGGAGTTGAATACAGGATATTAATGGGGTCTACGCTGTACGAAATATCGGTAACATAAATTTCAACAGAACCGCCGTTTTTAATCACGGCTAGATCATTCTGTCCGAAGGATATATCAAGACGTGGATTTGATACCACATTTCCTCTGTATTTTCTCACAACTGTCTCTTCGTCTGCGCCAAAGGGGAAATTATAGCCGTCGAACCATTCGACGTCCTTGCCTTCGCCTGTAACAACGAGCTTAATGGATTCAGGTGTTCCACCCGTCATAACGACCTTTGCGGTGATCGAAATTGACTGAACGTCGGCAATGTCATAAGGACAATCCACCGCAAGACCTTCAACATAAGCCGTATCATATTTGTCGCCGTGGTTGTAGTAATATCCATCGTCTGTTTTTACCCACTGACCTATAATGTCGGTGTAATCAGTAGGATATGTCTCGGAAACAGTGATCTCTGAAACTGTAATAACCGCATTCGCGGAAACCACTTCGTTGGTTTCGTTGATGTTCCAGAAGTTTATATTGTTGTAATCAAATGCTTTTCCTTCGGTGTAAAGCATCACGATGTCAGAGCTGTCCTCGATCATAACTGCTGCGGAGTCTGTCCACTGACCGTTGTATTCACCGCCCATTACAGCCTTGACGCTGCCGCTTACTTCGACCTTTGCACTGATATACTTGACTGTGGACCAATCGGAAATATAATTATGGATATTAAGGTCAAGAGATGGCATTTCGCCTTCAGCCAATGCTCTGTCACCATTTCTGAAGCACCATATACCCTCCTCGGGACTATACCACTCGCCTATAACATCGGAGTAATCCCTCTCCTCTGTAGAGAAAACGATGTTGCTTACAGTGATATTTGTACCAGCCTCAATGGCAAAGTTATTATCCCAGTCAACGTGCCAGAACTCAACACAAAGACCTGTAGGCTCTGCGCCGCTTGTGTTAAGATAGGCTGTAACTGTACCTGCTTCGGAAAGCATTTTTTCGCTGCCCGTAGTCCAGCTATCATCCTCGCCTGTCAGATTTCCGCCGATAACAGGGAAAGCTGCGTTGTCGGAAGTGATATCTGCGCTTACATATTTTACATCTGCCCAGTTAATATCGTCAGGCTTGAGTGAAAGCAGATCAAGCTCTCTAGGAACCTGAGTTGTATCAACGCCGTGTGTGTAGTGCCAATCGCCGTTCTGCTCATACCACTCGCCTATAACATCGGAGTAATCCCTCTCCTCTGTAGAGAATGTGATATTACTTACAGTCAGCAGCTGATCTGCGGTCAATGCAATACCATCTTCGTACTGCCAGAAGCTAAGGCTTGACCAAACAGGCTCTTCGCCATTTGTGTTGTAATAAACGGTAGTTATTCCGTTGTTTACCGTATTTGGTGAGCCGCTTTGCCAGCCATCGTCTGCACCTGTGAAATTGATGTCGATAACAGGCTGTGCCGTGCCTGTTGTTTCAATATCCGCGCTGATATACTTAACTGAGCTCCAATCAATGCTTTCTGAAGCAGCCTGCATTATATCAAGACCGGGGATCTCAGAAACAGCTGTATCGCCGTTTCTGTAATACCAGCTTCCGTTCTGCTGATACCATTCGTCTGTCACATCGGTATAATCTCTTTCCTCAGTGGAAAAGTTGATGTTGCTGATCGTGATAACCGTGCCTGCTGTTGTTTCCCTTTCGTTGTCAAAATTGATTTCGAGAGAGGAAAACACCTTGCCGTTGGGTTCAAGGTAGATGGTAGCTGTGTCGTCGGATATTTCCATTGGATCACAGTTATACCATTCTCCGCCTGCATCACCGCCGAAAGCCGCCGCGGCTTCGCCGTTTATGGTTATATCGGCAGATACATATTCGATCGTTGACCAGTCAACTCCTGTAATGTCAACATCAAGCCATGGAATATCCTGCGACGTATCAGCATGGGTATATGACCACACTCCTGTTGATGTTTCACTCCATGAGCCTTCCTCGGCATAAACCGTGCTTGAAGGCATAGAAATTGCGGTTACAGCGATTGCAGCAGATAAGAACAATGTTGTAAGCCTGCGTAAATTCATAAATATTCCTCCATTCGCCATAAACTGATAACATTTACTATTATAAAGTATTCTATCACAAAAGAGGTAATGTTTGGTGTGCAGTTTTGCACAATTAGTCCGCGTTTGCCGTTGCATTTTGCATTAAACCGTGCTATACTTATCAATGACAGATGAAAAATCGGTTGGATTTATAATTGTGCAAATTTGCACACCTACTTTGCGTTGAAATAATGTATAATATATTGCGAATATTCTGGTCATCTATTGACATTGGACGGTTGAAGCTATGAAAATTAAAACTATTGATCTGGAAAAACAGCTCAGCGAAGCTGATGAATTCGATGAGGAGCTTATTAAGCAGAATCCCGCTCCCGATTTTTATCTGCTCATTGACGAGCTGCTTAAAGAACGGAACATGAAGCGCTCGGATCTGATCCTGCACCTGAATTTCGAGCGCACCTACGGTTATCAGATACTTAACGGTACAAGAATCCCTACCAAAAAACAGATAATACTTATAGGACTTTATCTCGGAATAACTGTGGAGCAGATGCAGCAGCTGCTCAAGATCTGCGGCAGAGAGTGTCTTTATGTAAGAAATGTGGAGGATGCAAAGGTGGTGTTTGCTCTTGAGCATCATTACACCTATGAGCAGGCTATGAACTTTATTTATTTCCCTGTTGAAGTATGACAGAAATCATATAAATACAGTCGAGGAGAGGTGGTATTATTAAAAGCATCAACCAAAGCTTTATGGAGGAGTACGCTTTTTCGTGTGCTGTTCCAGAAAGAATACTGCAACGATACGATATTATCACCTGCCTCAAGTACACCGAGGAAAGAAGCGTATATCTGCTGAAAAGAATTTCCGACGGCGCGCATATTCTGCTGAAATGCGGAAAGGGCAAGAGCAGACTTTTACTTGAAAATGAATACAATATAGTGTGCAGTCTTTTAAAAGAAAAGGCTTGTGATTTTGTTATAAAGCCCATAGAATTTTTCACGGAAAACGATAGTTCCTATTATCTGCGTGAATATGTAAAGGGAAGCACTCTTGAAATGATCGTCGAAATGGGTAATGTATTCAGTGAAAAGGAGGCTGTAAGCATTACCTCGGTGCTGTGCGGAATAGTGGAAAAGCTGCATAAACTGACTCCACCCATTATATGCCGCGATCTTAATCCCTCAAATATATTGATTACCGACGACGGAAGCATAAAAATAATCGATTTTGATTCCGCAAAGCAGTATGATGAAAATGCTGTCCACGATGCCATGTGTATTGGTACAAAGGAAATGGCAGCACCTGAGCAGTTTGGTTTTTCGCAGTCTGACTGCCGTACGGATATCTATGTGCTGGGAATGCTGCTGCTATATATATCCACAGGCTCTTATGACCGTAGTGTACAGATGCCAAAGCGGGTGAAGAAGATAGTAACAAAAAGCACAGAATTCAATCCAAAAGACAGATATCAGAGCGTAGCCCAAATGCGTAAGCTGCTTAATGGCAGTATAAGAAGAAAGCCTGTAATGAAAGCGGTGATTTCGGTTGCCGTTATATCTCTCGTAGTACTGTCTGTCATATTTATCCCGAAGTTGCTGCGCGAGGAGGCGGAATTCACAAGCACTGCGATCGAGCAGGAGGTGCGCCGCCAGTTAGGTAAAACAGAAAACGATCCGATATATCTTGACGAAGTCGCAGAGATCGAATATCTGCTGTTTTCGGGGGATAGGGTGCTGAACGAGTGGGCAGAGGTCGAGTATCTTCATGGCTACCTTTTTAACGAATACGCCGAAATGGCAATTCCTGAGGAGCCGACAATGCCTCTTGACGACATAAAAATGTTGACAGGATTGAAATATCTTGCACTGGACAAGCAGGGGATTTCGGAGCTTCCGGATCTGCCCGACGGGCTGGTCGGTTTAAGCCTTGCTGATAATCATATTACAGACCTTTCGGGTGTAGCGGATTGTGCAGAGCTGGAATATCTGTGGCTGTCGGGTAATTATTTTCTTGAGGATATATCCTGTCTTCAGGAACTTGATGATCTCAGAAGCGTGGATCTGGCTTGTCTTGTTAATTTAACTGATATAGACGTGCTAAGAGGAAAGCCACTTGAGCTGCTGTACATAAATTTTACGGATGTGCATGATGTGCCGTATATAGATGAGTTTAACGGATTGGAAAAGCTTCTTGTTGGTGATATAAACTCCGATACAATTGAAAAAATCGGCAATATAAAAAGCCTTAAGTCCCTTGAGATCTGTCAGTGCAAGGCGGTTACGGAGCTTGCGCCGTTCTGTTCTCTCACAAAGCTTGAGGGCATCATTCTCGATACGCCTAATCTGTGTGATATCAGCGGGATCTCAGAAATGACTGCTCTTAATAGCATGGGAATACAAAACGCGCAGATAAAAGCTCTGCCTGAAGAAATATCCCGAACGAATATATTTGTTCTTAGTATAGTAGACTGTGGAACGGAGGATTATACGGCGCTTAAAAGCTGTGAAAGCCTTGAGTTCCTTACGGTTGACAGCGAGCATTATGAAACTGCTGTACAGCAGCTTCGGGGTACAAAGATCACGATCTCATAAAATATGCCCGCATGGAGTTGAATTCATGCGGGCATATTGAATTGTATTATAAAAAGCAATACCGCCGTCAAGCAAAGTCTGACGGCGGTAGCCTGTATCGAGCGAAAAAGATTTCACTCTATAATCGGGCAGCAATCCGCGAAAGCGAAGCGGTTTTGCGAAGCAAAATCGGTTTTCCATAAGGGAAAACCGAAGCTGAGCTTTTGCCAGTTAAAAAGGCATCCCATTAGGGATGCCTTTTCAACTATGTCTAACTTGAGCGAAAAAGATTTTTTCAAAAGCTCGCACCGCATTATAATTTTTAGTCCTGCATTTCTTTTTCAGTATATCACATCTGAAAAGAAAACACAAGGGGTTAAAACTCACTCTTGAATAATTCACCCTCAATGCTGCATATATCTGCTATTGCTAACCTAGTTCCGTCTGTGAACACGACTTTCATCTCTCCCTCGTCAATCCAACGGACAGAGCCGCTGACTTTCTCATAGGAGCCGCCGTCTTTTCTGTCATCCGGCTTGAAGTAGGTTATCTCTACCATAGGACGGTCATGAGCGTTTTCAGATAATATCTGCAGTCTTTCATTAAGGGTTGCCTTTTCATCTTCGGTCAGCTCATGTCGCTCATCGGTGAGCCGAGCTGTTTCCACTACCGCATCATCATATCCCGTAAGTGCTGCAAACGGAGAAAACTGCGCCGCCCGATTTGACATAGACATCCGAGGTCGGGTTTCAGAAGTGTGATGCGGAAGGTTTATAATTTCACTGTAATCATCCATATCATATCCCATCAATAAAGCTCCGTATGATTTCAAAAATTTCATCGGACCAGAATTCACGACCGCCGTGATTGCTTCCGTTCAGTGCATAGAAATATGCTTCCTTGTCACATTCCTTTAATCTGTTATAAAGCATACAGCTTTGTCCAAAGGGGACAAGCTCATCATTTGTTCCGTGGAATATAAGTACAGGTGGAATTCCTCTTTCCTTTGAAATATAATTCATCACCACTGTTGGTTTTACAAGGTCAGGATTTTCAAGTACATTTTTTCTGCCAATCAGGAAGCCCTCCGGGCTGTCAGGCTCAATATGATTCTGCGAGGATGGCTCATCGTTCATTTTTGAGATATCAGTAGGGCCATAAAGGTCGATAATGCCGCTTACCTCGGAGCTTACTTCAGAATAAATTTCTTCCTCAAATTCGGAAATTCCTGTTGTGAGTCCTGCCATAAGTGCGGTATGACCACCCGACGAATCACCCATAAGAACAATTTTATCGGCATTGTAGCCATATTTTTCAGCATTAGCTTTTATATATCTTACTGCCGCCTTTACATCAAGCATCTGTGCAGGAAACGGTGCGGCATCAGAGCCTCTGTACTGAATAGAAGCAACATTGAAGCCCTTATTCGCAAGCAACGCAATTTTCGGGATTGTCGGCGGTATATTCTGCCAATGAAATGCCGAGCCGGTTACATAAAGGATAAGAGGGTTTTTACGCTTTGTAAGCATAAGCTGTAATGTGAGCTTGGCTTCGGGACGTTCAATGTATACAACATCTCGATGATACCATATTTCGTAATTATCATATTTCTTCTCCAGTATTTTCATACCCTCCGAACATTTTTCACTTTTAGGGAATTCTTCGCGTGCTATGTTTAAAGGTTCAATCATAATAATCTCCTTTTTGAGCTGTTAATTTATGCCTTGTGTCCGCCCACCTGACCGTTTCTCTCGATGGTAGTCGCACCTTCTTCAAGATTCATACCCTTCAGTACGGCGTTCTTGCCGTATTTTTTCTTTATTTCAAGCAGAGCCTTCTGCATATTCTTCTCTCGGGACAGCCTGTCGGATTCCTCGGCTCTCTGCTTTTCAAGCTCCTCATAATCTGTGAAGAGGTCAAGCTGCTCACCTTGAGGCTCCTGAATGCTGCCTTCATCTATAACATGGTTGGCAACCACATACATTCTGCGAACTGTCAGCTTTGGATCAACAATTCGGTCGTAAAGCTCCATAACCTTTTCGGTTATTATCCTTGTAGAGGATGTGTGCCGTCCGAGGTTTATTGAGCCATGTGCGGATTTCGGAACCTGTCTGCCATAGTGGTCTGTGGTAATCTGACCGCTGTACTGCGACCTTATCTGCGGATTGATGAGGTTTTCAATATCATAGCCAACTGTCAGCACCATTTGGTCTGCCACCAAT
>JAFTVU010000073.1 GCA_017465665.1 Oscillospiraceae bacterium | reverse complement strand
GAAAATACGGAAGATTATGTTGTCATGCCCGACATCACAGATCCGCGCAACACGTATGAAGAAAGACTGGCAAAAGAAGCTGCAGAAACGCTGCAGAGGGTTGGAAAAGGCATTAATGAGTTTTATAACGAACAGTACGCTCTCACAACTTACCTCAGTGATTTTGTCAACGACAACATTGACAAATACAATGAAACGGCTGACTTCACCAACATGATCCTGATCTTCTTCCTTCCGTTCAACTCCTGGGAGATGTCCATGGGCGCCACTTTCAATGAAACGTCAGATTGGGCAATGGTCAGCTCCGGCGTTTCCCAGGCATTCTCCTTCATGGGCGGCAGCAACGTAGAAGTAATCCGCAACGATGCACATGATTACACAGTCACTTACACCAATGACGAGGGTGAAAACATCACCAATTATTTCAAATGCAACCCGGAACATGGATTCCAGATGCTCTCCTACAAAGGAGAGACCCTGAATGAAATCCTAGAGTATATCCACAAGGATGAAAACACCTACATCTGGCAGTCCTCCAACGAACGCCTTGTGGTGGATTTTGATGGGGAAAAGATTAACCGCTGCACTTATACCAAACTCAGCAGTGAAGATATTCTTTATAACGAAGACGACCAGATTTTCGCAGATTTTTCCGCCTGCGACTACGTTCTCTACCTGCGCGCAGGTGATGTTGTGGACGCAGATACGCTCAACCGTATTGAGTTCGGTAACAACAAGAATGGCGTTGAGTGGGACATCGTGACAGGCGCCAAAAAGGATCCTGCAAGCTACATCGGAGATCACAAGTTCGTGATCTTTGACAGTCTCGGTACCTACACGTCAGGTATCATCAGCGAGATGTGCCCCGATATCGCCAATATGGACGAGGAGATGCGTAAGCTCATCGAAAAGAGGGTCATTTCCGATATCACCGAAATGCACGATAAGATCGTGGATATACAGGGCAGTATGATAATCATCACTGTTGAGACAGGTTTCTCTGTTACTCCCGAAAACCGCGCACAGGCTCTCTTCAGAGAGATACTCGGTAATGTAAACCAGCGTATCGCAAATATGAGCGACGAGGTATACTTCTCCGCCAGCGGTATCCAGTTCAAGATCAAGTAATTCACATATTTCTGAAAGGACGGACTTTACTATATGACTTTTGAAGAATTTATAATGCAGGCAAGGGAAATGAAAGCCTCTGATATTCATCTCACTGTCGGTGCGCCTACTGTTGTTCGTGTAAACGGCGAGCTTCGCAAGTACACAGAGCTGAGCGATCAGGTGGTTAATCGTACTATCCTTTCCATCCTCTCTGCCGAGCAGGAAAAGCTGCTGACCGAGGGCAATGATATCGACTTCAGCTTCGAGCTGAAGAACGGCGCGAGACAGCGTGTAAACGTGTTCCGTCAGGGCGGTAAGCTTGCTGCCTGCATCCGTCTGCTGAATGCAGAGATACCCACACTTGAGGAGCTGAAGATGCCTCCCGTGCTTCTGGATTTCGCTAAGAAGCGCCGTGGTCTTGTGCTTGTAACAGGTCCTACAGGTGCAGGTAAGTCCACAACACTTGCTGCGATGGTAGAATACATCAACAAGACACGTGCTTGTCATATCATCACGATCGAGGATCCTATCGAGTATCGCTACTCCCAGAACAAGGCTACTATCCATCAGCGTGAGATCGGCAGGGATGTTCCCACTTTCAGCACTGCGCTTAGAAGTGCACTGCGTGAGGATCCCGATGTTATCCTTATCGGTGAGATGCGTGACTATGATACCATCTCCCTTGCAATGACAGCAGCAGAGACAGGACATCTGGTATTCGGTACACTGCATACCTCCAGTGCTGCACAGACGATCGACCGTATCATCGATGCCTGCCCCACATACGCACAGGAGCAGACACGTTCTCAGCTGGCTAATATGATCCAGGGTATCGTTGCTCAGTCACTCGTTCCTACAACAGACGGCAAGGGCAGAGTTGCTGCAGTAGAGGTAATGGTTGGTACAGACGCTGTAAAGAACCTTATCCGTACCAATAAGATCCCTCAGATGGAGTCCATCATGCAGTCCGCTACCAGCCTCGGCATGATCACTCTGAACGACAGCCTTGCAAAGCTGTATCAGAGCGGCACGATCTCTTATCAGACCGCTATGGAGTACTGCACAGATTCCACAGAAATGGAAAAGAAGCTGATGTCTTCTGCTCGCAGATGATTTTAAAACACGAAAGCTCCCTCAAAAAGAGGGAGCTTTTTATTTTATGATACTGTTTTCCATACGAGCTTAGTACCCTCAAACTCAGGCTTTATCTCGCCGCGGGCGTATAGCCATGAGAGATAGGAGCGTGTAGTGTATCCGACCAGAGCATACTGCATGATATACAGACGTATCTTATATTCAGCGAATACCTTTTCGATCAGCTCATCGATCGTAAGTCCATCCTTGCACCAGCATCTGATGTCTTCTGCTACCTCGTAGGTGTTGCGGATATTTATCTGAGCCAGCTCGCGGATATCCTCCATAGGCTCACAGTGTGAGGGAATGAATAGCTTTCCGTCAAGCTGCTGTATGCGTTCCAGTGTTTCCAGATGCTTTTCGATATCGTAGAGAAAGGATATCTTGTATTTGGGAAGAGTCTTGGCACTTATAAGCGAATCTGCCATGAACCACACTTCGTCCGATGTTCTGAATGCCAGCTGCTCAAAGCTGTGGCCATCCACGTGGATATAGCTGATGCCGGGCGGAAGTATATCCTCTGTGAGCGGCAGGCAATCGCAGGGAGGGGCAAGGGTGAATTTGTTTTCAAGATCCTTTGCGGGAAAGCCGCCAAAAAGATAGGTGGGATTCAGATAGGAGTATGTCATGATAGCGCTGTCAGCGCCCGGGGCATATATTTTACAGCCTGTCTGCTCTGTGAGGTATGCACAGCCGTTGGTATGGTCAGCGTGGCAGTGTGTTGCCAGTACCTTTTCAAGCTCCCAGCCATTTTCTCTGATGTGAGTAAGAGCCTTTTCAGCTGCGATATCATCACTGCCGCCGTCTATCATGCAGACCTTGTTGCCGTTATATACATAAATTCCGAGATTGGTGGAGCAATCGATGTAATAGGTGTGCTCGCCAACCCTGTTGAGATCGTACATTTCCTGTGTCCTTTCGTTTTTGTTGTTAGTATTCTGCGTAAGCACCGAAATACTCAGATGTATTTCAATTTTCGCGCAAAATATCTCCCCTCATATTGAGGGGAGATTGATTTTACAGACCCAGTATAGCCTTTATCTCTGCAGCGGTCTCGCTTGCTGCGATCTCGTGAGTTGCTTCGGTGGGGTGCCAGTCAGCAGCGTAACCTGTGCTGCCGTTCTGGGGAGTAAGGCGCAGGGAGGATACCTTGGTGTCGCCTGTTTCAGCGGAGTAGAGCTCAACAGCCTTTTCTACGCCCTTGTACAGGGAATCGCCCATAACGCCGAGTACACAGAGGATATGCGCGTCGGGATTGTGTTCACGTACCTTTTTCAGGAATTCAGCGTAGTTTGTGGAGTAGTCGTCAATTCTGTCCTGGTGATTACCGCAGTAGGAAGCATCGTTAGTGCCTAGGTTGATGACTACCATATCAGGCTGGAAGCGGCTGAAATCCCAATCAACAAGGGAAACATTGAAGATGCCGTCATAATTGCCGTATGACTTTGCGAACTGCTCATAAACAGGAGGAACGAGCTGACCTGTAACCTTTTTATCGTTTGTGGTGTAGCCCGATATGATACCGTGGCCGCTGTAGGAAACAAGGCTGTAATCAGCGTCCAGAAGCTGTGCGGTCTTGTATGCGTAAGCCTTTGTAGCGTCTTCTGTGGAGGTGGAGAAGTGATGCTCCTTGACCTCATCATCAACGCCGTAGCCGCAGGTGATGGAGTCACCGATGAACTCGATCTTGAGATCCTTTTCAGCTGTGGGAGCAACATCAGCGCCTGTAACATCGATGCTCTTTATGCCCATGGTGGACTCAGCAGCCTCGGAAAGCTTGAGTATCTTAACAGTGGTTGTCTTTGTAGCATCTGCAGAGAATATATCGTATGTCTTTTCGGCTGCGTCAAGCTGAGTATCGAGTGTTTTCTCGCCGTCTATGTATACTGCGAAGCGAGCCTGCTTGTCTGCACCGCTGTTTACCATGCTGTCACCCACCATGGTAACAGAAGCGGCAGTGCCTGTGAATGTAAATTCTATACCGCTTGCGGAAAGAGCAAGCCAGAGTATTCCGTTATCGTTTGCTGTACGTCCGATGAGCTTAACATTGCTTTCATCGGGAGTGAATGTAAAATGTTCCTGCATAGTGTTCTCACTTTCGATTATAGAAGATTCGTTGCCGACAGTGCTTACGTCTGAGGGGAGCTCGGTGTTTGCCGAACAGCCGCTGACGAACATCAGCAGTGCGGCGATTATGCCCGAGAATTTCTTAGCTGTTGTGGTCATGATTCCTCCTGATTTTATATAGTACCCAATCATTTTAACACATATTACGGCGCTTGTCAACATTATTTGCGCTTAGTATGCTTGACAGGAAGCGTATTTTTTGCTATAATAAACTAGTTATGTGATATGCGGGTGTGGCGAAATTGGCAGACGCACCAGATTTAGGTTCTGGCGAGTAATCGTGCAGGTTCAAGTCCTGTCACCCGTACCAAAACATTCATAACAAGAACCACTTGCAGTCGATGTGAGTGGTTTTTGTTTTTCCTCGGCAAGGCTTTCGTAGTCCCGTATCTGCTCGAAGGTCACTGTTTCCTGTGTGTTATTGAGGGTGAGGACGATTATAGCCTTTTCGTCCCAGAGGAAAACCTTGTGAACGAATGTGTTGATGACCTGCTTTTGTAGAGCGTTCTCTGCACCATCAACCTTTTTGAGCTTGTCGAACCAATCGATTATCTCCTGCTTTGTAGGGATATGAGCCTGTGCAAGCTCTGCGGAACGAAGCTGCTCCTCAAGCTCGGACTTCTGCAATTCAAGCTCGTCCATCTTTTTCAGGAGAGCGTCTGTTCTGCGTTCAATGAGCAGATCTACCACATTGTTGAGCTTTGCCTCAACACCTCGTATCTGACGCTGCAATTCCGAAACCTTGTCCGTTTCCATTCCTGCCTTGTATGCGTCGATAACCTTTTGGGCGAGTATCTCCTTTTTCCCGTCCATATTCAGAAGTGCCAGCACCTGCTCGCTCACATACCATTCAAGATAACTCTTTCGCTCTGCTTTCTTGGAGCATTGTGGCTTTCCCTTACAGCGGTAGTAGTGGTGCTGCTCGCCGTTCTGCGAGGTTCCGCTAACGGCTATGAGCTTTTCTCCGCACTCGCCGCAGTATAGCTTGCTTGCAAGATAATATTCAACCTTAGCTCTGGCTCTGCCCGGAGCTTTTTTCGTTATTTTGAGAAGCTCCTGCACCTTTTCAAAGGTCTCGCTGTCTATGATGGCAGGGCAGCCGCCGTCGACCTCAATATCCTCGCCATAGCAGAATACGCCGATGTACTTCTTGTTGGAGAGCATATTGTCAAGAGAGCTTACCTTGAACTCGTTGCCCTTTCTTGTGCGGTAGCCTCGGCGGTTAAGCTCATCCGCAATAGCTTTCTTGCCCTTGCCGTCAGCGTACATTGAGAAAGCGAGCTTTGGAATTTCACTTGTGCTTTCATCTATGTGGAGCTTTTTATCCTCTCCCCACTTGTAGCCGAGGGGTGGAGTTGCACCGGTAGTCTGGCATTTGAGGGCGGACTCACGCATTCCTCGTTTGGTTTTCTGTCCAAGCTCTGCGGAATAGAACTCCGCCATTGCTTCAAGCATAGCCTCGGTTATTATGCTTTCGGGATTGTCCGAAAGACACTCTGTTGCTGAGATTACCTGTACTCCGTTCTGCCGCAGCTTGTGCTTGTAGAATGCACTGTCATAGCGGTTTCTGCTGAAACGATCCAGCTTATACACGATTATGTATTCAAAGGTGTGCTTTGTGCTGTCGGAGATCATCTGTAAAAACTGCGGACGATTTGCAGTCTTTGCGGATTTCGCTCTGTCGATGTGTTCTCCCACAACTGTGTAGCCCTCACGCTGGGCGTAGTCGTAGATAACTCGCAGCTGTCCCTCGATACTCTGTTCTGTCTGCTTGTCGCAGGAGTAGCGGGCATATATTACTGCTCTTTTGGTCATTGTTTCTCCTTTCGGTCGTAGTTTGTAAATCTGCCGCCTGCCACCAAGTCCTCGATGTACTGCGAAGCTCTGTTTCTTCCCTCGGAACTGAGCTTGCGGAAGTCCTCAAGCATTGCAGCTTCTTCTGCGGACAGAGATACAAGCGGGTTGTAGATATTGGTGTGCAGGTCGTATTCAATAAGCTCTCTGCCATCAACTTCAAGTCCTTTTGTGAACGCAAGGAACTCCTCAAAATACGGATCGTAGGTAGCGTCCTCTATTTCTGTAACAACGAATACAGTAAGAGATGTACGCATAAGGAACTGTATCCTTTCGGGGTATTTTTCCTCACGCAGACGCCTGAGCTTACCGCATATATCCTTTGGGATAAAGGTGTTGACGAAGTCCTTTATGGTCGTATGAAAATGAATAGCAAGAGCTTTAAGCTGTACCACATTGATACGGGGAAGATGGTTCTGTATGTCGTACCAGAAGCCCTCGTCAAGTCCGCTGCTGACAATGGCTTCGATATGTGTTTCACCCATTTTGTAGGAGAGGTACTGAATATTCTTCATAATATAGAAATACTGCTTGTCGCTTAATGGTAGTACGCTGTTGATGTCGTACATATTCTCCCACGCTTTCACTGCCTTTTCTGTATCTCCGTTGAAGCATTCGAGTATATCGTTCGGGAATATCTCGTATTTTCCTGCTTTATACAGAGCCTGAGGATCGTCTGATCTGCCCAGCAGGAAGTCTACGCTGGTCTTGAAATAATCTGCTATCTTTCCCAGCATAGTGAGGTCAGGCTCACGCTTTTTGTTCTCCCACATTCCTATGGTGCTTTTCGCCACATCGAGGTCGTTTGCGAGCTGCTCCTGTGTTACACCGCTGCCCTTGCGTAATTTTTTCAGTCTTTCCATACTGACACATCCTTTCGATAATATAATACCACAGATTGTGGACTATGTCAACAGCGGACTTCTGAATTTGTATAGATATACAAAGTTCGACTAAATATATTGACAAAATTGCTAATTGTGGATATAATAATATTCACGCCACAAACTGTGGATAGATTTAGAAAGGAGAATATTATGATAAGATTAAGAGAAATACGAATGAAATGCGGATTTACGCAGAAAGAGCTGGCAAAGAAGATAAGCGTGTCCACGAACTGTATATCTATGTGGGAAACAGGTGACAGAAATCCGAGCATATCTATGCTGAAAAAGCTGGCGGAGGTGCTTGGCTGTACCGCAGACAAGCTGCTTGACACAGAATGGAGGGAGTGAGATGGTCGTACATACCGCCATCGGGCTTACCGAGGCGAGAGAATACTATAAACGAGTTCAGGCAGGAGAGAAGAATGTTCATCTTCCGCCGCCGCTTGTCCTTTCGGGCGGAGAGATCGATCTGATGGCTTGTCCTGCTGTCGAGAGGCTGGCTAAAAACCTTGCGAAGGTCTATATTGAAACACAGGGGATGAAATAGAAAATATGAGTGATGTGACTTGAATTTATATATGAAATGATGCCGCACCGAAGTATGCGGCATCATTTTTACCTAAAAAACAGAACTTCATTTTACACCATTTTGTCACTAGTGAACCACCTGCAACGCCTTTGGCGGTGCGGTGTCAGGTAGTATGGCTTCACCATACTATTCCTGCTTATTTAATATACGGACGGAAACAGGCATATAGGGTTGAGTGCTTATAGATTAGGGCATTATCCTATATGTGAGCTATTCTATATACGGAGGTCTTTATGGAATTACAACAGATAAAGCAGTTCAGAGAAATTGCGAGAACAGAGAATATTTCAAAGGCAGCAGAAGCACTAGGTCTTACACAAGCTACATTAAGTCAGAACCTGAAGCGTCTTGAAGATGAGCTTGGAGTGCAGCTTTTTGAGCGTGTTGGTAAAAAACTCATTATAAATAATGCAGGGGAGATTATGTACCACCATTGCGATGAAATATGTACCACTATCGATATACTAGCATTGAAATATACTCCGACCAATCCAATTTACCACAGAGATTATGCTATCACACTTGCAAGACTGGGAGATACCAAAGCGGCGAAAGAGGAGCTTCAAAAAGCGGAGCTACTTCATTTGGACGATGCATCCATTAATTTGTTAAATGGAGAGATCTATTATGCAGAGAAGCAATATGCTTTGGCTGTAGGGTGTTTTTCTGAGGTCGTTTCGGGCTCTGATGATGAATATATGCGTTATCGTGCATACCATTCAATTGATGAGATATACAAAATACAAGGCGATCTGCAGGCTTCTATTGATTTGTTAGAGGATTGTATGAATAAAATCCCCCTAATCTGGTTATTACAGAGTATTATCATAGCGACTATAATCCTTTGATGTATGATATGTATTATATAGACCCTGAATATGCAGCTTATGCAGTAGTTAATACTAATACAGGAAAAGCAACAAAGCTGTACAAATCCATAGAAAGCGTTGACGGTAAGCTGTTTCTGGTAACTGATTTCAATGGCAACAAAGGTTACATCAACAGCAGTGGAAAAGAACTAGCTATGGGTTATAGTGACGCAGGCAAATTTATTGGAGATTATTCATATGTTTGTAAAAACGGACAGTATTACATTGTTGATAGGGACCTGGATATAGTGGCTGAAGTAAATGGCACTAAGGTATGTGTCTTGGGCTCAAATAGATTCAGTTGCGTCAGAGGAAATAAGGTGTATCTGTTTAAAGTAAATGAATAATAGTATCATGTCAGATCAAAGTATATCTCACAAATAAAGAGCGCCGCCTTAAAAGCGACGCTCGTCATCGTTACACATAAGTATCTATTTCAATACGGATATTGCATCAGATATATTCTTTTCAAACGCCTCTCTGCCGTATTTGTCAACTTCCGCTTTATTTTTAGCACCGTGAGTAAGACAGCCAGCACCACCGATACAGCCGCCTATACAAGCCATGCCCTCGATAAAGTTTCCATCAAGAGCATTCTTACTCTTTTTCAACAG
>JAFTVU010000015.1 GCA_017465665.1 Oscillospiraceae bacterium | reverse complement strand
TCCGAGGGATTTTAAGTCCCTTGTGTCTGCCTATTCCACCACAGCGGCAAATATAACATAAATATTATACTACTTTGAACTTATTTTGTCAAGCGGTTTCGAAAAATTACCCTGATGCAGCCCATACTTTTTCTGACGGAAAATCCATTTGTCCTCGCTAATTTAACTTGAAGTTAATAATTGTATGTTAAATTATACTCGGATAATTAAAAACAAAATGGACTTAAAAGCACTCGGACATCATATCCCGACAAATAAGGAGGACACTATGAGAAAGGTAAAGATCATCACAGATTCCTGCTCCGATCTCAATACGGAGCTTCTGGAGCGCTACGATATCGATTATGCGAAAATGACTACCGTCTGCAAGGGCGTTGAAGCGCCTGCACTGCTCACCTGGAGCGATGAGGAAGCTCATGAGATGTACGACGTCATCCGTGGCGGAGATCGCGTCAAGACTGCGCAGGTCTCCATGGAGGAGTTTGACCGCATCTTCAGAAAATACCTTGACGATGGTTATGATATAGTATATATCGGCTGCAGCTCCAAGCAGTCGGGCTCTGTAAATACAGGCTACGTTATGGCTCAGGATCTGCTTGACGAGTATCCCGATGCAAAGATATCCTGTATCGATTCGCTCAATGCCAGCATCGGTGAGGGTATGCTCGCTATCGAGGCGGCAAAGCTCGCTGCCGAGGGCAAGGGTGCTGATGAGATAACAGAGCACATCCTTTCCGTGCGCAAAAAGGTGCATGAATATGTTACCGTACATACACTGGATCATCTTCGCAAGGCAGGCAGAGTATCAGGTCCGTCTGCGTTCTTCGGCAACATCCTCGGCGTAAAGCCCATCATCATCGCTGACGCAAACGGCGTTCAGGCAGCGTACAAGAAAGTCAAGGGCAGACAGAACTCTTTCCGTGAGATAGTTGCTCTGCTTAAGGAGAGCATCGTAGCTCCCGAGGAGCAGACCATCTATGTGGCGCAGGCAGACTGCGACAAGGCAGAGCTGCAGCACCTCATCAATTATATCAAGAGCGAGATCACCTGCAAGGATATCTGCGTAGTTACCATCGGCCCTATCATCGGCGCTTCCATCGGTCCTGACGCTGTGGGCGTATGGGGCTTCGGTGACGAGATAACATTCGCCATAGATGAAAAGTAACAGGGAGGGTATGATATGAATATCTTACTGTTTGTTGCGGCGGCTGTTACTGCATACATTTTTGCAGGCGTCAACCCTGCTATCGAGTTTTCAAAGAGGATATACCACACCGATATACGCACCTGCGGCAGCGGCAACCCCGGCTTCACGAATTTCAAGCGCACATTCGGAAACAAGTGGGCATGGTGGGTGCTGGTGCTTGATCTTGCAAAGGCTGCAGTGCCTGTGGTAATATTTGCAAACCTGTTTGAGCACTTTATGGGCGCATATCAGATAGGCGCGGCGTTTACGGGCGTGTTTGCTATACTGGGTCACGCTTATCCTGTATGGTACAGGTTCAAGGGCGGCAAGGGCTTCCTTGTGAATATGTCGGTAATGTGGCTGGTGGACTGGCGCGCAGGCCTTATCGCTCTTGCAGTGATGATAGTACTGCTGCTGGTGACAAAATATATGTCGCTTTCTACAGTAGTCGCTATGCTGACCTGCCCGATAACCCTTGCTGTTACAAAAGCTCCGCTTGCGGCAGTGCTTCTGTGTACAGGCGCAGTGCTGTTCATGGCATGGCGCCATAAGGAGAACTTCAAGCGCCTCATCAACGGAACAGAGTCGAAGTTCCACCTTTCAAGCAAAAAGACCCAGCATACATAAATATATACAAAACCGTCCTGTGGGCGGTTTTTGTTTAATAAGCGGCTTGTCACAAAAGGAGATATCAGATGCGATATGATAACATAAAATACGGCAGCTTTGTAAAACGCTTAAATCGCTTTACCGCCATTGTTTCGGTGGACGGCAGGGAAGAGCTCGTCCATGTGAAGAATACGGGCAGATGCCTGCAGGTGCTCTTTGAGGGCGCAGAGGTCGCTCTTGTGCCAGCAGGCTCGGCAGCACGCAAGACAGCCTACGATCTCGTCAGTGCACGCGGAGAGCACGGCTGGGTCAATATCGACAGCACCGCGCCCAATGTGGTTGCAGGCGAATGGCTGGCAGAGCAGGGCTTTGATATCGTGAAGCCCGAATACAGCTACGGCAGCTCGCGCATTGATTTTTATATGGAGCGCGGCAGCGAGCGCTTTCTGATGGAGGTCAAGGGCTGCACGTTCCGTATCGGCGATGTGGGATATTTCCCCGATGCTCCCACGGAAAGGGGAATAAAGCACCTTTCGGAGCTTTCCCGTGCGGTAAGCGAGGGCTACACCGCCATTGCAGCGTATGTCATACCAATGAACGGAGTTGCGGAGGTGCGCCCCAATGCGGATATCCACCCCGAATACGCAGCCGCCTTTGAAGCGGCAAAAAAAGCTGGAGTAAAGGTGTTGTTCCTGCGCTGTATGTGCGATTCTGACATCCTCAATGTGACAAGCGCAGTCTATTCGGAATGACTTTGTACCAATATACAAAACCACTGAAATATATTTGTTTGTATTTACCACCCGTGATATAGTTGCAATTAATGAAAAAATATGTTAAAATATATATAGATTAATATGCATAACTATAACCAAGGGGGTCAGAGCATGTCTGAGACTACTACAACCACCAATAATAATATACCCGTGCACGCGGTTGCCGAGATCTCTGTTGATCCTAATTTCACCACCGCATTCCTTACAGTTTCCGCGCCTCAGAACGGCGGTCTGGATATCACTATGGATAAGATAAAGGCTGCCATCAATGAAAAGAATATCTCTTTCGGTATTTTTGAGGATTCCCTGCAGAGCGTGGTGGACGATAGGCGCTATGATGAGAATATCTGTATAGCACGCTGGAAGCCGCCTGTTGACGGTATCGACGGCGAGGTGAAATACCATTTCGATAAGAGCACCGTTATCGCTCCCACAGAGGATGAGCATGGCACAGTCGATTACAAGAATCTCGGTCTTGTCAAGAACACACTGACAGGCACTGTCATAGCTGATATATCCATGCCCACCGAGGGCGAACCCGGTAAGGATATCTGCGGCAAGGTGGTACGCCAGCATATCGGCGTTCCTGCAAGAGTTACCATAGGCAAGGGAACAGCGCTCACCGAGGACGGTACACAGATAATCGCCTCTGTTGACGGCAACCTCTGCTTTGCAAACGGCGCTTTCTGCGTAAATGAAGAGCTGCTCATCAAGGGCGATGTGGACGTAGCCAGCGGTAACATTGATTTTATCGGCAATGTCATCATCAAGGGCAATGTATCGGAGGGTTATTCCGTTACATCAAAGAAGAATATTACTATCAACGGCACAGCAACAGGCGCTACGCTTACTGCTGACGGAGATATCACCATAAAGAACGGTATCTTCAATTCCGAAGTCGTGTGCAAGGGCAATATCCGCATGGGCTTCTGCGAGAACAGTAATGTAAAATGCGACAACAATGTTGAAGCGCAGAGCTTCGTAGGCGGCGAGGTCTACGCAGGCAAGGAGATAATGGCAACAGGCAAGGGCGTTATGATGGGCGGTAAATACACCGCGCTTGAAAACATCGAGGCTGCCACTTTCGGCTCTGAGGGCTACGCAAAGACGGTCATCACCGTGGGCAATAACGCTGTGCTCACCGAGGAAAAGGATGAGCTCGTCCGCAAGAATGAGGTGCTTGAAGATAAGTTCGATCAGCTCGGCAAGATACTTACTACACTCACCGAGCTTGCAAAGGCAGGAAAGCTTTCTCCCGAGCGTGAGCAGATGAAAGTGGAGGCTATGAAGTCCCGCTTCCAGATACAGGGTGAAATGAAGCGCAATCAGCTTCGCATCACCGAGATAGACCGCACTCTGGAAATGAAGCAGAATCTTTCCGTATCCTGCCGCAAGGAGTTTTTACCCGGCGTTCTTATCCGTATCAATTCCTTTGTTTATACGGTGAATGTGGCGCAGAGCAGAAGCAGAGCCTGCATAGGCCCTGAGGGCATCGTGTTTATGCCGCTGTAAGATAAAAGATAAAGCACCCTCATGGAGCTATCCGAAAGGGTGCTTTCTGTTTTTGAATATCAGAGCCGCTCCCGTGTAGCAGGGAAGCGGCTCTTGCTGTTATTGTGATATCAGTTTACGGTAGCGCCGTCAACAGCGAGGATAGCGCCCGAAACGTAGCTTGCCATATCGCTTGCAAGGAACAGGAACGCATTAGCGACCTCCTCAGGCTCGCCTACTCTGCCCATGGGGATACCTGCCGCCACTCTTGCAACCATCTCCTCAGGGAGTGCAGCAACCATATCTGTTCTGGTAACACCCGGAGCAACAGCGTTCACACGGATGTTGAACTTGCCCAGCTCACGTGCAAGGCTCTGTGTCATGCCGTTTACGGCGAACTTTGATGTGGGATAGCCAACTCCGCTCACCTGACCGAACTTTGCGACCATGGAGCTTGTGTTGATGATGCTTCCGCCGCCGTTTTCCTTCATCATGGGAACTGCAGCCTTGCAGCCGTTGAACACAGCAGTTACATTGAGATCCATAATATTCTTGAATGCGTTGGGCTCATAAGCCTCGATAGGCTCGCGTGCGGAGATACCTGCGTTGTTCACAAGGATATCGATCTTACCGAAACGTGCCTTTATCTCGTTGAAAGCAGCCTCAACTGCGGAATAATCTGTGATATCGGGATACAGACCCATTATCTCATAGGAGGAGTCGATAGCAGAGAGCTTTTCCAGCGCCTTGTCAACAGTCTCCTTGCGAGAGCCGAGAACAGCCACCTTGGCACCGTTCTTTGCAAAAAGCTCAGCAATGGCAAAGCCGATTCCTCTTGTGCCGCCTGTAATTACCGCAACCTTGTTTTTAAGCATAATATTCATTCTCCTTGATTTTTTCGGGGAATACCCCATATATGTTAATTATATAACAGTTTTCGCGGCGTGTCAATAGAAAGAGTAGGTAATATGTTATTTTGAGCATGTATCTTGTATGAGCCTGCTTGTAATTATTCTCTGTTTGTGCTAGAATATTACCTATATTAGCTTCGGAGGCACTCATGGTACGACTTGACGATATACAGTATGAATATAGCTCACTGTCTGTTCCGGGCGGAGGCTTTGTCACGGGCTTCGTGTTCCATCCGAAAAGCAGTGGCATCCTCTACGCAAGAACAGATATAGGCGGAATATACAGATTTGATCATACAGAGCACCGCTGGCTCTCTCTGGGCAACTGGCTGACGGAATTCACACATCACCTTTCTCAGCCTATCTCGCTGGCACTGGACGCAGACCGCCCCGAAAAGCTGTATGCCATGTGCGGTGACAGCCGAAAGGGCTTTGATCGCGGCAGTGCGGCTTTGCTCATATCTGACGATATGGGGGAGCACTTCGTTGAAAAGCCTGTGCCTTTCTGCTGCAACGGAAACGCACCTGCCCGTTCAACTGCGGAGCGCCTTGCATTCAGGAACGGAGTTCTGTGGTACGGCTCTCAGGATGAGGGTCTGTGGCGCTCGGAGGATGAGGGCGATACATGGGAGAGCGTTGATTTCCCCGAGGAGCAGATAGCCTTTGTTTTCCTGCACCCCACGGAGGATATGATGATAGTATCCTGCACAGGACAGACGCTTGCAGACGGCTCAGACCGAGGACATACGCTGTACATAAGCTATGATCTCTCCACCTTTCAGAAGCTTACCATCCCCGAACCGCTGTGCGATGAGCGCTGCGATCATAACGGCTTTGTGGCGGTAAGCATTGCAGCGGATGGCAGCAGCGTGTATATATCCTTTTCCCATGGATATAAGAGCGGCTGGGGCGGCTGGAACGATTTTGCCTGCGATAACGGCGGAGGCTTTGACGGCAGGCTGTGGCGCTATGATATCATAAACGGAGCTCTCAGCTTTGCCGAGGATATGACCCCCGATATCGGCTTTAAGGATATAAATGAGCGCCGCAGACTTCCTTTCGGACTGGGCGGTGTGGATGTTTGCGGAGATATCGTGGCAGTGTGCAGCATCGGCGGCCATGGAGATGGAGTATTCATTTCGCGCGATGGCGGCAGACATTATGATGTTATCAGAAGCACAGAACTCAGTCGTTTTGAGGTAGACGTTCCGTATCTCAAGCCCGAATACAACGGCGGCAGAGTGCCACTGCACTGGATGAGCTGCCTGCGCTTTGACCCGTTCAATACCGATCTTGCCGTGATAAACACAGGCACAGGCCCGTTTGCGCTTATCGGTGTAACTGGTGATGAACCGCATATCTCCACGCTGTGCTACGGCATGGAGGAAACGGTGCACATGAACATTTACGGCGTTTCGGGCGGAAAGAACAGCGTTATCGATCTTGTGGGAGATCTGGGCGGCTTTGCTTTCAGGGATGTAAGCAGCCCCTGCGAGAATTCCTTTGCGGATGCGGACGGTCACCGTTACATAACCTGCCTGAATGCAGACTATCTCAGCGCTGACCCTGATATCTTCATTGCGACCGCCCGCGGCAACTGGACAGGTCACACAAAGGGCGGCGTTATCCTCACGACCGACGGCGGCGACAGCTTCACGCACATCGGCTATCCCGTTGGTATTTCGGAGAGACTTGATGAGGTGATATCCGCCATACAGAAGCCCAACACAAACAGCGGCTGGGCGGCAATATCCGCCGATGGTGAAGTGATACTGTGGACGCTTGCATACAAGTGGATGCAGCTTCCGTGCTTTGGTGCGGTAAGGTATGATATCGGCAGCGGCACGTTCACAAAGGTGCAGGTGTATGATGTGGACGGCGCTGATATCACTGAAAGCGAGCTTACGATAAAGATATTCTCCGACAGGCTGAACGCTGAGCGCTTCTACGGCTTCGGAGAAAGCGGACAGCTCTATGTCAGCCATGACAAGGGCAAGAGCTTCAGGCAGATACCCGTAACAGGCGGCCTGCCTGAGTGCAGGATGTCAGGCATAGACGGCTTCAAGGGCTGTGAGATACGCTTTCATCCCTTTGCTGAGGGCGTATGCTATGCGGCGCTGCTGAGCCACGGACTCTGGCGCATCGAGTTCACAGATACCTCCGCAGCGGCAGTCCGCATAACAGAGGACGGCGATTATGTAAAAGCGGCAGGATACGGCGCAGGAGATTCGGCTGATACACCTATGCTCTACATAAGCGGTACGCTTTTCGGGGAATACGGCTTCTGGCGCAGCGCTGATAACGGCTGTAGCTGGTCACGCATAAATACCGATGCGCAGATGTACGGACATATCGTCTCCATGGACGGTGATATGAGAAGCTACGGACGTGTATATATCGCAACAGGCTGCAGGGGCGGTCTGTACGGCGATGAGATATGAATAGTAAAAACGGCGGCACTGTAAAAATGCCGCCGTTTCGGTCGTTATAATAGCTTTTCGTATTCCTTTTTGCCGAGCCTTTTTGTGAAGTCCTCAACGCACAGCGGTCTGTCATAGAGATATCCTTGCACCATGGTACATTCGATATCTTTCAGGAACTGCGCCTGCTGCACTGTTTCAACGCCCTCGGCGATGGCTTTCATGCCAAGCTCCTTTATCATCTTTACGATGTTGCGTACTACTATCTCATCCGTCTTGCTGCCGCTTCTTTCGATGTTGTCAAGGAAAGACTTGTCCAGCTTCACCACATCGAACATGAAGTCCGTCAGCAGGTTGAGAGAGGAGTAGCCCGTGCCGAAGTCATCGATAGATGTAACAACGCCGTTTTCTTTCATTTTGTTTACAAGCGCCTTGAAAGCCTCGTAATCATTGAAATCTGACATTTCGGTAAGCTCTACCTCGATGTATTTTGTATCTATGTTATACTTGTTGATGACAGCAAGTATATCCTCAGCGATATTGGGATTATGCAGATGTGTCTTTGAGAAGTTTACAGATACCGTAACAGGCTCAAGACCGTTCTTCAGCCACTTGCTTATATCACGGCAGACATTGTCCAGCATATAGAAGTCCAGTGCGCATACGTTTCCGTCACGCTCGAATACGGGGATGAACTCCGCAGGGGAGATTATCCTGTCATCCTTTTTCCAGCGCACCAGCGCCTCGCAGCCGCACATCCTGCTGGTTGAAAGATCCACCTTAGGCTGATAATATACGATGAACTCGCGGTTATTGAGGGCAGCAGGGAACATGGCAGTTATAGCGTGCTCGCGCTCCACCTTTTTCATCGTTTCGGCTGTGAATGTGACCACATTGGTAGCAGGGTTTCTCTTTGCATTGCTGACTGCGGTGGAGATGCACTCCATAATGTTCGGCATGATATCGCCGGGCTGTATATCGTACACGCCGACTCTTGCAGATATAGTAAACGGTATCTTGCCGCTTTCCACTTCAACCTCTACCAGAACATCGGAAAGGAATCTCAGCAGATCCTGCTTGCGCTCTTTCTTCACGAGAACAGTGAAGTTGTCGCCGCCAAGACGTGCCGCATAGCCATCCTCACCGAGCCAAGCGTGCAGCGTTGCGGCATAGGCTCTTATTGCCTCGTCACCGTGCTTGTTGCCCATCTGGCTGTTTACGCATCTGAAGTTCTTCAGATTGATGTACATTGCCGTGTAGTTGCTGAGCTGACCCTGCTTCAGCAGTCTTGTTCCTATGGACATAAAGCCGCTTGCATTGGGGAGCTTTGTCATTGCGTCGCTTGTAACGGCGATCTTGACGATATCCGAAAGCCTTGCGCGCCCGAAGATCACGAATACGCTCTTGTGCAGGAACGTGATCTCTGCTTTTTCCTCCTCGCTCCATATGCTGCCCTTTTCAGGAGCGGATGTGAGGATCACCGCGCCGTTATCGCCTGTGGCAAATTCTGTTTTTACGCAATTCTCATCAAAGCCGACAGGGGAGAGATAAAGCTCACAAGTGGCGTGCGTGCCCTGTACATTGTATGGCATCGGCGGAGAGATAAATTCCAGCGTCATCCTGCCAAGCCTTATATCAGGCGCAATAAGAGAGAGCTCCTTTCCTACAACATCGGGCAGTTCCTGTGCGGGAATGCCTATCTTCTCGATGTTTTCAAAGAAGCTCCTGAAATTATCACTGCATAAAATGCTGCTCATGATAGCCTCCATACTTAAACTACTTCATCTTCGTTTTTCTACTTCATTACTTAATTATAGTTTATCACTTTTTGGTGTAATCGTCAACATTCAAATGTGATAATTATGACAAATATATCGCAGAGTTTTTGTTTATTCTGCAAACCATTATGAATATTTGTTACACAAAGCGGTTGATTATATTTGAAAAGTGTGTTATATTATATATTGTGGTATTTAACGTAAGGAGGTTCCCGATGTTAGAAAAAGGAATGAAAGCACCTCAGTTCACTTTAAAGGATAAGAACGGTACGGATGTATCGCTTTCTGATTTTCTCGGCAAAAAAGTAGTGCTGTATTTTTACCCCAAGGATAACACTCCCGGCTGCACCCGTCAGGCTTGTGCATTTGCTGCAGCATATAAGGGATTTCAGGAAAAGGGCGTGGAGGTCATAGGCGTCAGCAAGGACAGCGTAGCATCCCATGTGAAGTTCGCAGAAAAGCACGGGCTTCCGTTCGTGCTGTTATCTGATCCCGAGCTTGAAGCTATACAGGCGTACGGAGTATGGCAGGAAAAGAAGCTGTACGGCAAGGTGAGCATGGGCGTAGTCCGCACCACATTCATCATAGATGAGCAGGGTAACATCGAAAAGGTGATGCCCAGGGTAAAGCCCGATACAAATGCCGCAGAGATACTTGCAGAGCTCTGATGCGGCATAGGATATATCTGAGCATACGGAGGATATGAAATGAAGAATATCGAAAGTATAGAGTATATGAAGATCGCGCTGCCCGATCTTATCAACAATTTCAAGAAGTATTCGGGCGAGGATTGCGAGGCGGACGTGCGTGAGTGGCTCGTTTCGCTCTCGGTCATGGTGCTCTCGGCAGGCAGTGCGTCCGCTGCGGACAGCACAGAGGTGCTGGAGATCATCAGCGGCAGCAAGCTCACAGAAGCTAAGGTACAGGAGCTGATGGCTACTTTCCACGGCTACAGTAATGTGGATATCGTACCGCCCTTTTACAAGAAGATAGCTGATGACAGCTCCTGTATGCTGTACGGCGTGGCACAGGATATGGCGCAGGCTGTAAAGCTGTTCCTGCAGCTTGTGGCGCTGTCTGACAGCGAGTGCACAGGCGCAGAGGATGATACTATAGACGATATCTGTAAGCAGCTCATGGATCAGTGCGGCGAGCCGTCGCCCGCAGCAGCGCCCATGTTCTTTGATCCGCTGCTGTTCAGCGCACCAAAGAAGTCCGAGCAGCCCTCGGACGGCGGTCTGCTGGCGCGTTCACTGAAGCTCTCCACCGAAATAAAGCTGGGTGGTGCGTCAAAGCCCGAAGCGCAGGAGCAGACAGAAGCAAAAACAGAAGCCGAAGCCGAAGCACAGGCAGAGGAGGATACCGATACCCTTGAAAGCGTAATGGCAGAGCTTAACGGCCTTGTGGGTCTTGACAAGGTTAAGGCGGATGTCCAGAGCCTTATGAACTTCATCAAGGTGAGCAAGCTGCGTAAGGAGCGCGGCATGAAAGTGCCTACGGTATCCTATCATCTGGTGTTCACAGGAAATCCGGGTACAGGTAAGACCACCGTTGCCCGCATGATAGCAAAGCTGTACAAGCTCATGGGAATACTCCCCAAGGGTCAGCTTGTTGAAACAGACCGTAGCGGACTTGTAGCAGGCTACCTCGGTCAGACAGCCATCAAGACGCAGGAGGTAGTAGCACAGGCAATGGGCGGCGTTCTGTTCATTGACGAGGCATACTCCCTCGCAAACGACAAGGAGGACAGCTACGGCAAGGAAGCCATCGAGACCATACTCAAGGCGATGGAGGACCACCGTGATGAGCTGGTGGTAATAGTTGCGGGATATGACGATCTCATGCATAAGTTCATTGATTCCAACCCCGGTCTCAGCTCCCGTTTCAACAAGTACTTCAACTTCCCCGATTACGACGGCGAGGCGCTGCTGAAGATACTCCAGCGCTTCTGTGATACAAACGGCTACACTCTTTCAGACGAGCTTGTGCCTGTGCTGCGTGAAAAGTTCGATGCTATGTACGAAGCACGTGAGGCGCATTTCGGCAACGCGCGTACTATCCGTAATCTATTCGAGCACGCCATCAACCATCAGGCAGACAGGCTTTCTGCCGATGCGGATATCAGCGATGAGGAGCTGTGCGCTCTGACCGAGGAGGATATCGGCGCAGCGCTTGCTCACATGGGTATGGATACATAACAGTATGAGCTGATGATTTTTGTTGAGAGGTACCGCTTATGAATAAGATGAGGCTTGTCCGTGATAAAAAATGGTTTTTTCAGTTTTTTCCATATCATCAGATGAGAATGGACAATGAATTACTAAAGGGCTGGGTATCACTCAATTATCTTACTGACGGTGAAACTCGTTACTGGGAATATGAGAGATCGGGACGTATACCTGTATGCGGCAAGGGTATGATATGGCTCACTATTATACCTGATGGTACATCAAGGTGTATTTCTGCGTATTTCACTCCCGACAGACGCGTCAGCGTATGGTATATTGATGTCATTGAAGAAACAGGCATTGATGATGACGGTATTGTATACTACATAGATAAATATCTGGATGTGGTGCTTACTCCACAGGGAGACGTGTGCATCAAAGACAGGGATGAACTTGATGCTGCGTATGTAAGCGGTGAATTAAGTACATTTCAATATGAGCAGGCTCTGCGTGAGGGCGAACTTATCATACAGGAGCTTGCAACCGATATTGCACTTACCGAGCAGAAATGCATAGCTATCCTGAATAAAGCCGAGGAAATGATATCTGACGATATTTTTACGATCTTCCTTGATATTGACGGAGTACTGGACATATATGACTCCCGTGCTGAAGTGCAGCAGCTGCTTCCTCAGGCTTTGGAAAATCTGAAGCAGCTTGTAGCCAGAACAAAAGCGGATGTTGTAATTGCTTCGGATTGGAGATATGGCAGCTCCGAATACAGGCAACGAGCGCTCGCACAGGGTTTTGATAAACGTGTTGTTAATTGGGATAATCTTGTGGATGTCTTTAATAAGTCGGGTATGGAAATCAAGGATGTTACGCCTTGGGATAACAGCATTAAAAACCGTACAGGCGAGATCAGGCGTTATCTGGAAGAACATCCTGATATCAAGCGATACGTGATACTTGATGATTGCTTCAGCGATCGTTATGAAAGTGATAAGGAAATCCATAGCCATCTGGTGTTTGTAGACGCATTAAAAGGTTTGCAAACAGAGGATTGTATAAAAGCCTGTTCGGTTATGAATATGCAGAGATCGTCTGATATCAAAGTCTGAATCACATAACAAAAAGATCCGTAGAAGAACAAGCTTCTGCGGATCTTATTTTTACGCTTATTTTAATCCAATATGCTTCTTGTATTCCAGCGGAGAAACCCCCTCGTGCTTCTTGAATACCGTGCTGAAATATCCTGCGTCGGGGAAGCCCGATCTAACAGCTATCTCTGAAATAGGCAGCTCGTTTCGCTGCAGCAGACTTTTTGCCTCCTGCAGTCGCCTCTGGGTGAGATATTCATTCGGGCGCATATTCATGGTCTCCTTGAATATGCGGCAAAGGTGCTGCGGTGTTATGCCTGCGATCTCAGCGAGGACTGTCATCGGGAAATCATTGCGGAAGTTCTCATCAATATAGTCCTGTACGGGAGCAAGTATCCTGCTGCGGTCATTTCTCAGCTTGTTTGCTTTGGTATCCATCAGGCGGTGGAATTCAATGATGTATGCATAGATATATCCCGAGCAGGAATAATCGCAGTAGGCACGGTCAGTCTTTTGTACGGTGTACATCTTGCCGTACAGCTTCTGCAGCGATGAGGATTCGTGCGGCCTTATGACTATAGGCGAAGTCATACCGAACTGGCTGAGGATATGCGTGCTTGCGTAGCCGTCAAATGCCACCCAGCGCACGTCCCATTTGTCGTTTTCGGTGTAGTATTCATGAGGATATCCCGCAGGCAGGAAGAAAAAATCACCCTCGTTTACAGGCACGGTCTCGTCATCAAATTTCAGGATACCGTTTCCGTGTGCGCTGAACAGTATCTGATGCCAGTGGTAGCCGTCGTTTCGGATGATATGGTACTGATATTCACTGCCGCCTATTCCCGTCATGTGAACAGGCAGCTTTCTTGCTTCGGCGTTGTAGGGGTAGAAGTAGTCGTTTATCTTCATGGTCGCACCTCGTCAGGATCTATATGTTCAGTATAGTGATAAAAGTTCAGATTGTCAATCGTTTTGAGTTTTTAATTTTGCTGTTTTTATCAAATTCAGTGATACCAACAAATTATCGCTGAGAATTTTGGTAATTTTAATATCGGATATATTAAAAAAACAAAAGTCGGTTCATAATTTTTTATTGATTATTTCTGTATGCAGTGATATCATAGTAAATGTAAGGCACAGCAGTATATCACAAAACAGGAGGATATCATGAGAATTTGTAAAAGGCTTCTGTCCGTTATATCGGCATTTGCAATACTCTGCACAGGCTGCGGCGCAGATGAAGTATCGCAGGAGGAACAACTTCCCGAAGTCGTTGCGGGCAGAGCAATGGTAGATCCGTCACAGATAACCTACGCCAGCAGCTACACGTTTGATAAGCTTACGCATGGCGGCATCGAAAAGATGGATTTCAGCACCCTCGTTGAGGCCGAAACAGCACAAACAGCGGCAGGTGTTGATATAAAGACAGATAAGGCAGGCTATTCGGGCGAGGGCTATGTGGATATCTCGGATAACACCGCATTTGCGCTTTCTGTTGATATCCCCGCAAGCCAGTATTATAAGATAACTGTACGCCACTGCGCAGGCAGCCACAAAGAAAACCCGCTGCTGTTCAACGGTCTGAAAGCAATGGATATCTATTCCGAAAACGGCGACTGGGTAGAAACTACAGTGGACGGCATCTTCCTTGAAAAGGGCGAGAACAGCGTGACTCTCGGCGCAGGCTGGAGCTGGTTCTCCCTTGACAGCATACTCATCGAGGATGGCGAGCCGCTCAGCGATGATATCTACGAGGGCATTGATGATACCCTGTGCAATCCTTATGCAAACCTCAAGACGCAGAATATCTATCAGTACCTGAAAGCCGTTTACGGCAAGAGAACACTGGCAGGTCAGTGCACAGATTACGGCAACAACACTGAGACCGATGCGCTTTTCCTGGGGCTTGACAAGTATCCTGCTGTACGCACCTTTGATTTCATCTATGATTCCATGAGCTACTGTCATGGCGATCCTCCCGCAAAGGATGTGGAGCTTGCTATCCAGTGGAGCAATGATGGCGGTCTTGTCGTATATGACTGGCACTGGTATGCGCCCTGCAACGGCTGCGCGTTCTATGCTAAGGATACATCCTTTGTGCTGACCGACGCTGTTACTGATATCGACGTGTCCATGGCAACAGCAGAGGAGCTTGAAGCGCTGTACATAGAGGATAAGATAACGATAGAGACCTACAAGCTCATCAAGGATATCGACAACATCTCCGCGCTCATGCAGCGCATGGAGGACGCAGGCGTTACCGTGATGTGGAGACCCCTGCATGAGGCAAGCGGCGGCTGGTTCTGGTGGGGCGCTTCGGGCGCGGACGCTTACAAGTGGCTGTGGAAGCTGATGTACCACAGAATGACAGATTACCATGAGCTTGATAACCTTATCTGGGTATGGAATGCACAGAGCGCAGAGTGGTATCCGGGTGATGAATACTCCGACATTGCAGCCATCGATATCTATAATGCAGCTTATGATTACGGAACAAGCCCTAATGTCCTTGCAGATATGAGCACATGGACTGAAAGCGGAAAGCTGGTAACTATGAGCGAGTGCGCCACCATGCCCGATCCCGAGCTTATCGTCAGAGATAACGCTTACTGGCTGTGGTTTGCCGTATGGAACTGGGATTATATCGTGAAGAACGGTACTCCTGAGCTTTCCGATGCGTACACTGCATTCGACATGATGGAAAAGGTATACAACAGCGACGTGATAATCACAAGGGATGAGCTTCCCGATTTCAATAATATGTAATAATTGCGGGCATAAGCGGCGAGGGAAGACCTTGCCGCTTTGCTGCAAAAAGTAGTTGACTAATATAGCGACTATAGTGTATAATCGTATAAAGCAGCTTGTCTGTTAACTGACAGGAGGTATATTATGAAAAAAAGACTGCTTTCCTTATTGATCGTATCAGCTATGCTTGCAGCGACAGGCTGTGCTGCAGATGAACATATTTCATCCGATGCAGGAGCTGCTTCGTCTTCGTCCTCTTCCACAGCGGTGAGCACAACTGCCGCTCCATCGGAACTGACCACCTCTGCGAGCACTGCCGCAACATCTGCCAGTGCCGCAGATACGTCTGAGTCAGCGCCCGAAGCTACCACCACCGCTGCGACTACCGCTGCGCCGCAGGAGCTTCCCGAGACCACTGACACCACATCTGCGACTACCGTAGCAGCTACCACCGCAACACAGCCTACAGTGACCACTACTGCTGCTACGACTACGGCAACCACAAAAGCCACCACGGCAACCACGACCATAAAAACTACTACAACCACCTCCGCAAAAGCTACAACTACCACCACTGCAACTACCTCTTCTGCCACGACTACCGCTGCACAGGCAAGACCTGAGCCTGAAGAGGCAGAGAGCTTCTCTATGCGCTATGAAGCGGAGGCAGCAAAGCTCGGCGGCGGTCTGAGCATTTCGGATAACGGTGCGTGCTCGGGCGGAAAAATGGTTGAGAAGTTCGAGAGCGATCGTGACGTGATCGAATTTACTGTTGATATCCCCGCAAACGGAATGTATGATCTTACATTCTGCTCGGCAGGTATCGGCTCGTATAAGGAAAACAACATCCTGCTTGACGGCGGCGGTATCGGCGTATTCCAGAGCCAGAACGGAGTATTCACAGAATACGTTGTACCCAGCGTCAGCATGACAGCAGGCAGACACAGCATCAGAATAACAAAATCCTGGGGCTGGATGCAGCTCGATTATATCCAGGTATCCACAGCCGAGGGCATAGATGATGAGCTGTATGAAGTCACTGCAGGTCTTGCCAATGAAAACGCATCTCCGCGCACCGTTGATCTCTATGAATATATTCGCGACAGCTACGGCAAGTACGTTATTTCGGGTCAGGTATGCGATGACGGTATCTACGGCAGGGAATTTACAGCCATCCACGATGTAACAGGTGAGTATCCCGCTATGCTCGGTCTTGATATGATGGATTATACTCCGTCAAGAGTTGCGCTGGGAGCAGGCTCCGATGCTGTTGATCGTGCGATAGAGTTCAGCAAAATGGGCGGTATCGTGACATTCTGCTGGCACTGGAACGCTCCTACCGAGTACATGAAGAGCGGCAATGATGAAAACGGCAATCCGCGCTGGTGGGGTGCATTCTACACCCGCAACACGAATTTTGATATCGCAAAGGTGATGAACGGTCAGGATACGGCAGGCAAGGCAGCAATAGACCGTGACATAGAGGAGATAGCAAAGCAGCTCAACCGCCTTGAAGATGCAGGCGTGCCCGTTCTGTGGAGACCTCTTCACGAGGGCTCGGGCGGCTGGTTCTGGTGGGGCGCAAAGGGCGCAGACGCTTATAAGAAGCTGTGGGTATATATGTATGAACAGCTTACCTATAAGTATGAGTGCAATAATCTCATCTGGGTATATAACGGACAGGCTGCGGACTGGTATCCGGGTGACGAGTATGTGGATATCATTGGCGAGGATATATACCCCGGAGAGCGCGTGTATTCTCCTCAGACAGCGAAGTTCACCGAAGCCTCGGAATACAGCGGCGAGAACAAGATAGTAGCCCTTACAGAGAACGGCTGCCTGTTTGATATAGAGCAGGCTGTGCAGGGCAACACCATGTGGGCATGGTTCAATACATGGTGCGGCGAATTCGTGGTGAACGGCTCAGCCTACAGCGAGCGCTACACGGAAAAGGATATGCTGAAAAAGGTATACACCAGCGAGTATGTAATTACTCTTGATGAGCTGGATTGGTAACAGCATTTCTATCAATGCTGAAATATTGGATATCAAGTTTTGCGATGAGCCTGATAATGTGTCAGGCTCATTCCTTTTGTCTTCTTGAACTCAGCTGCATGATGTTATATTTGGCGGATACTTTACTTTTGCAGAGTTATAGTGTATAATAAAATAGTATATAAAATCAATAAGACAGAGGATGCAGAAGATATGAATGTTACCCGTGCAATTCAAAGGGTATTCGGGCAAAAGCCCGTTTCGGTCGAGCGTGAGCCGCTCGCCTTTGACAGCGGCGTTTCCAATAGAATAGCCTCCCCGCGCGCAGGTGTAATGAGATACCGTATCATATCTGCAGACGGTGCTGTGCGCTCGTTTGTCGGCAAGAGCAAGACTATGGCTATAATCGCAAACGGAATAAGGCTTCTCAGCGGCGGAGATATAATAGCGTTTCTGCTGCTGGTGCTTGAGCATAAGGCACTGGGCTATAACGACAGCTCCGTAAGGGAGGTGTATATATACAGAGCTCTTGCGCCTGAGCTTTCGGCTCATGTTCCTGTTTTTATCGGCGCATATACCGATAGCTTTACTAAGGAAAGCTTTCTGGCAATGGAGGAGCTTCCGTCCGCTGCACCGCGTTCTGATAAGCTCACAGAGGTAATTGATATCATCACAGAGTTTCATGCCCGTTATTACGGCGATGTATCAGCCGCAGAGCAGATGAAGCTGAATAATTACAGTCCGCGTGATTATAAACGTATCCGCTCCCGTTTCAGGCGAATGCTCCAAAGATTGCATGATGAGGATACAGAGATTTTTGGTGAAGATAAGCTTGCTGTTATTGAACGCTTTATCGGTGAGCTTCACATCCGCTACGCGGAGGTGAGCTTCCACCGCACTTTAACTCATAACGATCTTTCGCCGCGTAATATCAGTGCATACGATGGGGATATCCGTATATATGACTGGGAGCTTGCGGCATATCAGAATCCCGAGCATGATATTATAGAGCTGCTTATCTCCATGCTCCATGAGCTGAGCGATGAACAGGCGCTTTCTGCGCTTCATCACCATCGTGAGGTGCTTGCAGAAAAAACAGGCGTACAGCTCACAGATGAGCAGTACTGCACGATACTCCGCTTCAATACGCTTGAGCTTTGTATAAATAAGCTGTGTATGCTGAGACTTGCAGGAAAACATCTGGGTCTTGATTATACCGAGCAGCTTGCGATCAATGCCGCGCGCATGATGGATATTCTGAATATTACATAGAAAAGAGAATGATATGGAAAAAGAACTTGAGATACTGTCCCTTGCCGACTACTCTGAGAGGTTTTCAGTAAACGGCTGCACGGCCTATCTGATAATAAACAAGAAAATGGCAGATCACCAGTGCCTTTTCGGCTTTGCTGAGCTTACAGAGAATATGGATGATGTCCGCACGATGTTCTCTGCAATGGAGCAGCGAGCAAAAGAGCTTGGATATACCGAGCTTGTAGGCCCTGTTAATTACTGCTCATGGATGAGCTATCGCTGGGCTATCAGCCGCTACGATATGAAGCTGTTTCCCGATTGCACTAATCCGCCCTATTATGTTGACTACATAAAGCAGCTCGGTTATCGTGAGCTTTACACCTACCGCAGCGCTGAGATCGATATCAACAATCCGATGTATCTCGCGGGCGAGCCGCTGTATCGGCAGAAGCTGAGCGAGGGCTTTACATTCAAGCTGTTTAAGGGCGGGGAAGCGTATGCTCTCGCAGACGATATCTTTGATATCTCCTGCGAAGCATTCCGCGGCAGCTATCTTTACTGTGACATTCCCCGTGAATACTTCAATAAGCTGTATCTTAGCTGGACAAAGGGTCTGGAGCTTATCATGTATGTCGCATACCATAAGGGAAGACCTGTCGGCTACGTTATGGGATATGACAGTCCCTACGGAGATTGCTTTGTTTCCAAGACCAGCGCCGTGCTGCCCTCGTACCGCAAGCATAAGGTGTATACGGCTTTGCTTTATCTTGGCTGCAAATATGTCCTTGACAAAGGCTACAAGACCATGATGTACCATTTCCAGTGTGAGCAGAAAGATATCTTCAGGCGCTTTGAGGATGATATAGAATCCAACGAAAAGCGCTATGCCGTATTTGTTAAGGAGCTGTAATATGAAAAAATGTACACGCTGCCTGAACGACAGCACCGTAAGGCGCATGAACTATGATGAGAACGGGGTCTGCGGCTATTGCAGAAGCTATGACAGCATCAGCGGCAAGCTCAGTGACAGAGAAAGGCTTGAGCAGCTTTTCTTTGAGCGTATAGAGAATATCCGCGGTAAGTATGATTATGATGTAGCGCTCGGTATCTCGGGCGGCAAGGACAGCGTTTTTGTCCTGCATGAGCTTGTGAAGCGTTACGGGCTTAAAGTAAAGACCTTTACCATGCTCAACGGCTTTTTCAGCGATGCCGCACGTAAGAATGTGGATAAGCTGGTGCAGGAGTTCGGTGTTGAGCATGAATATATCGAGTTTGATAAAGACCTGCTCAACCGCTTTTACAGATATTCCATGCAGCATTGGCTTGCTCCATGCGTTGCCTGCTCATATATCGGTTATGCGGCTATGATAAACTATACGACCAAAATAAACGCAGGTTTGTGCATACATGGCAGAAGCCCTCAGCAGATGCTCAGGTACTACGGTGATGATGTGTTCACGCCGCTTATCAACGCAGGACTGAAAAGCATACATGAGGTCGATCTGAACGCGCTGTACACCGAGCTTCTTTCCTCCATTGAGGATCGTATGGATAAGGAGCTACTTGCAGATGTAAAGGGAATGCTGTGCGATTGCCTTGATGGCGGAGATTTCCGTGAATTCATGTCCTATTTCCTCTATCATGATTATGACGAGCAGCATATTGTAAGCTACCTGCGTGAGAATACCTCATGGACGCCCGATGTGCAGTACGATCATTATGATTGCCGTATACACAATGCCGCGCATTATATCTACGAGTGTGCAGAGGGCAGACCGCACTGTCTCCCTGAGGTGAGCGTGCTGGTACGCAGCGGCAGGATATCCCGTGAGGAGGGTATTGCGCTCGTCAATAAAGAGCATTACTACGATAAGCCTTATGATGAGCTTAATTTGCTCAGTGATACTGTCGGAATAAATCTCGGCCCTGTGCTTCTGAAAGCCAACATATATAAATTGCTACCGAAAAAATGAAGCTGATACGATATCTTATGAACAAAGCCATGCTTCCGCTGTATTTATTAGCGGCGGCTGTGATAGCGGCGGTGCTTGCGCTGCTTTCGGATGAATTTATATCATCCTTTTTCCCGATGCTCCCCATAGTACTGTGCCTGCTCATAACTATCCGTGCATTCGATGATATCTTTGATTATGAAAAGGACAGCACCCGTAAAACGCAGTATCTCAGTAAAAAAGAACTCATCATTCTTGCTTGTGTGATGTCAGCCGTATATGTTGTACTGAACGTTGTGTTCTTTGGTTTTTGGGGAGCGTTCAGTTTAGCGGCGATCGCTTATATCATCCTTATGGAAAAGCTGCCCGTTCTTAAAATGTTATTTATGGCGTTGCTTTTTCTGTATTATTTCCGTCTTAATTGTGAGCGCGTGGGTGCAATGCATATTGCCGTGTGTGTTGGCTGTGTTGCTGTATCTGCTTTGTTCCATTTTTATAAGCTGTATAAAAGAAAGGTCAGAAAATGAACTGTTTACCTGTTGATTCTCCTGTCACCGCCGATAAGCTTGGCGGCAAGGCATATAACCTTGTACATCTCTGTGATATCGGGGCAAACGTGCCCGATCTCTTTGTGCTGTCCGCAGATATATTCAATGAATTTCTTGGCGATAGCATAACTGAATACCGCTCTCTGCTTTCCGAGTATGACGAAAACAGCCGCAGCGCAGTTATTGAGATTATATCAGGCTGTGATTTTACCGAAGCAACACGCGCTGCCGTTTCGGAAATGCTGAGCGCCCTCGGTAGCGACAGCGCTGTTTCTGTCCGTTCCAGCGCCACTGATGAGGATGGAGAAAAGTATTCCTTTGCAGGCATGATGGAGAGCTATCTGAATGTCAGGGGTATCGACGATATCCTTGAAGCGGTCAAGAAATGCTATCTTTCCTGTTTCTCGGAACGTATAATGGAGTACCGCGCAAACAACGGGCTTATCACGCCTGATATCAGTGTAGCGGTCATTGTGCAGCGTATGGTCGAGGCGGACTATTCAGGCGTTATCTTCACCACCGATCCTCGCACGAACGACCCAGATGAAATGCTTATAAGCGTTGTTGAGGGCTTAGGCGAGAGCCTTGTTTCGGGCGAATCTGACAGCTCAGATTATGTGGTAGCGTGTACAGATGAGATAATAAGCCGTAATGAAGCCGCAGCAAAGCTTTCCGATGAGATGGTGCTGAAGCTTTATAAGGAAGCTCAGCGCATAGAAAAAAGCTATTCTCCGCGCCGCGGCTGCGATATAGAGTTCTGCATAAAGGATGGCGAGGTATCAATCCTCCAGTGCCGTCTGATAACCACATATTCCCATATCGATAAGGATAAGTTCCGCACAGTGCTGGATAATTCCAACATAATCGAAAGCTATTCGGGAGTGACCACACCGCTGACCTTTACCTTTGCGCGCGAGGTCTATGCCAAGATATACCGACAGACGCTCCGCAGCTTTTATGTAAGCGAGGACGCGATAGAGTCTATCGGTGCTGATCTTGATAATATGCTGAACTTCTATGAGAACAAGATATATTACCGCCTTAACAGCTGGTACAAGATGACGGCGCTGTATCCTGGCTATCAGAAGAATAAGCAGTACATGGAAAATATGATGGGTGTAAAGACTACCATCCATGAATCAGAGCTGGGTGCAAAAACAAGGCTTGTACGCATCTATGTAAGCTTTATTCGTAAGCTTATGCGCATGAAAAAGGACAGCGCCCGCTTCATAAAGCGCTTCAATGAGGTTACAGGTCCGTATTACGGCAAGACCTTTGATGGAATGACGAACGTTGAGGTGCTGGGTATCTACGACACCCTTGAGCATGAGATACTGGACGATTTCATCACACCCATCGCAAACGATATGGGCGCTATGATATTCTACGGTATGCTGACAGAGCAGCTGAAAAAGAAGAATGTTGATGGATATGAGGGTCTTATCAGCAGCTGCATTAGTAAGCAGGGAAATGTGGAAAGCGCTGAGCAGAGCGCGATGCTGCTGAACATCGTGGAGGAGATAAAGCAAAGCCCCGAGCTGACCGCTCTTTTTACCTCGGATAACGATACGATAACGGCAAGGCTTGGCGGAGAAGAGCCTGTATTCCGCATGATACAGGAATATATCTACCGCTACGGAGCAAGAACTATGGAGGAGCTGAAGCTGGAGACCGTAACGCTGTTTGAGGATCGCTCTTTCCTTTTGGATACAATCCGCGGTTATCTCAAATGTGAGCAGCTCCCCGAATACGGCGGTGCAGCTGACGCCAACGCTGAAAAGGCGCTGCTATCAAACTTTAACGTATTCAAAAGACCGTTCATTGCGTTGCTTTTAAATGTAACAAAGTTCTTTATACGCAACAGAGAATCTCTGCGACTGAGACGTACATACATATATTCCGTTGTACGCAATATCTATCTCCGCATCGGTAAAAATCTTGCAGAGGACGGCGTTCTCGCGCATTTCCGCGATATCTTCTTCCTCACAAAGTCCGAGATATCCGCAATAGTCAAGGGCTACGGCGACAGCACCGAGCTTCTGCGCGAGAAGATAACACAACGCCGTGCAGAGTATGAGCAGAACAAGAGCCGTCCAATATACGAGCGTATGTACTTTTACGGTGACGTTAGCGAGGAAAATATGGTGCCCATCTATTCCCGTCAGGAGACCTGTGCTGATGGTGTTCTGCGCGGAGTTGCAGGCGGCGGTGAGGTCATCGAGGGAATCGTAAGGCTGGTTGAAGATCCTACAGGCGCGGATGTAGAGGGCTATATCCTCATGGCAAAGCGCACCGATCCGGGATGGACAGTGCTTTTCCCTATGGCGAAAGCAATAATTATCGAGCGAGGCAGTGTGCTGTCGCATTCGGCTGTGGTAGCACGAGAGATGGGAATGACCCTTGTTGCAGGCATACGCGGACTCACAAATATAGTCAAGGACGGAATGAGGGTGCGCGTAGACGGTATAAACGGCACTGTCGAGATAATAGGAGATACTGATGAGCAAGGCTGATTTCTCTTTTATACGCTATTCAAACTGCTGGGAGGATACCCGTATCCTGCTTGAAGCGCTGGATATCAGGCGCGGTGAAACGGGAATATCTATAGCCTCGGCAGGCGACAACACGCTTGCCATGCTCATAAACGAGCCCGAAAGGATATATGCCTTTGATGTAAACCCCACACAGCTCCATTGCTGCGAGCTCAAGATGGCGTGCTTCCGTTGCCTCAGCTACAAGGAAACTCTGACCCTTTTAGGAGTACGCAGGGGAGAGCGTCTGCCGCTATACAGCAAGGTACGCGCATACCTTTCCGAGGAAGCGCTCATGTATTTTGACAGCAACCCTGATATCATATCGGGCGGTGTTATCCACTGCGGCAAGTTCGAGCATTTCTTCAGGATATTCAGAGAGCGCATTATTCCTCTTATATCCACACGAAAGGATTACCGCACCTTTGCCCGTATGGATGATATGGAAGAGCAGCGAAGGTTCTATGATACACGCATAAACAACCGCCGCATGAAAGCGATATTCAGTATTTATTTCGGCTACAAGGTAATGGGCAGGCTCGGGCGTGATTCCAGCTTTTACGATCATGTGGATGAAAAGGAGCAGAGCGGCAACGACATCCGCGGCCGCTTTGAGTTCGGAGTTTATAACACGCTAAACGCTGATAATCCGTACATCAATTATATTGTCTGCGGAGGATATGCTCCGCGCTCTCTGCCGCTTTATCTGCGCCGTGAGTATTACGATATCATCCGCCGCAATCTTGACAGGATAACTCTCATACATGGTGATCTAAGTGCCATCCCCACGGAAAATATCGATTTCGCCAATCTATCCGATATCTTTGAGTATATGAGCGATGAGGAGTTTTCTGAAAGCAAGCTGCTCCTTAGCAGAATGCTATCCGCGAATGGCAGAGTAGCCTACTGGAATATGCAGAACAGACGTTATCCCGACGATATTCTGACCTGCGATACAGAGCTTTCCGAGCGTCTGTTCAGAAAGAATAACTCCTGGTTCTACCGTGATTTCAGGCTTTACAGAAAGGCGGACAAGCATGAGCAGGATAGTTGAGCGTTTTGAGCAGGTCTGTTGTGATAACAGTGATGTAACGGCTGTTGTATATCGCAGCGGCGATCGTGTATGCAGACGCACTTTCTCTGAGCTTCACAGCGATGTTCACAGTATGCGTGCATATCTTGTCAGTTGCGGAGTAAATCAGGGCGACAGGATACTTGCATTTGCTTCGTCCTCGTATAAGCTGTGTGTATTCATGCTTGCCGCACTTGAGATCGGTGCGTCCATAATGTATGTGGATATCTGGGCAAAGCAGGAAAGCCTGCATAGTGTCTTTGAGGATTACAAGCCCGATATGCTGCTGGTATCGGATAAGACAAAGCATATCCGAGTTTTTTTCAGAGAGATAAACAAGGTAAAAAGAATCATAAATATTGATAAGGCTGAAGACTTTTCTGCGGTCGATACAGCCGTATCAGATATATCAGAAGATGTTACCGCACTGCTGACAATGACAACAGGCTCAACAGGAAAGCCTAAGATCGCTTTGCGTACCCACCGCGATCTCATGCATCAGTTTGAGCTTATCAACAGCAATATCGATGCGGATGGACACCAGACTGTTCTTACCACATCCTATATCTACATTTTCGCCAATATACTCAACGGCTACACAACTGTAATGCCGCAGCTTAATTTAGGCAGATGGTCAGCGAAAAAGATTAACAGGCTGCTTAGATTGTTTTGTGATGAGCCTGTCAGCATGATAATAACCTCGCCCGATTTCTGCATGAAAGCCGATAACATTTTCCCTGAGCTGAAAACACTCTATTTCGGAGGCGCTATACTGAATCTTTACGAGGCACGTTATATACGCAGTAAATATCCCGATTGCGCCTGCAGGCTGATATACGGCTCTACGGAATGCAGCATAATCGCTGTTGCCGATATAGATGATTTTATATCTGTGCTTGAAACAGAGCAGCGCTCTATTCTCGGCAGACCTGTAAACGGAGTTCGTGTCAGACTGTCTGATGACGGAGAGATACTTGTAACAAGCGCGGCAATGCTGGAAAGCTATCTCATCAGCGATCCATCCACCAAGGAAACGGACATAGAGGGTACACTGTGGCATCATACCAATGATATCGCGGCTGAGGAAAACGGTGTGCTTTACTTCCACGGGAAAAGCCGCAGATACATCGAGCTCAGCGGCAAGCGTATCTATAGCAACTGCATTGAGCAGCAGATAATAGCCGCATTTCCCGATATACCGAAATGTGCTGTATTACAGCATAACGGCGGGATCTACGCGGTGCTGCAAAGAGGCGTCATACCTGTTGATTGCGCTGCCGTAAAGTCCTTTTTGCAGGAGCAGGGAATTACCGCAGAGGTGCAGATCATAAAAAAGATACCCTGTGATGTCAAGCATCACACCAAGATAAACTACGATAAGCTAAAGGAGCAACTAAAATGAGCTACTCTGTACATGAGCTTCTGAACAGCGGAGTTCAGCGTTTTGGCAATAAGGAATACATTTTTGAGCGCCATGGCGACAGCTTCTGCGGACGTACTTTTTCGCAATTTGCGGATGATGTACGGGCGCTTGCTGCGGCTCTGCTGGTCCGCGGTCTTGCAGGTAAGAATATTATCCTTTACGGAGAGAACAGCTACAACTACATGATAACAGATATAGCGGTAATGGGCTATGTGGGAGTATCTGCAACGCTTTCCAAGGAGTGGCAGCCGCGTGACCTAATCAATGCCGCGGAGCTGCTTGAAGCAGCCGCTGTGATATATTCGCCCCTCAAAGAGGATAATATAAACGTACTTCGGGAGCGTTTCCCCAATATTCAGTATATCCGCTTCGATGAGCTTTCGGTGCTGATAAATGAAGATAATGTACAGCCTGAACCCTTACCAACGGATATATGCTGCAAGATAATCTTTTCATCGGGAACAACAGGTATGCCAAAGGCGGTCATGCTCTCGCAGGATAATATGTTTGCGTACTGGGATTGCCTGAAAAAGCGCTCTCCGTTTACCTCAGAAGATAAGGATTATCTCTTTCTGCCGCTTAGCCATACATACGGCGGTATCTGCAATTTCCTCTATTCGCTCATATCGGGAATGAGCATATACATCTGCTCTGATACGCGGCTCATCATGGAGGAGCTGCAGATGGTGAAGCCCACTGTTTTCTGCTCTGTGCCGCTGATATATGAAAGGTTGTATGAAGTATGCAAGGAAAAGGGTATTCCTCCTGCGGCGGCGCTCGGTGGAAATATACGTTATCTGTTCAGCGGCGGAGCTTATCTGCGCCCTGAGATTCGTGAGTTCCTCAAGCAAAATGGTCTTAATCTTCTGGAAGCCTACGGACTTACCGAAACCTCCTCGCTTATAAGCTGCGAGTACACGAATCCTGATGATTTTGATTCCGTCGGTACAGTGCTGGAAAACATGGATATCATGATAGCAGAGCCCGATAAATACAGCGTTGGCGAGATACTCGTCCGCGGCGGTAATGTCTTTGCAGGCTATTATAATGATCCGTCTGCAACATCAGCTGCTCTGTCTGAGGACGGCTGGTTCAGAACAGGCGACCTCGGCTTCCTTGACGGCAGAAAGCTTTATCTTAAAGGCAGAAAGCGCAGGATGATACTGCTCTCCAACGGCGAGAACGTATACCCCGATGAGCTTGAAGCGCTGTTTGCAGGATATCCGCAGCTTAACAAGGTCAAGGTGTATGAGCGTGACGGAGCTATTCATGCGGCGCTGTTTGCCTCTGCCGAATGCGATGGTGAGCAGATGGTAGGTGAAGTTAATGAGAAGCTTCCCAAGTACGCAAAGATACGCGGATATGAAGTCATCCGCGATAATATCGAAGCAAGAATGAAATAAAAGCTGCGCCTTTCCATTGCGGAGAGGCGCAAAAATTTTCAGTGAAACATTTTTACTTTTCAGATCGTCTTATCTAATGAAAGCGCTTTTAAGAGTAAAGGAGATGAATGGCATGACAGAACAGCAGCTTGAGCATTACATAATACAGTATCGCAGTACTGTGTTCAGGCTTGCGTACAGTATCGTGAAGAACCGCGAGGACGCTGATGATATTACGCAGGACGCGTTCATGAAGCTGTACATCTCCGAAATATCCTTTGAAAGAGATGAAAACGTAAAGGCGTGGCTGATACGAGTTACGATAAATCTTTCAAAGGATCTGTTGAAGTCAGGCTGGCGCAGACACCGCGCGGAGCTAACTGATGATATCCCGTTTGAAAGCAGCAGGGAAGAGCTGCTGCTGGACAGCGTAAAGAAGCTGAAAGCAGATTACAGTATCATCATATACCTGTTCTACTATGAGCGCTATACCGTAAACGAGATAGCCCGGCTGAGGAACACCACCTCCGCCGCAGTAAGAACGAAGCTCACCCGTGCCCGCGGCCAGCTGAGAAAGCTGCTCTCAAAGGAGGATTTGTTTTGAGAAAAGAATATAACAGATTATTTGATAAGATAACCTCCTCCATGAGCGATAAGGAGCTGCTGGAAGCGGCGCTCAGAAAGGCGGAAAATATGAAAAGTGAAAAGAAGACCATAAACATCAGAAAGCCGATAGTAATTGCGTGTGCAGCCGTAGCGGTGCTCGCCTGCGGAGCTACAGCGGCAGCAGTCACAGGTCTGCTGGATTTTGACACCCTGTTCGGCAACAGGATAGTAGCTGAAAACGAGCAGCTCGGCTATGAGCTTATCGGTGACGCGCGTGATGTGGTTATAACCTGCTCTGATAATAATTACAATGTGTCGCTGAACGGCGTTACAGGCAATGCAAACAGTATCATCGCAAGCGTTGAGATATCCCGAAAGGACGGCGGCTCTATGAGGGAGCTTGCCCGCTCGCATGATATCAGTATGCCTGATATACGTGATGTGAAGCTGACATATAATAACGACGGCATGGAGCCGAAGCCGCTTCAGCTTGGTTATTCTGGAGAATACACCGAAACAGACTCGGTTGCTTATACTATGAAGATAAGTATGCAGAGAGATGATTTTTCATCCGAGGATGTATTGTCGGGCAAACGTATCAGCATGAGCCTTGATGATTACGGTTTTACACCTGACAGTGATGGGTTTGATATTCAGATAGAGTTCACCTATGTTCCATCCGAAAAGTCCCTTGAACAGCTCACAGCGGCTGATGTTTCCGCACCCTGCGAGATACTCTATAATATCAGTGCCTTTTCCGAAACAGAGACCGAGCTTCCCACAGGCAGGGATATTCCACTTGAAACTATAATAACGGCAATAGATATCCGACCCAACGAGGGAATGCTGCACGGCAGCTTCAGCTTTGTTGAGGGCTATAACTGGGAGGATTACACTGTAAGCACGTTCATGTGCAATAATGATGTAAAGCTCATCAGAAATGACGGCACGGATATTCCTGTATTCCTTAGTGGTTATAATATGGTGCGTGACGGTAGCTCTGTCACTTTCGTAATGGATCTTGAATACAGACCCATGACCGACCCGACGGAAACAGCCGTCGACCTCTCAACAGTAACCGCACTTTCTATCAACAGTACAGAATACCCCCTCGCATAAAACAGATCCCCTCTCGTCTGAGAGGGGATTTATCTTTGAGTTGTACAGCGATTCTCTGCGAAAACCGAAATGAACGCATGACCGCAGGCGGTCACGCTGCAATCATTTCTTCGCAGTCGGAGCGACTGCGATTTTCTACGAAAACCGAAATGATCGCTGTAGTTAAAATGTTACTGATTAAGTCTAAAGTGAACGCATGACCGCAAGGCGGTCACGCTGCAATCATTTCTTCGCAGTCGGAGCGACTGCGATTTTCTGCGAAAACCGAAATGATCGCGGGAGTTAAAATGTTACTGATTTAATCTGAAATGTACAGGTATGCCGTTTCTGTACTCAATAACAGGCTCGCCCTGAATGAGAGGGAGGAAGTAGTTCAGCGCGTCTATCGTAACATTGTTGCCCTCGGGGTTTATCCACTCCTTGGGGAACTTCTTCTCCTGATTTGCGATCTTGCTGATATCAGCAGTTACGATCTCACAGCGGTAGGGATTGTTGCTGATACGCTTGAAGCTCATCATAACACCGCTCTCGCCGCGCTCTATAGCTGCTGCAACAGCCTCTCTGCCTATACGCTCAGCCTCTGTTATATCGGTGAGTGATGCGATATGCGAGCTGCATCTCTGCATAACGTTGAGCTCGATAGAACGCACCTTGCAGCCGATATTAGCGGCGACGAACTTCTCCAGCTTCTTTCCGATACCACCCAGCATTACATGACCGAATGCGTCCACAGCCGCGTCGTCATCGGTGGCAAAATCACATTTCACGCCCTCAGAAACGGCAACGATAACAGCCTTGTATCTCAGCTGTGCCTGCTTTACGTCCTCAAGGAACTTTTCGGGGGAGAAGTCGTTCTCAGGCAGATAAATCATGTGAGGAGCAGGCTCGCCGTTTGCACGGAGCACACATGATGACGCTGCCAGCCAGCCTGCGTCTCTGCCCATTATCTCAACTATGGTAACGGAGGGGATAGAGTATACACGGCAGTCGCGGATTATCTCCTGCAGTGAAGTTGCAACATACTTCGCCGCAGAGCCGAAGCCGGGGGTGTGGTCGGTTTCCGTAACATCATTATCGATAGTCTTCGGAACGCCGATCACCTTGATATCGATGCCCTGAGCAGTAAAATATCTGTCCAGCTTCATCACGGTATCCATTGAGTCGTTACCGCCGATATAGAAGAAAGCCTTGATATTGTGCTTGTTGAAAGTATCCAGTATCTTCAGATAGCTCTCCTCGTCCTGCTCGAAATCCTTTAGCTTGAAGCGGCAGGAGCCAAGTATTGTAGAGGGTGTCTTCATGAGCAGCTCCTTGTCGTGCTCGTCCATCAGGATATTTCTGAGATTGAGCAGACGGTCGTTCAGGATACCCTCAATACCGTTTTCTGCGCCGTAGATCTCGTCGATGTCGGGGCACAGCTCCGCTCCGCTGAAAACTCCTGTAAGTGAAGCGTTGATAGCGGCGGTAGGTCCGCCCGATTGTGCTACTGCTATGTTGAACATAGTGTAAACCTCCATTGTCTTTTCTTTGTTCTTTATTTTACGGACGCTGTCCGTTAAGTTACTCGATAATTCCTCCGCCTATAACGATATCCCTGTCATAGAATACTACGGATTGCCCTCTTGCTGCAGCTCTCTGCGGTTTGTCAAAGATCACCTGCACTCTGCCGTTTCCAAGATCGGAAATTTCACAGGGTATCTCAGCGCCTGTGTAGCGTGTCTTTGCAGTACAGTGCAGGGGAGAAGTGAGCTTATCGGTTGCGATAAGATTTACGTCCCGTGCAGTGATCTTAGAAGTGAAAAGCAGCTCCTGCTCGCCAAGAGTAACAGTGTTATTCTCGGCATTCTTTGCAACAACGAACATCGGCTTTCCGAAAGATAACCCCAGCCCCTTGCGCTGACCGATAGTGTAGTGGATGATACCTTTGTGTTCGCCAAGGGTATTTCCGTTGATATCCACAAAGCTGCCGCGTGCATATTCAGCGCCGTATCTGTCGATAAAACCTGCATAATCACCGTCAGGCACAAAGCAGATATCCTGACTGTCAGGCTTGTCTGCGTTTACAAGACAGTTTTGCAGTGCTATTTCACGGACCTGTTCCTTGTTCATTGTGCCAAGAGGGAACACAACGCGTTTAAGCTGCTCCTGTGTCAGATTATACAGCACATAGCTCTGATCTTTCGGGTTGATCTTATCATCAACAGTTGCCTTTTTCAGCAGGTATCTTCCGCGGCTCTCGTCATATTCAACCCTTGCGTAATGTCCCGTAGCGAAATACTCACATCCGAGCTTTATCGCTTCATCCAGCAGCGCCCCGAATTTGATGTGCTTGTTGCACTGAACGCACGGGTTAGGTGTGCCGCCATCCAGATAAGTCTGAACAAAATCATCTGTGACGTGCTCACGGAACTGCTCTTTAAGCCCTATCACATGATGCTCTATACCCAGCTTTGCAGCGACGTTCTTAGCGTCCTCCACGTCCTTTGCAGAGCACTTGCCGCATGATTCATCCTTATCGAAAAGGCTCATCGTGCCGCCGATGACGTCAAAATGCTCCTTTAACAGCACAAGGGCAGCGGAGCTGTCAACTCCGCCGCTCATTGCAAGCATCAGCTTTTTTCTCATGCGTTAATCACCAAAGGAGATACCGATATCTCTTGCGGTCTTCACCATCTTGCAGTCATCGGGTACGAATTTTGTTTTCATAGCCACATCAACGAGAGGATTTTCAGTGATCTTGCCGTCCACCATTGCAACTGTATAACCGAACTTCTCCTTTTTCAGCAGCTCGGCAGCGTGTGCGCCGAACTGTGTAGCGAGTATTCTGTCATAAGCCGAGGGGCTTCCTCCTCTGAGGATGTGTCCGGGAACAACAGTTCTTGTTTCAAGACCTGTCATCTCCTGTATGCCCTTGGCGATTCGTGCTGTGGCAGTGGTCTCACCGCGCTCTGCACGAAGTCTTGCACGCTCCTTTTTCTTGAGCTTAGCCTCCTCCTTGTCAAAGCAGCCCTCTGCAACTGCGAGGATAGAGAAATCCTTGCCTGCGTCAGCGCGCTTCTGACAAGCCTCTGCCACCTTGTTGATATCAAAGGGTATCTCAGGCAGAAGAATGATATCCGCACCGCCTGCAAGTCCGCTGTACAGAGTCAGCCAGCCAGCCTTGTTGCCCATGATCTCAATTACCATGATACGGCTGTGGGAATCGGCTGTGGTATGGATACGGTCGATAACCTCAGTACCGATATCCACAGCAGAGTGGAAGCCGAATGTAACATCAGTACCGAAAATATCGTTATCAATAGTTTTGGGCAGACCGATAACGTTCAGACCCTCCTCGGACAGCATATTAGCAGTCTTGTGAGTGCCGTTTCCGCCAAGTGTGAACAGACAGTCCAGCTTCAGCTCCTTATATGTCTGCTTCATCTCCTTGACCTTGTCAACATTATCATCCTCGATGATCTGCATCTTTTTAAAAGGAGTGCGCTTTGTACCGAGGATAGTACCGCCCTGTGTCAGTATACCTGAGAAATCCGAGGGCTGCATGGTCTTGTACGCGCCGTGGATAAGTCCGTGATAGCCGTCGTTTATTCCGATTATTTCGACCTTATCCGAGCCGAAAGCTTCATAGGTTGCCTTAGCAACACCGCGTATCGTAGCGTTCAGACCCGGGCAGTCGCCGCCGCTTGTAAGAATACCGATCTTTAGTTTTCCCATAGTGTATACCTCCTGATATATGAGCGTATGACGTGCGCCATTCCGCTGAATTACTTACTTTCTGAGTCTCCTGCGTACATCCTGACCAACGAACATCAGCACCTCATAGCTGAATATACGCGACCATATCCTGTCCTGATAGCGTGATTTAAGCTCGTTTGCGCCGCAGTTTGAATTTATTATCATCGGAAGACCGCGGCTTATTCGTGCGTTGATGAGCTGATACAGCAGGGAGGGGTAGGTCGCCTTTTCAGCCTCCGCGCCAAGATCATCAAGTATCAGCAGATCGCATCGGGTGAGTGAGCCCAGAGTATCCTCCTCGCTCTTGCCGTAGTGCTGCTTTTCAATATCGCGCAGCAGCTCAGGAACAGAGCCGTAGATGACAGAGTAGCCCTTTCTTATAACAGTATCTGCAATAGCGAGGGAAAGATGTGTCTTTCCGAGACCTGTTCCGCCGCTCATGAAGATACCCTCGCTGTCAGTGGTAAATTCCTCAGCGTATCGCTTGCAGAATTCGTAGTTTTTTTTCATGATATCTCTGTGGCTTACGCCGAGAGCAGGATCGATCTCTGCTGAAAAGTAGCCAAGATCAAAGCTTTCAAAGGTGGAGAGCTTCATCGGAGATACCGAATTAAGCTCCTCTGCGGCGGCGTTCAGCATCAGCTTGTTTACGCATTCGCACCATTTTCCGTCAGCAGTGCCCTTGTCCCTGCACACGGGGCAGGTGAATATCTCCTCAAGGTAGTCGGCAGGGTAGCCTGCGCCTGTAAGTATGGAATGCATTTCGTTCTGCATTGCAAGATTGCTTTCCTCAAGCTGCTTCAGTGTTGTCTGACTGTTATCCCTGTCTGTAAGCATAAGCCTGATAAGCTGAGCAGATGTCTCAGCGAGCGACTGCTCCAGCAGAGCATACCGCGGCTGTTTTTCACAGATCTCCCTGTGTCTGCTCTGCAGAATGGCGCGGTTTGCGTCACGGCGCTGGCGGAGCTTGTCCATCGCTATATCAAAATATTTTTCATTAATGCTCATAATTCAGATTTCCTTAACTGCGGTATTTGTTAAGCACATCAAGCATAACATCGTCAACATTGATGGAGGATTTACTGTCGGCCTCAGGCTTTTTCCTGCCGTTCTTGTGTGCTTTTGCTTCTTCCTCGGCAGCTTCCTTTGTACGGATGCCTGCGGAATGCCAGTTTTCAAGTACCTTGTTTGTATAGCTGAAGTTCATACCGCCTGTGTTGTCAAGCGTTATATCATAGGCGTGCATTATCATATCCACGCTGAATTCCCAGTCCTCCGTCCACACCTTGATGAAGCTCTGCTGCTTTGGGGAGAATTTAGTTGTAAGGTGCATAGCGTTTCTCAGCTTTTCCTCTGCTGCGAAGCGGTGTTCGAGCTTCGCAAGCAGCGCGTCTGCTTCCGCGGCGGTGCGGATACCGTCATCTGACCATGTCTGGGCAACTGTCTGGATGTATCCCATAGATGTCTTGCCTATCTTGAAGCAGTATTTCAGCAGCATTGCAGCTACCTCTGCAGGAAGACCATAGTGATCCACAAGCATAAGTATCGTGCGGCTCTCGGGCTGCTTGAGCAGTCTGCCATAAAGAGCCTGTGCTTCGGAAAACAGGTAGCTTATCGCCTTATCGGTATTGATACGCCCAGCAATGTCCGAGGCAGTATATATCGCAGCGGAGCTGTCGTTTACGGCGCGCACGCTGGTGCTCTGTTTCTTAGGCTCGTCATCCATTTCAGGCAGCGTCTGCTGAACAGGAATTTCATCCGCTGCTGCGGAAAGGGAGGTGCTGTCAGCCTTTATGATGCCTCTCTGCACCCAGAACAGTGCAGCGTCCTCAAGCTCGCCCTCTCTGCGGAAGCCGAGAGCGTCCTTAAGCTCATCATCTGAAAAGGATTCGCCGCCGTGCCTCATGAGAAACAGCAGCAGCTTCAGCGCACCTGCGCCTGCGAGCTTTATGTATCTGTCAACAACGCTGGTGGGAACCGCAAACACGCTGTTCCATTCACCTGCGTTAAGGGAATATTTCATTTCATCACCTGTACTTATAAATATTACTATATCTATGATAACATAGATCGGCTTTTTTTGCAATAGAGAAACTGATCGTGTAATCGGTGTCACAGATAAAAATTTTCCTGTGGTACTTGAAAATTTTTCCGTTATGAGGTAAAATGTATGTGATTAAGTAAATGAGAATTTAACGAGGAGATTACTTATGGAAAAGATATGGAATGAAATGTATGATGCCGCAAAAGCTGTATTGAATGAGCGCAGAATTTCGGAATATGTCACTTGCGGAGAAGTATCCGCTGCGGTCTGTTCAAAATCAGGAAAGATATACACGGGTGTTTGCATAGATACTTGTTCAACACTCGGTATTTGTGCAGAAAGAAATGCTATTTTTAATATGATTACTAATGGTGAACAGGAAATCGACAAAGTTCTTTGTATTTTGCCCGATGGTTCTAACGGCGCTCCTTGTGGTGCTTGTCGAGAACTTATGGTTCAACTTATGGCAGGAAATTATTATGATATAGAAATTATGCTTGATTATTCCACGGGCAAAACCATAAAACTCGGGGAAATAACTCCTGAATGGTGGATTAAATAAATTCCAATTTACCTCACAGAAAGGACATCATTATGATCTACACCGAAAACAACCGCTTAATAATAGCAAACGGCAATTCTCAGGTCTGGATAGAGCCGTGGGGAGAGAGCTCTCTGCGCGTCCGCATGACCGCCGCCCCCGAAATGGATAAGCATGACTGGGCTCTGTGCGAGCCTGTGAAATGGTGCGTGCCCTCTTTCCGTGAGGAAACTGTCGATACCACAGACCCGTGGTATAAGGATGAGGAATACGCACACTATCACTCCACAGGTACAAATCATTACATAACCAATGGAAAGATAACCGCAAAGGTAGACTACGAGGGCCGTATCAGCTTCTACAATCAGCGCGGTGAGCTTCTTACAGAGGAATACTGGCGCGACCGTAACCGTATCAACCGTTACTGCGTTCCGCTGCGCGTTGTGGCAAGGGAGCTGAAATGCCGACAGGGCGGCACTGATTATGAGCTTACCGCACGCTTTGAAGCATTCGATGATGAAAAGATCTTCGGTATGGGTCAGTATCAGGAGAAGCACCTTGATAAGAAAGGCGCTGTTCTGGAGCTTGCTCACCGTAATTCACAGGCAAGTGTGCCGTTTATGATATCCAGCAGGGGCTACGGCTTCCTCTGGAACAACCCTGCCATCGGCACAGCAACATTCGGTACTAACAAGACAGAGTGGTACGCAAAGTCAACGCAGAAGCTGGATTACTTCATCACAGCAGGCGATACTCCTGCCGAGATAGAAAAGAACTACACCGCCGCAGTCGGCAGAGCACCGCGTATGCCCGAATATGGTCTGGGCTACTGGCAGTGCAAGCTTCGTTACCGCACACAGGACGAGATACTCGCTGTCGCAAGGGAGCACAAGCGCCGCGGTCTGCCTATGGACGCTATCGTAGTGGATTTCTTCCACTGGACAAGACAGGGCGATTTCAAGTTCGAGCCGCGCGACTGGCCCGATCCCGATGCAATGGTAAAGGAGCTCAAGGAGCTCGGCATTGAAACGGTAGTCTCCGTCTGGCCGACCATTGACGAAAAGAGCGAGAATTTCTGGGAGATGGCTGACAAGGGATACCTTGTTTCTGCGGACAGAGGCAACGGACTGCACATGACATGGATGGGCAACACCGTTTTCTATGATGCAACTCACCCGGGTGCTCAGAAATTCGTCTGGGAAAAATGCCGCGAGAACTACTATGCAAAGGGCATACGCACTTTCTGGCTTGATGAGGCTGAGCCTGAATACGGCCCCTATGATTTCGATAATTACCGCTATTATGCAGGTACAGCGCTCCAGTGCACCAATATTTATCCTCTTATGTACGCAAAGGGCTTCTATGACGGTCTCAGAGCCGAGGGTGAAAAAGAGGTGCTCAGCCTTGTGCGCTGTGCATGGGCAGGCAGCCAGAAGTACGGCGTTCTCACATGGTCGGGCGATATCCATTCCTCTTTCCGTGCAATGCGTGAGCAGCTTCAGGCAGGTCTGAATATGTGCGTTGCCGGTATCCCGTGGTGGACAAGCGATATAGGTGGCTTCCTCGGTGGAGATATCCGTGATGAGAAGTTCCGTGAGCTGCTGGTGCGTTGGTTCCAGTGGGGCGCTTTCTGTCCTGTATTCCGTATGCACGGCGAGCGCAGCCCGTGGTATGAGCGCGAGCAGGAGTTCATTGACGGAGTACGTCAGCTTACCTCCGGTCAGGATAACGAGGTCTGGAGCTTTGGCGAGGATAACTATGAGATACTGAAAAAGTACCTCTTCATCCGTGAGCGCCTGCGCCCATACATCCGTGAGATAATGGATGAGTGCTCTGCAACAGGTATGCCTGTTATGCGTCCGCTGTTTTTTGATTTCAGCGAGGATAAGAACGCATGGAATATCGAGGATGAATATATGTTCGGCCCTGATATCCTTGTAGCTCCTGTAATGGAAGAGGGTGCACGTGAGCGCACAGTATATCTCCCTGCAGGCGCAGTCTGGACAGACGCAAATACAAAGCAGCGCTACGAGGGCGGTCAGACCGTTACAGTGCCTGCACCTATCGATATCATCCCCGTATTCACAAGAGGGGAGAAGCAGTACGATATCTACTGATAACACATAACAAGACCCCCGCGACAGACACGCCGCGGGGGTGATCTATTTAATTTTGATTCGATATTACATCGGAGTGTACCTCACATAAAATTTGTTGTCGAAGCAAACTCTATGAGTACATGGGACTCATCCTTTCGCAGATTTTCTTAACCTCATTTTGCTATATCCGTACATGTTGGAACCACCTGCTTTCATAAGGTGTTATATGTGAACGCGTATAGCGGTTGATCGGCACCGTTCAGTGAACTCTGCCATGCGGTCATCTGCGCCGCCTCCTGCGGAAAGCCTTTATATGAGTGTAGATACTCGGTCGGGCAGCTGCTGCATATCGTAGGGAAGACCCTCATGCAGTCCGTTCGCCATAATTTTTTGACTTTCAGCTCTCGGTACGAGCCACAGATGTTAAGTAGTGCTTTGGCTCAGTTGTTTCCATCGGACCCGCTCCTTTCTGATAAGATCAGTTGATGTTCAGTGGTGTCATTCCATTGGACTATCCTTTCTGCATATAAGCCTTTAGGATCTTTCAGCTTTCCATTGGAGTGTACCCCTTTCGTTAAGATCGGTGGGATCAGTAGTAAGCTCCCTCACTTTTCTATGTCCCTTTCCTTGATATTATAATACCACATATTTTGTGCAAAGTCAATAGATATTTTCAACTTTCTTATTGATGTTTTATATAATATTAAATCATTGGAATTGTACAAAACCATGATATTTAGCATGAAACTGCGGTTTTCGGCAAATTTCTTTGTTTTTCATATTGACAACATCGTGCCGATAGTGTAAAATAGGTATATAGCGTGCGTTTAATGCACAGATATGAAAGGAATATAATCATGAGTGAAGATATGAACAACACTTTCCTCGATGAGGAAGAGGGAATAATCGAGCTTGAGGACGAGGATGGAAATGTCACCCGTTTCGAGTTTATAGACGCAATGGAGTATAACGGTACTACTTATTACGCACTCGTTCCCGAGTCTGATGATGACGAGGGTGCAGATCAGTTCGTAGTACTGAAAGAGCAGGAGATAAACGGCGAGTCCATGCTGGCTACTATAGACAGCGATGAGGAATACGCATCCATCGGTGAGATCTTCCTCCAGCGCTTTGCAGAGCTTGCAGGCTACGATGATGAGGACGGCGAAGAGGAATGATCTTCCTCGGATATCCTGACAAAGTGAGGATATATTAATACCGTTCCGATGAACTGTGAACATACTGCCTTGACACGTTTAAGGTGTGTCGATATAATCCAACGTGTTTTAAAAGGGATTTCGACTCTGGCGGCGGATTGCAGACCTCCCGTACTGCGGATGATAGGGAGCGTGAAACCGAAAGGCGATCTTACCCACCCTGCTTTTTGCGGGTTTTATAGCACGCCCACGGCAAGGCGGTTATATTTAAAAACGAAAGAGGGAGTTTTGCTCCCTCTTTTTGTTATTTCTATTTGGTATTCTGTTCGTTTTTCATAATAACGTACCATGCTTGCTGCCTGTAATCGTCCCATTCAATAGTGATTTTATCAAATGTAAAGTACGCTGTAAAGAAAGGTTCAATGGCGGATCCGTCTATGAAATACATATTATCGCTCGTGATATCAAAGTCATAGACCCAAACGGAATGTGTTAGCTGCTCTGTAAAATGTTTTAGTGCTTCATCACCATGATGTGTGATCTGTGGCTCATCAGTATATAATTCACCGTTCTCGTTTTGCTTCCATGTTCTGCCAGGTCCGTATGAAATGAGATTGAAGTTCTCGAAGATGATATACGCTCTGTCAATCTCCATATCGGTATCAAAAGGATTTTGTTGAGCGTCGGCGTGAATGTTCAGATGGTCTGCCCATACACCCAGCTTCCAGCCGTCGTGAACATCTAGTGTAAAATCCGCATCGTGGAATTCAAAATCGCATAGTCGGTCAGTTGAAGTGTATTTCATGCTATATCTCCTTAATAAAAATTCCGCTGAATCTGATTGATCCAGCGGAACTCTGGCGGAGACGGTGGGATTCGAACCCACGGTACCTTGCGGTACAACTGATTTCGAGTCAGTCTCGTTATGACCACTTCGATACGTCTCCGTATTATGTGCGGAGCTTTCCGCAGAACATAAATATTATACAGTATCGCTTATGATTTGTCAAGCCCAAAACCTCAGACTGCTGTCAACTTTTTCATGATTTTGCGGAAAAACTCGTAAAATCCCTTGACTTTAAACTGAATATCTTATATAATTATTATTGTATTTTATTTTTTTGGAGCGTAATTCTATGAGTGAACAAACAAAAACAAAAGTGAAGTCCGCTAAGGGCGGATTTTCCTCCAAGCTCGGATTCATTCTTGCGGCGGCTGGCTCTGCCGTTGGTCTGGGCAATATCTGGAGATTTCCTTATCTCGCCGCACAGTACGGCGGCGGAATCTTCCTGCTTGTGTATCTTATCCTTGCAGTGACATTCGGCTTCACGCTTATGGTCACAGAGATAGCTATCGGACGTAAAACAGGCAAGAGCGTTATGGGCGCATACGGAGAGCTACACAGCAAGTTCAAGCCCCTCGGATGGGTGGCTGCCGCAGTTCCCGTTATCATCTTCCCATATTACTGTGTTATCGGCGGCTGGGTGCTGAAGTACCTTACCGTGTTTATCACAGGACATGGCTCGGATGCAGCTGCTGTAACCACTGAGGTAGTGGATGGTGTGTCCAAGAATATCACTTTTTTTGATACATTTATAGGAAATGCACTTCAGCCCTCTATATTCCTTTTTATCTATATGGGTATTACAGCGCTTGTTGTAATGCTGGGCGTTGAAAAGGGAATTGAAAAGTTCAGCAAGTTCCTTATGCCCGTGCTTATCGTTATCACCATTGTTATTGCAATATATTCCATCACTCTTGACGGCGCTATGGAGGGCTTTATCTATTACATAAAGCCCGATTTCAAGAACTTCTCCCTCAAGACAGTTATTGCAGCTATGGGTCAGCTTTTCTATTCCATGTCGCTTGCTATGGGTATCATGGTGACTTACGGCTCGTATATGCGTAAGGACGACAGCATTGAGGGCTCTGTCCGCCATATCGAGATATTCGACACCGCTATTGCATTCCTTGCGGGTATGATGATAATTCCCGCTGTGTTTGCTTTCTCAGGCGGCGATAAGGCTGCCCTTAATCAGGGCCCCGGTCTGATGTTCGTAACGCTTCCCAAGGTGTTTGATACAATGCCCGGTGGACATATCATCGGCGTGGTGTTCTTCGTGCTCGTTGCTCTCGCAGCGCTGACATCCTCCATCTCCCTTATGGAGACCATCGTACATATCGTTATGGAAAAGACAAAAATGAAGCGAATACCTGCCAGTCTGATAGTATTCGGAGGCTCGTTCCTTATCGGTATGCTTTCCGTGCTCGGCTACAGCTCATGGAAGAATGTAACCGTCTTCGGCAAGCAGTTCCTTGATTTCTTTGATTTCGTCAGCAACAGTGTTATCATGCCTATCGTTGCTCTGCTTACCTGCATACTCATCGGTTATGTTGTCAAGACCAAGACCGTTGAGAGCGAGGTCGAGCTGAACGGCGAGTTCAAGTCCAAGCTGCTGTATCGTATCATGATTAAGTATGTATGCCCTGTATTCATGATCGCGATCTTCATTTCCGCAGTTATCGGATATGTTTAATTGAATAGTTGCATCCCCTGAGTCTGCTCAGGGGATGTTTTTACTTTTCAGCCGACATTTTGAAAAAAATATCAAACAAAATGTAAAATATACTTGACAAACCGTAAAATATATGTTATACTCACATCGAGGTGATGAAATGGCGAAGAATCTCAGGATGAAAGCAGCCCGCGCTGCGGCTGATATGTCGCAGGATGAGCTTGCTAAAAAGATCGGCGTAACACGCCAGACCATCAGCGCCGTGGAAAACGGCGACTATAATCCTACGATAAATCTGTGTGTATCGATATGCAAGGCTCTCGGCAAGACGCTGGATGAGCTTTTCTGGACAGAGTGACAATGGAGGTAACATTATGAGCTTAAAGAGCTTCGACAAATTCTGTGAAAACATGATAATGGGCGAGCATGTTCAGCCTAAGGATATCTTTGACGAGCGTCAGAATCAGATGCGCGCAAAGATAACCAGCGAATGCTTGTACGCCTACGCTTTTATGACCTTTATAGCGCTTATAATTTATGAGGCATTCTGCGCATATTGCCAGAGTATCATTGCGGTGCTTGCATTCTGCATGGCTGTATGTTATCTTATCTGGGTGATAAGAAACTGCAAGAACGGTACGCTTCTCGGCGTAAAGTATGAGAAAACTTCCTTTACTGCATCGTATATTCTGGGGCTGATGATAATTTATGTCGTTATGATATTCCATAACAATGAGGATGAAATAACCACTGTCAAGAGCTTTTTCATCGCAGACGGTCAGCTTACAGAGTATTTTGTGCTGATACTTGCGTGTGTTATCATGGCGGTATCCTCGGTGGTGGTTTTTTCTGTGATGAGAAAGAGAAAGAAGTCCGAAACACCAGATGAAGAAAAGGAGGCGGCATAATGAGCCTAAAAAGCTTCGATAAATTCTGCGAGAACATGATACTGAGCGAGCCGGGCTCTCAGAAAGAGGTATTTGACGAGCGTCAGAATCAGGTGCGTTCAAATCTTTTCATAGAGTCATTGCTGATATGCGTATTGCTGTCGTTCCTGCTTGTCGGATTGAATGAAACGCGGCTGCAGTGGTGTGAGAAGTGTTTTCCTCTGCTGATGCTTTCAATTGCAGCGAGCTATCTGTGGAACGTGATACGATGCGCTGTCAAAGGCTGCCTGTTCGGTGTAAAGGGCTCAGGAACTATTGCGGCGGCTTTTGTTATCGCTTTGAATGCTTTTAATCTACTTATAACATAATGTTCGCATCATTCATTGTTGTTTTGGTGATGAACAGCCGCAGAAAGAAAAAACAGGCTTCCGATTGTGAATAAAATATAATTTTTTCGCCCCGATATCACGATATCGGGGTAAATTCTTGTATAAAACTTACAAAAAGCATTGACTAAACCGATAGTTTGTGGTAGAATATATAATGTATAACAATATAATGGACAGGTATGTATTATGAGCAAAGGAAAGATAATAGTACTGGAAGGATTGGACGGCTGCGGAAAATCCACACAGCTTCAGCTTCTGGCTGACAGACTTGCTGCAGATGGTGTAACATCCCGCCTTATCAGCTTCCCGAATTACGACAGCCCCAGCGGTAAGATAGTATCGCAGTATCTTGGCGGAGATATCCCCTGTGACGGCGAGATAGGCGCATACGCGGCTAGCAGCTTCTATGCAGTAGACCGCTACATCAGCTTTTCCACCGACTGGAGCAGGGAATACAGCAGCGGCAGCGTGATAGTATCGGGCAGATACACCACATCCAACGCTATATATCAGATGACAAAGCTTTCTGCCGATAAGCGCGATGAATACCTCAGCTGGCTGTGGGAGTACGAGTATGAAAAGCTCGGTCTGCCGAAGCCTGATATGGTGCTGTTTCTCGATATGCCCATAGAGGTATCACAGAAGCTGCTTTCCGCACGCTATGAGGGTGATGAGAGCAAAAAGGATATTCATGAAAGCAATATCGTGTTCATGAAGCAGTGCCGTGAGAGCGCACTCTATACAGTAGAAAAGAACGGCTGGTGCATGATACAGTGCTCCGATGGAGAGCAGCCCCTTTCTATTGAAGATATACACGAAAAGATAATGGCGAAGGTCAAGGAGATAATTGATGTCTGAACTTGTTTTCAGAAATATAGAGATAACAGATAAGGAATGGATAGACGAAGCGCTCGGAAAGTCGCAGTTTCGCGGCTGTGAATATACTTTCGGCAACAATTTCGTATGGCGCAGGACTTACGGCGTAGAGATAGCAAGGCTAGGCGAATATTACTTCGTCCGCTGGAATTTCGGCGGCGGAAAGTATAAATTCTCGTTTCCCACAGGCGGATGTGATGTTCGTACAGGCGTTGAGCTGTTAAAGGAATACTGCTCCGAGCACGGTATTGAGCTTTGCATCTATGCAAATAAGGATATAACAGAGCAGATAACCGCGCTGTATCCCGAAGCACAGGCTGTCTACAACCGCGATGGCAGTGATTATGTCTACCTCGCGGAGGAGCTTGCTGAGCTTAAAGGCAAGAAGTACCACGGCAAGCGTAATCATCTCAATCGTTTCTATGAGAACGACTGGAGCTTTGAGCCGATCACTATGGAAAACATAGCTGAGTGTATCGCCATGAACGAGCGCTGGTGCGAGGAAAATATCTGCACCTGTGAATGTGCGGACATGGATGAGCTCCGAAGCAAGGAGGATGAAAGCTGTATCGTCCGATGCAGCTTCAAGTATTATGATAAGCTCGGCTACACAGGCGGACTTCTGAGAGTAAACGGCGAGGTGCAGGCGTTCACGTTCGGTGAGCCGTCTGCGGATGATACTTTTGTCGTTCATGTGGAAAAGGCGCTTAAGGATTATCAGGGCGCTTACACCGCGATAAACCGCGAATTTGTACTTTCTCTCGGCGGCAGATACAAGTATATAAACAGGGAAGAGGATACGGGCGCTGAAAACCTCAGAAAAGCTAAGCTTTCCTATCATCCCGTTTTCCTTGAGGATAAATTCAACATAACATTCGGAGGTAATTTATGATATATGTATTTCTCGCAGACGGCTTCGAGGAGACCGAGGCTATTGCCCCTATAGACATCATCCGCAGAGCGGAAAAGGATGTTATAACAGTAGGAATCGGCAGCGATACTGTGCGTTCATCACACGGTATCACAATGCTTGCCGATATTACAGATATGCAGGTGCAGCTGGATGACCGCCTTGAGATGATAGTTCTCCCGGGTGGTATGCCGGGTACGCTGAACCTTGAAAAGAGCCCTGTCGTGCAGGCTGCCATTGATTACTGCGTAGATAAGAACATCCCGATAGCGGCTATCTGTGCAGCACCCTCTATTCTTGGCAAAAAGGGTCTGCTTAAGGGAAAGAAAGCGATCTGCTTCCCGGGCTTTGAGGGCTTCCTTGATGGCGCGGAGATATCCTCCGAAAGCGTTGTTACAGACGGTAACATCACAACAGGCGTAGGCCCCGGAGCTTCTATTGATTTCGGTCTGCGTCTTGTAGAGATACTTGTGAATGATAAAAAGGCTGCAAAGGTAGCGGCTGGTATGCAATGCAGGAAGTAAAAAGATCGCTCCGAAAGGAGCTTATAGCAAGAAGAAAGGCTATTTCTGCACAATATAAACAGCTTGCCGATGAAAGCATATTTGCTCAGCTCAAACCGTTGATTGATGCGGCTGACAGCGTATTGACTTACGTTTCAACAGATATTGAAGTTGATACAAGGCGCGTGCTTGAATACTGCTTCAGCACTAATAAAGCAGTTGCAGTTCCCGTTTCGGGAGATACCGAGCTCTCTTTTTATGAGATACGCAGCTTTGACGATCTCGAAAGCGGACGTTTTGGCATTTATGAGCCGCGCGAGCGCTCATCTGAGCATATAGGCAGTGCAGCTTCATTGTGTATAGTTCCTGCGCTATGCGCGGACGGCAGCGGTCTCAGGCTTGGCTACGGCAGGGGATATTATGACAGATATCTTTCATCCTTTAGGGGCACGAGCGTTATAATATGCTATTCCGATTTCAGAATGGAAGTACCTGCAGAGCCGCATGATAAGCGAGCAGACATAACGATATTTGATACATCAGACTAATATTAGGAGGTCACATGGACAATAACGATTTCCTTGAAGAAAACTATCTTCGTTCCGATGATGTTTCCGCGGATGATGTGACAGCATACACATCTGAGGATATCTCGGGTACTCAGGAGATTGATAGTATATCGGATTTTTCTCACTTTGACGGAGAGGATGACGGTATAATGCCGCGCGAGCGCTTTACAGATCTCAACAGCGCTGACGACAGCGAAAAGACGCGCCTTATGGATTCTGTAGTCCCCGAACAGACGGAATATATTGCCGAGCCTGCGCCGAATCCCGTTAAAAAACGCCGCAGAAAAAAGAAGAAAAAGCAGATGAACCATACCCGCACATTCGGACAGATATTCCTCGGTGTTCTGCTTTCTGTTCTGGCTGTTGTAGTCGGAACTTGGCTTGCCATTCAGGTCATCACCGCGATGCGTGATTTCACAGGTATGGCAAAGGATTCCGCTGAATTTGAGATAAACATAACCGATGATATGAATGTAGACAGCATCGCTCAGCAGCTTGCCGAGAATGATATCATCGAAATGCCGTGGCTTTTCAAGGCTTATATCAATCTTACTGATAAGCAGGATGGCTTCCTTAACGGTGAGTTCAAGGTTAAGGCAAATATGTCCTATGATATCCTCGTCCAGACAATGAAGACCAAGAAGAAGTATACTGAAACTGTAATGGTAATGATCCCCGAGGGCTCTACCGCTCAGGAGATCGGTCAGCTCCTTGAAGAGAATTTCGTCTGCCGTGCAGAGGATTTTGAGATGTACTACAAGACCAAGCAGGATAAGTACACCTTTGAGGAGGGAATAGAGGAAGATCCCAACCGCTTCTATTATCTTGAGGGTTATCTGTTCCCCGATACCTATGAGTTCTATGTTATTGACGATCTCAAGGAAAATCCCGATTTTGCTACTCTTGAGTACGCAAAGAATGCGGCTGACAAGATGTACGCAAACTTCGAAAACAAGATCACCCGCGCTATGGAGTACCGTATGGAGGAGCTCGGGCTCACCCTCGATCAGACCATCACCCTTGCTTCGCTTATCCAGTGGGAGGGTACTAACGAGGAAAACATGGCAATGATATCCTCCGTATTCCACAACCGTCTGAACAACAGAGGTGAATTCCCGCAGCTGCAGTCGGATACAACTTACACCTATATCGATGAGTGTATAGTGCCTGTTATCCCTGATGACGCAGGCGATCTCTTCGATGATATAATCCTCGCTTATGACACATATCAGTGCGAGGGACTTCCCGCAGGCGCGATATGCAGCCCCGGTCTTGATGCGATAAATGCGGCTCTCTACCCCGAGGATACAGATTACTTCTACTTCCTCGCAAGTAAGGACGGCACATTCTACTATGCTCAGACCAACGAGGAGCACGAGCAGAACATCATTGATGCAGAGCTTCGTGCAAGTGAAAATGAAGAAGAATAAATACGAACAGGAGAATCCTATTTGAACAGAAAGCTAGAGCTTCTTGCTCCCGCAGGAGATGAGGAGTGCCTCATCTCCGCGCTGGATTACGGCTGCGATGCGGTATATCTTGCAGGTAAGTCGTTTGGTATGAGAGCAGGAGCAAAGAACTTTGACAAGGAGGGTCTGAGGCGAGCCGTAGAGCTTGCCCACGCTCGGAATGTCAGGGTATATCTTACTTGTAATACAGTTCCTCTTAACGAGGAGCTTGAAGCGTTCCCTGAATTTATAGCTTATGCACAGCAGTGCGGCATTGATGCTGCTATCGCGTGCGATCTCGGCGTTATCTCTATGATAAAGGAGTATGCACCCGGACTTGACCTTCACGTCTCCACACAGACAGGAGTCGTAAACTATAAGACCGCGCAGGAGCTCTATAAGATGGGAGCGCGCCGTATCGTGCTCGCCCGCGAGGTGGATCTTGAAAACATCCGCACCATCAGAAAGAACATTCCTGATGATATGGAGATAGAGGTGTTCGTGCATGGCGCAATGTGCGTCAGCTTTTCGGGCAGATGTCTTATCTCTGAATACCTTGTGGGACGTAACGCAAACCGCGGCGAGTGCGCTCAGCCCTGCCGCTGGGGCTATTATCTCATGGAGGAAAAGCGCCCCAATCAGTTCTTCAAGGTGTTTGAGGATGAGCGCGGCTCGTATATCCTTAACGCGCGTGATATGTGCATGATAGAGCACCTTGACGATCTCATCGAAGCAGGTGTCACCAGCTTCAAGATAGAGGGCAGAGCAAAATCCGCGTATTATGTGGCGCTTACAGTCAATGCGTACCGCGCTGCTCTTGACGCTGCGAAAAATGGCGAAAAGCCTGCACAGTGGGTGCTGGACGAGGTGGATAAGATCAGCCACCGTCCTTATTGCACGGGATTTTTCTACGGACATCCCAACGTTGGCTCGGAAACTCAGCAGCCTGATGTGATAACAAACGGCGGTCAGTATTTCGCAGACAGCGGATATATGCGTACCTATGATTTCGTTGGCACTGTTGACCGTTGCGAAAACGGCACGATGTACCTTACACAGAGGAATTATTTCACGCTCAGCGATGAGCTGGAGATATTAGCCCCCGGCATGGAGCCTATCAGCTTTGCACCAACAGTGATGTACGGTGCAGACGGCGAGCCTATCGAGATCGCGCGCCATGCCACAGAAAAACTTACTATCCCATCGGATATAGTAGTACCCCCACATTCTATATTAAGAAAACCTGTTAAGAACTAAGACCGATCTTACTGTACAGCAAGGAGGATAACATGGCGGACTTTAAATTTATGGATACTACCCTTGATTTTGATCAGCGCACCGCTGCGCTTCTGGAGGAGCTTACCCTTGAGGAAAAGCTCACCATGCTTACCACTCATCAGGCAGCAGTTCCCAGACTTGGTATAAAGGATTTCGGTATCGGGGCAGAGGTCGCTCGCGGACTTGTATGCCGCGGCAACAGCTTCGGTGAAAAGGCAACAACAGTATTCCCCGAGCCTTTCGGACTTGCAGCGATGTTTGACACTAATATCATGCAGGCTATGGGCGAGATCACAGGTAACGAGGTTCGTATCTGTCATGATGAGGGCAAGAGCTCTCTTTGCGTATGGGGACCTACAGTAGACATGGAGCGTGATCCGCGCTGGGGCAGAAACGAAGAATCCTACGGTGAGGATCCGTTCCTCACAGGCTCGATGTCTGCTGCTTTCTGTAAGGGTATGTACGGCGTCAATGATAAATATGCGCGTGTTATCCCCACTCTGAAGCACTTCTACGCAAACAACCACGAGGAGGACAGGGGCTCAGATAACGCAATGATCCCCACAGGTCTGAAATACGACTACTATCTCAAGGCGTTTGAGAAGCCTGTACGCGAGGGAAAGGCGCGCAGCCTTATGACCTCCTATAACGAGATAAATGGTGTGGAAGCACTTTGTAATCCTGAAGTATCCAAGGTATGTAAGGATAAATGGGGCTTGCTGTTTGCTGTTACAGACGGCGGTGATTTTATGGCAAATGTACAGACTCACCGCAAGGATAAGACCCACGTTGAAGCAATTACAAAGGTTTATAAGCATCACGGTGCGGATATCATGACAGATAACGCCGATGTTGTTATAGCCAGCGCAAGGGAGGCACTTGAAAAGGGGCTGCTTTCCGAGGAGGATATCGATGCCGCTCTGTTCGGTGTGTTCAAGGCACGATTCATGCTCGGTGAGTTCGATAAGGATTGTCCTTATAACAGAACAGACCCTGCTCTGCTTTGCTGTGATGAGTATTACCGCGTAGCTGAAAAGGCCGCGGAGAAATCCGTTATCCTGCTGAAGAACTCTCAGGCAGTGCTTCCGATATCAAAGCAGGAAAAGCTTGCCGTTATCGGATATCATGCCAATATGAATTTCCGCGATTGGTACACAGGCACTTCGGACAGAAATACTACCATCCTTGACGCTATCTCCGAAAAGATCGGAAAGGATAATGTGATATACGAGAGCGGAAATGATATCATCGCGGTGAGAAACGCTCAGACAGGCTTCTATTTTTCCGTTGATGATAATGGTGATGTTGTCTGCGACAGCGCAATGATAAGCGAGGAATGCCTTTTTGAGCTGTTTGAATGGGGCGATGGCGCTGTATCTCTCCGCTCAAAATATAACGGTAAGTTCCTTAACGATAACAGCTCCGTGCTGAAATGCACATCAGAGCAAGTATACGGCTGGTTCGTGCGCGAGCTGTTTTATCTTGAGAGAGCTGATGGCGAGTGGCTGCTGCGTAACTGGCAGCACAGATTTGTCGGTATCGATAATCGTTCACATCTTGCTGTTATCAACGATCTGAAGCCAAATAAGAACTGCCCTCTGCACGTTGAGGTGTTCTCCGCAGGCACAGACAGGGTACGCAAGGCTGTTACCGAATGCCACAACGCTGTATATTTCTGCGGAAATAATCCGCTTATAAATGCTCATGAAACTCAGGACAGGAAGCATCTTCAGCTGCCTGAGCAGCAGAGAGCGCTGCTTGACGCCGCAGTTCGTCTTAATCCTAGGACAGTGCTTTATCTTGTCTCAGGCTACCCTTATGTGATAAATGATGACAGGGTAAGTGCCGTGATGCATATCTGCCATGCAGGGCCTGCAATGGGAAATGCCGTTGCGAAAACGCTGTTCGGTGATGTTTCTCCCGCAGGCAGATGCCCCATGACATGGTATCGTTCTGAAAACGAGCTGTGTGATATCAAGGATTACAACATCGTTCGTACAGGAACGACATATCAGTATTATGACGGAGAGCCGCTGTATCCGTTTGGCTTCGGTCTCAGCTATACAGCTTTCAGATACGGTGCTGTAAGACCCTCCAAGCGTAATTATGAACGTGATGAAACGATCACTGTGACATTCGATGTTGAGAATGTCGGCAGCTGCGACAGTGAAGAGGTCGTGCAGCTTTATGTGGCTTATCCCAAGCTGCCGCTGCCGCTTCCGATAAAGCAGCTTAAGGCATTTCAGCGCGTTTATATCCCGCGCGGCGATGCTGTTACTGTTGAGCTTAGTATTCCTGTTGCTGAGCTTGCACGCTGGAATCCCAACACCCGTGATATGGATGTATTCAGCGGCAGCTATGAGCTTATGATAGGCTCATCCTCTGCTGATATCAGGCGTACTGCGGAGATCAATATAATCGGTACGGAATACAGTGGTATCGATCTGAGCAACCGCATCTGCGCTACAGATTGTTATGATTATCTCGGTGTGGATTATCTTGCTGATGATAAGCTGGAGGAATATGCACTTATCCACGATTGGCAGAGCTACATGAGGTTTACGGGCTGCGAGCTCAAGCCTTATCATGCGGTAGAGCTTCTTGTATCAAATCCCGGCGGTACTGCAAAGCTCACCATCGTACATGAGGAAACAGGCGTCACCATCGCAGAGTGCGAGATACCGCCGACTGGAAGTATGACCGAATTCCGTACAGTTTCCGCAAGCACTGCACAGGTTTCGGGTATCGGTACGCTGAAGATCACAGTCAGCGGCATACTTTCTCTTAAATCCTTCAGATTTGTTTGAGGTTATGATGAATAATAACGATATTTTCCCATATATTGATCACACGCTCCTTCGTGCTACCTCCACCCGTGCAGAGATAGATAAGCTTTGTACTGAGGCGCTGGAATACGGAACAGCGTCCGTCTGCATACCTGCTGCGTATGTAGCGTATGTGCATGAGAAGCATCCGCGGCTCAATATCTGCACTGTTATAGGCTTTCCTCTCGGATATTCCACAACTGCTGTAAAATGCTTTGAGGCGGAGGACGCTATCCGCAACGGCGCTTCTGAGATAGATATGGTCGTAGATCTCTGTGATGTCAAGAACGGAGATCTTGACAGGGTAGAGGCAGAGATATCCGCAGTGAAAAAGTCCTGCGGCGATAAGATATTAAAGGTCATCATCGAGACCTGCTATCTTACCGACGAGGAAAAGATAGCACTTTGCGGATGCGTTACAAGAGCAGGAGCTGATTTCATCAAGACCTCCACGGGCTTTGGTACTGACGGCGCACGCATTGAGGATATCCGCCTTTTTAAAGAGCATATCGGTGATGCGGTCAGAATGAAAGCTGCTGGTGGCGTGAGATCAAAGGCTGATCTTGAAATGTTCATCGAGGCAGGCTGTGCCCGTATCGGCACGAGTTCTGCTGTAAAGCTCCTCCTTTCAGGTGAGAGCAACGGAGGCTATTGATATGATTGATCGAGTTTTCCTTATAGTTCTTGACAGCTTCGGAGTTGGCGCAATGCCTGACGCTCCCGAGTTCGGAGATATGCACGCCGATACATTCCGCTCCTGCCATGATACGGGCCTGCTGAAGCTCAGTAACATGCAGCGGATGGGTCTTTATAATATTGATGGCGTGGATCTTGAAAACAGAGCCGATGAGCCCACAGCAGCATTTTTGCGCCTTGCCGAGCTCTCTAAGGGCAAGGATACCACAACAGGTCACTGGGAGCTTGCAGGCCTTGTTTCGGAAAAGCCATTTCCGACATTTCCAAAAGGCTTCCCGCCTGAGGTGATAGAAAAATTCGAGCAGGCAACGGGCAGAAAGGTGCTTTGTAACAAGCCATATTCGGGAACGAGCGTTATCGCTGACTACGGACGGGAGCACGTCGAAACAGGCGCGCTTATAGTCTACACCTCAGCGGACAGCGTGTTCCAGATAGCGGCGCATGAGGATATCGTACCTGTTGAGGAGCTCTACCGTTACTGTGAGATCGCCCGTGAGATACTTGTTGGTGACTACGGTGTCGGCAGAGTTATTGCACGCCCCTTTATGGGTGAGCATCCATACATTCGCACATCGCGCAGGCATGATTTTTCTCTCGTTCCTCCGCGCGATACCATGCTGGATCATATCGTGAACAGCGGTATGGATGTTATCGGTATCGGCAAGATATACGATATCTTTGCAGGAAAGGGCGTGAACAAGTCTTTCCGTGTTATTGGAAATGTCCCCGATATGGCAGAGACCAAGCGCGTTCAGGAAACGGATTTCCGTGGCCTGTGCTTCACAAATCTCGTGGATTTCGATCAGAGCTATGGCCACCGCCGTGACGCTGAGGGATACGCAGAGGCGCTCAACGAGTTTGATGAGTGGCTGGGTACTTTTATTTCCGATATGCGCGAGGATGATGTGCTGATGATCACTGCGGATCACGGCTGTGATCCCTGTCATACAGGCACAGACCACACCCGAGAGTACATTCCTGTGCTCATTTACGGTCGCCATATCGATCCTGTGGATATCGGTACTATGTACGGCTTCGGCACTGTTGCGGCAACTATCCTTGATCTTCTCGGAGTTGACGGAGAGGTACAGGGAACGAGTATCGCCGATAAGATACTGATATAAGCAAAATGTTCCTCAGTTCTGTGAGGGATCAAATACATGGAGCAGGGAAGTATCCTGCCCAAAAAGGAGAATTAAAAAATGAACGGTGAAGTAGGACTTATCTGCCGCCTTGCGGTAGCAGCGAAGAATGCAATTAAGGGTGGTGAATTCAAATTTACAAAGCTCCCTTATGAGAACGAGATAAACTTCAACTTCTGCGAAAAGGGCAAGAAAGCAGGTCTTATGGCGCGCTCGGCTGATGTGTGGTATGCACGTCTTAAAGGCGAGGGCGTTGAAAAGGTATTCATGATAATGCCTTATATCGTAAAGGACAGACGTGCTCTGGGCTTTGTAAATACCACAGGCTGTACTCTGTTTGCTAAGTTTGCAGATGGTACAGTTACACGCTTTGTGCCTCATTTTACACCCGATAAGCAGAAGCGCGGCTGGAATGTCACATTCAATGAGGATATTATCGAGAATCCGCCTGAGCTTCAGCATTTCAAGGATAACACTGCGGATTTCGTGATGGCTCTTTCAAACATTGAAAAGTTTGCGGAGCACATTGGCTGTGATAACTTCGCAGAGGCATTCCGTAAGGGCGGCGATGTTCTTACGGGAGGCGAGCTGCCTGATCTCTCCGAAACACAGGGTATCCCTGAGCTTCCTGAGGATAAGCTGAGAATGTACCTTGCAGCTGATATCTCTGACGTTTTCGGCGCAATGGGAAGCTGGAATGACGAGCCTTTCCACAAGGCACTTGAAAAGGAGCTTACCGATGATTATCACAAGCTCTCCGAAGCGCTTCTCGGTCACAACCGCCTTGCGCTGATGTATCTTGTAAATGAGGATTGATATGCCTACATACGGATCATTCCGTTGAATAAAACCCCGCCCGCCAGGGCACAGAAAGGAAATGAATTAAAATGAGCGAATGTTCACATGATTGCAGCAGCTGTTCTGCAAATTGCTCCTCGCGCAAGCCTGAGAGCCTTATCGAAAAGCCCCATGAGCTTAGCAGCATCAAGAAAGTGATCGCTGTTGTCAGCGGTAAGGGCGGTGTTGGTAAATCACTTGTTACCTCCATGTCCGCTGTTCTCATGAACCGCCGAGGTCTGAATACTGCAGTTCTTGACGCAGATATCACAGGCCCCTCTATCCCCAAGGCTTTCGGCCTTAAGGAAAGAGCAACAGGTAACGCAAACGAGCTGTATCCCGTTGTATCCAAAAAGGGTATCAAGGTAATGTCTGTAAACCTGCTGCTGGAGAACGAGACCGACCCCGTTGTATGGCGCGGTCCTGTTATCGCAGGCACAGTAAAGCAGTTCTGGACAGATGTTGTATGGGACGATGTTGACTATATGTTCGTTGATATGCCTCCGGGAACAGGTGATGTTCCGCTGACAGTGTTCCAGTCGCTTCCTATTGACGGCATCATCATCGTTACATCTCCTCAGGAGCTTGTATCCATGATCGTTGGTAAGGCTGTGAAGATGGCTGAGATGATGAATATTCCCGTTATCGGTCTTGTTGAGAACATGAGCTACGCTGTATGTCCCGATTGCGGCAAGAAGATAAACGTATTCGGCGACAGCCACATCGAGGAGACAGCAGAGAAGTACGGACTCAAGGTGCTTGCAAAGCTGCCTATCGATACCGAGCTTGCAAAGCAGGTGGACGGCGGTCTGATCGAGCTGTTCGAGAGCGAGGCTGCCGATCCTATCGCTGACGCTATCGAGGAGTTCTGCAAATGAGCTCAACGATAAGCACCAAGGGTGACCGCGCGTACGAGCTGTTCAAGGAGGGCTACAATTGCTCTCAGTCCGTTTTCGGAGCTTTTTCCGAGGAGCTGGGCGTTGATTTCGATACCGCAGTGAAGCTTGCTTCGGGCTTCGGCGGCGGTATCGGCAGGATGCGCGAGGTCTGCGGAGCGTTTTCGGGACTTGTCATGGCGGCAAGCCTTATCTATGGCTATGATGACCCTAAGGCGACCACCGAAAAGACCGCTCTGTATGAGAAGATACGTGCCCTCGCAGATAAGTTCCGCGAGGATAACGGCAGTATCATCTGCAAGGAGCTGTTAGGTCTGCAGGCGGCAGAGAAATCCGCTGTCCCCGAGGCTCGCACCTCCGAGTATTACAAGAAGCGCCCCTGTGCAGAGCTGTGCAGATACGCGGCAGACCTGCTGGAGGCGTTTATAAAGGAAAATCCCGTATAATATCAAAGGCTATCACCACGGAGGTGGTAGCCTTTTGTATAATACGCTGAATATGGTGAAGCTCATGAGCGATATCGAAAGATTATTATGGTGTATACCTTTATCTGTTTTTGGCTGGTTGATAATAGTTAGCAATTGGAAAGTTGCTTATCGAAATATTGTCAAAAAGGAAAAACAGTCTTGGATAGGCTTTTTCGGCGGTGGTTTTGTGGGACTTGCTTTCATGATATTTCCCAATAATCCTGTTTGGTATATGTTCTGGGTAGCTTGGCTTATTGATTGGGGCTGTGTTCCGGGAACTATGTACGCGTTCTTTAATTACCTATGTTATAAATCGAAAAATTAGTTATTGTTATGCGGTAAAAGTAAACTGTTATTAAAATAGGGGTGTCAAGAATGGTAGGTAAAATTTTATACGAGAGTTTTGTGTTTGAAAAGAACAGTATGTCAAGTCGAATAAGTAGTAAACAGTGGCAAAAATTCTTTCAGCATCTTAAACTGTGGAATATAATAATGCCGTGTTTGATAATAAATGATAGCGAATTGCTATGCTCTGCTGTCGAAGCACTGAACAATTTAATACATAAAAACGAGATTTATGATGATGTTAATCAAGCTGATTTTGATTGTTTGTATAAAAATAGAAAAGCTTCATTAATTTTGTTTTTACTTATTAGTCAGATCAATATAGAGATCAATGCTTTCAAAAGTAATAGTAATCATGATAGATTACTTATGCTGATCAGATCTTGTCATAACTTGCCTAGGTGTATGATAGATGATGAAATGTATGTGAGTGAGTCTCGGTGTATTCTTTATTCATTGGATAATATGAGTGATGATATAAAGCGAATTGCTAAATCGCTGTTAACAGTGTGATATTAATTGACAAAATTATGAAGTAGTATAGGGGTATTGGTTATGGATGAGTTTGAATTTGTTGCATTATTATAATGTTGCAAATCTCAAACTGGTAGGGGGCTATATGAATCAAGTGAACATAAGAGCATATTCCAATGGTATGATGAAATATGAGTATTTCATTTCTGTTGATGATTGGTATGATTCAAGATGCAAGGAGATTGATGATAAAAAATATATAAAAACTCAATGTATTGATATGGTTGAGATTTTTGAAAATAATAATCATTATTTAAATTATTACGATAAAGATGGAACCCCAATGAGATTTGAAGTGTTTCGGAATGGAGTTCTTACTAATACAGAATTTATATGTTTAATAAAAGGATGTTTTTTGTCGGTAGAGTGTATATTTGACGGCATTTTATATATTAAATATCTTTGTTCTGCGACACGAAAGTATAATGTGTCTAATATAGTTGTGGATATATTAAATGGCAACAAAAATGTATATACTCAAAATATTGTTATATTAGAAAAAAGTCAAAATGATTTTTTTTCTATCCCTTTGCAAGGGTATTCGCATTTTAAATGTAAAGTAACAGTAAAAAGACATGAAAAGACTATAAAAGAATTTGTAGCAGATTTCTAAAATAAAACTTATTGTAAAGCAGATGCTCGGATTATAAAATGAGGAGGAAATATGGATACTTTAACACTGTTCTATGAGCGGGCAATTAAAAACAATTGGAAAGTAAGCAAAACTATAAACAATATAGATTAAAAAAACATAAAATTCTAAAGCATTTTGATATTGACAGAGAATCTCTGTATTACAAATTCATCGTTTCGTTTACGCTATTTGAATCAGATGATTCAAAAAAGTGGTTTTATGTGTTGCAGATTATCATAATTCGTATTCCGGTTGCGAATTTGCATGGAACGAATATGAAAGAATTAGTCTTAATAGTGCAATCACCAAACGCTCAAAAACACTAATAAAGTAATGGTGGGGATGGCATTTGCCAATTGCTATCTCAGTAAAAGACGGATATCGTTTTTGGGCGATTGATCTTAAGGAAAAAATAGGTAGTGTTGTTTGTGGTTATGAGCCTGAGTTTGAAGATGTCGAAATTGTTGCTGAAGATTTTGAACAGTTTTTGTTAGATGTTATGAAAAACAACATATAAGATATTATGATTTTACTTGTTTCTTAAGAAACAGTTTTTTTCTATCTTTGAAAAACCAAAACAGAATCTTAAAATGAATTATGATATATTAAAATAAAAGGTTACCACCGCTATGATGGTAACCTTTTAATTATGTTATCAGATCTTTTATCTTCGCACATAGGACAGAATAACGCTCGTCGCTTCTGAGGTTCTCAAAGCAATTCTCCTGTACCTTTTTCAGCAGATGCTGATACAGCGTTTCAGGCTCATCCTTTCTTTCATTTGCGCGAACATCCTCTATCCGCCATAGCCAGAAAGCCTCGTACTTTGAACATTCGGGGCGTCTCTCGAACTCGGCCGCATGATGCAGTGCGCTTTCAAGAGCCGCAAATGCACTGTCCTTATCTCCCATGCGAGTGAAATATCTCGCCCTCCACAGATGACACTTGCATATCCGCGCGTGATGGAATTTCATATCATCTCCTGCAATAAGCTGACCCAGAGCTACTGCCTTGTCAAGAACCTCAATGCTCTTTTCATCCGAATCCATATCCCATGCTATCTTTTTCAGATGCAGTATCATCATATCCATCAGCGCCACGAGATTATATTGGCGCTGCGCAGCTGCTTCCTCTGGCGGACTGACGCACTGCATAAGGAACTCACGGCTGACCCACCATGTCGGCATACTGTCAGCGATTTCGATTGCCTTTTCGTTCTGGCCCTGCCTGTTGTATAAAAAACACAGCATCTGCCTTGCAGCGTGGGTTATCCAAGTGCCGCTGTCAAGCTGTATGGAGCGCCTGCAGAGTGCTTCGATCTCAGCGTCTATGGCTTTCTGCTGTTCGCCGTCGGCAATGTATTTGTCCAGTGCGTATGCAAGCTGATAGGTAAGATCGGCACTGTCGGGGTACAGCTTCAGCTTTTCGCGGATGAAAGCCTCGCTTTCGTGGTGCTTTCCCTCGCGGTGCAGGGTGGAGTTGTATTCCAGCGCCTTTTCGATCTCTTTCTGCTTTTGTGCGATATCCACGCCGAGCAGGGTATCTGTGGTCGCGTTGAAAAGATTTGCAAGCACGGGCAGCAGCGTTATATCGGGATAGCTGATGCCCGTTTCCCAACGACTTACAGCCTGCGGAGATACTCCCACAGCCTCTGCAAGCTGTTCCTGCGTAAGTGAGCTGTCAGTTCTTAATCTGCGGATGTTTTCGCCAAGTGTTATGTTCATGCTTATTCCTCCTTTGGAGCTCCTGATTAAAGTATAGCTTAATTGCCTCTGAATTGCAATATACTGTTGATTGAGCGGAACTCACGCATTGCATGAGTTGACTTGACAGAAAATTCATGCTATACTTATGCTATCAATTGATTGGAGGTATATTATGGCACTACCCGATTTTAAAAAGACCCAGCAGGATAAGACCGTCATCCCCGAGTGGGCGAAGTATATGCAAGACGGTGAGTTTATCAGCTATAACACCACCTATCCGAGCAAGACCCTGTTCCACCTGTTTGATTACTATACACACCCATGCAAGGAAACGGGCGACATCCGCTATTATGTGTACGACCCTGTAAAGCACGGTGCAGATCCGTCAAAGAAATATCCTGTGCTCATGTGGCTGCACGGCGCAAGCAATTCTCTCATGGGCGAGGGCTGTATCATGTGCTGCGGCGCAGAGCAGTACGCATCTGAAAGGTATCAGCAGAAGATGGGCGGCGCGTATATTATCGTACCCTTATGCAATGAGGAACGTGCGGAGGACGGAACTATACTCGGCGCATGGGATGTGGAGCATTCCGCGCCCATAAAGGAGATATACGATAAAGTCTGTGATGAACACGCCGCAAACATCGGTAAGCGCTTTGTTATGGGAGCATCCTCGGGCGGCTGGTTCACATGGAGGTTACTTGAGGACTGGAACGGTTATTTTGACGCCGCAATTCCGATAGCTTCTGGCTACATACCCGATGACGAAACCCTCGACCGCATCGCTGAGAGCGGTGTTGAGCTTGTCATTGCTCATGGAAAGCACGATGAAATGGCTATATTCGATGAATGTATTGCTCCACGCTTAGAAAAGCTGAACTCACTCCCGAACACTATCTGCTTTTTCCCTGAATGGGTATATAACGGAGATGGCGGTATATCCTCAGTGTTCTACGGGTTTGAAATGGGTCAGCACTGCATGATAAACTGGATACAGAATGATTTGATGTTTGATGATGGTACGCAGGCTGATGAAAGATTTCCGAACGGTGTTACAGGCTGGATAAAGAGCGTGTGCGCGAAATGATATTTCAATAGTGCAGGAGGTAATATGTCTGAGTTGAACGAAAAGCTAATAACGCTTAAACAGCAGCTTTCAAAAAGAAATAGTCTGGAGAAAATGAGAAACAGTCTTGAACAGCGCAGAGCAGATCTTGAAGTGAAGTTATCAGATCTTGATGCTGCTATGAAAAAGGAGCAGCGAGACGTTGAAAAACTGGAAAGCGGCGGCGTTGTATCATTTTTTTATTCAGTAACAGGTAAAAAGGAGCAGAAGCTTGAAAAAGAACGTAACGAGGCTGATGAAGCTCTTAAGAATTACGATTCAGTGAAAAAAGAATACGATGCAATAACAGAAAACATCGGTCACTATAATACTGAGCTTGATAAACTTATTGAGCGCAGACTACAGTTAGACAAGCTTCTGAATGAAAAGAAAGACCAGCTGAAAGCTGCAGGAGCAGATATGACTGAGATTGAACGTATCGGAGCGATGCTTGGAAGATACGAAAAACAGTTGTCTGAAATAGACGATGCACTGGTGACATCTGAAGCGGCAAGGGAAACCTCAGGAGCTATTGTTGAGCTGCTTGTGAGTGCTGAAGAAGCGGCAAAATACGATCTGCAGACCAGTCATCGTTACGGAGGCCTGGAAAAATATGATGATCTGAGGAGTGCACAGGGGCTTGTATCTAAGCTTCGTGAGCAGCTAAAAAGTGTTCGTTCTGAGCTTGTCGGTTTAGATTTATCAGCGGATATCAATGTCGAGATAAGCGGATTTCTACATTACGCAGACAGAAGATTAGACGGATTGATCATGGATAAGATCGTATTTGACAAGATACAGGGCATGCTTGATGATTCGCGGAATATAAAACAAAAGCTGGATGCCGTTGTACATCGTCTGAGAGACAGGCAAGAGGAGCTTGAAACGGATGTTGAAGATATCCGTAATGATTATGAGCAGCTTTTGATCGAAGCATAATACAAAGAGCAGTAACGCTTATGTTACTGCTCTTTTCTTATATTATACATATCTCTGAACTTCGGTCTCCTGTCCGTCCTCTATGTAGATACGGGGAACTCTTGTGCCGATAGCGCACAGCAGCTCGTAATTTATCGTACCGATAAGCTTTGCTGCATTTTCAACGGAGCAGCGGTCGTACAGCTGATCGGAATATACTGTCACCACATCGCCTATCTTCACATCGGGGATATCAGTGACGTCTATAAGCGTCTGATCCATGCAGATACGTCCGCATACGGGGGCGTATTCTCCGTTCACGCGGCAGCTCCACTGTCCCGAAAGACGTCTGTTGAAGCCATCCGCATAGCCGCAGGCTATAAGTGCCAGCGTTGTATCGCGCTCGGCAGTGAATGTCCTGCCATAGCTAACCGTTGTTCCTGCTTTGATGGTCTTGAGCTGACTTACTACTGTTTTCAGCGACATTATCGGCTTGATAGTATCGGGAAAAGGGAATGTTTCGGCATCAGGCTTGTGACCGTACATCACGATACCTGCACGCACATAATCGCCGGGGAAATCCTCATGATAGAGAATACCACCGCTGTTCTGCGAGTGCATTTTCAGACCCCTTGCAGAGCAGATATCCATGAGCGCTTTCTGCTGCTGTGCAGTAAAACTCATATCTTCAGAAGCCTTGCTGTCGGCAACGGCAAAATGTGTATATCCCGCAAGGCAGTCAAGACCTTTCTGAGCGAGTATGTGATCTGCTTCCTCTGCTGTGGAGATACCAACGCGGCTCATACCTGTGTCAAATTTGATATGTACAGGAACCTTTACACCGCGCCTCAGCGCCTCATCCGAGAGCTGCTTTGCGTATTCAGTTGTACCTACGGTAAATATATAGCCCTTATCAAGGTTTTCAAAAATGAGCGGAATATCGCAGTAGCCGAATATGAGTATATCTCCTTTAATTCCGCCTGCTGTAAGCCCCTGTGCCTCCCATAGGTTTGAAACGGCAAAGTGAGTTATTCCGCACTTGCTTAAAGCGGCTGCACAGTGAGTATCTCCGTGACCGTAGGCGTTAGCCTTTACAACAGCGATAAGCTCTTTATTTCCTGTCAGCTTTCTTATTTCAGTTATATTGCTTTTAAGCGTATCAAGGTTTATCTCCGCCCATGTACGCCAGTAAAAATTGTTCATATATTACCTCAATAGTGTTGAAATTTTCAAACAAATGTGTTATACTAAACTAGTGTATGATATGATTTATATCAATATGTTTACCGAACACCTATATATTATATTACTAATCCTCGGAAATTTCAATAGATAATTTATATTTAAGTAAAATTTCCCCTATATTTTGTTTGAAAGGCAGAAGATCATGGCTGTACGCAGAAAAAGTAACTGGTATATCTATTTTATAGCATTTGGCATTGCGTTTGCATTTGCAGTAGGTGTAATTTTCACCTTCAGGGATTTCCTTTTCCCCGAAACGCAGGAAACTACCACGGGCCTTACAGGAACGGGCGAGCTTTCCGACGATTTCACTCCCGATGCATCACACAGCTTTACTATCCTTACCATGCTTGCGGATACGGACGGCGGCATTCCCGAGCTGTTTTCAATGGTCTCCTATGACGCTGTCGATCATGCTTTCGTTATCATACCGTTACCCAACGGTATAAGCGTAAACGCAGATGAAAGAACACTGCCGAACATCTATGCGGCAAAGGGCGGCGAGGGTGCGATATCCGCTGTTGCCAATGCTACGGGCATCACCTGCGACGGATATATCTGTTTTGACCGCGAGGCGGTAATAAGACTTATTTCAGCTTACGGTAATGTCAGATATAATATCCCCAAGACTGTTGTAGTAACAGACGGCGCGGAGCTTGACGCTTTCAATGCGGGCGAGCAGATATTCAGCCCCGAGGCTGTATTCCGTTATATTTACCTTGCCGATTTCGGTGAGGGCGAGGAATACCGCTTCAGCATTATCGGAGATATAATGTCCCAGCTCATCAATCAGAATATTTCCTACTCGGATAGCATGATGCTTGACAGCTACTTTAAGATAATATCCGAGGACTGCAAAACAGATATAACCGAGGAGCTTTATCTTTCCAAAAAGGCGGCGCTGTTAAATACGATAACCTACGGCTCTGAGCCTGCGGAATTTTATATCCCTTACGGTGAATACAGCGGCGATGGCTCGTTTACTATCGCAGAAAATTCCGTGACCACGATAAATCAGAAGTGCGGAATGGATGAATAAGAGAGGTACAGTATGGAAGAAAGAATAACAAAGCTTATGGAAGCGCTCAGCAGAAATAAGATGAAGCCTTATTATGCTGAGAACAGGGAAGAGCTTCACGATATCATCCGCACTCTTATAAAGGATGATAAGCTCATTACCGCAGGCGGCTCCATGTCGCTCAAGGATAGCGGTGTTACCGATATGCTGATGAACGAGTATAAGGGAATATATCTTGACCGCTCCGAGGGAAAAACTCCCGATGAGGTGGAGGATATCCTGCGTAAGGCTTTTGTTTCGGATACGTTCCTTGCAAGCTCCAATGCCGTTACTGAGGATGGCGAGCTTTATAACGTTGACGGCAAGGGCAATCGTGTTTCAGCTATGATATATGGACCTAAGCAGGTCATTTTAGTTGTCGGAACAAACAAGATAGTAAAGGATATGGATGAGGCTGTGCGCCGCGTTGAAACTATCGCTGCACCTAAGAACACTGTTCGCCTTAACTGTGCGACACCCTGTGCAAAGACAGGTGAGTGTGCTCACTGCCGCAGCGATGGCAGGATATGCTGCTCTTATGTCCGTCTGGGACAGCAGCGCGTTGCCGATCGTATCAAGGTGATCATCGTCAACGAAGAGCTTGGCTATTAATATCGAAAGGATACTACATAAATGAGCATTATTAAATTAACTGCACACTGCACTGATTACATCTGGGGCGGAAACCGTCTGCGTGAGGAATACGGCAAGGTCATGGATTCCGATAAGATCGCAGAATCCTGGGAGCTCTCCTGCCATAAGGACGGTCAGAGCGTTGTAGCAACAGGTGAGTACGCAGGCAAGAATCTGTCAGAGTACATCGCTGCTAAGGGAAATGCTGTTCTCGGCACTAACTGCGAGCGTTTTGAATATTTCCCCATCCTTATCAAGCTGATAGATGCAAAGGATAATCTTTCCGTGCAGGTCCATCCCTCCAATGATTATGCAATGCGCGTTGAGGGTGAGTACGGCAAGACCGAGATGTGGTACATCGTTGACTGCAACGAGGGCGCAGAGCTTCTCTACGGCTTCAAGCATGAGATAAGCAAGGAGGAGTTCGCGGAGCGCATTCAGAACAATACTCTCCTTGAGGTAACTAACAATGTTCCCGTACATAAGGGCGATGTATTCTTCATCGAGGCAGGAACTCTCCATGCAATCGGCAAGGGCATCCTTATCGCTGAGATACAGCAGAACTCCAACACCACCTACCGTATCTACGATTACGGCAGAGTAGGCGCAGACGGCAAGCCCAGACCTCTCCACATCGAAAAGGCGTGCGAGGTCACTGAGCTTGTACCTCCTAAGTACCCGACAACTGCACAGGGCAATCCTGAGGCAGTAAACGGCGGTACAAAGACACTGCTGCGCTCCTGCGAGTACTTCAATGTAAACAAGGCAGAGCTTGACGGCACAATGACCTTTACAGCTGACAGCAAGTCCTTTAATTCTATCCTCGTGCTTGACGGCGAATGCACCGTTACCGCTGGGGATGAAGCTGTCAACGCTAAAAAGGGCGACAGTATTTTCGTGGATGCAGGCACAGGTGATTACACAGTAAGCGGCAAGGGTGAGCTGATAATCAGCGATATCATCTGATAGAAATTGCATACGTATTGCCTAGGGAACGTTATCCTGAAAAGCGATATGTTTATTAGACCAATAATATAGAACGGAGGATATTATGGCATACTACATAGGCATTGACATCGGCGGTACAAATATCGCCTGCGGCATAGTTGACGATAACTACGAGATAGTAGCGCGCTCTAAGGTAAAGACCAATGCTCCCAGACCTTACGCAGAGATACTTGAGGACATCAAGCAGAGCGTACGTCTTGCTTGCGAGGAGCTGGGTGTCAAGCCCTCTGACGCAGCTTCGATCGGAATCGGCTGCCCCGGTACCTGCAACAGCGATGGCGTTGTGGAGTATTCAAATAATCTCGGCTTTGTGAATGTTCCGCTCCGTTCTGATATAGAAAGCGAGTTCGGCGTCAGCACCTATCTTGATAACGATGCTAACGCAGCAGCCTTTGGTGAGTATCTTGCAGGCGCTGCAAAGGGCGCTAAGAACGCTGTTGCTATTACTCTCGGTACAGGTGTGGGCGCAGGCATCATCATTGATGGTAAGATATACAGTGGCTCTAACTGTGCAGGCGGTGAGATAGGTCATACAGTGCTTGTAGTTGACGGACGTGATTGCACCTGCGGCAGAAAGGGCTGCTTTGAGACCTATTCCTCCGCAACAGGCCTTATCCGCACCACAAGGGAAGCCATCGAGCTCAACCCTGATTCGATCGCAGCTAAGATAGCTGAAGAGGACGGCAGAGTAAGTGCTCGAACAGCTTATAACGCATTGAAGCAGGGCTGCCCCGTAGGTAAGCAGGTAACCGATGAGTTCGTTAAGTATCTCGCTGCAGGTATTGCGAATACAATAAACATCTTCCAGCCCGATATACTGTGTATAGGCGGCGGTGTGTGCAACGAGGGCGATACTCTGCTCGTACCGCTCAGGAAAGCAGTTTCTGAGCAGGTATACACAAAGAACAGCGCGAAGAATACAGAGATAGTTGTATGCAGCCTCGGTAACGATGCGGGCATAATCGGCGCAGCGCTGCTCTGCAAGCAGTGATGTAATCAATAAAAGAAAGGATACATAGACATGAGAAGTGATTTAATTAAAGTAGGTGCTGAAAAAACACCTCACAGAGCCATTTTAAAATCTCTCGGTGTTACTGACAGCGAGATGAACAGACCCTTTATCGCCGTAGTCTGTGCTGCGAGCGATTATGTCCCAGGTCATCAGCACCTGCATGAGATATCAAAGTATGTAAAGGATGGTATCCGAAACGCTGGCGGTGTTCCGTTTGAGTTCTTTACCATCGGCGTATGCGATGGCGTTGCGATGAATCACAAGGGCATGAGATACTCTCTCGCTTCCCGTGAGCTCATTGCAGACAGCATCGAGGTAATGCTCACAGCTCATCCTCTGGATGGCGTTGTGTTCATCCCCAACTGTGATAAAATCGTCCCGGGAATGGTGCTTGCTGCTTCCAGAATGGATCTGCCTGCGATCTTTATCAGCGGCGGTCCTATGAATCCGGGTTGTGTTCAGGGCAAGAGAGTAGGCTATTCCGAGATATACGAGGCGATCGGTCAGTTCACGTCGGGTCAGATCGGAGAGGACGTGCTCAGAGATTATGAGGATAACGCTTGTCCTACCTGCGGCAGCTGTTCCGGTATGTACACTGCAAACTCTATGAACTGCCTTACAGAGGCGCTTGGTCTCGCTCTTCCTACCGCAGGTACAGAGCCTGCAGTAAATTCTGCACGCCGCAGACTTGCAAAGGAATCGGGCGAAAGGGTAGTGGAGCTTGTAAAGCAGAATATCCGCCCCTCTGATATCCTTACAAGAAAGAATATGCTCAATGCGCTCGCAACCGATATGGCTATCGGCGCATCCTCCAATACTGTTCTGCACCTGCTTGCTATCGCGCATGAGGCTAATGTGGATATTACTCTTGCCGATATTGATGCAATGAGCAGAAAGACACCTCAGCTTGCTAAGCTCAATCCAGCAAGCAGCGTGTTTATCACTGATATGAATGCCTGCGGCGGCATCCAGACCGTTATCCGCGAGCTTTCAAAGGGCGGACATATCAACACTGATGTCATGACTGTTTCGGGAACACAGGCAGAGCGTATCGCTGCTGCAAGGGATGCAGACGGTGAGATCATTCACACGATCGATGCGCCTGTGCGTAAGGATGGCGGCATTGCGATACTCAGCGGTAATCTTGCTGAGAATGGCTCTGTTGTAAAGCAGGGTGCGGTAAAGCCCGAGATGATGGATTTCACAGGTACAGCAAGAGTATTTGACGGCGAGCAGGCAGCCTGTGACGCTATCCACGGCGGACAGATAAAGGCAGGCGATGTGGTAGTCATCCGCTATGAGGGACCTAAGGGCGGCCCAGGTATGCCTGAGATGCTTGCTCCTACTGCAGCTATTGTAGGTAAGGGTCTTGACGGCAGCGTTGCTCTTATCACAGACGGACGCTTCAGCGGCGCATCCAGAGGTGCGGCTATAGGTCACGTTGCTCCCGAAGCGGCAGACGGCGGTCTTATTGCATTTGTTGAGGACGGCGACAAGATACATATAGATATCCCCAATCGCTCCGTACAGCTTCTCGTTGATGATGAAACCATTGCAAAGAGAAAGGAAAAGGGAATACTTCCTCCCAAGGAGCTGACAGGCTACCTCAAGAGATATGCAAAGCTCGTTACATCCGCAAGTAACGGCGCAGTATTCGAAGATTAAATAGATTTCGGTCACAGATGAGATACTCTGTGGCCGTTCTGTTTTCAGGACATACTGAATATTATTCTGTATGATAGAATTTAAGCTGATGAAAACAAGGATATGCCTTGATTTTTCGTTCTTTGCCGTGCTTACGGTATTTTTCTTTTTTAACAGCGGTAATGCCCTTTGTGCGTTTATGTGCTGTATATTTCATGAGCTGGGACATCTTGTCGCCATGAGATTGTGTGGTGTGAATGCTGATCGTCTGCTTTTTTACGGCGGCGGTATTCGCCTTTCCGCCGAGTTGGATGATCGCCCGTTCCGTGTACGGATGACGGTATTGTCAGCAGGATGTGTATTCAATTTCCTGCTTGCGCTGATATTCCTTTGCTGTGGTATCATAGAAGCGGCGATAATCAGCTTGTTCACAGGTATACTTAATCTCATGCCATTTTCGTATCTGGATGGCGCACAGATATTCAGGGCGATGTTTGAACGCTATTCTTCGGGCATGAGGGTTGCTGCACGCAGCTACAGGATATTTCAGCTTGTTGTTTTAGGCATTGCTGCAGCCTTTGCGGCAATTTGCGGCGTTATTCCTGATATAACGCTATTGTTTTTTATAGCCTATTGTCTGATTGTCAGTAAAATATAATGCTTGTAGTAATTTGAAAGTATTGACAAAAGCATATCCGTACTGTATAATGTGAATAACGCACATTTGGGTGCGTATATGTGAAATATCTGATTTGGAGGTAATTACTATGAGATACGAGATCAAAGGCGAGCCGCTTCCCGTCCTGCTTTGCTACCTTGAAGCAGATGAGCAAATAACCTGTGAAAAGGGCGCAATGTCCTGGATGACTCCCAACATGAAGATGGAGACCAAAACAGGCGGCTTTGGAAAGGCGCTTGGTAAGATGTTCACAGGCGAATCTATCTTCCAGAACACTTATACCGCACAGGGCGGACAGGGCATGATAGCTTTCGCGTCCAGCTTTCCTGGCTCCATAATGGCTGTTGATGTAAGTCAGGGTGATTTCATCGTTCAGAAGAGCGGTTATCTTGCTTCAACTGCGGGAGTTGAGCTTTCTGTCGCTTTCCAGAAGAAGATTGGTGCAGGCTTTTTCGGCGGCGAGGGCTTTATCATGCAGCGACTCAAGGGTCAGGGAACTGCTTTCATTGAGATCGATGGCTATGTCGTGGAGTACAATCTGGAAGCAGGTCAGCAGCTTATCGTAGATACGGGCTATCTTGCAGCTATGTCTGGCACTTGCACTATGGATGTGCAGATGGCTAAGGGCGTAGGAAATGCACTGTTCGGCGGTGAGGGTCTGTTCAATACAGTAGTAACAGGCCCCGGTAAGGTATTCCTGCAGACTATTCCCAAGAACAAGATCGCAGAGGCTCTTTACATGGGCACAGCAAAATAAATACCTATTCGCTCCCGTGCAGGCGGGGGCGATTCTTGTAAATAAACAGTGTTAGTTATTTAACTAATTTACTAAAAATGCTTAAATCCACTTGAAATATGTACTCGGTTGTGATATAATCAGAATAGCATATATCTTATATAAAATATTTTCGGAGGATATTTCTATGAGAATTCTTTACGCGGCAAGTGAAGCTTTACCCTTTGCAGCTTCTGGCGGTCTGGCTGATGTGGCAGGCTCTCTTCCCAAGGCTCTTTGTGCAGCAGGCCATGAGACTTGCGTAGTTATGCCTTACTATGTTAACACTCTCAAGCCCGAGCAGAAAGAGAAGATGATCTACATCACAAACTTCACTGTTCCTGTTGGCTGGAGAAATCAGTACTGCGGACTTTTCTCCCAGCAGATCGATGGTGTGACATATTTCTTTATCGATAACGAACAGTACTTCAAGCGCGATAATGGTCTTTACGGCTATTATGATGACGCTGAGAGATATGTTTTCTTCAGCCGTGCTGTTCTTGAGATGCTCAAGTATATCCAGTTCAGACCTCAGATCATCAATTCCAATGACTGGCAGTGCGCTCTTATCCCCGTATACTATAACCTTTTCTACAAGAATACATGGGGCTACGAGGGCATCAAGAACGTATTTACTATCCACAATATCGGTTATCAGGGCCAGTACGGACTTGATCTTGTTAAGGAAGTTGTAGGTATTCCTCCTCAGAATGTAAATATCATTGAATATGATGGTGATATCAACTTCATGAAGGGCGCTATCGAGGTTGCTGATAAGGTAACCACAGTATCTCCCACCTATGCTACCGAGATACTTGATCCATGGTTCGGTCATGGACTTGACAGGATCCTTTCCACAAAGCAGTACAAGACCTGCGGCTTCCTGAATGGTATAGATATCGATCTGTACAATCCCCAGACCGATCCTAACATCGCCGCTAATTTCAATACACGCTCCCTGAAGGGTAAGGCTGCCTGCAAGAGTGCTATTTTTGAGGAGTTCGGTATGCCCGAATACGGTATTCCGCTGCTTGTAATGATCTCACGCTTTGCAGACCATAAGGGCTTTGACCTTGTTAAGGCGGTATTTGATGAAATAATCGCTACTGATATGCAGGTAGTTATCCTCGGCTCAGGTGAAAAGCACTACGAGGACTTCTTCCAGGATATGCACTACAGATATCCCGATAAGGTGGGCTTCTATCGCGGCTATAATCCTCAGCTTGCAAAGAGACTTTATGCAGGCGCCGATATGTTCCTGATGCCCTCCAAGAGCGAGCCCTGCGGTCTTGCTCAGATGATCGCTGCAAGATACGGCACAGTTCCGATAGTTCGTGCAACAGGCGGTCTTAAGGATTCCATCATCGACGCAGGTGATAACGGCATCGGCTTTACATTCCAGAGCTATAACGCGCATGATATGCTGTACGCTGTACAGAGAGCAAAGGCTATGTACGATAACAAGGCAGAGTGGAAGAAGCTCGCTGTTCGTGCAATGAAAGCTGACTTCAGCTGGGAGGCATCCGCTAAGCTGTACATCGGTCTTTACAAGGAGCTTTGCGGCGAATAAGCCAGTTGATAATACAGCATTTACAAAATAATATAATGTCGGGCGGCTGATGTCGCCCGATTTCATTCTGAAAGGGGAGAGAACGATGGAATTATGGGACGGCTACAATGCCGATGGTACTCTTGCAGGTGTTGACATAGCGCGCGAGGATGAGCGTCAGGGAAGATTTCCTGAGGGGTTGTATCATCTGGTCGTTGATGTTATAGTTCGCCATGTTGATGGTACTTATCTTGCTATGCAAAGGGATCACAATAAGATCGGTTTTCCCGGAGCATGGGAGATAGGCGCAGGCGGCTCGGTATTAAAAGGTGAGAGCGCCTATGAGGGTGCGTTGCGAGAGCTGCACGAGGAAACGGGCGTCATTGCAGAAAAGCTGATACATCTGGGAAAGATGACCGTACTGTGCGATAACGGAGTTGGCGTTCATTATCATGTTTATTTCTGTGTTACTGATATGGATAAGGATGCTATCACTCTTCAGCAGGGTGAAACTATCGATTTCAAGTGGATTAATTCAGATGAAATACTGAACGGAGAATATATCCCCCAGCGCAGCTTGGATTTCGTCAGGAGGCTTCACAGCTCTGAGTATATTGCTACAGAAAGACTATTGCTTCGCCCTATTGCAGAAACAGATCTTCCCACCGCCCACAGGTATGCATCCGATAAAGAGCTGACACGTTATATGCTGAATCTCCCGAATGATACAGAGGAAGAAACTCTGAAATTCATCACAGATGCGGTGGCTGAATGGAACAAGGCGCAGCCCGAATATTATGAGTATGCTGTTACACTTGACGGCTACCAGATAGGCGGAGTTTGTCTGTATCTCACGGAAGACAGAAAGCAGGGCGAGCTTGGCTGGGTACTCAATCCTGATTACCATGGAAAAGGCTATGCCTTTGAAGCTGCACAGGCTATGATCGGTCTTGCGGAGCACCTTGGTCTGCAAGCTGTTTTTGCACGCTGCGATAGCCGCAATAAGCCATCCGAGGCCCTGATGAAGCGGCTTGGGCTCACTCTTGAGAGCGATAACGGCACCCGTTTTTATGACAAGCGCGGTGAAACGGCAGGCGAGCTGAAATACTCAAGATCGCTCATATAACATGAAAATGCCCCTCGTCAAGAGGGGCATTGATATTACTTTTTAAAATAGCTCTTGAAATGCTCTGATCTGAGGGGGTCTTCCTGAAATCTTATGTAGCTTATCATATCCTTTGGAATAGCTTCAAGCACTTCTATCTCTGCAGGGGAAGAGAACTGCACATCATGCTTTGTGAACAGATACTCCTGCTTTGCTTCGGGGTACTTTGCTGCGTCAAGCTTTGTGGTGAGCTGAGAAGCCTTGTACATATATTCACGCATTGGATGGAATATCTGTTTCAGCATCACTGCTTCGCTGTTGTCCTTTGGAAGAACTGCAAAGCCCGTTACTCTGTACAGGTGCTTGTTGAGGTAGCGTTCATCGTCAGTGATCTTGTCCCAATCTGCGTGGCGCAGGATATCGCCAATGCTGAGAGTAAGCGCAGTGCCGTTGTCGAGGGTGAATGTTTTCTGTGTGTCTGCCATAAAGATGACCTCCGTTGTATATTGCTTGATTATATTATATACCATATTGATTAGTTGTGTCAATAAATAATGACAATTATTTTCTCAAAACCTATTGACAAATTAGGCAATATATATTAAAATTTATATTGTATAAACGATTACATTGATGTTTTGCACATTTTCAGCTTGTGTCTCGGTGAGGGCATATCACTGGTCTTGTGTTCATCGGCAAAGGAGTATATTATGGCTTACATTTTAGGCGTTGATATCGGTACTTCGGGTACCAAAACAGTACTGTTCTCTGAAGACGGTAAGGCTGTAGCTTCCGCTACATACGAATACCCTCTCTACACTCCTCAGAACGGCTACGCAGAGCAGGATCCCCTTGATTGGTGGAACGCCTCTGTCAACGGAATTAAGGACGTTATCGCAGAGAGCGAGGTAAATGCCGAGGATATCAAGGGCATTGGTCTTTCAGGTCAGATGCATGGTCTTGTTATGCTTGACGCAGAAAACAGACCCATCAGAAAGTCTATCATCTGGTGCGATCAGCGTACTGCTAAGGAAGTAATTGAGATCACCGATAAGGTCGGCGCTGACAGACTTATCGACATCACTGCAAATCCTGCTATCACAGGCTTTACAGCTGCAAAGATCATGTGGGTAAAGAACAATGAGCCTCAGAACTATGAAAAGTGCCGCCACATCCTGCTCCCTAAGGACTATATCAGATTTATGCTGACAGGCGAGTATGCTACAGAGGTCTCCGATGCTTCGGGTATGCAGCTTCTTGATATTCCTAACCGCTGCTGGTCTGATGAAGTGCTGACAAAGCTTGGAATTGACAAGGCTCTGCTTGCTAAGGTCTATGAGTCCCCCGAGATAACTGGTACTATCACCAAAAAGGTTGCCGAGCTCACAGGCCTCAAGGAGGGTACTCCTGTTGTAGGCGGTGCAGGCGATAACGCCGCTGCTGCGGTAGGTACAGGCGTTGTTGAAGACGGCAAGGCGTTCACTACCATTGGTACTTCGGGTGTTGTATTCGCACATACCTCCGATATCGCTATTGATAAAAAGGGAAGAGTTCACACATTCTGCTGTGCTGTTCCTAATTGCTGGCATGTTATGGGCGTGACCCAGTCCGCAGGACATTCCCTCAAGTGGTTCAGAGATAACTTTGCATGGGCTGAGATGGAAACTGCGCTTGCTATGGGCGTAGACCCCTACTATCTCATGGATAAGGAGGCAGGAAGCGTTCCGATCGGTGCAAACCGCCTGCTGTATATGCCTTATCTCAATGGTGAGAGAACTCCTCACCTTGATCCTAATGCAAGAGGCGTATTCTTTGGTCTGTCTGCTATGCACAAGAAAAAGGATATGCTCCGTGCCGTAATGGAGGGTGTTTCTTACTCTCTGCGTGACTGCGTAGAGGTCATGCGCGAGATGGATATCAACGTAAGCGATATGATGGCTTGCGGAGGCGGTGGAACATCTCCTCTGTGGAGACAGATGCTTGCAGATCTGTACGCTTGCCCTGTTAAGACCACTGTGAACTCCGAGGGTCCCGCGCTTGGCGTTGCTCTGCTTGCCGCTGTAGGTGCTGGTATCTACTCCAGCGTTCCCGAGGCTTGCCGTGCAGTTATCAAGGCTGACAAGGTTCAGGAGCCTGTTGAGGAGAACTCCCGTCAGTATGAAAAGGTATATGAGATGTACCGTAAGCTCTATCCCGCTATGAAGCAGTGCTTCAATGAGCTGGCTGAGATGTGATGATATTGTGCCCTTGCAGTTTCTGTGAGGGCACTTTTACAAGGAGAATTATATGACCTGTAAAGAAGCATATGACAATACCTGCAAAATAATAGAAACTGCTTATTCAGAATATAAATTCCGTTATTATAAAACCAAGAAAGAGTTCAAAGGAAGTGTGAATGGCTGTAATATCTGGATAAGAGTTAACACTTCCCGTGATAATACAGCGGATTACTTTGTCTCTTTCAGCTTTTATGCCAATGTATCGGATCCTAAGGGGACTGTGGGGCCTGCGCTATATAACGGCGTGACGTTCTGTCGTGGTGAGCGTGAGCCTATTATCCTGCCATTGATCGGAGATGATGTTTCTGAATCTGTTGACAGTTCAGACGGAGTTGAAAGTGTAAATTGCAGGTATATGCCGCATAACTGGAATATTGCGTTTCCTCAGCATCAGATGAGATGTGCAAAGGATGTCTGCTATATACTTGATAATGTCCTGTTTTCATCTTCTGACGTTATCAATGCGCTTGGGTGTCAGATAAAGGCGGATATTGATTATAGATAAGCTATTATGCCCTTGCAAAAGCAGGGGCATTTCTCTGCCATGAAACATTTTACTGTTCTGTTTCGTGTTACTAGTGAAGGTACTTTCAAGAAACGTACGAGGTGATGAGATGACTGCTTCGCAGCTTGAGCATTACATATCCCATCTCAGACCCACAGTGTTCAGACTTGCATACGGTATGCTGAACAACAGGGAGGACGCTGAGGATATCGCACAGGATGCATTCGCGCGGCTGTATAAGTCGGACAAGCATTTCAATGACGATGAGCATGTCAAGGCGTGGCTGATACGGGTGACTGTAAATCTCTGCAAGGATATGGTAAGATCAGCGTGGTATCGTCACAGAGACGAGCCTGTTACCGATATATCCTCCGCAGATGCTGAGATATCTCCGCTGAAAGCCTGCATACAACGGCTTGATGCTGAAAGCACAGCGGTAATATATCTGTTCTATTATGAGGGATATTCGGTAAACGAGATAGCCGCGATACGGCATACTACAGCAGCAGCAGTCCGCACAAGGCTCACCCGTGCAAGAAAGCAATTGAGGAAAATGCTCTCAGAGGAGGACAATCATGAAGCATGAGATAAAGAAGTATTTCGATGGCATCACATCCAAAAGGAGTGACGAGGATTTCCTCCGCGGAGCGATTGAAAGGGCGGAGGATGATATGAAAAAGCACAGGACATTTAAAAAGGCTGTAATTATACCCGTTGCTGCGGCTGTGACTATCGCGGTGTGCGGAGTGGGCGTTGGCGCGGCTTATGGCTTTGAACACCTGACTGAGGTGTTTAAAGGAAACGAGAATATCACTGCAGAGATACAGAATAATATTTTCTCTGATACAGACGGTCATGTGAGCGTTACTATCGAACAGCTAGTCAGCGACGGCAGACACGTTCATGCGGCAGTACATTATGAAGCGCTGGACGAAGTTGGTCAGGAGTGGCTGAGCAAGGATGAGAGCTTTGGTATTACAAAAGAGTATATCAATGGAATCAACCATGTCCTGAAAATTGAAAGCTATGCAGACAACGGAATGTCGTACAATTGGAGTACAGGCTCTACAGAGATTAAAGAATATCGCACCGAAAATGAACGATATTTTTACTCGGTTGCAGAACTCAGTAATGATATCTGGGACAAAGACACAATCAGTGCCGTTTTCACTTATCCCACAAGTACTGGCATCAGAACAACAGATGTTGATGTAACAGGAACAATGGAAATAAGTCGATATAAGGTGATTGGAGATGGCGTGAGCAGTAAATATATGACACCTGTATATCTGGATATTTCTCCACTCTCCTATTCGTTATATGCAGAAGTTGCTGATGGGGTATTTATGGAGGAAAAATTACCTGACGGCGGTTATCGAAGATGGCGGGATGTTTCTCTAGAGGAGTACATTGATGAGGTAACAGATAAGGAGTTAAGTCTTATTTTTGCAGATGGAGAAAGACTTGTGCTGCCCCGCTTTGGCTCAGGTTTTAACGCCGAGCTTTGTATATGGCAGACAGGTGGTACATTCGATGGTAGTAAGTACTGGGATTGCTATTCGCATGATTATAGCAGAACACTGGATTTTGATATCCTCATCGGCATAGAGATCGACGGCGTATATTACGATCTAATAGCAGAATAAACATCAGGAGTCGCTCCATATCGGAGCGGCTCTTTTCTGCTTGAAAATCACAGTAATATATGCTATACTGTAAGAAAACGTAAATTCAAAGGAGGATATCCCTATGTACACACCCAACGAGCACCGCTATGAAAAGATGGTATACAACCGCTGCGGAAAGAGCGGTCTGAAATTATCTGCTGTATCCCTCGGATTCTGGCAGAATTTCGGCTATCTCGATAACTTTGCCAACATGGAGAATATGGTGCATACCGCATTTGATCTCGGTATAACACACTTTGATCTTGCCAATAATTACGGTAACCCTTACAATGGCTCAGCCGAGGAGAACTTCGGTAAGATACTTGACCGCGGAATGAGAGAGTACCGCGATGAGATGTGCATCTCCACCAAGGCAGGCTATGATATGTGGGCAGGCCCTTACGGAGATAAGAACGGCTCGCGTAAGTATCTGATATCCTCCCTTGACCAGTCGCTGAAGCGCATGGGACTTGAGTATGTGGATATCTTCTACCATCACGTTCCAGACCCTGGTGAAACTCCCATTGAAGAGACCGCGCTCGCACTGGATCATATCGTAAGACAGGGTAAGGCGCTGTATGTCGGCATATCCAACTATAACCGTGCTCAGACAAAGGAGATAATGAAGATCTTCAAGGAGCTGCGTACTCCTTTTATCGTAAATCAGCCCAGTTATTCCATGCTCAACCGCTGGATAGAGGATGATAAGCTGGATGAGCTTGCACAGGACAGTGGCTTCGGACTTGCTGTGTTCTCTCCGCTGTATCAGGGCTTCCTTACAGACAGATATCTGAACGGTGTTCCCGAGGATTCCAGAGTAGGCAAGGGCAGGACATGGATAAAGGATCAGCTTACCGATGCAATGGTAGCAAAGCTCAATAAGCTGAACGATATCGCAGCGGCAAGAGGTCAGAAGCTTTCTCAGATGGCGCTTTCATGGGTGCTTAGCAATCCTGCTGTAACTACCGTGTTGATCGGCGCGTCCCGTCCCTCGCAGATCATTGATAACGTTGAGGCAGTGTACAAGACTTCGTTTACGGATGAAGAAAAGCAGAATATTGAGTCTGTGCTTGCTGAGTGATAGATTTCTGAGATTTTCATTTCACAGGAAAAAACTACTTGAAAAATATGTAGCATTGTGCTATAATAAATAGGATAATAAATAGAACAAGGGAGCATTGTGCCCGTCTGCCGTTTTTGGTCGCTCAGAGCGCTGATTTACAGGGTGATAGGACTTGATACGCAGCGCATGGTGTTCTCGTGAAAGGATGTTTTCAAATGGTAAAGATTGCTGTACTGGGCTACGGTGTAGTAGGCTCAGGTACTGTAGAGGTGTTTTACAAAAATAAGGAGAGCCTCGAAAAGAAAGCAGGTCAGGAGCTTGATATCAAGTACATACTGGATATCAGAGATTTTGACGACAGCCCCTACAAGGATAAGTTCGTAAAGGATTTTGATATAATCCTGAACGATCCCGAGGTAACTGTTATCGCTGAGGTCATCGGCGGTCTGAAGTTCTCCTATCCTTATGTAAAGTCTGCACTTGAAGCAGGCAAGAGCGTTGTGACCTCTAATAAGGAGCTTGTAGCAGCAAAGGGCGCTGAGCTTCTCGCTATTGCAAAGGAAAAGAATGTAAACTTCTTCTTTGAGGCGAGCGTTGGCGGCGGTATTCCTGTAATCAAGCCTATCCATACCTGTCTTGAGGCTAACGAGATCGATGAGATCGCAGGTATCCTCAACGGTACTACAAACTTTATCCTTACGAAGATGATCCGCGATGGCATGGGCTTTGACGAGGCTCTGAAGATCGCGCAGGATCTCGGCTATGCCGAGCGTGATCCCTCTGCCGATGTAGACGGACATGATACCTGCCGTAAGATCTGTATCCTTGCATCTCTTGCTTTCGGAAAGCATGTTTATCCTGAAAATGTCCACACTGAGGGTATCACAAAGGTAACTCTTGAGGACGTTAATTACTGCGACAGCTGTGATTGCAAGATCAAGCTCATCGGCTGTGCGAAGAGGGAAGAGAACGGAGAGATCTCCATCGGTGTATTCCCTGCAGTTATCAGGGATGAAAGCCAGCTTGCAGGCGTTAACGATGTATTTAACGCTATCCTTGTCCGCGGTGACGCTACAGGTGATGTGGTGTTCTACGGTAAGGGCGCAGGTAAGCTTCCCACAGCAAGTGCTGTCGTATCCGATATCGTATCTGCTGCCAAGCATCAGAATACAAGTATCTCCCTTACATGGAAAGACAGCGAGCAGACATTCGTCCGCAGCTTTGATAAGTTCAGCTGTGCAAACTACATCCGCTTTGCAGCTACCGATAAGGCTGCCGCAGAGGCAGTTATCAAGGCAGAGTTCAGCGGTGTAGAGTACCTTTCCAGAAACAATATGCCCGATAACGAGCTTGCTTTCATTGCCGACGTTATGGACGAGAACAGCGTAAATGCAGCTCTTGAAAAGCTCTCCGCTCACGGAGAGGTGCTCGGCAGGATCCGCGCTCTGGACTATTGATGGGAGGTAAAGACATGGCTGAAGCAGTAACACCAAAGTATAAAAGAGTTCTTCTGAAGCTGAGCGGTGAGGCTCTCGCAGGAGACAACAAGATCGGTCTTGATATTCCCACCATTGAAAACATCTGTGCAAGCATCAAGAAGTGCGTAGACGCAGGCTGTGAGATCGGTATCGTAGTCGGCGGCGGTAACTTCTGGCGCGGCAGAAGCAGCCCCAGCATGGACAGAGCCAGAGCAGATCACATCGGTATGCTAGCAACAGCTATGAATGCCCTTGCGGTTGCTGATATCCTTGAGAGCCTTGGCTGCGTTGTCCGTGTTCAGACAGCTATCACTATGCAGCAGGTAGCTGAGCCTTTCATACTCGGTAAGGCTATCCGCCACCTTGAAAAGGGCAGAGTAGTTATCTTCGGTTGCGGCACAGGTAATCCTTTCTTCTCAACAGACAGTGCGGCTGCGCTTCGTGCGGCTGAGCTCGGGGTTGATATGCTGCTTAAGGCTACTATGGTAGATGGTATCTACGATAAGGATCCCAAGAAGTTCCCCGATGCAGTAAAGTATGATGTTATCACACATCACGATATTCTTGTAAAGAAGCTGCAGGTAATGGACAGCGCCGCTGCCGCAATCTGTACTGAAAATAATATTCCTATCATCGTATTTGATCTTAATCGTCCCGATAATATTCTGGACGCAGTTATGGGTGAGCCTGTAGGAACACTTGTAACCAAGCATAAGAACTGATTTATTACATCGCCGTACCACGGCAGAACGGAGCTACTTATGAAAGAGTTAATGGATAACACCAAGGAAAGAATGGGCAAGTGCATCACAGCGCTTGAGAACGAGCTTAATACCATCCGTGCAGGCAGAGCTGATCCCCGCGTGCTTGACAGAATTACTGTTGAGTACTACGGAACAGAAACACCTGTAAACCAGATGGCTTCCATTTCTGTTGCTGAAGCTCGCATCCTCGTTGTAACTCCTTATGACGCTACATCCCTCAAGAGCATTGAAAAGGCTATTCAGGCGAGTGATCTGGGTATCAACCCCACTAATGACGGTCGCTGCCTCAGGATCGTATTCCCTCAGCTCACAGAGGAGCGCAGAAAGGAGCTCAGCAAGCTCGTAAGCAAGAACTGCGAGGATGGAAAGGTAGCTGTCCGTAACGTTCGCCGTGACGCACTTGATAAGCTCAAGGCAAAGAAGAAGGCTAACGAGATCACAGAGGATGATCAGAAGGACGGCGAGAAGAATATCCAGAAGCTGACCGATAAGTTTATCGAGGAGATCGATAAGGTAGGTGCAGCAAAGGAGAAGGAGATCATGTCCATCTGATGGAGGACAAGATCATTCCGCAGCACGTTGGCATTATCATGGACGGCAACGGCAGATGGGCAAAAAAGCGTGGTCTGCCGCGTAACATGGGGCATAAACAGGGTGCTGCAGTATTTAAAAAAACTATCAGCTGGTGCCGTGAGCTTGGCGTAAAATGCGCCACTTTCTATGCTTTTTCTACAGAAAACTGGAAACGTCCAGCAGAAGAAGTCGAGGGTATCATGAATCTGCTTCGTCAGTATATCAAGGATATACGGGAGGCAGCAAGAGAGAATGTCCGTATCATCATTATTGGTGATATCAGCCGCTTTGCGGAGGATATACAGGCAGATCTTGAGGAGATACAGAATGACTCCTGTGCCAACGACGGTTTTATTGTTTCTATCGCTCTTAATTACGGCGGAAGGGCAGAGCTGGTCAAGGCAATGCGCGAGCTTGGTGAGCTTATCGCGGCTGGTGCGCTCGTTCCCGATGATATAACTGAGGAGCTTATCGACAAGCGTCTTTATACATCGGAAATGCCACCACTTGATCTGGTCATCCGTCCCAGCGGAGAGCAGCGGTTATCGAATTTTCTGATCTGGCAGGCGGCATACGCAGAATTTGTATTCATGGATGTACTGTGGCCTGATTTCACAAAAAAAGACCTTGAATACGCATTGGAGCAGTTTGCTTCGCGTAACCGCAGATACGGCGGTATTTAAGGTAGAGAGGACCCATTATGGTTAAACGTTTAATTACAGCTTTTATCGCCATACTTGTCGGTGTAAGCTTTATCATTATCGATCAAAAATGGCTTTGGGCTGTAGTTGCTGTGTTTTTCAGCGTTGTTGCCGTGTGGGAGCTTATCGGTGCGGTCAATTGCAGGCAGTATAAGCTGCTTACAGCACTGTGTATGATATACTCGGCTGCTGTACCTGTCGTACTTATCTTCGGGCTGTTTCGGTTTATCCCGATCGCGCTTTTTGTTTTTATAGCTGCACTGTTTGGTGTAATGTTGACAAAGCATAAGCGTATCAAGTTTGAACATCTCGCAATGTGTGGTGCTGCGGCGCTTATGATCCCTGCTGCTCTCAGCTGTGTTATACTGTTCATGTATTCGGGTGATCCTGATAACAGAGGATTGAGGGTGTTCCTTATCCTGTATCTGCTTTTTGCTGCTTGGTTCGGTGATTCGGGAGCTTATTTCGTAGGAACTTTTATGGGAAAGCACAAGCTTTGTCCCGAAATTAGCCCTAAAAAGACGGTTGAGGGCTTCATCGGCGGCATTGTTACCGTTGGCGTTGTAATGGCGATAACAGGTCTTATTTTTGATTTCCTTGTTTTTGACGATATTCGTATAAATTACCCTGTAGTTATAATCGTCGGAATGGCGGCGTCGGTATTCGGCGTTCTGGGAGATCTTTCCGCTTCCGTTATCAAACGTGAGTTTGGTGTAAAGGATTTCGGCAATATATTCCCCGGCCACGGAGGAGTACTTGATCGATTTGACAGTGTGATCTTTGTTGCCCCCTTTATATACCTTATCTGTCAGTTTTTCAGCCCCACTATTGCATAAATCTTTCTGCTTTGCTGATACTTAGCAGTAGGGATATGCGTGGGTGATCATCTGCCCATTCACTTTTGTGGATGGGTGGTTTTGTTAAAGAGATAGTTATGAAAGAGATAGTTTTACTTGGTTCTACAGGTTCAATAGGCACACAGACATTAGATGTCTGCCGTACGCATAGTATAAAAGTAAAGGCTCTGTCCGCCAATTCCAGTGTCGAGCTTTTAGAGAAGCAGGCGCGTGAGTTTAAGCCCGAATATGTATGTGTAAGGGATGAGCGGTGCTTTTTGGATATAAAGACCCGCCTTTCCGATACTGACATCAAGGTGCTGTGCGGTTTAGACGGCTTATGCGAGCTTGCACAGCTTCCATGCGATACTGTTGTGAACTCAGTGGTTGGCATGGTTGGACTGCGTCCGACTTTAGCAGCAGCTTCTGTCGGTCGTACAATTGCACTTGCTAATAAGGAAACACTGGTTGCAGGTGGCTCTCTTGTTACAGAATGTATCAGGAAGAACAACGCAAGGCTGCTTCCGATAGACAGTGAGCATTCCGCCATATTCCAGTGCCTTATGGGTGCAGGGGATAATCGTATTGAAAAGATACTTCTTACTGCTTCGGGTGGTCCTTTTTTTGGTAAGACACGTTCAGATCTTGAAAATGTCACTCGTGAGCAGGCACTGGCTCATCCTAACTGGTCGATGGGCGCAAAGATAACTATCGACAGCGCAACTCTTATGAATAAAGGTCTGGAGCTTATCGAAGCTGTACGTCTGTTTGATGTGCGCCCCGAGCAGATCGAGATCGTTGTGCATCGTCAGAGTATCATTCACTCTGCTGTGGAGTTTGAGGACGGCGCTGTTATAGCCCAGCTTGGTTCTGCGGATATGCGTATCCCGATCCAGCTTGCACTTACTTATCCGCAGCGTCTGCCGTGTCCTGCAAAGAAGCTTTCTTTGTTCGATGTCGCTACTCTTACATTCGACCGTGCGGATGAGGATACATTTACTTGCCTTGCTGCAGCAAAAAAAGCTATTGCAATGGATGGCAATGCTCCTTGTATCGTAAACAGCGCAAATGAAGCAGCCGTTGCACTGTTCCTTTCTGATAAGATACGCTTTCTTGATATCGGTGAAGCTGTCACACAGGCGCTTGCTGATATTCCTTACATTGCTTCGCCAGATCTTGAAGACATCCTTTCTACTCAGCGTGCTGCAGAGGAGTATGTCTATACTAAATTCGGAGGTCATTAATGACTATTGTTATCGCTATTCTCGTCTTTTGTGTCATCATAATCATTCATGAGCTTGGACATTTCACTGCCGCAAAGCTGTGCGGTATTCAGGTTAACGAGTTTGCTCTCGGCATGGGACCTGTTATCTTCCGTAAGCAGGGAAAGGAGACTTCTTATGTTATCCGTCTTCTGCCTATAGGCGGCTCTGTTTCCATGGAGGGCGAGGATGGCACAAGCGATAATCCACGCGCGTTCAACCGCAAGCCTATATGGCAGCGCATGATCGTTATTGTTGCAGGCGCTGTCATGAATCTTGTACTGGGCTTCTTTGTTGTAATGATCTCCCTCGGAGTAACTGAAAATATCGCCACTACCACTGTCAGCAGCTTCAGAGATCAATCTGTAAGCAGTCAGCAGCTGATGGTTGGCGATAAGATAACAAAGATAGACGGTCTGCCCATATTCACATCAAGTGATATCATCTATAAGCTGCAGAGCGGCACTGATAAGAATGCAGACGGCGATCTTATTTTTGATTTTACTGTGCAGCGTAACGGCGAAAAGGTCGTTCTTGATGATGTCGTTTTCTCTACAAAGCAGAACGAGGATGGCACAAGCTCGATATACTTTGATTTCACCGTGCTTCCCATGGAAAAGACATTCGTAAATATGGTTTCTGAGAGCTTCCGTGAATCCTGCTCCACAGGTAGACTTATCATCATGACGTTGTTTGATATGCTGCGCGGCAGGTACGGCATAAATGACCTTTCAGGTCCTGTCGGAGTTGTTCAGGTGGTATCCCAGAGCGTTTCTTATGACTGGTCGATATTTTTCAGCGTTGTATCGCTCATTACGATAAATGTCGGAGTTTTCAATCTGCTGCCTATTCCTGCGCTTGATGGCTGCCGTTTTGTTTTCCTCATCATCGAGGCGATACGCAGAAAGCCTGTCAAGCCCGAGGTCGAGGGTATGGTGCACTTTGCAGGCTTTGCACTGCTTATGCTATTAATGCTTGTAGTTACCTTTAACGATATTGCTCGTCTGGTAACGGGAGGTTAAATTGAGTAAGAAGATAGTTGATGTCGCAGGGCTGAAGCTCGGCGGCGGAAAGATATATATACAATCAATGCTGAATATTCCTGCGTCAGATGTTGACGGAAATGTCCGACAGGCAGTTCAGCTTGAAAAGGCAGGCTGTGAGATAATCCGCGCCGCTGTTCCGACTATTGAAGATGTACGGCTGATACCTGCTATAAAGTCCGCTGTAAGCATTCCTCTTGTAGCTGACATCCACTTCGACTATAAGATAGCTGTGGCAGCAGTGGAAGCAGGCGTTGACAAGGTCAGGATAAACCCCGGTAATATCGGCTCGGCTGATAAGGTAAAGGCTGTTGTAGATAGCTGCAAGGCTCATAAAGTGCCTATCAGGATCGGAGTAAACAGCGGTTCGCTTGAAAAGGAGCTGCTCACTAAATACGGCTCTCCCACCGCAGAAGCCCTCGTTGAGAGCGCTGAGCGACATATCCGTATCCTAGAGGAGCTTGATTTTGATGATATCGTAGTCAGCATAAAATCCTCAGATGTAAAGCTTATGATATCCGCGTACAGACTTTTTGCACAGCGCTTTGATTATCCGCTCCATCTCGGTGTTACCGAAGCAGGTACAGAGCGCATGGGGGTTATAAAATCCTCTGTCGGAATCGGTTCGCTGCTGTGCGACGGAATCGGAGATACTATCCGTGTTTCGCTTACCGCCGATCCTGTGCGTGAGGTTTATGCCGCTAAGGATATCCTCAGAGCCTGCGGTATCGGAGGCGGCGTGGAGATAGTCTCATGCCCAACCTGCGGCCGCACAAAAATAGATCTTATCGGACTTGCACAGCAGGTTGAAGATCTGTGCAGAGGCATCGACAAGGATATAAAGGTAGCGGTAATGGGCTGCGCTGTCAATGGCCCGGGCGAAGCAAGGGAAGCCGATATCGGTGTTGCAGGCGGTGACGGAGTAGGTCTTATCTTCCGTAAAGGTGAGATACTTCGCAAGGTCGCTGAAGCCGAACTTTTAAATGAACTAAAAAAAGAGATAGAATTATTATAAATTTGGAAGGATGTTTTAAATGTCTGCTAAGATCAGTGAGCTTTTTGATACACTGACGCTGCCTCAGTCTGTAGCTGACGGCAGAGTATTGAAGATAGTTTATACAGAGAGCAAGAATACTCTGATGATGAACGTGGAGCTTGATGAGCTCGTTCCTGCGTCTGAGCTTATCGCGCTGGGAGAACAGCTTTCAGCTGCGCTTGACGGCACCGAGGTATCAGTGTTCCCTAAGTACCACAGTTCTCTGTTTACTGCGGATTATCTGATAGAAATAATCGCGTTGCTGAAATCGAAATTTGCCGCAGTCAACGGATATCTCGACGGCTGCGAGATAACTGATGACGGCAGTACATACGAAATTTCTCTTACAAGCGGCGGCAGAGATATCCTGCTTGGCATGGAGATAGACAAGAAGATAGAAAAATACGTCCGTGGTTTCTTCGGACTTGGTATAACTGTTGTATTCACAGGCACTGCGGAGCTCGATATCGAGCAGGTCCTTGCAGCTGAGCAGTCTGTGCCCGTGCCTGTTATCTCGCTTACTCCTCCACCATCGGCAGGCGAGAACAAGTTTTCGGGCGGAAACAGCGGAGGTGCACCCCGAAGCGGTGGCGGCGGAAGACGTCCCTCTGTGCTTACAGAAGCAAAGGAGATAATGCTCCCCTTTGAATCGGACAAGTTTGAGAGCAAGGCACAGCTTTTCTATGGCAAGGGAATTTCCGAAGAACCGCTGCGTATGTCTGAGAGCTTCAATGAGGGCGATGAGGTCACTCTCTGGGGTGAGGTTTTCAAGACTGACGAGAAAACTTCCCGTGACGGAAATACCTTTATCTTTACTGCTTATTTTTCCGATAAAACATCATCTGAGATACTCAAGATCATCACACCAACTGAAAACAGCGATGTGATAAAGAGCAATATCAAAGCTGGTAAAGCAATCATCCTTACAGGTAAGTTTGAATTTGATACGTTTGCAAAAACGCTCAATATCCGTCCCTATTCTATTGCCAGTCTCAAGCTTAAGCAGAAAAAGGACAACGCAGAGGAAAAGCGCGTTGAGCTGCACATGCATACAAATATGTCTGATATGGATGCTCTTACTCCTGCAGGCGACCTTGTTAAGCAGGCATTTGCATGGGGACATAAGGCTGTTGCCATTACAGATCACGGCAACGTGCAGGCATATCCCGAAGCTATGAACACCGTTGAGAAGATACGCAAGGATGGCGGAGAGATGAAAGTCATCTACGGTATGGAAGCGTATTTTGTAAACGACAGCGGAGCGCTTGTTTCAGGATGTAATGATCGTTCTGTCAACGATGATATCATCATTTTCGATATCGAGACAACAGGTCTCAGTAAGGAGACTGAGCGAATTACTGAGATAGGCGCTGTAAAGCTCCGTAATATGGAGATCGTTGAGGAATTCCAGACATTTGTTGATCCTGAAAAGGAGATTCCTTTCAATATCACTGAGCTTACAGGCATAACAAATGATATGGTTGCTGACGCACCATCCGAAAAGCAGGCGCTGGAGGAATTCATCAGGTTTGCAGGCGATGCAGTTCTTGTTGCACACAATGCTGATTTCGATACAGGATTTATCCGCATTGCTTGTGAGCGTCAGGGAATTGATTACGATATCCGTTATATTGATACTCTTGCGCTTTGCCGTGCTGCGCTTCCTCATCTGAAGAAGCACAAGCTGGATATCGTTGCAAAGGAATATAAGCTCGGTGATTTCAACCACCATCGTGCAATAGACGATGCGAAGATGCTTGCTGCGATATATCAGCGCCTTATCGCTGATGCAGGAAAGGGAAGAACTCTTGAAAAGCTGGGCGATCTCAATAGCATCCTCGGCAATGTGGATGTAAAGAAGCTTCCCACATATCACATGATAATCCTTGTAAAGAACAAGGCTGGTCTTAAAAATCTTTACAAGCTTGTATCTTTCTCAAACCTTAACTATTTTTATAAGAAACCCCGTGTACCGCTTTCTGAGCTGAAAAAGCACCGTGAGGGTCTTATAATAGGCTCGGCGTGTGAAGCAGGAGAGCTGTTCAGAGCGATCCTTGATGGTAAGCCTGAGAGCCAGATAGAGGAGATCGCTTCTATCTATGACTATCTTGAGATCCAGCCCATCGGAAATAATGCATTCCTCACCCGTGAGGGCATCGTACCCGATGACGAGGGTCTGCGTGAGCTTAACAGAAAGATAGTGCGCCTTGGCGAAAAGCTGAACAAGCCCGTTGTAGCTACCTGCGATGTGCATTTCAAAAATGCTGAGGATTCCGTATTCAGAACTATCCTACAGGCAGGTCTGGGCTTCAAGGACGCTGATAATCAGGCTCCGCTGTATTTCAGAACAACTGACGAAATGCTGGCAGAATTCCAGTATCTCGGCGCTGAAAAGGCAAAGGAAGTCGTTATCACCAATACAAATATGATCGCAGATATGGTGGATGATGATATCCGCCCCATTCCTAAGGGAACGTATACTCCATCCATTGAGGGCGCTGAACAGGAGCTTCAGGATCTCTGCTGGACGAGAGCGATGAACTGGTACGGCTACAACGATGAGATCCCTGAGATAGTTTCCGCACGCCTTAAAAAGGAGCTTGACGCTATCATAAAATACGGCTTCTCCGTACTGTACATGATCGCACAGAAGCTGGTTAAATACTCAGAGGATAACGGATATCTGGTAGGCTCACGAGGCTCTGTAGGCTCGTCCTTTGTAGCTATAATGTCGGGTATCTCAGAGGTCAATCCTCTTGCGCCGCATTATCGCTGTCCGAAGTGCAGATACAATGAGTTCGTGACAGATGGCTCTGTTGGCTCGGGCTTTGACCTGCCGCAGAAGAACTGTCCTCACTGCGATATAGACATGATCCGTGACGGTCACGATATCCCGTTCGAGACATTCCTTGGCTTCAAGGGTGACAAGGCGCCTGATATCGATCTTAACTTCTCTGGTGAGGTACAGGGCAAGGTACACAGATATACGGAAGAACTGTTCGGTAAGGATCATGTGTTCAAGGCGGGTACTATTTCTGCCGTGCAGGAAAAGACCGCATTCGGCTTTGTAAAGAAGTACTGTGAGGAACGTGGTATCACCTATAACAACGCTGAAATGGAGCGACTTTCCGTTGGCTGCACAGGTGTAAAGAGAACTACATCACAGCACCCGGGCGGCATGGTAGTTGTACCTAATGAGTTTGAAGTATATGATTTCACCGCCGTTCAGCATCCTGCCGATAAGACAGAGAGCGACATGATTACAACCCACTTCGACTTCCATGCGCTCCATGATACTATCCTTAAGCTTGATGAGCTGGGACACGATGTTCCCACGCTGTACAAGCATCTTGAGGATATGACAGGCATGAAGATAGCGGATGTATCCACTACAGACCGCGATATTTATGATCTGTTCGTGTCAGTATCTCCGCTTGGCATTACTGCGGATGATCTTGGCGTCCCCTGTGGTACTCTCGGTATCCCTGAGTTCGGTACTCCGTTTGCAATGCAGATGCTTCAGGATGCTCAGCCTAAGAACTTCTCCGACCTGCTCCAGATCTCGGGACTTTCCCATGGTACGGACGTATGGCTCGGAAACGCTCAGGATCTTATCAAAAACGGCACATGTACCATTTCCGAGGTTATCGGAACGCGTGATAATATCATGGTATATCTCATGCATAAGGGCGTTGAGCCCGGGCTTGCGTTCAAGATTATGGAGATCACCCGTAAGGGTAACGCAATGAAGCTGTTTGATGATACTATCTATCAGGCATTCAAGGATAATAATGTACCTGAGTGGTATGTCGAGTCCTGTAAAAAGATCAAATATATGTTCCCTAAGGCTCATGCTGCGGCTTATGTAACAGCTGCTGTAAAGCTCTGCTGGTTCAAGATCAACAGACCCTGCGAGTTCTATGCAGCTACTCTTACAAAGCACACTGAAAACATTGAAGTGGAAACTGTGCTGAAGGGACAGGGTGCAGTTAAGGCAAGGATAAAGGAGATACAGTCCATGCAGAAGCCCACAGCTAAGGAAGAGGGCATTGCAGATGCACTGATGCTCGTGAACGAGATGATGCTGCGCGGCATCGGTGTGCTGCCTGTTGATGTAAAGAAGTCCAATGCAACTACTTACGTCGTTGAGGATGGAAAGCTAAGACTGCCTTTCCTTGCAATTCAGGGATGTGGCGAAAACGCCGCTATAAGGCTCAAGGAAGTTATCAACAACGGTGATTATATCTGCGTTGACGATATACAGAAGCAGAGTGGAATTAATAGCAGCGTAATGGAAAAGCTGACCGAAATGGGTGTGTTTGCGGATATTCCGCAGTCTGCCCAGATGTCGCTGTTCTGAACTATCTGATCGTTGTATTGTTGAATGTAACTGTGCAATATTACGAATTGTTCTGCTTTACTTGACAATGCTTTGCTAATATGGTATCATGGTAGTGTGCTACTACACTAAAGTGTATTATTAAGAGAGAGGAAGACAAAATTGAAAAGATATGATCTGCTTACTCCCGAGGGAACACGGGATCTGTTATTTGATGAATGTATAGCAAAAAGAATGATAGAGGAACGCCTCAGGAACATATTTATCGGCTACGGTTATTCCGAGGTTGTAACGCCCGGACTTGAATTCTATGATGTATTCAATGGCAAGGCACGTTATTTCCCTCAGGAGAATATGTACAAGCTCGTGGACGGCAAGAACCGCATGATGGTACTCCGTCCTGACAGCACTATGCCCATTGCAAGACTTGCAGCAACAAGACTGCGCGAAGAGCCGCTGCCTCTCAAGCTGTTCTATAATCAGAGCATCTTCATGGTAAATCCGAAGAACAGCGGCCGTGACGATGAATTTGCACAGAGCGGTATCGAGATACTCGGCGGTGAAAGCACTGCAGCCGATTACGAAGCACTTGTGCTGGCTGTACAGGCACTTTCAGCCTGCAGCGAGGAGTTCCGTCTGGAGATAGGTGAGAGCAGCATTTTCCGCCTGCTCGTTTCAGAGCTTGGTATAGACGGGGATGAGGCTGATAATATTCAGGCGCTTATCGATACAAAGAATTATCCCGCGCTGAATGAAGCGCTTTCTGCCTACAGCGGTGCTGCCGCTGAAGCGCTGAGAGCACTGCCCACGCTCTTTGGTGGGGAGGACGTTTTTGTACAGGCTGAAAAATACATGATATCCGATGAGCTCAAAGAAAAGCTCTTCTCCCTCAAGACAACCTATGACGCGCTTCGCAGTGCCGGCATAGATGAGATAAAGGTAGATCTCGGTCTTGTACATAAGAAGAACTATTATACAGGTATAATCTTCCGCGGATACGTTGAGGGCTACGGTTCTCCTGCGCTTTCAGGCGGTCGCTATGATAACCTCATAGGTGATTTTGGCAGGGATGTGCCTGCTGTGGGCTTTGCTGTAAATGTGGAGGCAGCTGCAAAGGTACTGCTGAAATCACTTGGCACTGATACCACGCTGACTTCCCCCGCAGATGTCCTCGTCTACGCTGAAAAGGGCTGTGAGGTCAGTGGACTTATGTATTGCTCAAAGCTTATCCGCAGTGGTGTAACGGTGTTCAATTCCGTTTTCGCAGGCGAAGCCGATGCAGCTGCTTATGCTGTATCCCACGGTATCAAACGTATGGATATCGTCACCGCAGATGGTGTAACAGAGAAAGCATTGTAAGGAGATATAAAGATGGAAAACAAGAAGATAAGAATAGCCCTTACAAAGGGCAGACTTGAAAACAAGACCGTCGATCTCCTTGATAAGATAGGCTATGACGTATCAGAGCTGAGAGACAAGGGAAGACGTCTTATACTTACTATCCCCGATGAGGATATCGAAGTGGTGCTTGCAAAGGCTGCAGATGTTATTACTTACGTTGAGCATGGCGTGTGCGATATCGGCGTTGTTGGTAAGGACACTATCATGGAGTACGGCGGCAAGTTCTATGAGATAACCGATCTTGGCTTCGGCAGATGCAAATTTGCACTTGCAGGCAAGAAAGGCGACGATTTTTACAGCGGCTACGGTGTAAAGACAGTTGCAACAAAATACCCCAATGTCACCCGTACTTACTTTGAAGCAAAGGGCATGGACGTTGATATCGTAAAGATCGAGGGCAGCGTTGAGCTTGCTCCGCTGGTATCTCTTGCAGATGGTATCGTGGATATCGTTGAAACAGGCACTACTCTCAAGGAGAATGGTCTGGAGGTATTCGAGGATGTTGCTCCCATCTCCGCAAGACTTATTGTAAATACAGTAAGCATGAAGCTCAAGCAGGAGCGTATTGCTAAGATAGTAAAGCAGATAGAGGAGAATTTGTGATATGATAAAGATAATCAAGGCTGACGGCGCAGAAAAAGAATTTCTCGCTGAGGTTGAAAAGAGAGCAGGCGAGGTCAATGCCGACGTTGAAAAGATCGTCAAGGATATTCTCGCAGATGTAAAGGCAAATGGTGATGCGGCAGTAAAGAGCTACACAGCAAAGTTCGACTGCCCCAACGCGCAGTTCTACAGAGTTCCTGATGAGGCTATCCAGGATGCTCTGACAGAGTACAACGAAACAAATTCTGAGTTCGTAATGGCAATGCTGAACGCAGTTGAGAACATTACTGCTTTCCACCAGCGTCAGAAGCGTGAGGGCTTCTGTGTTACAGAGGAAAACGGCGTTATCATGGGCCAGCGTGTAAGAGGTCTTGATAAGGTCGGTCTGTATGTTCCCGGTGGTACTGCGGCTTATCCCTCATCTGTTCTGATGAACGCTATTCCTGCAAAGATCGCAGGCGTAAAGGAAGTTATCATGGTAACTCCTCCTCTTAAGGACGGTACCGCTAACAAGGATATCCTTGTTGCTGCTGCTCTCTGCGGAGTTGATAAGATCTATCTCTGCGGCGGCGCACAGGCTTGTGCAGCTCTTGCTTACGGTACAGAGGAGATCCCAAGAGTATCCAAGATCGTAGGCCCAGGCAATATCTTCGTTGCAACAGCGAAGAAGTTGCTGTACGGTACAGTTGATATCGATATGTTCGCAGGACCCAGTGAGATACTCGTTCTTGCTGATGAAACAGCTAACCCCAAGTATCTTGCCGCAGATCTCATGTCTCAGGCTGAGCACGATAAGCTTGCTTCCGCTATCCTCATTACAACAAGCATGGATGTAGCGGAGAAGACTCAGGCAGAGATCGAGCGTCAGGCTGCGATGCTCTCCCGCAAGGAGATCATCGACTACTCCATCGATAACTATGGTGCAATAATCGTGTGCGATGATATGGATTATGCTGTGGAGCTTGCAAACGCACTTGCACCGGAGCACCTTGAAGTCGTAACCGCTAACCCGATGGAATACATCGGTAAGCTGGATAACGTAGGTTCACTGTTCCTCGGACAGTATTCTCCCGAGCCTCTCGGCGACTATTATGCAGGTCCTAACCATGTTCTTCCCACCAGTGGAACAGCTCGTTTTTTCTCACCCCTCGGCGTAGAGAGCTTCACAAAGCGTTCCAGCTACATTTACTATACAAAGGATGCGCTGCTTGATGCGGCTGATGACATCATCCTCATTGCAGAGCGTGAGAAGCTCACTGCACACGCTAATTCCATCAAGGTAAGAAAAGAAGATCAAAAGGAGCTGTAATATGAACAGAACAGCAGAAATAACCCGCACCACTAAGGAAACTGATATTTCCGTAAAGCTTGATCTTGACGGCGGTGCAAAGGCTGTCATTGACACAGGTATAGGCTTCCTTGATCACATGCTGACAGCACTTGCTGTTCACGGCGGCTTTAGTCTGGAGCTTTCCTGCAAGGGTGATCTGTATGTGGATGGACACCACACAGCAGAGGATGTCGGTATTGCGCTCGGTACAGCGTTCAGGGAGGCTCTCGGTGATAAGTCCGGCATCATGCGTTACGGCACTGCTTTCATTCCCATGGATGAGTCCCTCGGATTCTGCTCACTTGACATCAGCGCCAGACCTTTCCTTGTGTTCAATGCTGATTTCACAAATGAGAGAGTAGGCGAGTTCGATACCTGCCTCACAGAGGAGTTCATGCGTGCATTTGCATTCAATGCAGGAATAACCCTGCACCTGCGTGTGGAGTACGGCAGCAACGATCATCACAAGATAGAAGCGCTGTTCAAGGCGCTTGCTTATGCGCTCAAGGCTGCTGTAAAGAGAAACACAGACGGCTCTGTAATATCCACAAAAGGAACACTGTAATGCAGGGATATAACCTTATTGCAGTATTTTCCCCTGATAAAACAAAAATGCTGATGTGCAAACGGATAAAAGAACCATACATGGGGCTCATAAACATGGTCGGCGGCAAGATAGAGCCGAATGAAAGCGGAATTGACGCTGCCTACCGTGAGCTTTATGAGGAAACGGGCATATCCCGTGAGGATATTCCGCTCACCCATCTTATGGACTTTACATATCCGTTAGACCCATGTTATGTGGAGGTGTATGTCGGTCAGCTGCTTCGCAGTGTCGAGGTCACAGGCGACGAGAATCCGCTCTTCTGGAGCGATCTTGACCACGATTTCTTCGATATGAGGGAGTACGCAGGCGAGGGCAACATCGGTCACATAATGGAGCACATAAAGCTCAATTACGATAGAATATTCCGTAAGGATGGTAAACTATGATAGCTATTATCGATTACGGCGCAGGAAATCTGTTCAGCGTAAAGAATGCGCTGGATTTTCTGGGTCTGGAAAACAAGATAACCAAGGATCCTGCCGATCTCCGCGCAGCAGACAGGCTCATCCTGCCCGGTGTAGGAGCTTTTGCAGACGCAATGCGTATGCTGAACGAAAGCGGTCTTGTGGATGTCATCCGTGAAGAGGTGCAGAAAAAGCCGCTGCTCGGTATCTGTCTCGGAATGCAGATGCTTTTTGAAAAAGGCTACGAGTTCGGTGAGACGGATGGTCTGGGACTTATAAAGGGCTGCGTAAAGCTTATGGAGCCCGAGGGAAACCTCGCTATTCCGCACATCGGCTGGAACGAGCTTGAAAAGAACGTTGATTGTCCTCTGCTTGCTAAGTGCGGGGAGGGGGAGTACGTTTATTTCGTACATTCCTATGCCGCAGAGTGCGACAGCAAGAACGTGGCTGCTTACTGTGATTATGGCATGAAAGTGCCTGCTCTTGTGTTTGAGGGAAATGTATACGGCGCACAGTTCCACCCTGAAAAGAGCGGCGATACAGGTCTGAATATCCTCAGGTGCTTTGCTGCACTGTAATTTGAGCGTATATACATAAAACTTAACTTTTACGCAATTGCTTACGTCTTTTACTTCAGAAATGAGAAGGGAATTGCTTGTTGCGTATATAATCAAGGAGAATCAAATGGTAATCTTACCTGCAATTGATATAAAGGACGGAAACTGCGTCCGCCTGTTCAAGGGCGATTACGCGACCGTTCAGAAAGTGGCGGAAAGCTACATGGATACTGCACGCTCATTTGAAGCGGCAGGCTCCGAGTGGATACACATGGTAGATCTTGACGGCGCAAAGGACGCAACCCAGCAGAACAAGGAGATATTCCTTGATGTTGCTAAGAATACAGGTCTTAAGGTCGAGGTCGGCGGCGGAATCCGCACACTGGATACCGTTGAGATGTATCTCAGCGGCGGTATTTCCAGGGTGATAATCGGCTCGGCGGCTGTAAAGAATCCGCAGCTCGTAAAGGATGCCGTTAAGGAATACGGTGATCGCATCGCTGTAGGAATCGACGCAAAGAACGGTTATGTTGCTACAGAGGGCTGGCTTGAGACCTCCGATGTACATTTCACAGACCTTGCAAAGGCTATGAGTGATATCGGCGTGAAGTACATCATCTTCACCGATATCTCAAAGGATGGCACGCTTTCGGGCGTGAATGCAGAGCAGCTTCAGCAGATAAACGAGTGCTGCAGTGCGAATATCATCGCAAGCGGCGGTGTTCATACAATTAAGGATATCGAGATATGCAAGAAGCTCGGTCTGTACGGCACTATCTGCGGAAAGTCCATCTACAGCGGCAGCCTTGATCTTAAAGAGGCTGTGAAGCTTGCAAATAATAAGGAGTAAACTATGCTTGCTAAAAGAATAATCCCCTGCCTTGACGTGCGTAACGGCAAGGTGGTAAAGGGCGTAAATTTCGAGGGCGTAAAGGATGTAGGCGATCCTGTCGAGCTTGCTATCCAGTATAACAAGCAGGGCGCAGATGAGATCGTGTTCTATGATATCACAGCGTCCTATGAGGGTAGAGGCGTAATGCTGGACGTGGTAAGACGTACCGCGCAGCAGGTCTTCGTGCCCCTGTGTGTCGGCGGTGGAATTGCTACTGTTGACGACTTCCGTGATACCCTGAGAGCAGGTGCTGATAAGGTGTCTGTAAACTCTCAGGCGGTGAAGAATCCCAAGCTCATCAGCGATGCGGCTGAGATATTCGGCAGTCAGTGCGTTGTTGTGGGCATTGATGCAAAGCGCAACGATAAGGGCGGTTACTCTGTTTTCATCAACGGCGGTCGTGTTGATATGAACCTTGATCTCGGTGACTGGGTCAAGGAGATCGAACAGCGCGGTGCAGGCGAGATCTGCCTGAACTCTATCGACACCGACGGTGTAAGAGGCGGCTTTGATATCGAGATGCTGAATTTCGTATGCGAGCGCGTTAATATTCCCGTAATCGCAAGCGGCGGCTGCGGCGCTATCAACCACTTCTCTGAGGTGTTCGAGCAGACAAATTCCTCTGCGGCTCTGGCGGCGTCTCTGTTCCATTTCGGTGAGCTTACTGTGGGCGAAGTAAAGGATTATCTCAAGAAAAAGAATATTGCTGTGAGGTAATATATGTCTTTTTTTAAAAAGCTGTTCTGTAAAGATAAAAAGCCTGAGCCGAGCGAAAATGCGAAAAAGATAATTGAATTTCTAGGCTGTGAATGTGAGCTCTTTCCGCGCTCTTCTTCAGATCAGGTTTTGATCACAAAGTATTTCGAAGCTCATAAAAGCTGGCGCAAGGGCGCGAAATATTTTCCTGTCATCATCGTTGTTGATGAAGTTCTGACAGAGTGGCTCACTGATATCGTGACGGAGGGCAAAGCTCCGCAGCAGCTTCGTGATGAGATCCTTACTGAATCTTCTTTATATCGCAAGCATATCGATACACAGGGAAGATCAAAGGAACAGATACATGAGGAAGCGCGAACAAACGCCTGTGCTGACGGAAAGCGGCTGATCGAAGAGCTGCTGAAAGTGCGGCAGGAGGAAATGGAGCTTGATGATGAGAGCAGCTATCTGAATTTTACCGAGGAGGATGTGCTACGCGAATCATGTGATGGCCATGCTGTGCGGAAGTTTATCGGATTTAACGATTACAGCGACAACAGCGTAAAGGAGACCATTCTTGCATATATTCCCACCACAAGACCGTTTGAGGTATTTGCATGGGTGCCTTTTGGCGGCTGGAATGAATGCCCCTGTGCAGTGGATATGATAAATTTATCGCGTTACTGGTACTTGAAGCATAACGCAGTTCCAGCAGTGATCTCGCATGATACGCTGGAGTTTTTCTGTGCGCCGCTCGATATAAAAAGCGCCATGGAAACTGCGGTGGAGCATTACGCCGTCTGTCCCGACAACGTAGATCAGGGTATAGGCACTGTTGCAGCGCTTGCTGATTCGCTTACGAAATCTACCGTTTGGTGGTTCTGGTGGGATTAAAAGGAGAAACAATGGGACTTATAGAAGAAACAAACGAGCTGATGCTCGATTTTGATAAACTGGCAAAGATATCGCCTGAGAACAAGGTGATCCCTGTTGCTGTGCAGAATCTGCATACCAAAGAGGTCATTCTCGTGGCTTATGTAAACGAAGAATCGCTGAAAGAAAGTATAAAGCAGCGTAAGGCGATCTTCTGGAGCACCTCCCGCAACAAGCTCTGGTACAAGGGTCTTGAATCGGGAAATACATTCACGCTGCATCATATCTATGTCAACTGCGAGCAGAATTCGCTGGTATTTCAGGTTACGCCAGATAAGGGCAACATCTGCCACACTAGCTGGAACGGCGTAGCTAATAATTGCTACTATCGCGAGCTTGACATGGAAACTATGAAGCTTATAAATCTTAACGAAACAAAGGAGTAATTAAAATGCAGGCATTCAAGGATATGTACGATGTTATCGTAGACCGCAGAGCAAATCCTCAGGAGGGCAGCTATACCTGCTACCTGTTTGAAAAGGGTCTTGACAAGATACTCAAGAAGTGCGGCGAGGAATGTACCGAAATGGTGATCGCAGCAAAGAACGCTGACAAGGAAGAGCTTGTAAACGAGATCAACGATCTTCTCTACCACATGGAGGTTCTCATGGCGCAGTGTGGCGTTACTGTTGAGGACGTTGAAAAGGTAATGGAAGAGCGTGCTGCCAAGATCGGCAACCTCAAGCAGTTCCATGTAAGCGACCATAACACATAAAGCCATGTACGATATCACAAAGCTGATAGATGATTACGGTGATGATGTCTTTGCGCTTGCGCTGATCGTCACAAAGGACTTTAATTCTGCAAAAGAGGTATTTGTACGCGCTATCTCAGATTATTACGAGATACCAAAGCATGACGGTGCATATTTTGAGCTCATATCAAAGGTGTATACGCTGTGCCAGGAGGTCGATAGTAATGAGATAGCTTCGACCCTTACAGGAATAGAGCTTGACCCCAAGCGTCAGGCAGTGCTTGAACAGCTGCTTGTGAAGCGTGAGACCGTGCGTGCAGTAGCTCATATGTACTATGCGAATGAGCTAAGTACAGATGAGATCGCCACGATAACAGGGAAGAGCGAAAAATACATCAGCGGACTTCTCACAGAGGAGCTGTCTGAGGATCTCAGAGCAAGGCTTGATGACTGCTATATGGATATCTGTGCTAAGATAACAGCAGAGAATTCTCTCAAAGCTTATGTGATCCGCTCTGTATATTCGGGCGATAAGCGTATGTTTGAGGTCAGGGAAGAGGCTGTTCCTGTTCACACATGGAAGACCTCACATAAGATCATCGTTATTATTGTCGCAATTATCGCTACTCTTGCCGCTATGTATATCATACCTGTTCTGCAGAAATACGGCGAGATGAGAGAATCGGAAGCAGGTCTGTCCTATGAAGAGGTCGGCACTGATGAGAGCTTCTATTACACTTATGAGGCTGAAACTGCAGATAACGGCTGATATCGTTAATTTTTTTGCGAAAATATATTGCTTTTTGCGATAAAATGAGTTATAATTAAACTAATAGGGTCACGACCCGAAATCAAAATCAAAGGAGATAATTATTATGTTAGTTTCTGCTAAGGAAATGCTGAACAAGGCTCGCGAGGGCAAGTATGCTGTAGGCCAGTTCAACATCAACAACCTTGAATGGACAAAGGCTATCCTGCTCACAGCTCAGGAGCAGCAGTCCCCTGTTATCCTCGGTGTATCTGAGGGCGCAGGCAAGTATATGTGCGGTTACACCACTATCGTTGGTATGGTAAACGGCATGATCAACGAGCTCGGTATCACTGTTCCCGTAGCTCTTCACCTTGACCACGGCTCTTTCGAGGGCGCTAAGGCTTGCATCAACGCAGGCTTCTCCTCCATCATGTTTGATGGCTCTCACTACCCCATCGAGGAGAACATCGCTAAGACAACAGCTCTTGTAAACGCTTGTGACGTTCTCGGTATCTCTCTTGAGGCTGAGGTTGGTTCCATCGGCGGCGAGGAAGACGGCGTTGTTGGTATGGGCGAGTGCGCTGATCCCGACGAGTGCAAGGCAGTTGCTGATCTCGGCGTAACAATGCTGGCTGCAGGTATCGGTAACATCCACGGCAAGTACCCCGAGAACTGGGCTGGTCTGTCTTTCGAGACACTGGCTGCTATCAAGGAAAAGGTTGGCGATATGCCTCTGGTACTGCACGGCGGTACAGGTATCCCTGCTGATATGATCAAGAAGGCTATCTCTCTCGGCGTTGCTAAGATCAACGTTAATACAGAGTGCCAGCTCGCATTCCAGGAAGCTACAAGAAAGTATGTAGAAGAGGGCAAGGATCTTCAGGGCAAGGGCTTTGACCCCAGAAAGCTGCTCGCTCCCGGTTTCGAAGCTATCAAGGCTACTGTTAAGGAGAAGATGGAGCTGTTCGGTTCCGTTGGCAAGGCTTAATTTTACGATTATCAACTTGCATTTTAAAGGCGCCGTTTTTTCGGCGCCTTTTTGGTAAAAAATATTATGACAGATTTTAATTTTTATCAACTGGAATATTACTCACTTGGTCTTGCATTGGGGATCGTCGATGTTGATGAGCTTTCCTTATATGTGGATAGTGCTATGGAGCATTGCGAAGAAATTCCTGATCTCTTCCTTGATATGTTTTCAGCAGTTGTGAAAGGCGCAGATGAATGTATTCGCTGTATTAGTGACTTTTTCTTCAAAGAAAAATATACACCGTCCTATTCCACTGACCATATTAGTGATGAGGTTTTTTCAATGCTTGTTCATCGTGTAGGTGAGAAATATTATGATAATATTTTAAGCAAAGAAGAATGCTGTGATAAGCTCTTCAAGCTAAATGCACAGAATAGATTTGATAACAAAATATATGAACTAGAACTGCTTTTTGAATATCGTGATATAGGTGTTGACACAGATTTTGATAAAAAGGTTTTGGTATTGCTCGATGACATCTTTAAGTGCTGACAAGTAGCTGTTCGGTTCCGTTGCCAAGGCTTAATTCATTTCTTGACCAAGAAATTCAGGGCATCGCTTTGGCGGTGCCCTTTTCAGCATTATTTTCACATAGGGAGAAGTATCAGTGGCGTATCAGATAAAAGCATTGGATATCCCAAGCGGTGTCAGTATAGATATTGAAAAGGACAGCCTTAACTATCTTATGGCGACAGGTCAGTTGGTGAACAGCTTATATTATGATAATATTGTACATACCGTAAAATGGTGTTACTGCGGCAAAGAATATCATCTCACAGATATCAAGTATGATAATGTGGTCGTTGCTAATGACCACAGCGGCTTCTGCGGTTATGACAAAGCCTGCAGTGATGTGGATTTTTACAATGCCGTGGGTGAGCTTGTATTCAGCTATCATTTCGCTGACGAGGCAGAATTTCCGCTCAGCCTCGGTAATACTATGATACTTTACATATTCAGAACGCAAGGCGAGGCATGGTGGATATACCGTGGCAAGCTCCGCCGCATAGCTGTTGAGAGCGTGGCAGAAAAGGTCGAAATTGGCTTCCATAGCTGTAGATATATCAAGGTCATGTCACGTCTGAGGGACATTGTGTATGACGCTGAGGGCGCTCCCGTATTTGTGCAGGAAAAATATCCAACAGGTCTGACTATAGGTACAACTGATATAAGTATCTGTAAAGAAGTTGATACTTATCTTCTGGAGCGTTATGGGCTGATAGCTGTCTGCGAGTATGACGATGAGCTTTTTTATACTGCAATTTCACTGTATGACCCCAACGGTGTGCTGTATGCCGAGATACCGCTGCCTGAAAATACGTCAGCTTTCCACTCAATAAAGCTGCTGGAGCATACAGACATCCCTGTTATTGCCTGCTATGAGGAGCTTCCCGATATAACGCGCTATTTCAATAACGGCATAGCAGATTCAGTAAAGCCCAATATGCCGATTAAGCTGCGCTGGTATGAGCTTCTGCCGAATGATGATGGTATACTTGCAATGTATAGGAGCGGCTCGCTCTATCAGGGCTTTCGTGATATTGACACCATTACTTTAGAGGATAGACACATTCGTTGGCGATGATATAAGAAGCCGCACGATAAATTTCGTGCGGCTTAAATATTTTATTGTGATATTACTTTTCACCCATCAGACGAACCATAACAGCCTTCTGTGCGTGCAGTCTGTTCTCAGCCTCGTCGAAGATCTCAGCAGCATGTGCCTCAAATACCTTAGCGGTGATCTCCTCCTCACGGTGAGCAGGCAGACAGTGCTGTACCATCGCGTCAGACTTAGCAACACCCATAACAGCATCATTGATCTGGTACTTGCCCTCAAATACAGCCTTACGCTTTTCAGATTCGCCCTCCTGACCCATGGAAGCCCATACGTCAGTGAAGATAACGTCAGCGTCAGCAGCAGCCTCAAGAGGATCAGCAACCAGCTTGAAGTTAGGATACTGCTTAGCAAAATCCAGTACCTTCTGATCGGGGTGATAGCCCTCGGGGCAGGCAAGGGATACATCCATACCAACCTTCAGACAGCCTACTGTAAGAGAGTTAGCCATGTTGTTACCATCACCGATATAGCACATCTTCAGACCATCCAGCTTACCCTTGTACTCGCGTACTGTCTGCAGGTCAGCAAGCACCTGACAGGGGTGACAGAAGTCGGTCAGACCATTGATGATCGGGATGTTACCGAACTCAGCCAGATCTTCAACTTCTTTCTGCTCAAATGTACGGATCATGATACCGTTGATGTAGCGTGACAGAACGCGCGCGGTATCCTGTACAGGCTCTCCACGGCCTATCTGCAGATCGCGTGAGGACAGGAACAGCGCATTACCGCCGAGCTGATACATACCAGCCTCAAAGGAAACACGGGTTCTTGTAGAGGACTTCTGGAAGATCATACCGAGAGTCATGCCTTTTAAAAGGTGGTGGGGAATACCATGCTTCTGCTCATACTTGAGCTGATCAGCGAGGTTAAGAATGTCGATGATCTCTTCGGTGCTGAGATCAAGCATTTTAAGTAAGTGGTTCATTGATATATTTTCCTTTCCATATATGTCTTTATTAGCTATTCAGCAGGTCTATCAGAATTTCAAGGCCCTTATCAATATCCTCATAGGAGATAGTCAGGGGAGGGAGCAGTCTCACCTTTGTCTTAGCGGTGAGAAGCAGCAGCCCCTTGTCAAGTGCTGCCTTTACGATGTCGCCTGCAGCCTTTGTTTTAAGCTGGATACCGATCATCATGCCCATGCCGTCAACGGAAACTACCTCGTCACAGGTAAGGAGCTTTTCCTTGATGTAAGCGCCTTTCTTAGCAACCTCGTCAAGGAAGCCATCAGCGGTCACTGTTTCAAGCACAGCCTTACCGCCTGCACAAGAGATAGGATTACCGCCGAATGTAGAGCCATGCGTACCTGCTGTCAGCACGTTAGCACACTTTTCACCTGCAAGGCAGACACCGATCGGAACGCCGCCTGCCAGACCCTTTGCGAGCGTTGTCAGGTCAGCCTTTTTACCGTAATTGTCACCTGCGAGGAACTTGCCTGTTCTGCCGACGCCTGTCTGCACCTCATCAGCGATGGTGAGAACATCCTTTTCAGCGCAGAGCTTGTATATCTCGTCAACGAACTCCTGCTGTAAAGGCATTACACCGCCCTCGCCCTGAATGTATTCAAACATAACAGCGCATACGGTATCGTCAAGCTTTGCACGCAGATCTTCGATGTTGTTAGCCTCAACGTAAATGAAGCCCTCAACAAAAGGGAAGAAGTAGTTGTGGAACACATCCTGTCCTGTTGCGGAGAGTGTGCACATCGTTCTGCCGTGGAAAGAGTTCACCAGAGTGATGATGTTGTGGCGACCCTTACCATACTTGTCAAAGCTGTACTTTCTTGCTATCTTGATAGCGCACTCATTTGCTTCCGCACCGCTGTTGCCAAAGAACATATTCTTGTAGCCCGCGGTCTCGCAGAGTGCCTTTGCGAAATCAGCCTGTACCTTGGTGTAGTAGTAATTTGAGGTGTGCTGGATGCTGTGAGCCTGATCGCAGACCGCCTTTACCCATGCCTCGTTACAATAACCAAGTGAGTTTGTACCGATTCCGCTGCCGAAATCTATGTACTGCTTGCCGTTTTCATCTGTTGCAAGCACGTCCTCGCCCTTGTCGAGAACTAAGCTATACCGTCCGTAGGATGGCATAACATAATTATTAAACTGTTCTATTGTATTCATAATAATTACCTCTTACGGGATTATCATAGTACCTGCACCGAGATCGGTAAGAAGCTCGATGAGGATAGAGTGGGGGATACGTCCGTCAATGATATTTGCCTTGGGAACGCCGCGGCGTACCGCCTCAACGCAGCAGTCGATCTTTGGGATCATACCGCCCGAAATGATACCCTGTTTCTTGAGATAAGGTATCTCACTGACACCTGCAGTGCGTATAAGCGTGCTCTCGTCATCCTTGTCCTCAAGCAGACCGATAATATCGGTCATCAGGATAAGGCTGGATGCGTGCAGCTCAGCAGCGATCCTTGCAGCTGCGGTATCGGCGTTGATGTTATATACGGTCTTGCCGTCTCCGCCTGTAGCGACTGTGGAGATAACAGGGATATAACCGTTGTTGAGTGCTGTTGTGATAACGCCTGTATTTACCTCGGTGATCTCTCCTACATAGCCAAGCTGAGGATCTAGCTCCTCCGCTACCAGCAGATTACCGTCCAGACCACAGAAGCCCATAGCGCTGCCGCCGTGGCTCTGCAGCAGGGAAACGAGATCCTTGTTCACCTTGCCGGCAAGCACCATCTGCACGATATCAACAGTTTCCTCGTCAGTATAACGCAGACCGTTTATAAACTTGCTTTCCTTGTTTGTTTTCTTGAGCATAGCATTGATCTCAGGACCGCCGCCGTGTACCAGTACGATCTTAATACCAACCAGCGAGAGCAGAACGATATCGCTCATTACCGCCTGCTTCAGGTCGTCATTTGTCATGGCATTTCCGCCGTACTTTACAACAACTACCTTATCATGATATTTCTGAAGATAGGGAAGAGCCTCTATCATGACATTTGCTCTTACATCATAATCAATATGCATCTTTCCTGCCTCCTTAAGTTCTGTATTCAGCATTGATCTTAACATACTCGAATGTAAGATCGCAGCCCCATGCGATCGCGGAAGCGTCGCCGCTGTGCATATCTATAAGTACCTTTACCTCGTCATCCGAGAGGATGTCGGAGGCTGTCTCCTCAGAGAAGCTGATACCTGCACCGTCAACGCAGACAGTGATCTTGCCCTTTTTATCGCTTGCAAGCTCAACGGAAACCTTGCTGATATCAAAGTCACCCTCGGCATAGCCGATAGCGCAGAGGATACGTCCCCAGTTAGCGTCGGAAGCGAACATGGCAGCCTTTACAAGGCTGGAGCCGATCACGGACTTCGCAACAGAGCGTGCGATCTCCTCAGTAGGAGCACCTGTAACGATGCACTCCAGAAGTCTTGTAGCACCCTCGCCATCGCGTGCTGTCTCACGCGCGAGATTCATCATTACTGCATAGAGAGCGTTCACGAAAATCTCATAATTCTTATCCTCGCAGTTTATCTCAGCATTCTTTGCAAGCCCCGAAGACATCAGAACAAGTGTGTCGTTTGTGGATGTATCACCGTCAACGCTTACCATGTTATAGGTAAGAGAATTTACCTTACGCAGAGCCTTTTCAAGCAGCTCGCCCTTGATAGCAACATCTGTTGTGATAAAAGCAAGCATCGTAGCCATATTGGGATGTATCATGCCGCTGCCCTTGGATATTCCGCCTACATGGCAGGTCCTGCCGTCAAGCTGGAACTCAACAGCAAGCTCCTTCTTGCGGGTATCGGTAGTCATGATAGCCTCGCATGCCTCGCTGCTCTTCTTGGGAGAAAGCTCGGATACCAGCTGCTCCATCTTAGCCTCGATAGGCTCAATTGAGAGAGGCTGACCGATAACTCCTGTAGAACCTACCAACACATCCTCAACCTTGATCTTAAGAGCGTCAGCAGCAAGCTTGCACATCTTTTCTGCTATCTCAATACCATTGTCGTTACAGGTGTTTGCGTTACCGCTGTTTACGATAACAGCCTGAGCAACACCGTTTTCAAGGTGCTTCTTTGTAACATAGATAGGTGCACCTTTAACCTTGTTTGTAGTGTAGAGAGCAGCAGCCTTGCACTTTTCAGCACAATAGATAAGAGCAAGATCGCGCTTGGTGGTATTGCCTTTCTTGATGCCTGCGATAACACCTGCGGCAGCAAAGCCCTCAGCCGCGCATACACCGCCGTCTACAAAATTGTAGCCTTCAAATTTAACCATAGTTGTTTCCTCTTTATTTGTCGAAATATAAGTAAATTACAGTGCTCCAAGACCTGTTGTCTCGTCAACGCCCATCATGATATTCAGACACTGAACAGCAGCGCCGCTTGCACCCTTACCGAGGTTGTCAAGACGGGAGCAGAGTATCATTCTGTCATCATTACCATTGACAAACAGCTCCATATTGTTTGTGCCGCTGAGATTGTTAGCACCGATAAAGCCATCCTCAGGCTCGCCCTCGGGCATTACCTTTACAAAAACTGCACCGTCGTAGTATTCGGCAAGAGCCTTGCGAACATCGGAAACGGTATATTTTTTTGCAAGAAGTCTTGTATGTATGGGCAGTGAAACTACCATTCCTGCGAAATAGTCGCAGATAAGCGGATTGAATGTGGGAGCGTATTCCAGACCGCATATCTTCTGCATTTCAGGCAGATGCTTGTGCATCTGGGTAAGAGCATACTGTCTGGGAGAATCGAAGTCAGCAGGACGATCAGCGCCCTCGTAAACAGCGATAGCTTTCTTGCCTGCGCCGCTGTAGCCCGATACCGCATGCACGGAAACAGGATAATCGGCAGGGAGGATGCCAAGCTTCACAAGCGGGTAAACCATTGAAGCAAAGCCGCTTGCATAGCAGCCGGGGACTGCAACTCTGTTGCTGGTCTCGATCTTCTTTCTGAATTCAGGGGAGAGCTCAGGGAAGCCATAAGCCCAGTCGGGATTGGTTCTGTGAGCCGTGGAAGCGTCGATGATACGAACTCTTTCATCTGCGAGGGAAACCGCTTCTATGGAAGCCGCGTCAGGCAGACAAAGGAACGTAAAATCGGAGCTGTTGATAAGCTTCTTTCTCTCATCGAGATCTTTTCTTTTATCTTCATCAATACGGAGCAGCTCGATATCGGTACGTCCTGCAAATCTCTCCATTATCTTGAGACCTGTCGTACCTTCCTGTCCGTCAATATAAACCTTAACCATTATAATACCACCTTCGGTCTGATTTTGGAATTATCATCTTCTGTTTTGATATCCCTACAAAGCTCATCCAGCTTGTTTCGTGTAATCTTTATCTGAGCCTCTACACATTCGGGTGCAGGGCCGCCAAACGAACCACGCTTCAATACGCAGGTGTCAAGGCTGATGGCATTGTAAACACCCTCATCAAAGAGGTCTGTCTGCTTTCTGTATTCCTCCAGAGGCAGCTCCTCAAGTGTGGTGTTGAGCTCTGTGCAGCGGGCAACCAGACCACCTGTGATCTTGTAAGCATCACGGAAAGGCATACCCTTCTTAACGAGGTAGTCGGCACAATCAGTTGCGTTGATGAAGCCCTTGGCTGCTGCCTTACGCATATTATCCTTGTACAGAGTCATTGTCTTGAGCATGGGGATAAAGGGAATAAGGCACATCTTGATAGTATCAACTGCGTCAAAGATAGCTTCCTTATCCTCCTGCATATCCTTGTTGTAGGCAAGGGGAAGACCTTTCATCATTGTAAGCAGGGTAACCACGTCACCGATGCATCTGCCTGTTTTACCTCTGATAAGCTCTGTAACATCAGGATTCTTCTTCTGCGGCATGATGCTGGAGCCTGTAGCATAAGCGTCATCCAGCTCGATGAACTTGAATTCCCAGCTGCTCCACAGGATGATCTCCTCAGAGAAGCGTGAGAGATGCATCATGCAGATAGCGATATCGTTAGCGAGCTCAATGCAGGAATCTCTGTCAGATACGCCGTCAAGGGAGTTTACCATAGGCTCTTCCATACCGAGAAGCGCAGCGGTAAGATGACGGTCTATCTCATAGGTCGTTCCTGCAAGCGCGCAGCTGCCGAGAGGGGATACATTCATGCGGCGTGCAGTATCGTTAAGTCTGTCGATATCACGCAGCAGCATCTGAGCGTAAGCCATCATGTGGTGACCGAATGTGATCGGCTGAGCACGCTGAAGATGTGTATAGCCGGGCATGATGGTCTCTGTGTTCTTTTCTGCGATATCGCACAGAACAGTTACCAGCTCAGAAAGCATGGAAATGATCTCCTTGATCTCATCACGCAGATACAGACGGATATCAAGCGCTACCTGATCGTTTCTGGAACGGGATGTGTGCAGACGCTTTCCTGCATCGCCGCATCTCTTGGTGAGCTCTGCTTCGATGAACATGTGTATATCCTCAGCGGTGGGATCAAGCTGAAGCGCACCGCTTTCAATATCAGCATAGATCCCGCGCAGACCTTGAGATATCGCAGCGTGATCCTCGGCGTTGATGATATTGCGCTCATAAAGCATCTGTGCATGAGCAAGACTTCCCAGTATATCATGCTTGTACATCCTTCCGTCAAAGGAAATGGATGAATTGAAATCGTTGACCTTGCTGTCCACTTCCTTGGAGGAGCGTCCAGCCCACATCATTTGTGCCATAATAAACCTCGTATCAATGTATTCTAAAAATAAATGTAAGAGCGGAAGGCTTATAGGAGTGATGCGTAAGCACCACCCCAAAGTTTCCCGCCCTTAGAAAGTTTTGCCTGATTACTTGTTGTTTCTCTCAGCGTCCAGCATAGCCTTGACCTTGATAGGCAGACCGAACAGGTTGATAAAGCCTGCGGAATCCTTCTGATCGTAAACATCATCCTCACCAAAGGAAGCGAAGTCCTCGCTGTACAGTGTGTAGGGAGATGTAACGCCTGCGTTGATGATGTTGCCCTTGTAGAGCTTCAGCTTGACTTCACCTGTAACAGTTTCCTGTGTCTTGTTTACGAAAGCGTCGAGAGCCTCACGCAGGGGAGTGTACCACTGACCGTTATATACGATATCTGCATACTTCTGTGCAAGACCGTACTTGTAGTGCTGTGTCTCCTTATCGAGGCAGATGGTCTCGAGTACCTCGTGAGCGTGATACAGGATAGTACCGCCGGGAGTCTCGTAAACACCTCTGGACTTCATACCAACCAGACGGTTCTCAACAACATCGAACAGACCGATACCGTTCTCGCCGCCGATCTTGTTCAGTGTCTTGATGAGCTTAACGCCGTCCATCTTCTCGCCGTTGAGAGCAACGGGAACACCCTGCTCAAAGGAAAGTGTGATGTATGTAGGCTTGTCGGGAGCCATTTCGGGAGAAACACCGAGCTCAAGGAAGCCGGGCTTGTTGTACTGGGGCTCGTTAGCGGGATCCTCGAGATCCAGACCCTCATGAGAGAGGTGCCACAGGTTCATATCCTTGGAATAGTTTGTTTCTCTTGTGATCTTGATGGGAACATTGTGAGCCTCAGCGTACTCGATCTCCTGATCTCTGGACTTGATGTCCCAGATTCTCCAGGGAGCGATGATAGCGAGGTCGGGAGCAAGAGCCTTGATTGTCAGCTCAAAACGAACCTGGTCATTACCCTTACCTGTGCAGCCGTGGCAGATAGCGTCAGCGCCCTCTGCACGAGCGATCTCAACCAGTCTCTTAGCGATAGGAGGACGTGCAAAGGAAGTACCGAGCAGATAGCCCTCGTACTTAGCGCCAGCCTTAAGTGTAGGCCATACGAAGTCATTTACGAACTCATCCTGAAGATCCTCGATGTAGAGCTTTGTAGCGCCTGTCTTCTTAGCGCGCTCCTCAAGACCCTCGATCTCAGCGTCCTGACCTACGTTACCTGCAACGCAGATGACCTCACAGCCCTCATAATTCTCATGCAGCCAGGGGATGATGATAGAAGTATCAAGTCCGCCAGAATAAGCAAGTATGATCTTTTTAATTTCCTTAGCCATTTTGTATATCTCCTTTGTTAAAGAATAAATTATTTACAATAGTTATTATACACCCTTTACGCAAAAGTCAAGGGCTTTTATTCGCAATAATGTATAATATGCAAGATATTTTACTGAAAATGCGGATTTTATACATTTCAAGAAATATCCATAAATTATGTTTCTGAACAGAAAACTCAAAAAACCTTATTGTAAAGCGGTTTGTTTGACTTTGTTATTCGCAGTTTTGTTTGAGCTGCTTATACGTTCTATTCATCGGAGTGTATAAAATAATTTTCCAAATATGCATTGACAAAACATTTGTTCACAGTTATAATAATATTATGAACGTTCACTTTGCGCTAATTACGTGAACGTATGGAGGTATATGTCATGCAGATGAATGAAAAGATCGAGATACTTCTTGCGCGGAAGAGGATACGCAAAACAGACTTCGCGGAGAGCGTAGGTGTCACTTACCGCGCCTTTGCTAATTACATGAACGGCTCACGCAAGCCAAGAGGAAAGATACTCAGTAAGATCGCGGAGGAGCTTGAGCTCACCCCTGAATTTCTGCTGAATGACGATAAGGAGCTTGAGCTTACCATTGAGGAGCGTTTCATCAAGCGTACCTGCCGCAGCGAGCATGATAAAGCCGCAGCTATGCAGTTCCTTACCGAAACCCGCGGATTGTTTGCAGGCAATTCCTTTTCCGAAGAGGATAAGGAAGCCCTGTTCCAGTGCCTTATCGAAATATATAACGATTGCAAGAAGAATAAAGCATGAATCTTGATGTGATTATTGAGCGTGCCGAGGATATACGCGCAGCTTATGGCGGCAGGGATATCTTTGAGACCACCGAAAACACGGGTGCAAAGGTCTGGTTTCGTCCTCTGGGTAGTCTCAAAGGCTTCTATATATGCGAACAGGGCACGCCATACATTATAATAAATGATACTCTCAATGAGATGACTTCCCGTATCGTCTGCGCCCATGAGCTTGGGCATGATATTCTTCACAGGGAGCTTGCCGAGGGCGGTATTCGTGACGGCACTCTGTTCCTGTCCAATAATAAGACGGAGCGCGAAGCTAATCTCTTTGCCGCGGAGCTTCTGCTGACGGATAAGGCTGTACTGTCTGAGCTTGACTATAATAATGATCCTGACGCAGTAGCTTACGATCTGAATGTGCCCGTGGAGCTGCTTGAATATAAGCTGGAGCTGCTTGTTCATAAGGGGTACAAGCTGAATTTCAGTGCGGTAAAAAATGATTTTCTTAAATAATGTTATATAAGATATGGAGGACAAAACAAATGGAACTTGAAAAGCTGAAAGCCGAAACAGATGCGTTTTACAAGCAGTACAGCTTCGATGACTTTAAAACCCCCGAGGGCAAGAACGCTGCTATAGCACAGGCTGAGGACATCCTGCAAAGATATCCCGCGCCCGAGGGTGATATCCGCAAGGAGCTTGCAAAATTACTCTCTCGTCTTGGATGTCGGACTGTGGTGTTTGGTAAGGACCTTAAGGGTATTGATTTTTACAGAAGATCTCTGGAGCTTGACCCCGAAAACTACGATCTGTACTGGGAATACTACACCACGCTCGAAGAGCTTGTGGATGACGACGATTACCGTACGCCTGATCTGGTTCAGGATGCGATAACCTGCCTTACATTCTGCATAGATTACTGCAATACGCCCGAGCGTATGCAAGAACACCATATCCAGTTCCGCTATATTGATCTCGGGCGGGTATATATGGCAACGGGTGATTATCAAAAGGCAAAGGAATGCTTTGAAAAGTCGATGGAGATTCTTCCTAACGAATCAGCCCAAAAGTGGCTTAAGACTGTAAATCAAAAGCTCGGCAATCCAATAACGAGATTTTTCCGAAAGCTGTTTTCAGTCTTCGGAAAAAAGAAATGACAGTAATTTTCAGGTTTCCAGGAAGAGCTGATATGAAAGGATAAAATATGGATATAAAACAGACCCTCCGCGCTCTCACCGAGGTGACAGGAGTTTCGGGCAATGAAGCATCCGCCTGTGATGTTGCCTTGACACTTCTGCGTGAATACGCACCGAATGCTGAAGCAGACGCTTTCGGCAACGTAACTGCTGTGATAAGCTGCGGCAATACCGCTGCAAAGACTCTTATGCTTGACGCGCACATCGATCAGATCGGCATGATAGTTTCTTACATCGACAACAACGGCTTTCTGAAAGTCGGAGCCTGTGGCGGACTTGATATGCGTACAATGCCGGCGCAGAGCGTAACCGTGCATGGCAGGAAAAAGGTGCAGGGGGTTATCTGCACACTTCCTCCGCACGTTTCTACAGATCACAGCAAGGTGCCCGAGGTCGGTGAGCTTGCTATCGATATAGGCATGACAAAGGAACAGGCGGAAAAGGTAATTTCCCTTGGCGACAGAGTAACTGTCAATTCATCCTGCCGTGATATGGGCAGACTTGTATCTGCGCCATCTATCGATGACCGTGGCGGTGTATGCGTGATACTTCGTGCACTTGAGCTGTTAAAGGGACAGAAGTTAAAGTATGATCTTGCTGTGTGCTTTTCCGCGCAGGAGGAAACAGGCGAGCGCGGCGTGAAGCAGGCTGCTTTCCGTCTTGATCCTGATGAAGCGATCATTGTTGATGTATCTTTCGGCAGAACCCCCGACAGCGCACAGCATGAGACCGCGGAGCTTGGCAGCGGCGCTATGATCGGCGTTTCCGCTGTTCTTGACAGAGGTATGACAGATTCTCTGAGATCGCTCGCAGAGCAGAACAATATACCCTATACCATTGAAGTCATGCCGTCCTCAACAGGAACTAACGCAGATGCTGTTTCCGTAAGCAGGAGCGGTGTGAAGTGCTGTACTGTATCGATACCGATCAGATATATGCACACGCCTATCGAAGCTGTGGATATACAGGATATCGAGGCGGCAGCCAAACTTATTGCTACTTATGCAGGAGGTGATATCAATGCTTGACAGACTCAGAGAGATATGCACTATCGACGGCACTTCAGGCGATGAAAGCCGTGTACGCGAGTATATTATGAACAATATCAATGCGGATGAAATGCACGTTGATAATCTCGGAAATCTGATCGTATTCAAGAAAGGCAGAAAAACGCCTGAAAATAAGGTAATGCTTGCCGCCCACATGGATGAGGTCGGTTTTATGGTGACCGATATCACTGATGAGGGCTTCCTGCGCTTCGGGGCTGTAGGCGGAATCGACCCGCGCGTGGTCCTTGGCAGAGCT
>JAFTVU010000014.1 GCA_017465665.1 Oscillospiraceae bacterium | reverse complement strand
CGTCCGATAAGACGTACCAGCTCGTGGTTGAGACCGTTAACGTTGGTCTCCATTACAGCTCGCTCGCCCTCCTGCTTGATACTCAGCTCAACCTCGCGGCGAGCCTTTTCAACAGTTTCCTCGATGCGTGCGGGGTGGATACGACCATCCTGTATAAGACGCTCCAGAGCGATCCTTGCGATCTCACGTCTTACATGGTCAAAGCTGGAAAGCGTGATAGCCTCGGGAGTATCGTCAATGATGAGATCAACGCCTGTGAGAGTTTCCAGTGCGCGGATGTTACGACCCTCACGGCCGATGATGCGACCCTTCATCTCATCGTTGGGGATAGCTACTACGGAAACTGCCATTTCGGAAACAGTGTCGGCAGCAAGTCTGGCGATAGCAAGAGAAACATACTGGCGAGCCTTTTCGTCGGACTCATCCTTGATCCTCTGCTCATAAGCGGCGATCTTCACAGCCTTTTCGTGGTTGAGCTCACTGTCAAGCATCATGAGCAGGTGCTCCTTAGCCTGTTCGGTGGTGAAGCCCGATATCCTTTCCAGAATATCCATCTGGTTGGATTTGAGCTGCTCAGCCTCAGCGATCTTTTCGTCTGCTTTCTTGTGCTTAGCCTGGAGCTGTTCCTCCAGCTTTTCCATCTTGTCAGTTTTCTTGTCGAGATTTTCTTCTTTCTGCTGAAGTCTGCGTTCGGAGCGGGAAAGCTCGCTTCTGCGTTCCTTCAGTTCGCGCTCAGTGTCATTTTTGAGGTGCTGGATATCCTTTTCCGCAGCAGAGCGGAGCTTATAGATCTCATCCTTTGCCTCAACGAGCGCTGTTTTCTTCTTTGTTGCAGCCTTTTCATTGGCTTCAGCGATGATTCTTGCAGCTTCCTTTTCGGCAGATTCAAACTGTGCCTCTGCGGTCTTTATGCGGTGCTTGATTCCAAGCCTGAAGCAGATAAAGCCACAGATCACTGCGCCTACCAGAAACGCTGCAACGCCGATCAACACATAGGTCAATTCGATTGGCATCGTTGATTTTCCCTCCTTTTAATAATCGGCGGGAACAATATACAATTTTCTAGGAACATAGATATTATCGTCGGCAGCGCCAACGCTTGATAAAAATACACTTATCTCTAACGGTAATTACCCCAACCGTCGGAATATCACACGATGCAGCGCATCGAAATAAAAGAATAAGTATATAAATTCTACGGCTGTTCTTTGTCTATCATATATTAGTGCCGCCGTAACGTTGATATATAAAAACCTTTAGATATAAACGCTTAGCTCTTGTGCATACGGCTAAATCTACCGAATGCCAAATAGCCTATTCTATTTTACTACATTATCACAAAAATGTCAAGTGAAAAACCCTGTGTATTCCGCCAAAATGCACATATTTTTCTGAAATGCTTTTCCGATTTACAAAAAATCGGAGATATTTGCCGAAATATGGATATTATCCTTTCCCGATGCAGAGATTTTGTAAAATCCCTTGCAATTGATCGGCCTATATGTTATAATGTATTTGAATAAGATAGAGAAGTATGCGCTTCGGCGTATAAGGAGGAGATCGAAATGACTTACAAAGAAAGTTTTATCAAGTTCATGGTTGACAGCGGAGTGCTGAAGTTCGGCGAGTTTACCCTCAAGAGCGGCAGACTTGCTCCCTATTTCATCAACTGTGGCAATTACAAAACAGGCGCACAGCTTGCAAAGCTGGGTGAATTCTATGCAGAGTGCATCAAGGAGAATGGTCTTACACCTGAAACACTGTTCGGCCCTGCATATAAGGGTATCCCGCTTTCCGTTGCAGCTTGTACCGCTCTGTACAATAAGTTTGGCATGGATGTAAATTACTGCTTTGACCGTAAGGAGGTCAAGGATCACGGCGAGGGCGGAATGTTCGTCGGCAAGAATCTTGAAGCAGGCGAAAAGGTCGTAATCATCGAGGATGTTATGACAAGCGGCAAGGCGCTTCGTGAAGTCCTCCCCAAGCTGACAGGCGCAGCAGATATCGAGCTTCAGGGTATGGTCATCACTGTTGACCGTATGGAAAAGGGTCTGACATCTGATAAGTCCGCAGTTCAGGAAGTATACGAGGAGTTCGGCGTTAAGGTATATTCCATCGTTACTATCAACGATATCATCGACGCTCTGGAAAAGGGCATCATCCCCGGTGCAGAGTATGTTGACAAGATGAAAGAGTACAGAAAGACCTACGGTGTAGGTTAAAACCTTTGATAAATGTCCGCATACTGCGTCATCTGCGGCCTGACGTGCAAAAAGCACGCCTGCGCCTTGTTTACTTGTCTGCGAACATTCTCGTCGGTTTTACTGTTTGAGGGTTTTACAGCTATCACAACTAAGCTATCACAATAAACATTCCAGTACAGAAAGGGGGAAAGTTTATGGCAACTATCACAAGTATGGCTATGCAGCAGCTTAATTACGCTGAGCTCAGCACTCGCTACAGCTCGCAGATCAACTACGCCAATACTCAGCAGAACAAGTATGATATCACCAAGAAAGATCAGTCCTATGATGAATTCTGGGAGAATATCACCAAGGACAAGGACGGCTACATAAAGAAGCAGTATGAGGCCCTTTATAATTCCATGTTCGGCACTGCCGAAAAAGATACCGCGGAGAAGGCTGTTTCACTGAAGGGTGCGGCTTTCAATGTTATCGGTTCCGCTGAGGCTCTCAACAGCTTTGCAGAAGGTCTGAAGTACGGCGGCGAGTACGACGCTGACGCAGCCAAGAAGAACATCGAGGCATTCGTCAAGGATTACAACACCTTTATTGACAAGGTTGGTGATTCCGAGAACAGCTCCGTACTTGAAAAGGGTGTAATGCTCGTGAATGCTGCTAAGGTACATTCGGGCTCGCTCGGCAGAGTTGGCATTTCTATCGGAAATGACAACAAGCTGACCTTTGATCCTGAATATATGTCGGAGATTTCTGCAACAGACCTCAAGACCTCTTTCGGAGATTTCGGTATCACCGATAAGGTGGCTCAGAAGGCAGAGCAGATAAATCGTCTTACAGGCAGCGCAGGTGCGTTTGCATACACCGGTGCAAGCACTCAGAACTACGCTTATACAATGGGCGCTCTGTTCAGCACTTATGCTTAAATAGCACGATTCCCCTGCCGCAAGGCAGGGGATAGTTGTTATATGATATTACAAAGTGTATAATATAAGATTTATTATTACTAAAAGACATAAAGAGGACAGAAATATGAGAAAATTGTTAGCTCTATTGCTGGCCGGTATGCTTGCGTTGACAGGCTGTGCCCAAAGCAAGCCCGCCGAGGATGATATACTGACGCAGACCTCGGTGATCACTACGATATATCCCGATGGCTCTGTATATCAGAGTATGGATAATGGCATTAACTGGACTCACAACGGAGAAAAATACGGCATCCCACGAGTGTATATTACTCTGAGAACTGATCAGCCGCTGAATTTTCACACGCAAAATATTCTTACATTCCACAATAATGCGCTGGATTCTGTGACATTTGACGATTACAGGATGATAATTCAGATGTATTCCGAAGGTGAATGGGTATATCCCAACGGAGGATATTCTTTTATGGATGCAAAGGTCGTTGAACTGAAAAGAGGCACAGCTGCCGATTATTGGATGATTCTTTCGGGATACGAAGAAATAACAGGAAGGTACAGATATACATACGAATTTGACGGCTACACCTGTATGGTTGAATTTACTGCGATCGCATAAACACAAACTCCTCCCAAAACGGGATAAGCCGTTCTTACCAAAAGTCCGGCGATTGCTGTGTTGGTATAAGTATAGCATAACGACAGCATATTCCATATCTTCAAAAAGGAGATGAGAAGTATGAAAAAGTTATTATCTATTGTTATAATAGCACTGATGGTTTCGGCAACAGCCTGCAGTGGAGACGGCGAACACATCACAATTGTAAACCTGAATAGCGAAGATGTGTTGATGACAGCAGACAGTAATTCTGAAGATACAACATTAACAGGAACTGAATATGTTGCTGTAAGCAATTCGTATATTCCTTTGTCACCTAAGCAGAAAGGCTTGGAATACCATGGTAGCGTACCAATGGAGTGGGAGACGGATTACTCCAATATTTCAGGTTATACAGATCGCGATGAATATTCTGCAGACGAAGCAGTAATACACTGTTATATCAAAAACGCCAACAAAAATAAAGGCTTTTGGCTTCATACAACTATGCTTGTTCAGTATTATGACGGTACAGATTGGTCAACATTGCCCTATGTTGGTGATGGAGCATCAGATTTGTTGGGGTGGGTTTTTTGTTTTGGTGTTGATCATGATGGTAATGTAACAAGTGAAGCGTCAATTGATCTGAATGAATTATTGGCAACGGAGGTCGTTAAAGGAGATTACAGGATTGTGCGTTTCCTTGCAGATCGGGAATTATATATGTGCTTTAAAATCGTTTGATTAGTGATATTACTATAATGAAAATGATTATATTCATCGACAAACTGTAATGAAGCGATGTGATCGACTGATACAATAGCAAGTGCGATATCGTATGCACGTCGCTATGCAGCATAATACCAAAAACTCCTCCCGAAACGGGAGGAGTATGTCTTTGTATGATAGTAGTTTATCAGATACCGGCAGAGTAGTTGGGAGCTTCCTTTGTGATGTAGATATCGTGGGGGTGGGACTCCTTAAGACCTGCGCCTGTGATGCGAACGAACTCAGCACGCTCCTGAAGCTCAGGAATGGTGGGACAGCCGCAGTAGCCCATACCGGAGCGGATACCGCCGACCAGCTGGAAGATGGTGTCTGCAACAACTCCCTTGTAGGGTACGCGACCCTCAACGCCCTCGGGAACAAGCTTCTTGTTCTTATCCTGGAAGTATCTGTCCGCAGAGCCCTTCTTCATTGCTGCAAGAGAGCCCATGCCGCGGTATACCTTGAACTGTCTGCCCTGATAGATCTCGATGTCGCCGGGAGCCTCCTCGCAGCCTGCCAGCAGAGAGCCGAGCATAACTACGTTTGCGCCTGCGGCAAGAGCCTTTACGATATCGCCCGAATACTTGATACCGCCGTCAGCGATAACGGGGATGCCGTACTTTGCAGCGGCACAAGCACAATCGTAAACTGCTGTGATCTGGGGCACGCCGATACCTGCTACAACTCGTGTGGTGCAGATAGAGCCGGGACCGATACCAACCTTTACAGCGTCAGCGCCTGCCTTGATGAGATCTTCGGTAGCTGCGCCTGTTGCAACGTTGCCTGCGATGATAGTAGCGTTGGGGAATGCGTTCTTAATGCTGTCCAGCGCCTTGATGATGTTTGCGCTGTGACCATGAGCGGAATCGAGCACCAGCACGTCAGCCTGTGCCTCCAGCAGAGCCTTTGCTCTGTCCAGAACATCGGGAGTGATACCGATAGCGGCACCGCAGAGAAGTCTGCCGTTGTTGTCGCGGGCGGTGTTGGGGTACTGAACGCTCTTTTCGATATCCTTGATGGTGATAAGTCCCTTGAGGTTGCCGTTATCGTCAACGATAGGGAGCTTTTCGATCTTGTGCTTTCTGAGGATGTACTGAGCCTGCTCAAGAGTAGTGCCTACGGGAGCGGTAACGAGGTTTTCTCTTGTCATTACCTCGCCAACCTTCTGATCGGGGTTTTCGATGAAGCGAAGATCGCGGTTTGTGAAGATACCTACCAGCTTTGTGCCCTCAACGATCGGCACGCCCGAGATCTTGTACTTGCCCATCAGCGCGTCAGCGTCAGCTACTGTATCCTCAGGTGAGAGGAAGAAAGGGTTAGTGATAACGCCGTTTTCGGAACGCTTTACCTTATCTACTTCTTCTACCTGCATTTCAATGGGCATATTCTTATGGATGATACCGATACCGCCCTCACGTGCAATTGCAATAGCCATTCTGGATTCTGTTACAGTATCCATAGCGGATGTCATGATAGGGGTATTCAGCACGATATTCTTAGTGAGATTTGTTTTCAGATCGATCATGTTGGGAGTAACGTCGCTCTTTGCGGGGATGAGCAGCACGTCATCGAAGGTAAGTCCTTCCTTAACAAATTTTTCGTTGTAGTTGCAGTTCAGCATATTTGTTCTCCTCACTTCCTCTGCATATGCAGCTTATCAGGCAGCATTTTCCATACAGTACCGTATTATGCAAAAAAGCCGTAAATACTTTCGTATTGATGGCTTTTACTTAGTATGAATAGATCGCTGCTCCTATATTTTTTGATTATTACAATTATAACACTTAGCGAGCTATTTTTCAAGCAGAATTTCATCAAAACACGGCATAAAAATAACCAAATATAATTGCCAAAATACCTGCGATTTCAGAACTTTTCACGCTAATGCTTTTTTTTGTGAAAAAATTCGATTCAGCTATTGACTTGAAAAGATATTTATTATAGAATATTAATATATGGGCTGAATTATGGACATCTGTCCCTTGCGCCCTTAAATTTTGTAATGAAAAGGAAATGGAATATATGACGATCAAGACATCTGCATCACTGCTCGCATCAAATCTCGCACAGCTGGCTCTGGAGATCAGCCGCTGCAAGAAATCAGGCGTGGACTGGGTGCATTTCGACGTTATGGACGGCGTTTTTGTGGATCAGATCACCTACGGCAGCCCTGTGCTGAAGACTGTAAGAGCTTCTACCGATATGTTCCTTGATGTACATCTCATGGTAGAGGACCCCACAAAGCAGATCGCACTTTTTGCTGACGCAGGCGCAGATCTCATCACCATTCATGTTGAGAGCTTCTGCAACATCGGAGAGGTGCTGAAGGATATAAGAAAGCGCGGCAAAAAGGTTGCACTTGCTGTAAAGCCCAAGACTCCTATCGAAGCTGTATATCCTTATCTGCATCTTTGCGATATGGTGCTTGTGATGACTGTTGAGCCCGGCTACGGCGGACAGGCATTCATGCCCGAAACTGTATCCAAGATTGCTTCGCTTCGCAAGACAGCTGATACGCTCGGCATGAAGGAGCTTGATATTCAGGTGGACGGCGGTATCAGCGAAAAAACTGCTGAAGCTGTAAAGAAGGCGGGCGCTAATGTTCTTGTTGCGGGAACCTCCCTGTTCAAGTCCGAAAATATGAAGGAGACTAACGACGCGCTGAAGAATGCGGTCTGAGTCACTCTATAAGCTCGGAAAAGGATCGGATATTGCCATAAGGGAATATCTCGGTAAGATATTCGGCAGTACGTGAGGCAAACAGCTGCGTTATCTCGCCGTATTCGCCGTATTCGGAGCATATCTGTTCCGTTTCAGGAGATGGATCGGTGAATATCAGGCGGAAGCCGCACGGCTCTGTTCCGCAGTAGACTGCACAGCAGACATTCAGCCGTGCCAGTGAGCGGCACAGATCGAAAAGCTGAGTTACCCCTGTGATATCACACGAATAATACTGAGGCTCGTATTCGGCGGTGTCCTGCTCCAGTGCTGTAACGAAAATTACGCAGCTTCCATCGGAGCGCAGGAATACCTCCGCCAGCAATCTTCCATCAGGAATGTGTATATCTTGCTCGTCTCCGAGGCTGTCGATCATGCTGCATATAAAACGGTGCATTTCTGCACGGTCGTTTTCGTCAGGCATTGCAGATGCTTCTGTCGTGTCAAGAGTAAGCTTGTAGGTGTTTTCGCCAAGCGGCTCTGCTGTCATGCTGTACCCTCCTTTCAGGGGCGGCATAGGTCAATTTCTACCATCGAAAGGATTTTTATAGATGACTTCTGTAGTTGCACGAGATCCGTGCAAGGTCTATTTTGAGCGTTTTGTATTTATGGCGGCGCTGCTCATACCTGCTTTCTTTCTTGGGGGAGCTAGACCTGTTGCGGTGAGCGTATTCTGCCTTTTTATCTGCGTTGTAACGGATTTTATCTGCTGTAAGATACGCAGGATAGATCATGATATCAAGGATTACAGCGTGCTGTTCTGGGGACTGTCGTTGTCGCTGCTGATGCCTGCTGGTATCCCGTATATCCATGTGGCTCTCGGAGCTGTCGCGTGTATAGTAGTGGGCAAGCATATCTTTGGCGGCAAGGAGAATGTCGTATTTTCTCCTACGGCTATAGCGGCGGCGTTTTTAATTATATGCTACCCTGCTGAAATGTTATACTTCCCCAAGGTGGGCGAAAAGGTGCCTGTGTTCGCTGAGTACGGCGGCATTATGGTACGAGATCTCGATAATACCATGAAGCTGGGTAATGTTCCCTCGCAGTCCATCCTCGATATACTGCTGGGTAATGTTCCCGGGGCTATAGGCTCGGTGAGTATACTTGTTATCGCGGTATGCGGAATATGTATGATGATACGCCGCAACACCAGTATATGTGCATTCCTGTCCTGCTTCGTGACAGTGTGCGTGCTCGCTTTCTTTTTCCCAAGAATAGAGGTAAGCCCTGTACATTCTGTTTTCTATGAGCTTTCAAGCGGCTATATGCTTTTCGGAATGGTATTCATGGCGGCTGAGCCATACATAATTCCTCAGCGCCGTGCCGCCAGAGTTATATATGGCGTGGTGCTCGGATATACTGCAATGATGTTCAGATTTTTCGGACAGACCGAGGGCTGCTTTATCTTTGCACTGCTTATAACAAATGCTTTATCCTGCGGCTTTGATACTATCATTGACAATCTTTCTTACTGGAAGAAGACATATATCAGCTCCTATGAGGACAGCAAGAATGCTGCACAGCGCGGCGATATCAAGCTGACCGATACTCAGGAGATACAGCTTCCCGCGAAGTACCGTTACAATACCCCGCCTATTGACAGCAGGGTAAAGAAGCACAGAAAAGCGAGAAAACGCAAGGGGGATAAAGAATAATGAGTGAAAAAAAGACTTATCCCATCTGCTTTGACGGACTTTTCCGTCAGAACATCGTGCTTACCAGCGGACTTGTTACCGCACCGATCATCGTAGCTTCCACAACAGGAGAGCGTGCGGCTATATTATCGCTGAGCTTTCTGCTTATATCCTATCTGACGCTGCTAATCTGCCGCGTTATCCCAAGAAAGATATCCTACACCGTGCGTATAATACTGTATGCTATGGTGGCTTCGCTGGTGTTTATACCCACTGCGCTCCTTATATATCTGCTGTTTCCCGATACTTCTCTGTCGGTAATGCTTTATACGGAGATACTGGTGGTAAATTCGTTCATTCTTGCAAAGAGCGAGAGCCGCTTTTATCTTATTCCGTTCTCATCCATGGCTATAGATTCGCTGGTGTATATTACAGGCTATGCAATTGCAGCGTTTGCTGTTGGCATAGTAAGAGAGCTGCTGGCTTATGGCACACTGTTCGGAAGCCATATCTGCAATGCGCTCATGCCTGCGGCGAAATCTCCGTTTTTCGGATTTTTCCTGCTGGCACTGTATGCTGCGGCATGCAGACATTACTACAACCGCCGCCGCAGCAAAGAAAAGCCGGAGGATGATGTAGTAAGGAAAGGAGCTGAGAGCTGATGGAAACATTAACTGCTGTCATCTCCGCGGCAATGGTATCGATATTTGTTCAGAATGCTATCTTTGAGCGTGCGTTCGGAGCGAATGTAGCGATATATGCATCCCGCAAAGAATCGCACATCATAGGCTTTTCTCTGGGTGTAACGCTTATGACGACCGCGGCAAGCGTGATATCATATTTCCTGGACGACCTTATGCTGCCGCTGAAATACGGATGGCTCTTCATGCCGATCATATATGTGGCGATCATAAGTGCACTGTATCTTGTTGCACTGCTGGGTTTGTGGCGTTTGTTCCCGAAGATGTTTTCAAGGATAAAAAAATATGCACATCTGACGGTGTTCAACTGTACAGTTATAGGAGCGCTGTTCCTTAATTCCTATTACGGCAGCGATATATGGTCGTATATCGGCTATGGCCTTGGCACGGGCATAGGATTTTTCCTTGCGTGCCTGCTGCTGAATATTGCAAGAGAAAAGCTGGATTCCGACAAGATACCCAAGGCTTTCCGCGGATATCCCATAATGCTTGTTTATATCGGCGTTATCTCGCTGGCTTTTTATGCGCTGGTGGGATATACCGTAGATTTCTGATTAGAATAGTTATAGAATCGTGTGTTTGTGCGTTCCGCACCTGATCGGGCAGATAGGTCCGACAGAAAGGGGAAAAAATGAAAAGCAAGAACATCAAGCTAAAGCGCCGCAAATACAGCCTCTATTCCCGTAAAAAGAGCAAGGGAAAGCAGGCGCTTACTATAATACTTACACTGGTCATCGCCATACTTCTGGGAGTTATCGGCTTTGGTCTGGGCAGACCGCTCGTGGAATACTTCAGCGGTGAAAAAACACCGCCTGATACAAGCTCGGGCTGGACTCCTCCCGTTGAAACGGCAGAGACCCTACAGGTAACGGCTGAAGCTACTGTGGAGGCAGATACCGCAGAGAGTGCAGAACCTGCTGCACCTGTTATTGAAACGGTATATACTATCCCTGCAGGTGCGCTGAGGAGCGCAGATACCCTGAAGAGCGCTGTAGCTTCTGCTAAGGCTGAGGGCTGTACCACTGTTCTGGTCACCATGAAGAACAGTACAGGCAATTACCTCTACAAGACTGAAAGAACAGTATTCTATTACGGTGATATCGTTTCGGGAGCCCTTACAGCAAAGGAGATCTGTGATATCATAACTGCAGAGGGGCTTGTACCCTGTGCAAGGATAAGCACGCTAAAGGATAAGCTTTCGGGTGATTATCTGGAGGGTATCAAGTATTACAATGCCGATGGCTCGGGCTGGCTTGACGCCGCCTATTCCAATGGCGGAAAGGCGTGGCTGGATCCGTTCTCTCAAAAGACAGCGGAGTATGTTTCGTCTATCGTGACGGAGCTCACCGCGGCAGGCTTCAGGGAGATAGTACTTGCAGATACGATGTATCCCGTGTTCAGGAATGTGGATCTCGGCACTTATCTTTATGATCAGCCGCATCTTGCGGAAGCAGATGCACGTCTTGACGCGCTGTGGAATGTAGTCAACGAATGCAGCAGCGCTGCACAGAGCAATGACGCTAAGATCATACTGGAAGTGAACGGCGCTGATATGGACGCAGCAGAAAAGGCTGCTACCACAGCGGAGATCACTGCAGACAAGAACAGACTTTCTTCCGTGGAGCTGCTTATAGCCTATACACCTGTAAGCGGCAGTGAATATGCGGGTGCCAAGTCATTTATCGGCAAGCTCAGCAGTCAGTACAGCGGTCAGAGCTACAGTGTACTGCTTGTGAAGAATGCAGTTTCGCAGAGCGGCTATGAGCAGCTGCAGAAAGCATTCGGTGAATCGGGCATAACAGTCTTTTCTGAATAATTCATGAAAAATAAAGTGACAGGCTTGATTTATCAATAAAAACAGGATATAATAGATATATTATATATTAAAATTTCGGAGGACAACTATGAACTTTACAGAACTTTTAACTCTCGCAACTGCTCCTGATGCTGCAATGCAGGCAGGCAGCATGCTGACAATGCTCATCCCTCTGGGTCTGATGGTGGTATTCTTCTATTTCTTCCTCATCCGTCCCGAGAAGAAGCGCAACAAGGAAATGCAGGATATGCTCAACAATATCCAGGTTGCAGATGAGGTAGTAACAAACGGCGGTATCATCGGACGTGTAGTTTCCGTTAAGGAGGATACTGTGCTGATCGAAACAGGCAGCGACAGAACAAAGATCCGTATACTGAGACAGGCTATCGCAAAGAACAATACCGTTCATGAGGCAATGATGCAGGAAGCTGAAACTAAGAAAAAGAGCAAGAAAAACAAGGATAAGCCCACAGAGATCAAGTAAATCCTACTTCCCCCGCATTAAGCGGGGGATATTTATATCTTTGTTTTGATAAAATGCACAAAAAGTGTTGTGTATATTCCTACACATTGTTTAAAATTGATAAAACACACTAGACATGGCAGCATATAAGTGATATAATATAAAAGTACCGAATACATATTAATAAGCCACGAGGAAAACGATATGGAACTGAAAAAGCTGATATCTGACGGCGGCAAGGTGCAGGTATATGAGCACGATGGCTGTGCAGTCAAGGTATTCAAGGATATACATGAGCCCAAGAGCGTTGTGCTGTATGAGGCTCTTACACACACTCGCGTCGAGGAAACAGGCTATTCCCGTATCCCTCCGCTGGAGGAGGTAACGAAGATAGACGGCAGATGGGCTGTTGTGTATAAGTTCATCAAGGGCAAGAACCTTGCGGAGCTTATGCGTGAGCACCCCGAAAAGGCGGATGAATATCTCTCGCTGATGGTAGATCTTCAGATAGAGATAAACAACTGCCGTTCCGCTAAGATAAGCAAGCTCAAGGATTATCTCAAGCGCTCTATCGAGGGGCTTGATATGATAGATGATGTGAAGAAGTATGAGCTGCTCACACGTCTGGAATCCATGCCGAAGCACGTCAAGCTCTGTCACGGCGAGTTCACTCCCGAAAACATCATCGTCAATGATGATGGTATCTTCGTTGTGGATTGGCTCAAGGCTAAGCAGGGCAACGCTTCTGCGGATATCGCAAAGACATATCTCAGCTTCTGTCTGTCCCATCGTACAGAGTATGCAGAGAAGTACCTGAAGCTGTATTGCAGCAAGACAGGCACAGCAGTGAAGTATGTTCAGGACTGGCTGCCTATCGTTGCGGCGGCTCAGCTGAAGTTCAAGCGCCCCGAGGAAAGGGAGCTGCTGCTTACATGGATTGATATCGCAGATTACAGTTAAATTGCTAAATAGGTTCTCCCATGAACTTAAATATCGGGAAAAGGCAGTCCGCTTGGGCTGCCTTTTTTATATACAGATATCCCCCGAAAAGCAAACCTTTCGGGGGATATGTTATATTTCAGAAATATCGCTGTAAAGACCTGTTTTATCTTTGAGGAACTCATACAGCCTTATGAGGGGGATATCAGTTTCTTTTGATTGCAGCTTGTTTTCAAGCATTTTGTTTGCGTCGACACTGACGTGCAGCTCAAGCTCATCATCAGCAGTCACTATAAGCAGCCGTATGTGCTGAAAGGTATCGTATCTGGTGCGTACTGAGTATGGCTCGCAGACCAGTCTTTTTATATCAGAAAGCATTATAGTCTTGCTGCCGAAATGCTTATAATTCAGCTTCTCCGTGTCTGCTGTTATGACCTGCGGCACTTTTTCGTATGCCACCAGAACACCGATATATGCTCCTAAAGCCAAGATAAAGCTGATAAGCATACCCCAGGAAAAAGCATGGATCAGAAAAGCCAGCCATAATATAAGCACGAAGCAGCCAATACCCATAAGCATACGGTACAACTCGCCGCCACTGCTATGTATCTTAATGCTGATACTATCTTCCATCTATATCTCCTTTTTATTCTGCAAACTTAGGATACTGTCCGCCGTAGATGCCTGTTACCATTACGGAAAGGAAGCGGAAATCCGAGCTGAGATCTATCTCCTCGCCGCTGTTTTCGCCCTGTATACGGATAGTGGGGCGGAGCACGTTCTGATTTGTTTCGATAACGATACCGTGTCTGCCATCCGAAAGGCTTACCATGGTGCCTACAGGATAGGGATTGAATGCGCGCAGGAACGCGGATGTAATATCAAAGTCAAAGTGTGAGCCGCTGGCGCCGAGGATATATTCCTCCGCCTCAGCCACAGACCATGGCTTACGATATGGACGATTGGAGGTGAGTGCGTCAAAAACATCGCACACTGCTATGATACGTCCGATAAGGGGGATATCCTTATCCTTGATACCTGTGGGATAACCTGAGCCATCGTACTTCTCGTGATGGAACAACACGCCTGAAAGAACATTGGGGCTGAATGTTTTCTCACCACTGTTTTTGAGAATGTTGTAGCCGATATATGGGTGGCGCTTTATTTCTTCAAATTCGCTTTCTGTCAGCTTGCTGGGCTTGATGATGATATCATGATCTATACTGGATTTACCTATATCATGCAGTAACGCCGCAGTAACAACATCTTTTGCGTCAGCGCGGGAAAGGCCGAGGTTTGCCGCAACGCTGGTGGCGAGCATGGCAACGCGCAGACAGTGTTTGTATGTATAGTCATCATAGTTCTGGAGTGCTATCATCTGGTTTCCGAGATAGGTAGCGTCATTGGAGATATCCGCAATGATGTCATCCGCAATATGGCTGACTTTCTGTACCGCTTCCTGAGACAGCTCTTTGACTTCATGGTTTTCGTCAAAGATATTGTTCAGCTCATTCAGCGCATGACCGATATGCTGATTTTTTACCTCCTCGGGAGTAGGCTCAGCGGGTGCGACAGGCTCTTCCTCGGGGAGCTCCAGCTCTTCTTCAATGATGAGCTCAGCTTGCTCGACCATCTCCTGATGATGAGCGGTCTCTGCCATTACTGCTTCGCGGTCTCCGACGATATTGACAGACTTGATGCCTCTTGCGCGAAGCATAGCTATCATCTCTGTAGTGAGGAATGTACCGCGCATGAGCAGTGTTCTGTAATCGGTGGCGGAGGTGGAGGCTACGTCCTTGGCAAGGACCATTCCCTCTCTCAGGTTATCTATCGGTACTATGATCATGTTATCACTCCAATGCTGTTGATATAGGGGGCGAATATGTTATTTCCAGAGCGGGTTTGTATATGTTCCGTTCTGAACGCTCTTGATAAGCGTCAGCTTTGCGTATTCCACGTCTGCAGCATAGGTGAGTCCGAACCAGCTGCTGTCTGTGGTAAGATTGAGCATCATATAACCGCTGCCGCGTATTTCTGCATCTACAGCGTCAGCAATAGTCAGTTCAGCCTTAGGTTCATCCGCAGGTAACGTATTAAGAAACTCGCTGAAGCGCTTTTCGAGCTTCGGCATGAAGTCTGCGCCAAAGCCCCACATACTCATGGATACGGTGTCATATTCGTTCAGTATACGTTCTTCTCCGCGATAAGTGCCTTTGATAATGCCGTCCGCATTGCGGGAGATACCGCGTGTTTCTTCGACGCTGCGCAGAAGTCCGTTATCATCTGCCTTGCATACACCACGGTTTACCGTTCCGAAATCGGAAAGGGTATTCTTCAGCATAAAGCCGACAGAACAGCCGTCTGCCTTGGGAGCTTCAAGAAATCCGCCAAGCCGCAGGAATGCGTCGCGACCGTAGAAGTCATCCGCATTGATAACAGCAAACGGACCGTCCAGTACATCTTTGCAGCTCCAGAGTGCATGAGCTGTACCCCAGGGCTTTGTACGAGAGGGGAAATCTCCGCTGCGTACGGGCAGTTCAGTCACGGACTGATAAACGTAATCGACCTTGATATGCTGTGCAGTTCGTTCTCCGATAGTGCTCTTGAACAGCTGCTCTATATCTTTTCTGATAATGAATACAACACGGTCAAAGCCTGCCTTGATGGCGTCATAGACGGAATAGTCTATCAGCAGTTCGCCTGAGGGTCCCAGCGTCTCCAGCTGCTTTATTCTGTCACCAAAGCGCGAGCCCATGCCCGCAGCCAGTACTACAAGTGTGAGGTTAGCCATTGCAGCCTCCTTTAATATAAGTGCGGAAGAGGTAATTACGATATTCTGAGTGGATTATCGTAATCCCTCGTTCCTTATGCCTGATTACTGATTATTTAAGACCTGCGATGGATTCGTTGATCTTTGCCATCTTCTCCTCAGCCTTTGCGAGCTTTGCGCGCTCGTTCTCAATCTGCTGAGCGGGAGCCTTTGCAAGGAAGCCGGGGTTGTTCAGCTTCTTGGAGAGGAATTCGATATCCTTTTCAGCTGCCTTCTTTTCCTTTTCGAGACGTGCAAGCTCCTTTTCCTTGTCAACAAGCTCGCCCATGGGCATGAATACACGCGCGCTGTCGGAAACAACAGTCATCATGCCGTCGGTATCTGTAACAGCTTCGGTTACTGTGAACTCGCCTGCGCCTGCCAGCTTCTCAAAGAATGCCTGGCAGCCCTTGAACAGCTCGGTGTACTTGGTCTCGACCAGCATAGTTACTTTCTTGGAGGGAGGAACGTTCAGCTCGTTGCGCTGTACACGGATAGCCTTGATAACATCGACGATCTTTCCGAACTCCTCCTGCTCTGCAGCGAAGTGGAGCTTTTCGTCGTATTCAGGCCATACAGAGATCATGATGCTCTCTGTTTCTGCGCCGGGCATGGATGCCCAGATCTCCTCTGTGATATAGGGCATGAAAGGATGCAGCAGCTTAAGGATGCCCTGCATGATGTATACCAGAACGTTCTGTGCAGCCAGTGCAGTCTCGCCGCCTGCAGCGATTCTGGGCTTTGTAAGCTCAATGTACCAGTCGCAGTAGATATCCCAGATAAAGTCGGTGAGGTTCTGTACTGCAATACCCAGCTCATAAGCTTCAAGATTGTTGGTTACATTCTTAATTACGTCATTGAACAGGCTGAGTACCCACTTGTCCTCGATGGGGAGGTTTTCGGGGAGAACTGCCTTGTCAAAGTCCTCGGGCAGGTTCATCAGAATATATCTGGAAGCGTTCCAGAGCTTGTTTGCAAAGTTTCTGGAGTTTGTAACCTTGGTCTCTGTCCAGCGCATATCGTTACCGGGAGCGTTACCTGTAACCAGTGTCAGACGGAGTGCGTCTGCGCCGTACTTGTCGATGATCTCCAGAGGATCAACACCGTTACCGAGGGACTTGGACATCTTTCTGCCCAGCTCATCACGAACCAGACCATGGATAAGTACATCCTTGAAAGGCTTAACGCCTGTGTGCTCAAGACCGCTGAATATCATTCTTGCAACCCAGAATGGGATGATATCGTAGCCTGTTACCAGTGTGGTCGTGGGGTAGAAGTACTCCATTTCAGGAGTCTTTTCGGGCCAGCCCATAGTAGAGAAAGGCCAGAGAGCGGAGGAGAACCATGTATCCAGTGTATCCTCATCCTGCTTCATTGCGCCGCCGCACTTGGGACATACGGAAATACCGTCAAGGGTGATCTCTGTGTGGTTGCAATTCTTGTTCTGGCAGTAGTATGCAGGGATCCTGTGACCCCACCAGAGCTGACGGGAGATACACCAGTCTCGGATGTTTTCCATCCAGTAGAGGTAACCGTTCTCAAAGCGCTTGGGAACATATCTGAGCTCGCCGCTCTTTACAACGTCGATAGCGGGCTGAGCAAGCTCCTTCATGGAAACGAACCACTGATAGCTTGCGCGGGGCTCAACTGTAGTTCCGCAGCGCTGGCAGCAGCCAACGTTGTGCTTGTGGGGCTCTACCTTTACAAGCAGGCCCTGAGCTTCAAGATCGGCAACCATAGCCTTTCTTGCTTCGTATCTGTCCATACCTGCGTACTTGCCGCCAACATCGGAGCGGATAGTAGCGTCGTCATTCATCATGTGGATAAGAGCAAGACCGTGGCGCTTGCCTACCTCGAAGTCGTTGGGGTCGTGTGCAGGTGTGATCTTAACACAGCCTGTACCGAACTCCTTATCAACGTACTCATCAGCAACGATGGGGATCTCTCTGTCTGTCAGAGGGAGCTTCAGCATCTTGCCTACGAGGTGTGTATAGCGCTCGTCCTCGGGGTGAACTGCAACTGCGGTATCGCCAAGCAGTGTTTCGGGACGGGTGGTAGCGATCTCAAGATATCCGCTGCCGTCTGCCAGAGGATAGTTGATGTGCCAGAAGAAGCCGTCCTGCTCCTCGTATTCGCACTCGATATCGGAGATGGATGTCTTACAGTTGGGGCACCAGTTGATGATACGCTCGCCGTGGTAGATAAGACCCTTGTTGTAGAGGTCAATAAATACCTTCTGAACAGCCTTGGAGCAGCCCTCGTCCAGTGTGAAGCGCTCACGCTCCCAGTCGCAGGAGGAGCCCAGCTTCTTCAGCTGCTCTACGATACGGCCGCCGTAAACTCTCTTCCACTCCCATGCTCTCTCAAGGAAGCCGTCACGGCCGATATCATCCTTTGTTACGCCGTCTTCTTTCATAGCTGTAACGATCTTAGCCTCGGTAGCGATGGACGCATGGTCTGTACCTGGCAGCCACAGAGCAGAGTAGCCCTGCATTCTTCTCCAGCGGATAAGGATATCCTGCAGAGTGTTGTCCAGTGCGTGACCCATGTGCAGCTGACCAGTGATGTTTGGCGGAGGAATAACGATGGTATAAGGCTTCTTCTTGGGGTCTATCTCAGCGTGGAAATAGCCCTTTTCCTCCCAGTTCTTATAGATACGCTCTTCAAACTCCTTGGGAGCGTAGGTCTTTGCAAGTTCTTTTCTCATTGGTGTTATGTCCTTTCTTTCAGAGTGCTTATACAACTCCGATGTAATAAGTTATATTCAATACAATATTGCTTAAAATTATAACAAGCTTAATTACGTCTGTTGAACAGGTCACGCTTCGTCGGGTCTTATCGGTTATCTTGTAGTACACAGGGAAGACCAAAATGACTGCCACAATGATATTCAGTATCAGATTATTGGAACACTGACTGCCGAATACGCATTGTCCGATGATGCTGACGGTTATAAATATAATAGCAAAAGCAATTTGCCACCATTTTAAAAGTTTTAGTGTTCTCATTTTGCCTTCAGCCTTTCGCAGAGTGCTTCATCTGGTGCAACGAACAGCGTCCTGTTGTTTGTGAAGATCACCATACCCGGCTTTGCGCCTGCGGGCTTCTTCACGAACTTCACCGCAGTGTAGTCAACAGGCACCTGCGAGGATTCTCTGCCCTTTGAGTGATATGCCGCAAGCATCGCCGCCTCAAACAAGGTCTGTTCGGGAACTTCCCTGCCCTCTGTCCTTATAATGACGTGCGAGCCCGCAAGTCCCTGAGTATGCAGCCATATATCGGTAGCCTTTGCCGTTTTCAGCGTGAGCTGATCGTTCTGGCGGTTATTTCGACCCACCAGGATATCAAAGCCGTCGCTTGAGCGGAATTTAAGCGGTTCGGAGAGCTTCTTGACCTTTTCGTCAGCCCGTACTCCGCCACGGAGATAGCCTTGCTCGCGCAGCTCTCTGCGTATCTCGGCAAGATCGGTCTCGCTGTCGGTGCGGCTTACCGAATCGAAAACGCTGTCGATATAGATAAGCTCCTGCTGACCTTTAGCGATCAGGTCTGTGAGCTTTTTTTCGGCAGTATCCAGCTTTCTATACTCTGTGTAATATTTCTGCGCGTTTTGCGCGGGAGTTAATCTTGCGTCAAGAGTGATCTCACGGGTTTCTCCCGTATAGAAATCCTCCAGCGTGACCTTTGTCATACCCTTTTCCAGACGGTAGATATTAGCGTTCAGCAGATCGCCGCAGACTCGGAATACCTCTCTTTCGCCGCATTCGGCAAGCTCCTTTTTCTGAAGCTCCAGCTTGCGTGAAACTCGCTCATAAGCGTTCATCAGCAGCTTCAGCAGATCATGAGCGCGCTGCTTTGTGCGCTCTGTTTTGTCTGCAGCGGCAAAGAAGCTGTCCAGCAGCTCGTTTGCGCTGCTGCAGTGAGAGATCAGCATTCCTGTGGAGTACTGCTCGATATTTATGAAACAGAAATCCTTTTTTCTGCCGTTGAGCTCGGAAACAACGGTAAATTCCGCATCGCCGTCAAGTGCCTTTTTAGCCTTGCCGAGGATAAATCTCAGCCTGTCCTTTGCGCTGTCGGTCAGATCGCAGCAGACTACATCCACATCCTTTGCAGCATAATATGCACATTCTCTCGCGAATATCGGAGAAACGCCCTCCAGCACAGAAGTAAGCTTTTTTGAAAGCCGATCAGGACTGTCCGCTATTGCGGCAAGAACATCGTCCGCGCTGCATTCTGTCAGACAGAGTCTGTCTTCACGTGGTGGAGTTTCGTACTCGATATTTGGCAGCACACGGCGTACAGACGATATATCATCCGTGACGCGCTTTACGCTGTCTATCACTCGTCCGTCACGGACAAGTATTATGTTGCTGTGCCGTCCCATGATCTCAGCGATAAGGGTATTTGTAACCGCGTCGCCTATCTCATTGGTGCACTCGAAATCAAAGTAAAGTATGCGTTCCAGACCATCCTGGCGGATATCCGAAAGCCTGCCGCCGCCGAGGTGCTTTCTCAGCAGCATGCACAGCATAGGCGGCTGCTGCGGATTTTCAAATGCCGCAGTTGTGAGATTGACTCGTGCGCTCATGCTGTTGGCGGAGAAGATGAGCTTCTTAGCGCCGTCATGCAGTGTGCGGAGCGACACGACTATTTCCTCGCGGGAGGGCTGATATACCTTATCCACGCGGCCGCCGATAAGCGGCATGAGCTCGTTTCTTACAATATGCAGAAACGCTCCGTCCAGTGACACCTTTGCTCATCTCCTTTCTTTTTATCTGTCTATATGATGATAAAGGTTATCAGATATAGTCACAGGGCTCGGTATCGTGGTCAGCAGCAAATACGGGGATTCCGCCGAAAGTTCTGCTGAGCAGAGCTGCAAGCCTGTGTGTTGCACATTTTTCTGTGCCGAAATGACCTGCGTCAATAAGTACAAAATCGCTGTTTATAGCATCCACCCAGATGTTGTGCTTGATATCTCCTGTGATGAGCGCGTCACAGCCGCGTTCGATAGCAAGGCGGATATTGCTGCCGCCTGCGCCCGAGCATACAGCCACACGGCGGATCTCCTTATTGATGGGAGTATAACGTACTCCGCCAAGGTCAAGAGCGTTCTTACAGTGCTCGGCAAGTGTTTTTGGTGTGAATGCGAAATCCAGCTCGCACACAGAACCGAAGCCGAGACCGTTCGGATGTACAGGCTCAAGCACCTCTCCTGTGGGAGTGAAGCCGAGCAGCTCCACCAGTGCATCGCCTACGCCACCCTCGGACATATCGAAATTTGTGTGCATAGCTATAGCGCTTATATCGTTCTGTACCAGCTTGTATACGGGATTGGGAGGGCACACCTGTCTCAGCGGATCGAATATAACGGGGTGATGTGAAACGATAAGGTTGGCATTTTTCAGCACTGCTTCATTAATGATATCGTTGGTGATATCAAGGCAGGTGCAGATGCCTGTGACCTCCATATCCATGCTTCCTGTAAGCAGTCCCACATTATCGTGAACTGCGGTGTTGAATGGTGATATAGAATTAAGATAATCGTAGATCTCTCTGATTTTCATGATATATCCTCTGCTTTTTTCAGAATTTCCTCTGCAAGTGAGCGCAGTGCCTTAGCTTCATCTCCGAAATTATCGGACTGCTCCATGCGCGATGCATTCTTGAGCAGCTTTTCCGCAGTCAGCTTCAGAAACTTCGGGTCAGTGACCTTGCCTGTATAAGCTTCAAGCTCACTGATATCGCGGCGCTCGCCTGTATATCTTACAAGCATGATGACATAAGCACGCTTGCCGTCATAAGCGGTGCGCTCCTCTGTGATCTCAAATCCGTCAGAATAAAGACGGTGACGGAGAAGCTCGGCTTTAGTCATCGGTTGGAGTATGAAGTGAGTATCGGCAGACAGGAAACGGCATCCTGCGATTATATCCGCAATAAGCTCGCCGCCCATTCCGCAGATTATCACATCGTCTGCAAAGTCGATGTTCTTAAGTCCATCGGATTTCAGAACGCGCACATTTTTTACGCCTGTGCGGATGACTGTTTCACGCGCAGCCTCCAGAGGTCCGTCGTTGATATCAGAGGCAATTACTTCCTTTGCGCCGTTCATAGCCAGATGGCAGGCGAGCAGTGCGTGGTCAGTGCCGACATCGCAGACGGTCACACCACGGCGACAGAGTGCCGCCGCAGTTTTCAGCCTGTTGTCAAGGGATATCACGATATCAGCCGTTGAGAGCAGCGTTCAGCTGTGCAACGATATCGTCAGCATTTACGCCGTGTACCATGCAAGCCTGCTCAACGCTCTCGCCTCTTGCGGAGGGGCAGCCTAAGCAGTGCATTCCCATTGCGAGGAAGATAGGTGCAGCAGCCTCAGGGTTAGTATCGAGGATATCTCCGATGATAGTGTCCTTTGTGATAGTCATAGTAGTAATTTCCTTTCTTTTACAGTTGGCAGATACACTGCTCCATTGTATAAATATACATTATAATTATAGCACAATAAGCGCTGTTTGTCCAGTAGTATTAGCGGAAAATGCGGAAATTAACCGCATTTGCAGTATGCTTTGAAATTAGCTTGTTATGTGTTTTTTATAGTGTTGTTCAATCTGCCGCAAATTTCGGCTGTGCACCTAAACGGCGGGTCAAAACTTTGTGCAAACTGTCAAAAAATACAAAATAATATAAAAAGCACTTGTATAATTAGAATAAATATGCTACAATTAGAGCAGAGGAAATCGGCTTGCCGTTTTCTTCAACAAACCTTTGAGAGGATGATTTTATGAAAGTTACTATCGCTGCAAAAAAACTGACCATTTCTCAGGCTTTTACAGACTATGCGGAGCAGAAGCTGAATGCCAAGCTGGATCGCTTCTTCCCCGAGGAGGCAGAGGCTAAGATCACACTTGCGGAGCGCCGTGAGATGATTATTCTGGAGCTTACTGTTAAATATAACGGAATCATTTATCGTGCAGAGCAGTCCGCCAAGGATAAGAACGACGCTCTGGACGTTACTATCGACCGCATTATCCGCCAGATAAGAAAGCAGAAGACCAAGGTTGAAAAGAGCCTGCGTCAGGGTGCTTTTGCAGGTCTGGAGCCTGAAGCAGAGGAGAAGGAGTATGAGGTCATCCGTTACAAGACCTTTGCTCTGAAGCCTATGACAGTTGATGAAGCTATTCTTCAGATGAATCTGCTGGATCATGAATTCTTCATGTTCAAGAATGCTGAAACAGGTCTTGTAAACGTTGTTTACCGCAGAGAAGAGGGCAACTATTCCGTTCTCGTTCCCGAAGAGTAATTTCACGATGCGCGGTATGCGCTGAAAGGAATTTGTATGACAAAGATGAATGAAAAGGTGATTGCGTGAGCCGGGAGGCTGCGTAAACTATCACCGCATGACCTCCCGCTGAGTTCGTACAGTAAATACAGGGAGGAATACAATTGAATAACAGCTTTATCTGCAAGGCTTGCGGAGCGGAAGTTCCGTTGGACGGCGGCGGTACCAGAAACCGTAACCACTGCCCTAAGTGCCTTTGCAGCCTGCATCTCGATAACACTCCGGGCGACAGAGCATCTGACTGCGGTGCAGTCATGGACGCTGTTGCGGTCTGGGTGAGAAAGGATGGCGAGTGGGCGATAATACATCGTTGCCGCAGCTGCGGAGCGCTCAGCTCCAATCGTGTGGCGGCGGATGATAGTCCGCTGAAGCTCATCAGCATAGCGGTGAAGCCGCTTGCAGAGCCGCCGTTTCCCATCGAGCTTCTTGACAGGATGATATAAGCAGAAGCTGCCCTCGGTGTGAATCGGGGGCAGTTATTTTTGTTGACAATTTCTGAAAAATATGATATGCTTAGATAAACAAACGGACAGGAGGGATATCATGGAGAAAAAATACCGCGCTGCGGATTTCGGCAGGCTTATATTGCACTGGTTTTTTATACTGCTGGGGATCGCAGCGGTATTCTGGCTGCAATATTCTTTCATGGAACCTACATACAGCGATACAGACAATTTCTTTCCGGTAGATATTTATTCTGTGAACAAGCCGTTGTTTATTTTCGGAGCGGTGATCATTGCTGTGGGATATATATTTGTATGGAGGCTCTGGCTTAAAAAGGATCTTATCCGCTGTGCTGAAGTTCACTGGGAATGGGTAGCGCTTTATATAGTAGTTGCACTGTGGAATCTGGTCCTGGTTTTCGTGCTTGGGCTCGCTGCCCAGCTTTTGCATATTCCCGGGCTGTTTTCATCTGTTGAAGATATTGCTGAAATATTCCCGCTTTTTGTTGTGGGATATATGATATTGTTGCCTGTAGCGGAGAGCATTATCACAGGATTTAAAAGAAGAAATGAAAAAGAGCAGCTGTAAAAAGCTGCTCTTTTTCTATTTCTTTCAAATGCGTATATATTGTCTTGACATCAAAATTCCTCCTATGGTATTTTGATTATACCATAGGAGGCCTGCTTTTCTCTTTGTCCGTTTTATTGGTTCAATTCATAACGGTCACAGGATAAAACTATTTATGCAGCATTCTTTTTCAGATTATTCAGCCCGTTCTGGCGAATGACCTTTGCATAATCCTTATATGCGATATTGAGGTCAACGTATCCGTCGATTCCCGATACGATGCCTTTGCTGCTATACTGCCACATACCAAAGTTACCCTTATATGTGGGAACGGTGTTCCACTGGGCGAGCCACACATCGTAATTCTTCAGCTCGTTCATATCAAGATAGGTGGTGAGCCATGTCTTATTTGAATAGATCATCGCATAATAGCCTGCGTTCTCTATCTCCTCAAGAAATGCCTTACATATCGCAGTGAGCTTGGTCTTGCCGAGATCCGCCTGATACTGCTCCTCCACGTCAAGCACGACAGGATAGGTTATCTGATACGGCTCGATAGTCTTGAGCAGGAACTGTGCCTCTTTCCTTGCATCTGCCACATTATCAGCGTAGAGGTAATGATATACTCCGACATTGATATTATACGCGGTAGCCTGAGTAACATTATACTCAAACATTACATCCTGCGCCATCGGCTTTGCTTCACTTATATAACCGCGGGAAGCTCTCAGCATAGCAAATTCGATTCCCGAAAGCTTCACCTTGCCCCAATCTATCGCACCCTGATGATACGAAACATCAATGCCCTTTGTACCTGTATCGGTAGGCTGTGTGCTCTGCACAGGGCGATAGTAGCGGTAATCTATCAATCTGCTGCTCTTGGATACGGCAAAGCGTGCGGTCTTAGCCTTGTAGTACTTCACGGTCTTTTCGAAAATGAACACACCGCTGTTTACGGTCTCTCCGTAAAGATAAAACGCACCTGAAAAGGATGCTCGTCCGCTTATAGTAACGGCAAAGTATCCCTTGTTCAACAGCTTGCCTCCCTCAGGGGTCTGGAAATCGCCCGTTACATACATCTTTGCATTCTGCGTCAGCGAGGTCTGTCCATAGTTCAGATACATACCGTCCTTGTAGACGTTCACCTGTCCTGAGTGTATCGCAGTAGCTCCGTGGCGGACGATATATTCGCCCATTATCTGCACCTTGGAGCTTACCGAGGCTTTCAGCGTACCGAAGTTCTCCACCGCCGCACCGTTGTTGGTGATGAAATTGCCTGATACAGTAAGCGTTGCCTTTGGCTCAATGAGCAGCTTACCCTTTATGCGGAAAGTCTTGCTCTTGTACACCGTAAGCGTAGAGCCAGGAGTGATGACCAGTCTGGTATTCTCAGGAACGGCAAAGTGCTTGTTTACTTTAACGTTATCTGTTATGTAATAGTTCTTGCCATCTATCATCTGAGTCTTGCCGTCCCACTGGATATATCCTGTCAGATCTACAGGCGTATAATCTATATCAGAAAGATCAACATTGCTCTGCGGTTTATCTTCTTCTTTATCCTCTATTATAGAGGTCTCGGGTTTTGAAGAATCCGCATCTATGATAGAGGTCTCCGGCTT
>JAFTVU010000013.1 GCA_017465665.1 Oscillospiraceae bacterium | reverse complement strand
TTATGTATCTTGTCATATACTTTTTCCTAAGGAAATAATTGTTTCGACATGATAAACAGGTTAATATAGTCTGCTAAATATTAAAGAGGGTGCCGCAAACACTCTCTTTATCTTTTTCACTAACATATATGTGAATGCTTAAATAAGTGTACCCCACTATGGAAGTGGGGTACTTTGTTTTGGTATCATGTCGAATTTGTTGTGACGTGTCGAATGGGGTTATGACGTATCACTTTTTCTTTAGAACGTGGTTTTAAGACGTCCTAGTATAAACAGACATCACTAAAGAAATGGGGTGTCTTGGATGACTTATAAGCAGCTCATTACTTATCTTGTCATTTACTTTTTTCTGAGGAAATAAGTGTTTCCGACATGATATCGTAAGGTAAAGAGGATGGTCACAACATCCTCTTTATCTTTATATTAAAACATATCTGAATGCTTAAATAAAAGTACCCTCACTTTGAAGTGAGGGTACTGGATATGTAGTTACTTATTTTGTATCAGTGTATCTCGTCAGGAAGATTTTCAAGAATTTCTTGCATTTCTTCATCAGATATGCCCTCTACTATTTGTGGGTCAACGGGGTCTTTTCCTGCGAGGAAGTCGTCTACACTGTACCAGCAGCTTCTACCCATCTGCCAGAAGGTTCCACCAGGCATTTCAACATAGCCTTTAACTGCCCCAGGATCATAGGTTGTTACACCTATACGTGTGTATGGGGGAATTTCTTCAAGGGAGTTGTAAAGCTTGCCGCCTGTGGGTTTGGTTTCTGTGGGTTCATCATCTTCAACGGGTTTGGATGTTGTTGTAGTGGATGGTGTTGTTTCAGTGTAAACTGGTGTTGCAACTTCACCCTCGGTGTTGTCTGGAGTGTAAACATACTGTATCCAGTATTTGTCTGACAGGTAGTCTGCAATTCTCTGTTCTGGCTCGTCAATGAGAAGCTTGTCTACAAACTCCTTTACATAAGTATCTTCTGTACAAGAAAGATTATCTGCAATGGGTTCATAGTATCCAAGTGCTATTGCTTTCAAGGCTTCCATGTCAATTGGGGTTTCCTCAATCTCACCCTGTTCTTCAGTGGATGCGAAATCAGAGAGATTGTTATAAACCTTTACAGCGTCAACAAACATCTCAACCGCTTCACTCTTGGTGATGGGGTCTGACCACTCGATATCGGAACTGATTATTCCCATCGCACTTGCTTTAAGCATTACATCGTAAAGCTTTGTAGAAGCACCGCCGTCAGGGTTTTTCATCATCAGCTCAACTTCGTAATTGGTTGCGTTATCACCAGTGAAATTCTGATTAGCCGCAATATCTCCACCGTCAATACAGTTATCAAGAACAGCCTCACTTGTGTCAATGGTTGCAAGCTCGTCTGCTGTGTAAACCGTATTCATTACCATGTAAACATATTCAGCCTTAGTCATGCTACTGTTGAACGAAGAACTGTTCAGACTCTTGTCACTGGTGTTCATGTATGCCTTGTCGTTCATGTAACTTGCGAAATCCGTGTAAAGTGTTTCACCTACACACTTGGTAAACTCGCTATCAGTGTTAGGTAAACCACTCTTTTCAACAGGGGTTATCGCTCTCATAACAAGTGTCATAGCCTGACCTCTTGTTAAACTCTTATCTGCATTGAACTCCTCGTCACGCTCATCACCACCAACTGGAAGTAAATCCCAGTAGCCGTAGAAGAATGCGTTCATGCTGTCTGCGCCCTCAACGTCAACGAATTCATCAGAAGCAGCCGCTTTAAGTGTGTCTGTAATGGAACTGTCATTCAGAATGTTCTCAACAAATTCCTTGTTTCTTAAAGCATTGTACAGGGTATTGTTTCCATCGTTCTTGCCCTCAAGGTTCACGAATAGAACACCTGTTCCGTTCTCAAGTCCAAGGGTTCCGTTGACTGCTGTTCTCAAGCCTGCATAGCTGAAGTTCTTGTCAAGTCTGCACCAACGAAGTGCAAAGACTATGTCAGGCTCCTGCTCTTTGGGGGATGTGGTTGTGGTTGCGGATGTGGTTTCAGATGCTGTTGTTTCCGATGAACTCACTGCCGAGGGTGTTTCCTCACCAGAACAGCCTGCCGCTAAACTAGCTATCATTGCCGAAGCCAGAATACAACTCAATGTTCTTCTGTATTTCATGAATATTTCCTCCGATATTTTATAACACTAAACCATATTATATCATATTTTCTGCTACTTTTCAATTATACATCAATAAATGACTTGTGTCAATAGCGTTACGGTACTCACACAAGGTTTACTTTGCGTTCAAAAAACATTAATCTTATATTAGACAAAAATATGAGGTGATGTAATGAAACCTGAATACTCGGAAAAATATGAACAATTCGGTCTGAATGTCGTGTACTACCGTAAAAGAAAAAAGCTGACCCAGTTACAGCTTGCAGAACTTGTAGACATTGACCGCTCCCATATCAGTGCGATAGAACTCGGCAAGGTCGGTGTTTCCTTTGATGTCATGTTCAGAATTTGCGAGGTGCTTGACATCACACCTAAGGAGCTTTTTGATTTCAGGGATTGACCTCATCCTCCTCATACTCGAAATCCATAGTCTCTTTCACATACCGCTTGTGCCTGTACTGCAGGGTAGAGAGCGGAATACCTGTTTTCTGGTTTAGCTGTTTCCAACTCATTGTTTTTTTCAGCTTATATAACTCCTCATCGGTATAAACATGGATTTCAGGCACTTTCCGCTTGTCCGCTTTCTTGGCGAGGTCTTTCAGCTCGTCAACCTTACGACCGACACTTTCAATCTTCTTGTCGGTGTTCATACTGCTGTTGGAGATATACTCCACCATGTTTTTGCTCAACTTCATATTTGCCTTACAAAGCTGAACTACCATGTTCAGCTTTTCCTGTATCTCCAAAAGTTCATTCATGTATACTTACTCCCCTTATCAAATTTGATAATCCCGAATTTAATAAATCTTAATAACCCACATATATTTTTTCATCAAAACACCCCCGAAAACCCCTCATTTTAGCCCTTTTTACATCAAACCCATATCCTAACCCTATCAAACCACAAACCCTTTAATAAACCCCTTTAAAACTCATTTTACAACATCCAATCTCTCATCACAAAATCTTCTCAAAACCTCTGGACTGGCTGTCTGTGCAACTTCCCGAAGCTTTCTGTCATTTGCACTGAACCTGTAAACTCTTTTTGTCAGATGAAATATGAGCCTTGCCATTCCCTCATGAGTATTGCCGTCAGCGTACAAGCACCACTCGATATTATCAGGGTGAAAATTAGGACATATTCCCAGTTGCTTTGCGTTATCCACAGAACCCGAGCCATCCATAACATTTGCCGTCCAACCCTTATATGACAGCGGCATTTCATTCCTCATGATATCCGAGCATACAGCTATAAACAACTCCAACGGAACACTGCCGCCCTTAACAAATATGCGGATATGATTGCTGTCGATACATTTGGATTTGGAATCACCCTTGACTATAATTTTTCCGTTCGGGTCTATCCTCTCATAGTAGCCGCCGAAATAAGCCTTTATGACCGTTCCGCTTGTAAACCTTGCTGTAATGTGGTCTTTGCACTGGGTCACTCTTTCTATTTGCGAGAAAAAGCACTCTATACTTGCCGACTTTGTTCGTGTGTGCCATTTCTTAAAGGTCTTGAAATCTACTATCTGTGTTCTTGCCTCAGGACACAGACAGCTGTTAAACTCTCTGGCTGTAAGCTTTCTCATGATAATCTTCCTTTCTGTTTCTTAAATACCCACCCACCACACCGATTACACTTAATCTACTCTGTACAGACTGCTGTTGCAATAATCGGTTATCATCTGCTTGTTGCCGTTTCTCATGACATCAGCCAATTTAGCATCCTCAGCACTAAATCTGTAAACATGATGGGTTATTTTATATAACCGCTTGCTTAACCATCCGTGTGATGAATTACCGCTGAACGAACACCATTCGATGTTATCAGGCTCGATATTCAGGGGACAGTTAAACCACTCTGCTGTTTTCAGCGACCCTGTACCGTCCATGACATTTGCCACCAGACCGTTATATGACAGCGGCATTGTATCATTGAAGATATCACAGCAGACCGCAACCAGTCTTTCCAGAAGAATTGCTTTGCCGTAGATCCTTATCTGCAGATGATGATTTTTCCAGTTGATACCTCTCATAGTACCTGTGCCGCCTGTACTCTGGCATTTGCCTGACCTGTTGTACCTCTCATAATATCCGTCATAGAAGATATTCATAGACGAACCATCATCAAAGTAGATGCTCACCATAGACTTTGTTACATCGACATCATCTATCTCTGCAATGACCCTTTCAAAAGTGGGGCAGTTTGTCATGGGATATTCTTGGTGGTACTTCTTGAACTCCTTGAAGCTCACCAATCGTGTCATCTGTCCTGTGGGGAGAAGCCTGTGTAGCTTTGCTGTTGTTAGTATCTGCATAGCAAATCACCGTTACCGACTATATGTCGGTATCCTTTCATAAGTTTTTCGTAATTTTTCAATTACAAAACCTATATAACAAGAATGTATACGGACACGATTATTAAATTTAATAAGATGATGTACCGTTTCTTTTCAAAAGATTATACACTGTTGCACGAGTAACACCCAATCTTCGTGAAGCCTCTGACACGGACATTGTTTTGCTCTCGATGCCGATAAGGACTTCTCTCAATAAATCATCGTCATATTTGTTCGGCTGTCTGCCTTTATAAACTCCCTTTGCCTTGGCAAGGGCGATACCCTCACGCTGTCTTTCAAGGATATTCTGTCTTTCAAATTCATTTATCGCACCTATAATCGTTAATATCAACCTGCCAGTATTGGTATTTGTATCAAGATTTTCTTTCAGTGATACCAGTTTCACACCCTTGCGGTCAAGTTCCTCAATGGTGTGGAGCAGGTCGCTAACGCTCCTTGTCAATCGGGAGAAATCCAGTATGTACACTGTATCGCCCTCTCGGACGTAATTCATCATACTCTGGAACTCGGCTCTGTTGGTGTCCTTGCCACTGGTTTTCTCGATAAACCATTTCTCGATACCATAGACTTTCAGTGCCTCCACCTGTCTAGCCTCGTTCTGCTCAACTGTACTTACTCTTACATAAGCTACTTTCATAATAGACCTCCTACATCTGTTGATTTTGGCTACACCCTAATTGAACAACCTTGTTTCTGTTCAATTAAAGTCCTTTTTTTACATTTTATTCATCTGTTTTTGATATATAAAATATAACTACCCTCTTATCTTTTTTAAGCATAAAAAATGGCTCAACCTCAGTTGAACCATTTTTCTTATTAAATTACCTTTGTATCACTATTTTCAAGAAGCGTTGCCATGAAATAATCAAGGTTGAGGTGGTACATCTCGCGCATGCGGCGGTCCTCGGGGCTTTCACCGTCAAGGTAAGCCGTGTGTGACAGGCACTCATCGTATGCCGTGCGGACGTGTGCTTCGGCCTCTGCAGAGCTTATATTCATGCGCATCAGAGCGGCTCTTTCGGGAACTGCCACAGACCACGGGAAGCCGTCATAGAACAGCACATCCATGCGGTGGTACCACGGATATCCGCCGAAGATCTCATCCGCGCATTCTCCTGAAAGCGCAACAGGGAACTGCTTTTTGATCTCTTTACAGAACAGGTACAGTGAGCTGTCCACATCCGCCATTCCAGGGAGATCACGGGCGAGCACAGCATCATCCAGAGCCGCTGTAAGTGCGGGTGTATCCAGTACCACATCTGTATGCAGCGAGCCGATATGCTCTGCCATGCGCACTATCCACGGTGCGTCCTCATCGGGCTGAAAGGAGCTCGCTTTGAAGTTCCTGTGATTATCCTTGTAGTCTATCGACCATGTGTGAAGCTGCTCACCGCGCTTTCTGAACTCCTCAGCGGCAATGGCGGAGATAACGCTGCTGTCCAGACCACCCGAAAGGAAGCAGCACAGCGGCACATCGCTGATGAGCTGTCGTTTTACGGAGTCTGTGATGAGCTCACGCACATGGGCGGAGGTCTCTTCAAAGTTCTCGGTGTGCGGGGCGGCTTTCAGTTCCCAGTAACGGGAGAGCGTGAAGCCATCCTCGTCAAACCATGCACAGCAAGCAGGAGGTATTTCGGAGATATCACGGAATACACCGCCGCCTACTCTTTTGGCAGGACCCATCAGCATGATGTCCATCACGCCCTCCGCGTTGATGACAGGTCTGATATGAGGATTTTTCAGCAGCGATTTGATCTCGCTTGCAAATGCGATACCGCCTGCCGCAAATGAATAAAAGAGTGGCTTTACGCCTATCCTGTCACGGCAGAGAAACAGCCGACGCTTTCTGCTGTCCCACACGGCAAAGGCAAAGATGCCGTTGAATTTTGACGCGCAGTCCTCGCCGTATTCCATAAAGCATTTAAGTACTACCTCGGTATCCGAGTGCCCGTTGAAGCTCATACCTCGGGATATCAGCTCTGTACGCAGTTCCTCGGTGTTGTACAGCTCACCGTTGTATACGAGTGTGAGGTCTCCTGCGCTCATGGGCTGCCTGCCGTTTTCGGGGTCTACTACAATGAGCCTGCGGTGAACGAGATATGCCGTGCTGTCCGAGTATTCACCCGAGGCGTCAGGGCCTCTCGGCGCAAGCACTGCACTCATCTCCGACATTATCTTCTGTTCGCGGCGCATATCACGTCCGAAATCTACCCAGCCTGCTATTCCACACATATAATGCAACTCCTTTCATAGTAGGTCTGAGACATTATATGCGAGTGACCGCAAAGCGGTCACCCTGCAAACTACACTTGAGTTTTCCCTTAAGGAAAACTCATTTTGCTTCGCAAAACCGCTCCGTTTGCCATGGGCGCGGTTAAGGGATTGGTGGCGGAGATTGCAAAGCTACGCCGTAAAAACAAAAAAAGACACGGACTGACCGTGTCTTTTTGCGTGTATGTTATGTATTACTCAAAGCTGTCCTCTTCGTCACGGGCATTGAACAGCTCAACGAGCTGCTGCATCTCTTCCTCTGTCAGTGTAATGCCCTTGCTCCGGTGACGCTTCGCTTACACAGGTGCAGACTTCATTTCGATTTTCCCTTAAGGAAAATCGATTTCGCTTCGCGAAACCATTACGTCTGCTTCGCTGCGGGCATTACTCAAAGCTGTCTTCTTCGTCGCGGGCGTTGAACAGTTCAACGAGCTGCTGCATTTCTTCCTCTGTCAGCGTAATGCCCTTGCTCCGGTGACGCTTCGCTTACACAGGCGCAGACTTCATTTCGATTTTCCTTTAAGAAAAATCGATTTCGCTTCGCGAAACCATTACGTCTGCTTCGCTGCGGGCATTACTCAAAGCTGTCCTCTTCGTCGCGGGCGTTGAACAGCTCAACGAGCTGCTGCATCTCTTCCTCTGTCAGTGTAATGCCCTTGCTCATGCGGGTGTGATCGGGAGACCATTCACGGATATCGAACTTGGGGTCATTGTCGTTCCAGCTTACCATGTTCAGTTCCTTTGTCCAGCCCTTTGCGTTCTCAGAGATAACGCCGAGCTCCTTTGTGATCTCAAATTTCAGTTCTGCCATGTTATTTTACCTCTTTCTTTGCTTTTTTCTTTTTGATCTTTGTAGAGTCTGCGATGACGATCTTATCATACACCGCATGGTACTTCGGAGGTATCAGCTTGTTGAGATGAAGCTTGCCGAAGAACCATTTGCTGAACTCGGTATTTTCGTACACGTCGTTCAGATATGTATTGACGCTGTTCACGATAGCGTCCGTACTGCCGTTGATGAAGTCGTGCAGCTTTGCGGGCGGCTCATAGGTGACTACAAGATCCACCTTGTTGCCTGCCTTTTCGAGATTTTTCACACCCTCGGAAAGCTCCTCCTCGGAGGGCATTTCACGCTGCCACCAGTTCTGACCCTCGATGAGCTCCATGCTCTCATCACTCTGGCCGCCGCCGAATGCAAATACCGTCTTTTCTGCGATCTCATACACCTGACCGCGCATCAGCTGTCTTAATCTGCCGCTGATGTGTCGGGTCTTTCCGCCGCACCATTCCTCGGTCTCGTATTGCTCCAGCAGATCGTAATTCTCATGCGAGCCCTCAACGAACAGCACATTGCAGCGCATCCTGCCGATCTTTTTTAGCAGCTTCTTTTCGTTCGGGCTTCCGTCCCAGATAAAGCCGAAATCGCCGCATATTATGAGCGCATCCTGCTTCTTGAGCTTTTTCAGCATAGGGTCTTTAAAACGCGAGAGATCGCCGTGGATATCTCCTGTTATGTAGATCATAAGTGAAATTCCTTTGTTTTCCTGCAATAATTAACAAATTGGTTACAATTTCGCAAAAGGTCTTTACAATCGTCCATGTAATTTGATATAATAGTTACATGGGGATAAAAACACCTAATATATATAATACCGCATTAAGGGGGATTTGTCTATATGCGAAAAGCTAAAAAATTTGCATTATTTATGTCGATAATTTTACTATGGACGACTTTTGCGGCTTCTCTGCACGCTTCTGCGGCTTTTACGCCGAAATTTGCGCTGAACAGTGAAGCAGTCTACATGGTAAATACAGATACTGATATCGTTGTGGTATCCAAGAACGCGGAAGAGAAGATGTATCCTGCATCGCTGACAAAGATCATGACCTGTCTGGTTGCTCTGGAGGAGATCAAGGATTTCAGCTCTTATGTTCTTGTGCCTTACACTGCTTTTAATGAGTTCAACGAGGATAACCCCAATTTCTGGGGCCCGTCCAATGCAGCGATAGAGCCGCGCCAGACGAACATCACATACATGCATCTGCTGTACGGACTCATGCTTCCCTCAGGCTGTGAGGCGGCAAACATCCTTGCGTATAACCTCGGTGGCGAAAGCATACCGAATTTCGTCCAGATGATGAATGATAAGGCTAAGGAGATAGGCTGTAAGAACACAAACTTCACCAATGCTCACGGCCTGTTCGATCCCAATAACTACACCACAGCCTACGATATGTACCTTATCACGAAGTATGCTATCGATAATTATCCCCTCTTCATGGAGATATGCGATACATATTCTTATGAGATGCCTGCAAACGAATATAATCCCGATGGTTATTACATAACCCATACGAATGCTATGATGAAGCCCACAAGCGATTACTATTACGAGGGTGTTCACGGCGTAAAGACAGGTAGTATAGATAAATACTATTTCGTGCAGGAGAACGGTCTGTATGATACCTCTGTGTTTGAGTACGGCACGCGCTGCCTTGTAACCACCGCAGAAAAGGACGGCTTCCACTACATAGTGGTATCTATGGGCGCACCATACTGCAATGAGGACGGCTCTCCTACAGATACCCAGCTTTCTGTGACAGATCACATCAATCTGTATGACTGGGCGTTTGCTGAATTTGAGTACACCAAGGTGCTTGAAAAGAACGAGCAGATAACTCAGGTTGCGGTGGATAAAGGGAAAGATGCTGATACCGTAGGAATAATCGTAACAGAGGAATATTACACTCTGCTTCCGAAGTCCCTTGACCGCTCCACTATCCAGCGTATATTGGAGCCTGTTATCACAGGTGAGGACGCCAATGGCAACGGCAAGACAGATATGGCAGAGGTGATGCTGGAAGCTCCCGTTGAAAAGGATATGGCTGTTGCAAACCTCCGTCTGAAGCTGAACGGCGAGGTGCTGGCGAACATTCCGCTCATCACGGAACAGCGCATTGAGCTGGATATGACAGAGTACTACAAGGAAAAGATAATGAACATCATCTCCACCACTCAGTTCAAGCTGCTGGTTGGTGCGCTGGTGCTTCTCATTATCCTGTTCATCTTCACAAGAGCCATCAGAAAGAGCCACGAAAGACGTGTTTCTGAGCTGAACAAGCGCCGCAAGATAAGCATGGCGCCCCAGAAGAAAAAGAAGAATAACGTATTCAGGAGATAACATGAACGTTAATTTCATAGCGATGGGAAAGCTAAAGGAGAGCTGGTACAGGGAAGCGTGCGCAGAGTACATGAAGCGTATGGGCGCATTTGTAACACCAAAGGTGATAGAGCCGAATCCCGTTGATCTCCCGCAGAACCCCAATCAGGCGCAGATAGATAAGGCGCTTGCACAGGAGGCCGAGCGTATCCGTGAGCATATCAGACCCGCTTCGTTCACGGTTGCCATGTGCATTGAGGGCAAGACTATCTCCAGCGAGCAGCTTGCTGAAAAGCTGAGCGATATCGGCAACCGCGGCTTCAGTACAGTGAACTTCCTTGTGGGCAGCTCACATGGACTGGACGAGGGGCTGAAGAGATCCGCTGATCTGCGTATCTCGATGTCACCAATGACGTTTCCGCACAGTCTTGCAAGGGTAATGCTGATGGAACAGGTATACCGTGCATTTTCGATACTGAATAATTCAAAGTATCATAAGTAAATTTTAAAGCCCCCGTTACGGGGGCTTTTTTATGTTATTCGTTCAGCAGTGTATCGCTGTTTATCTCCATGTTGCGCATCATATCCTCTATGTCAAGATAATCCTCGATATATTGCTTTTTCAGAAGCTCTCTGGGGATATAGTCATTGTATTTGCCGCATATCTCGCAGTTGTCGGGGATGGAGAAAGAATATTTATCTGCGCCCTGGGTGCGTATGAACGAAAGAGCCTCGCACAGCTCATCGATGCCTCTCAAAGTGCGTACTTCGATGCATACAGGGAAGTATCTGCTGAGATATACAGTTGCATCAAAGCCCTGCTGTCGCAGTGCGTAGCACAGTGCTGCAGTTGCCCGTGTGCCGAGAAATTCGAACACTGCATAGCTTGTGGGAGTGAGCGGCACAACGCTGCCCCTGCCCTCAAGACCTGCTGTGCGGCAGGCTTTGCGGATATCGTTAAGGCGGCTCTGTGCCATCTCGTCAAGGAATGCGTACTGCTCATCCGAGCGCAGTACATCCCGTATCATCTTCATTACCTTTGTGTGGACATATTCATTGCCTGTATCCTGCCACATATTCGCAGAGATACCGGGCACTTTTTTGACAAAGATGCGCCGTTCCTGCTTATCCAGCTCCGTTACCTCCCATGCCTGTCCTGCAAGAGCAAACTGTGCGCCCTCGGGAAATGGCGACTGTACCGTACCTATCTCCTCGCCGTTGCAGCGCACGGAGTATTCGTCGGGGACAGAGAATACTGCGAGAAATTCGTAATTGTTCACAGCCGCCTCTCCTCGTTCACCGACCATCAGACCGCCGTCCTCACCGCGCTCTATCTGGCCATTTTTAAGCAGATACCGCAGCAGTGTGAGGTAGTCCTCCTGGGATACATTTCTGAATGCTTCAAGGGTAAGGATATATGCTGCAAGCTGCTTTGGCTGGACGCTGCCGCAGGACGCAAGATAGCTCATCGTCTGGTGGTACAGCAGGCTGTATGGCAGTTTCGGGATATACATAGGCTCTATCCAGCGTTCACGGGTGTAGAGCAGTATCATCGCAGTGCAGGCAACGAAATCCCAGTTGACCTCTTTGTAGAACTCCTGCGGCGGCAGGCTCATATCATGGCGGAATGCGAAGCGCATCTCCGCTGTGCCGCCTCTGCGGCCTGTTCTGCCAAGCCTCTGGACAAGTCCCGATACCGTCAGCGGACAGCCCGTCTGGACGATGCGTTCCAGGTGTCCGAGGTCGATGCCGAGCTCCAGGGTCACAGTAGCGCCTGTGCATACAGGCAGCTCGCCCGATTTCATGCGCTGCTCGGTGAATTCACGCAGGGCAGGTGAGATGTTCGCATGATGGACAAGGTAGCAATCGTTGCCGTGGCGCAGCTCGCTGAGACGTTTCATATGCGCGATGTTTTCCTCTACCTCGCCCTTGCTGTTGGAGAAGAGTATGCAGCGCCTGCCTGCGGTGCTCTCGTAAAGATATGAATAGTAATTTTCAAGCAGTACCTTGCTGTCAGAGTTGGGTATCTTCTGCTTTATGGGAAAGAACTTCACCGAAAGCCGTATGCTGCGGCCTTTTTCTTTGGTGGAGGGAGTGATGCAGCTCCTGCCTGTGCCGCGGGTGAGCCAGAGCTCTGCGTTGGTCGGGTCGCCCAGTGTGGCGGAAAGTCCTATCCTGCGCGGATGGTAGCCTATAAGGCGTGCAAGACGTTCCAGCAGGCAGCTTAATTGCACTCCGCGGTCGTTATCCATGAAATAGTGTACCTCGTCTATGATGACGTAGCGCAGATCGGAAAACAGCCTGTGTGCGCCGCCGGAGTTACGCATCAGCATACTCTCCAGTGATTCGGGAGTAGTCTGGATAACGCCCTGCGGTCTTTTCAGTACACGCTTTTTAGCTGCCTGTGAAGCGTCGCCATGCCATTTTGTGACGGGGATGTCGGCTTCCTCAAGAAGTCCCTCAAGTCGTTCAAACTGGTCATTGATGAGTGCTTTCAGCGGCGAAAGATACAGTACGCCCACGCTTGCTGAGGGATTTTCCCACAGCTGAGTAAGCACAGGCAGGAATGCGGCTTCTGTCTTACCGCTTGCAGTACCTGAACACAGCAGCAGGTTTTCGTCTGTATCGAAGATGGCTTCAGCGGCGCGTATCTGTATCTCACGCAGCTCTTCCCATTTGTTGCGGTAGATGTATTCCTGAATAAATGGCGCATAACGATAGAATGTACTCATTTTTACCTCGTAAAAATAGCAGGATTGACGGCTAAGCCGTCAATCCGCCCGTTGTCAATTATCAAAGCTCGAAATCCTCAAAGCCCTCAGGCAGAGTAATGCCAGCCTCGTTGGGGTCTTCGGTGAAATCCAGTCCGTCCTTTGCGGTGATATGCGGAAGTGCCGCCATCGCTTCATGAGGAGAAAGAACAGGCTTGCTGAGCTCTTCACAGCCCATCAGCTCCATTATGCTCTTCTGCGGATTCTGCATAGCCATGTTCAGCAGCTCTATGAAATCCCGTATCATCTCACGTGGAGTCATATTCTGTTCCGCGCCCACACGTCCGAATTCAGCCTTGATGAACGCAATACGGTCGTCAAGCGTTATGCGCGGAGTGTAATCGTAGAGCTGTCCGTGGATATCTGCAAGCTTTTCTGTGAGCACTGTAAGCTCCTCATAGGTGAGGGGCTGCAGCTTGATTATCGGCGCAAGCAGGTCGTGGGTCTCGTCTGTTGCGAACCTGCCTCTTTCAAGACGTGAACGCAGAGCCTCATAGCTGAATACACCACGCCTTGTATCCTCAATGCACTGCGGAGTTCCGCCCATGATTATGCCAAGGTGCGAAGCCTTGCCCTGAAGCACATCGTTATACATCATCAGTATCTTTTCGTAATTGTACTGACGGGTAACGGAATGAGGTATCTTCATGATGTTTACAAGCTCGTCTATCATTATGACAAAGCCCTTGTAGCCGGCGCTGACAAAGAACGCGGTAAGTATCTTGATGTAGTCGTACCAGTTGTCATCGGTTATGATGGTATCTACACCGAGATCTCTTTTTGCGTCTGTTCGGGTGGCGTATTCGCCTCTCAGCCAGCGGATGACGCAGCCTTGCTTTTCCTCATCGCCATCAGTGTATGCCTTATGATATGTGTCCAGAGCCTTTGCGAAATCAAAGCCGTGAACCATATCACGCAGATCGTTTATCTTCAGATGGATGCGGCGCTCCACGGCTTCGTTGAAATGCTCGTCCGAGGGTGCTGTGCCGCTTTCTATGACTTCGTTTCGTACGCCTGTGAGCCAGCGCTCCAGTACGAGTGATATCGCACCGCCATCAGGCTTTGTGCGTACCGAGAGGTTTCGGATGAGCTCTCGGTAGGTAGCAAGACCCTGTCCCTTGCTCCCCATCAGACGGCGCTCGGGGGAGAGGTCAGCGTCAGCGGTGACAAAGCCTCTGTCCATGACGTGACTGCGCATGGTCTGCAACAGGAAGCTCTTACCGCTGCCGTAGCGTCCGACTATGAAACGGAAGAATGCACCGCCCTGCTCGGTGATATCAACATCGTGCAGCAGTGCGTTTATCTCTGCTGTTCTGCCCACTGCGATATATCCGAGACCTGTTCTCGGCACAACACCGCCCTTGAGCGCATTTATTACGGATGATGCTATCCGCTTTGGTACTTTCATGGCTCTCTCCTTTCTCTGAAAAGCTTTCCTGCTGAGGAAAGTATGTTGTATTCTGTTTTATCCTTTTCTTATACACGACGGAGCAACTATATTATTGCTCCGCACGCGTTCCTTTTTTTAATTATGCTTTATTATCTTTGCGAAACCATGCCGTATGCCGTCATATATAATATTGCGCTTGAGGGAGTGACAGCTTTGCTGTCACCCTGCATACTCTGTTTCCAATTCCCCTTAAGGGAATTGGATTTCGCTGCGCGAAACCACTCCGTATGCCATTAAACATAATACTGTGCTTGAGCACTGAACATCTCTGCATAAACGCCGTCCTTGAGCTTTACAAGCTCGTCATGCGTGCCGAGCTCCTTTATCGTGCCGCCGCTGAAAACAGCTATACGGTCGCAGAATTTACAGCTTGACAGCCTGTGTGAGATGTAAACGGCAGTCTTGTTTTCAACAAGCTCGTTGAACTTGCAGTAGATATCATATTCCGCAACGGGGTCAAGAGCCGCTGTCGGCTCATCGAGTATCACCACAGGCGCATTTTTATACAGTGCTCTTGCGATAGCCAGCTTCTGCTGTTCTCCTCCCGAAAGCTGAACTCCGTCCCTGTCAAACTGACGGAACATCATGGTATCCCTGCCCTTTGGGAGCGAGTTTATCTTATCCAGCAGACCTACCTTGTCGAAAAGCTCATCGACAGTTTCGTTGCTGTCTTCCTTGCCGAGCAGGATATTGTCCTGCGCTGTAAAGGAGAGCAGTCGGAAATCTTGAAATACTACGGAGAACAGCTTCATGTATTCATCATAGTCATATTCTCGGATGTTTACGCCGTCTATCAGTATTTCGCCCTCGTCGGTATCGTAAAGGCGGCACAGCAGCTTTATGAATGTGGTCTTGCCTGCGCCGTTCAATCCTACAACGGAAAGGCGCTCGCCTGCTTTTATCGTGATAGAGACGTTCTCCAGCACCTTTACCTTTGTATTGGGATAGGAGAATGAAACATTTCGGAACTCTATCTCATGCGGTCTGTCAATGGCAGGAACTTCTCTGTTTCCCTTTTGCAGCATGGGAGGATACTCCATCAGCTTCACTATCTCATAGCCGTAATTGCAGCGCTTTACTATATCCTGCAGACCGAATATTGCACCCTGCAGGGAGCTGTTCAGTACTCCACCAGAGGTGGTGAGCTGCGAGTATGTACCGATGGTTATCTTTCCGAGTATCGCCAGTGCGCCGAGGTAGAGATACGTTCCGAAATCTCTCAGCGCGCCTACGATGACATCAAGAATATCCAGAGGATAACGCTCGTCGGCTTTCTTTTTGAAGAATGCGTTGAGCCTGTCCATCTGCTGCTGTGTACGGCTTATCAGCGTGCCTGCAGCGCCATAAAGACGGACATCCTTGCCGAAGCGGAAATCCTCTATCTCATGTGTGACATACCACAGCACACGGTTGATATTTGCGAGATCGCTGAAGTATTTTACTTCTATCTTGTTTTTCTTTGCGTTGATAAGCGTAGACACCGCCAGCAGTGCGCCGATTATCAGCAGAAGCCACGGAGCGCTTACAGCCAGCACTGTCACCACACCGAATATCTTGATGACATTCTGGATTATCGTGAAGAACGCCTTTGAAATACCGTGTATTCCGCCAGACCAGTCCTTGCCCTCGCGTGCTTTGTTTATCTGGTCAAGACACTCCTTGTTTTCGGTGAGCGCAAAGTCGATATTCATGCAGCGGTCAGCGATCTGTTCAGCCTGGAAGTTCAGGAACTTGTCCTCGTACTTTTCAAGATGGATGGTTATCTGGGAGTTTATAAGCCCCACGATAACATCAAGACCAACCATCAGTGCTGCATAGGTGAGTATCATCGGGATATCTCTTTCGGGGGATATCAGCGAATCCACCAGCAGCGGCAGCAGCAGGATATCCACAAACGGAAGAGCTGCGCCTACTATCACATTCACTACAGACAGGATGAAGTACATCTTATCGAACTTCCATGCGATAGGGAAGAAGTATTTAAGCGTTTTCCATACAACGCCCTTTGTTCTGGGCATTTCCTTTTTTGACATCTCAGCCATTGACGCTCACCTCCTCTGCATTTACAGATGCGGTTGTGTCGTCATCCTCGATGTAATACTGTGCCTGTACACGGAACATTTCCGCATAAGCGCCGCCCTTTGCAAGCAGCTCCTCGTGTGTTCCGTGCTCCACCATCTTTCCTGCAACGAACATCGCTATGCTGTCGCAGAAGCGTGTAGAGCTGAGCCTATGGCTGATATACACCGCAGAGCGGTCGCCTATCATTCCGTTGAAGCTCTGATACAGGCGATACTCTGCCAGTGCGTCAAGAGCGGCGGTAGGCTCGTCAAGGACTACCACGGGCGCGCCCTTGTACAGCGCACGGGCAAGCGCCAGCTTCTGCTTTTCGCCGCCCGAAAGATCTACGCCGTCATCATACAGGACTTTAAGCAGCTCCGTATCCATGCCATCGGGGAGCTTATCCAGCTTTTCGCCCATACCTGCGGCACGGATGTATTGCTCCGCCTTTGCCTTGTCTGTCTCGTCGGCTGTAGTCATGCTGACGTTCTCGGAAAGTGGGAACGCGAACACCTCCACCTCCTGGAATGCAGGCGCAAACAGCTTGAAGTATTCGTTCCTGTCAAACTCGCGGATGTCGATACCGTTACACAGTATCTGCCCCTCGGTGACATCGTACAGCCTAAGCAGCAGCTTTATGAATGTTGTTTTACCTGCGCCGTTAAGACCCACTACAGCAAGTCTGTGACCAGCCTCAAGGGTGAGATCGAGATCCTTAAGTGCATAGGTCTCCTGTCCCTGATAGCGGAAAGATACGTTCCTGAACTCGAATGTGTATTTGTCGCACTTGGGTACGGGTATCGTCTTTTTTCCCTCGTCGGCAAATTCGATATCCATAAAGGTGCGGAAATCATCCATTCTGCTGGAGCGCTCTCTCATACCTCCTACGGATTGCAGGAAAGCGTTTATCGCAGTGGACATGGAAATGGCGCTTCCCACATACAGAGTGAAATCGCCTATGCTCATCCCGCCGAAAAGCATATCGTATATCATCCATCCGTAGATGATGACGTTTCGGATAAGTGCTATTCCGCCTGAGAACAGGCTGTTGTACTGCCAGTAGCGGCGGCTCTGTATCCAGCGTGCAAGCTCTTCAAGATTTACCTGCCTGTGCTTTTCGTTGAGCCAGTCTTTCATGCCGTAAAGGCGGATATCCTTTGCATAGGTGAAGTCAGTGGAGACAGTCTGCATGTATTCCAGCCTGCGCCATGTGCCTGCCATGGCGTCCCACATTATCTCCTTATCCTTTATGCGTATGTAATCGAAGTACTCGAACTGTATCAGCGAGAGTACAAGTATTATCAGCACCAGACGGATATCCAGCGTGGAAATGATAGCCACCGCGGTTATTACCGAGGTGAACTGTATCATGAACTGCCACATATCGCGCATGAGTCCCTCGACGCCGCCGTACTGGAAGCCCGTGGCGCGCTTTGCTTTCTGCAGACGGTCCAGCATATCGGGAGTCTCCAGCTGCTCATATTCCATCTGCATGGATTTCGCGATGCGTTCCTTGGTGAGCTTCAGGCGCGTAAAGGTAAATCCCAGATCGAGATTTTTTGTGACAAGTGTATTCAGCCACATCATCACAAGCTCCACGACGGTAGTGCCCAGGATAAGATACAGCAGCGGTTTAATATCCTGTGTTCCCGCTGCTGACTGCTTTTCTATCATATCGATAACGAGCTTTCCTATGACCGTCCAGATATACGACATAGAAGCACCTGTTATGCCGCCCAGGATGAGATAGAATATCATCGAGGGGCGGTATTTTTTGTATGCGCGCAGTATATACGCGCAGTTGCGGATGACGCCGTACTCACGGTGCAGCTCATCCGTCTGCTCTTTCTTTTTTGCTTTGAAAATAAACATTGTTCGTCCTTTTTCGGGACGGGGACAACGGTGTTACTCTACGGAAACGTCAGCTTCGTAGTCCACGCCCTCTAAACCAAAACCAAACAGCTCATAGAAGTCGCTCCAGTAGCCGTCGATATCAGTAAACTCCTTGAAGTTCTCTGTGTCGAGCTTCTCCCAGATGCTGCTTACCTCCGTCTGGATATCCTCTGTCATTTCGAGGTCGTCAAGACGGATCATGCCCTGCTCGTCAACAACTGGCTCGCCTGCATACAGCTTCTGTGCGAAAAGACGGTACATCTGCTCGATGCAGCCCTCGTGCACGCCCTTTGCTTTCATTACCTTGTACAGGATGGAAATGTACAGCGGTACGATCGGAATAGCGGAGCTTGACTGTGTTACCAGTGCCTTGTTGACGGAAATGTACGCCTTTATGCCGCTGTCCTTGTACTTTTCGGACAGCTTGTTTGCGGTCTCGTACAGATGTGCCTTTGCACGTCCGATAGAGCCATCGAAATACATCGGATGAGTGAGCTTCGGTCCGATGTAGGAATATGCAACGGTAACGGCGTTGTCTTCAATAACGTCTGCGGCTTTGAGCGCGTCTATCCACGCCTCCCAGTCCTCGCCGCCCATTACCTTTACGGTAGCGGCGATCTCGTCTTCAGTCGCAGGCTCGATGGTGATCTCGGAAACTGTGTTGTTTCTGAGATCGATAGTTTTGTTGGTGTAGCTTTCGCCTGTTGTCTTCAGCACGGAGCTGTATACGGTCTCGCCCACAGCTCTGCGGGGAGAAGCCAGGCTGTATACCACCATATCTACCTTGCCGAGGTCAGCCCTGATAATATCGATGACTTCCTTTTTGCACTCATCGGAGAAAGCGTCGCCGTTGACGGTCTTTGCATACAGTCCGTCAGCCTGTGCGAATTTCTCAAATGCCTTTGTGTTGTACCAGCCTGATGTGCCTGTTTTGTTGCCTGAAGCAGGCTTATCGAACATCACACCGAGGGTGGCAGCGCCGCAGGAATACGCAGCGGAGATGCGGCTTGCAAGTCCGTAGCCCATGGAAGAGCCGATAACAAGCACCTTTTTGGGGCCGTTTGAGGTTTCGGGCTGAGCCTTTACGTATTCTATCTGCTTCTTAACGGAAGCCTCACAGCCCACGGGATGAGCAGTGGTGCATATAAATCCTCTGACCTTAGGTTTAACGATCATTTTTTGATTAACTCCTTTCACACGGCGCGTTCTGTTTCGTTTTCACACACGGATGAAAACAAATGGCAGAACTCCGCCTTTTGCCAATAGGTAAAATTTAAAGCGTACTTTTCTATTTTACCATATAATTCTTTATTTATCAAGTATAAATTAGGGACAGTTTAATATTTTTTCGTCAGAATTGTATTGGTAGTCGCTTTTTTGTGTGACTAACTGTGAGAAAATTTCACTCAGGTACTTGAATAATTCAGACTAAGTGTGTTATAATTATATGATTAACGATGAACGGCACTATAATAAAGAGGACAAAATGAACGACAACGAAAAGGAAATGATCGCATCACAGGACGTGAATGCTGATGATACAGTCACTGAATACGAGGGTATGCCAAAGTGGAAGGAGAACCTGTTCAAGGCTCTGCCGCTTATTATCACCCTTGCCTGCGTGGGGCTGTTCGCGCTTGGTATCAAGTGGGTGGCAGGCATCTTCTATATGCCTGAGGACACGCTGTATGAACGTACCGACGCGGGTGAGAGCTACAGGATAGTCCACTGCTATCAGAATCCATCCAGCACTTATTATGTTTATACAGACAGCTTCGTGTTCGCTGAAACGGAGTATGAGGATGTGGGCTCAGATCATGAGGACGCACATTTCGCTCATGTGCCTGAGGTCTACTTTATCCTCAATGAGACTGCTCTGGATGCACAGACTGTCACGTTCAAAAAGCTGTGCGAGGGTAATGGACTGGTGGTATTCCAGTTTGATGAGTTCGTGCTGTACCGCCTTGAGGGTCAGTACGGAGTATTCGCTCCGCTGAGGGATTACGGCGAGAGCACCACTTCCAGAAAGAATGATCTTTACGTCATCCGCCAGCTTATGAAAAAGGACAGATATCTCGGCTACGAGCTTCCCGACGGCAAGACCGGCGAGGAGTTTCTGGAGATACTTGAAAAGCTGGAATGGCAGCTGGATACCGAGTATATAGAGGACCAGTAACCGCTGTTCGGGCATAAAAGTTATTACTACACTTACGGGAATCGAACCCGTGAGTATGATCATAAAATACATCTGCATTATCATGCTTTGAAAGGGACACACAAATGGCAGACACAAGCTATCTTTCCAAAATACGAAATTTCAGCATAATCGCACATATAGATCACGGCAAGTCTACTCTGGCTGACCGTATCCTTGAGCAGACCGAAACTGTCGCAAAGCGCGACATGGAGGAACAGCTGCTTGATAACATGGATATCGAGCGCGAGCGTGGTATCACTATCAAAGCACGTGCTGTGCGCCTGAAGTATCACGCGGATAACGGCGAGGACTATATCTTCAACCTTATCGATACCCCAGGTCACGTGGACTTCAACTATGAGGTATCCCGTTCTCTTGTTGCTTGTGAGGGAGCGCTGCTCATAGTGGACGCATCTCAGGGTATCGAGGCGCAGACTCTTGCCAATACCTATCTCGCAGTGGAGAATGATCTTGAGGTAGTTCCTATCGTCAACAAGATAGATCTGCCCTCTGCAAGACCTGAGGTGGTCAAGGAGGAGATAGAGAACGTCATCGGCATAGAAGCAATGGACGCTCCCGAGATATCCGCAAAGATGGGTATCAATATCCATGCGGTAATGGAGCGCATAGTGGAGGCTGTGCCTGCACCGACAGGCGATCCCGAGGCTCCGTTAAAAGCACTTATTTTTGACAGCTATTATGACAGCTACAAGGGCGTTATCGTATACATCCGTATCAAGGAGGGTGCTGTCAGAGCAGGCGATAAGATACGCATGATGGCGAGTGGTGCTGAGTTCACCGTTGTTGAAGTAGGATACATGGGTGCTACAGAGCTCGTGCCCTGCAAGGAGCTTCTTGCAGGTGAGGTAGGCTACATCGCTGCTTCCATCAAGTCCATCGGAGATACAAAGGTGGGCGACACTGTGACAGGTGTTGACCGCCCGGCTGCTGAGCCTCTTGCAGGCTACCGCGACGTAAATCCGATGGTGTTCTCGGGTATCTATCCTGCGGACGGCGCAAAGTATGTTGATCTCAGAGAGGCACTGGAAAAGCTTCAGCTTAACGACGCGTCCCTGACCTTTGAGCCTGAGACTTCTATCGCACTGGGCTTCGGTTTCCGCTGCGGCTTCCTCGGACTGCTCCACATGGAGATAATTCAGGAGCGAATCGAGCGTGAATATAATCTTGATATCATCACCACCGCTCCGTCGGTAGTGTACAAGATAGAGCTGACAGACGGCTCTACCGTAATGATAGACAACCCCACGAATTACCCCGATCCAGGTACTATCGCACAGGCGTATGAGCCGATGGTGAACGCGCATGTATATGCGCCGTCGGATTATGTGGGCAATATCATGGAGCTGTGCCAGAACAGGCGCGGTGTGTTCCGTGATATGAAGTATATCGACGAGACAAGAGTAGACCTGCATTACGAGCTGCCGCTGAACGAGATAGTGTATGATTTCTTTGATGTGCTGAAATCCCGTACACGCGGCTATGCAAGTTACGATTATGAGATGATGGGCTTTGCTCCATCTAAGCTCGTTAAGCTGGATATACTGCTCAACGGTGATATCATCGATGCGCTGAGCTTCATCGTTCACAGCGAAAAGGCATACGAGCGTGCAAGAAAGATGGCTGAAAAGCTTAAGCTGCACATTCCTCGTCAGCTGTTTGAGATACCCATTCAGGCGGCTGTGGGCGGAAAGATAATCGCCCGTGAGACCATCAAGGCTATGCGTAAGGACGTTCTTGCAAAGTGCTACGGCGGCGATATCACAAGAAAGAAGAAGCTGCTTGAAAAGCAGAAGGAAGGTAAGAAGCGCATGAGAGCCTTTGGTACTGTTGAAGTACCGCAGGAGGCATTCATGTCTGTGCTGAAGCTGGAGGACGAATAACTCGGTGACGCACAGCACATGCCAATTGTGATCCGGTATTTTTGTTAGGAGGTCTGCGGTAATGCGTGGTCTGTATATCCATATCCCGTTCTGCCGCAGGAAGTGCCTATATTGTGATTTCTATTCCGTGGCTCTGGAGGAGGGCTTTGCGGAGCGTTACGCTTCCGCAGTCATCCGCAATATAAAAGCATATGGCGGAGGATTTGATACAGTGTATTTCGGCGGAGGAACTCCGATACTTCTTGCGCCTTATCTCGGTAAGATGCTCAGAGTAGCTGATGTTGCAGAGGGTTCTGAAATAACCGCAGAGGCGAACCCCTGCGAAATGACGGATGGATCGCTTGAAATGCTGCTGAAAGCAGGCGTGAACCGCATCTCCGTAGGTGTGCAGAGCTTCTGTGACAACGAGTTGCAGGCGTTAGGCAGGAGGCATGACAGCAATACCGCAGTACAGGCGATACTTCGTGCAAAGGCAGCTGGCTTTGATAATATCTCGGCTGATCTTATGCTGGGAGTTCCGCGTCAGAATGCGGACAGCCTTGAGACAACGCTGCGTCAGATGACCGAACTGCCTGTTACGCATATTTCAGCGTATATGCTGAAAGTGGAGGAGAACACTCCGTTCGGGCGGAACACACCGCTGCTTCCCGATGAGGACGCTACTGCGGATATGTACCTGCAGACGGTGCGGACGCTTGAGAAATATGGATTTCATCAGTACGAGATAAGCAACTTTGCAAAGGATGGCTGTGAATGTCTGCATAATCTCAAATACTGGCATGCTGAGGAGTATCTCGGCATAGGTCCTGCGGCTCATTCATTCCTTGACGGGCGGCGCTTTGGAGTTCCGCGTGATCTGAACGCATTTCTGACATCAGCGCAGCAGGAGGAGCAGCTCACAGAAGAAGCACCCGATCCGACAGAGGAGCGTATCATGCTGGGACTGCGGCTTGCCGAGGGTATCACTGAGGAGCTGTGGAAGCCCCTTGAAGCTGCATTGAAGCGTATACCTAAGAACTATTACAGCATAACCGATGGCAGACTCAGGCTTACTGCGGAGGGATTTCTGCTCTCCAATGAAATAATCGCGTTACTAATATCAGAACTATAAAAACATAAGGAGAATATCATGGCTTACACTATTCCCGAAAACAAAAAGCTCATTCCTGCGGACAGCGACGCATTCCAGTATGTGGGACGAATCGATTTTGACGATCCCAAGCGCCCTGTGCTTATCTGGCCTTATTCCTACATAGACACTATATTTACAGGAACATCTGTCGGAATGATAATCAAGAACATCAGAATGCAGGATCATACCTACATGGGTGCTCAGGTAGACGGCAGGATGGTAACTCTCGATCTCGGTGATGACGCAGAGGACAAGCTCTGGATGCTTGCAGAGGATCTTGAGGATACAGAGCACACACTGCGTATCTACAAGCGTATGGCGGCTGCGAACTATATCGAGTTCACAGGCATCGTTGTTGACGAGGGCGCACAGGTGCGTAATCCGGAGCACAAGTATGATTATAAGCTGGAGGTCTACGGTGACAGCGTTACCGCAGGCGAGGTGACAGAAGCTCTCGGCTATGAGGGTCAGTGCGATCCCGCACATCACAGCCAGTTTGATAATTCCCATTTCAGCTATGCGGCAATGCTCGCAAGAAAGCTCAATGCCGAGGCGCACATCATGGGACAGGGCGGTATCTCGTTGTTTGATGGTACAGGTTATTTCTGTGCGGATCAGCTTACAGGTATGCTTAGCTGCTACGACAAGATGGAGTACAGCCCCTACAAGCCCCGCAAGGACTGGGATTTCAGCCGCTTCACTCCCGATGCGGTGATCGTAGCTATCGGACAGAACGATGCTCACCCCGATCCCGACGCTATCAAGCGTCCCGATTACCGCCGCAAGTGGAAGGACGCGTACATCGGTATGCTGAACGATCTGCGTGGTAAGTATCCTAAGGCGAAGTTCGTGCTGATACTCACTGTACTGGGTCATGACCCGACATGGGACGAGGCTCTGGATGAGATCGTTGAGGAGATGGCTACTCCCGATGTTACACATTACACATTCGAGCGCTGCGGTCGTGGCACAAACGGACATCCCCGCGCTACCGAGCAGGAAGAGATGGCAGGAGAGCTTTACCGCTATTTCCGTTCTGATATTCTTTAATATTCACACCGCCGTGCGAAAAAACACGGCGGTTTTCATTTGCGAAATTGTATCATTTTATCCTTGATTTATTTATGTATTTATAGTATAATATATACTAGATTATTATGGGCAAGTGTTGCACCATGGACTATGGAGGAGATTATGGATAACTTTATTCAGATAGACATCTACACATCATCCGAGGCGATCGACGGAATAACAGGCGCGCTTACAGACTACGGCATCACAGGCTTCATCATCTGTGACAGTGCGGATTTTGAGGACTTCCTTGCCGACAAGGATGCAAACTGGGATTACGTTGATGATGAGCTGATGGGGCTCAAGACAGTTGAGCCGCACATCACCATCTATGTGCATGATAACGCGCAGGGCGCAGAAATGAGCGCGGCTATAAAGTCACTCATCGAGGAGTACAAGGCGAACAATGCGGACGGCTACTACGGCAACATCCGTATGGAGTATGCAAACGTAAAGGAAGAGGACTGGGCTAACAACTGGAAGAAGTACTATAAGCCTTTCCGCGTAGGCAGAAGCCTGGTCGTAAAGCCATCCTGGGAGGATGTACAGGCAAAGGACGGCGACAGGATACTGGAGATAGACCCTGCCTCCACATTCGGCACGGGACAGCACCATACCACAAAGCTTGTAATGGAAACTCTTGAGAATGTGATCAGGGGCGGCGAAAGAGTGCTTGACCTCGGATGCGGAAGCGGTATCCTCTCCATTGCATCCATGCTGTTCGGCGCTTCCGAGATAACCATGTGCGATATCTTCGAGAACGCTGTAAAGACAGCCTCTGAGAACGTGGAGAAGAACAATATCTCTGCTGATAAGTACAAGGCTTACTGCGGCAACGTCATAGAGGATGAGGCTCTCTGTGAGAAGATCGGTACAGGCTATGATGTGGTATGTGCAAATATCGTTGCAGATGTCATCATCGGCATGAGCGGCATCTTCGCACGCTTCATGAAGCCCGAAGCACAGCTTATCGTATCGGGCATCATCGACGAGCGTCTTGACGAGGTGCTGGCAGCTCTGAATGAGAACGGCTTCGCTGTTGTATCTCAGGAGAACGAAGAGGGCTGGAACTGCATACTGCTGAATAGAGTGTGATCTTCTGAGGGTAAGGTTATGAAAAAGGGGCTTCACAATGCGGCGGTAGTAACTGCAACGGTCGATCTGCTGTATGCTGCGGCGGTGATGATATTCTGGTTATGTAACGGCTTATCGGATATGGCGGATATGTCGGTCATACTGGTGCTGAGCCTGCCGATACATATTGTCTTTGTGATAGTATCAATGCTGTTTCTTATTGGAATATGCAGGGCAAAGGGCAATGTGCTTATGGCGGTCTATTGGTCTGTGCTTATCGCTGAGCTTATGGCGACTGTCCTGATTGGCGGCATGGAGGTGCTCGGCTTTTGCGGAACGCTTGCCCTGTGCGCCGCCGTTATCCTTGTGATAACGCTGCTGCGTAAAAAACTGAATTTCAAGTGGATGTGCGTTATTATTTCTCTGGCGGGTGTGATAATGTCTGCTGTGGAGCTGTGGTTCATCGTTGTGTATACTCCGCTCGGGCTGGGCATGCTGATCACCGTTTTTTATCCGTGGATGCCTGCCACACCGCTGCTTCCAACTATCGCAACGATTCTTATGACAGCGGCGCAGAAAGCTGAATAGCAAAACAAAATTCTCCTGCATATACTGCCGTAAGGAGGCGGTATATGTGGAGTTCCTGTATGTGATGGCGTGGATGTTCCTTTCCATATTCGGGCTCGTAATGCTGCTGAGATGTGCGGCAGAGGAGCTATTCGGGAATAAGCGCAACGATAAAGATAAAAGATAAACTGAAAGGGGGTATACTCATGGCGGAAAACCTTATCTCCATTCGCGGAACGGTGGAGGATATCGTGTTCTATAACGAGGATAACGGCTATGTCGTTCTTGATATGGACTGCGACAATGTTCTGGTTACTGCCGTGGGTATGCTCGGAGATGTTCACGAGGGCGAGGAGCTGACCTTATGGGGAGATTATGTAAATTCTCCCAAGTACGGACGTCAGTTCAAGGCTGAGGTGTTCGAGCGCTCTCTGCCAAAGAGCAAGGAGGCTATACGCAAGTATCTCGGCTCCGGCGTTATCGCAGGCATCGGCCCTGCGGTGGCAAAGCGCATCGTTACCGCATTTGGCGAGGATACGCTGGAGATCATGGAGAACGATTCCGTGAAGCTTGCCGCCATCAAGGGCATCACAACAGAGCGTGCGATATCCATCGGCAAGGAGTTCAACAAGATAACGGGACTCCGCAAGGCAATGACGTATTTTTCAAAGTACGGCATACAGCCCATCACCATCGCTTCCGTGTGGAAGATGTATGAGGGCAGGACGATGAAGGTCATCAAGGACAATCCGTACATCCTGTGCGAGAACGGCATAGATCTGCCTTTCCATGAGGCGGACAGGCTGGGCGAGGCTCTCGGTATCCCGAAGAACAGCGAGGAGCGCGTGCTGGCAGGTATTATATGGTGTCTGAGAGTGAATGCAGCAAACGGACATACCTGCGTGCGTGAGATAGCGCTGACAGATACTGTCTGCTATGAGCTGGAGATAAGCGAGGATATCTTCTGGGACGCTCTGCGTATCGCGGAGAGCAGAGGGGATATCATCCTTGATGATAAATATGATGACCGCTTTGTGTTCCTTACGGAATATTACCGCGCGGAGTGCTTCATTGCCGAAAAGCTGGCTGAGATGATAAAGCGCAGCGACAGCGGAAATGTAAACTATGCCGATGAGATAGCCGCCATAGAATGGACGGAGGGTATACAGTATGAGGAGCTTCAGCGTGAGGCGATAAACGCCAGCATGAACAATCATGTTTTCATACTCACAGGCGGACCCGGTACGGGAAAGACCACTACCCTGAACGCGATAATCTCTCTCAGCAAGCAGCGTGGTCTGAAAGTAAAGCTTGCAGCGCCAACAGGAAGAGCTGCAAAGCGCATGGCAGATCTTACAGGCTGCCCCGCACAGACGATCCATCGTCTTCTGGAGGTGGATTTCGGCTCGGGCGGACATGGCTTCAAGCGTGGTGAGGATAATCCTCTTTCCTGCGATGTGCTGGTGATAGACGAGATGTCCATGGTGGATACGCTGCTGATGAGCTCGCTGCTGAAAGCTGTGAAAAGCCGCACAAGGCTTATCATGGTGGGTGACAGCAATCAGCTTCCCTCTGTGGGCGCAGGAAATATACTCCGTGATCTGATAGCAAGCGGCAGAGTGCCTATGGTGGAGCTTAAGGAGATCTTCCGTCAGGCGGCGGAGAGCCTTATCGTTACCAATGCCCACAGGATAGTACGAGGCGAGATGCCTGTGCTCAACGACAGAAAGAGCGATTTTTTCTTCATGCCAACAGACAGCGAGGAGGAAACGCTCCGCCTTGTTATTGAGCTTTGCAAGACACGCCTGCCGAATACCTACGGCTATTCCTCCATTGAGGATATACAGGTGCTGTGCCCCTCAAAGCTGGGTACTGTGGGAACGCAGAGCATAAATCAGGCATTACAGCTGGCGCTCAATCCACCTGCGAGGAACAAGCAGGAGCTGAAGTATTTCAATCAGCTTTTCCGCACGGGCGATAAGATAATGCAGACCAAGAACGATTATGATGTGGAATGGCGCAGGGGTGCAGAGAAATCCCATGGTATATTCAATGGAGATATCGGGCTGGTAAGGAGCGCTGACAGAGCAAATGACCAGCTTGAGATAGATTTTGACGGGCGCACTGCCGTATATGATACGGATATGCTCAAACGTATCGAGCACGCTTACGCTGTGACGATACATAAGAGCCAGGGCAGCGAGTATCCTGCTGTTATCATACCTTTACCGAATGGTATGGACAGGCTTACATACCGCAACTTATTATACACAGCGGTAACCAGAGCGAAAAATATACTGATAGTTATCGGTTCGCCCCGAAAGGTGCAGAGCATGGTCGAGAATGACCGTCGCATGCTGAGATATTCCTGCTTAAGACCGATGCTGGAGGATCATTTTGTATAAGCTCAGAGAAATAAGTCGTGCAGTGCTTTCGCTGCTGCTTCCTAACCGCTGTCCGTTCTGTGACGGTATCATCGGTGCGGCGGAATACTGGTGTGATGAGTGTTACAGTGCGCTGCCATTCCTGCAGGGTACGCTAAAGCCGACAGGTAATCTTGACGGAATGTACGCCTGCTGTGAGTATAAAGGCAAGGTCGTTGAGGCGGTGCATAGAATGAAGAATGGTCTGTACAGCTATGCGCCTGATGCTTTCGCGGTGCTTATGACCGAGCTTTCCACTGATATTTCTGAGCGGATCGATGTGGTGACCTCCGTGCCGTGCTCCTACAAGCGCAGGCTGGAGATAGGCTACGATCATGCCGCAAGGATAGCAAGGGATATATCAGGGCGCAGGGGTTATAAGTATAAGCGGCTGCTGAGAGTCACGGAAAATAAGCAGGAGCAGAAAAAGCTCAGCCGTAAGGAGCGCTATGAAAATGCTCGGAATTCATATAAAATTATCGACAAACTGTATATTTTGAATAAAAATATACTTTTAGTAGATGATGTATCCACAACAGGAGCTACATTATCTGCAATAGCCGCAGAATTAAAAGCTGCGGGAGCGGCAAGGGTATATGCACTGACCTTTGCAAAGGTCAGATATTCCCGACCATCCAGGAAGTTTTATATCCGCATGGGAGATCGTGCGGCAGCAGTAAACAAAGGAAAGATGATATGACTACAAAGATTTCCTCCGCTGAAATGGCGAAGCAAAATGAATACATGGAAAAAGTCGCAGCGCTGAATTCACAGCGTGAGCATCCGCCGATAGCTCATGTACACAGCTTCGGATGCCAGCAGAATGTCAGCGACGGCGAGAAGATAAAGGGAATGCTTGCACAGATGGGGTATGGCTTTTCCGAGAGCCCTGACGGCGCAGATCTTGTGCTGTACAATACCTGTGCTGTCCGTGAGAATGCGGAGGACAGAGTGTTCGGCAATGTCGGTGCACTGAAAAAGGCTAAGAAAGCAAATCCCGATATGCTCATAGGCGTATGCGGATGTATGGTGCAGCAGGAGCACATAACAGCGAAGATGCGCCGCAGCTATCCGAATGTGGATATAATTTTCGGAACGCATGTTCTGCATACCATGCCGCAGATAATATATGAGGCGCTTACCACCCGTAAAAGGCAGATATCCATTCCTGAGTGTGACGGAGTCATCGCAGAGGGAATACCGCTCCGCCGTGAAAGCGCTCTTAAGGCCAGCATACCGATAATGTACGGATGCAATAACTTCTGCACCTACTGCATAGTTCCGTATGTGCGCGGCAGGGAACGCTCCCGTGATATGGAGGATATCCTGGCAGAGTGCAGGGGTCTGGTGCAGAATGGCTGCAAGGAGCTCTTGCTACTCGGTCAGAATGTCAACAGCTATGGCAAGGATCAGGGAACGAATTTCTCTGAGCTGCTCAGGCGCATAAATGATATCGACGGAGAGTTCCGCATAAGCTACATGACCAGCCATCCGAAAGACGCCACAAGAGAGCTTGTGGATACCATAGCATCCTGTGAAAAGGTAACAAGGCATTTCCATCTCCCTGTTCAGAGCGGCAGCAACCGCATACTTAAGCAGATGAACCGTGGCTATACAAGGGAGCGTTATCTGGAGCTCATAGACTACGTAAAGGAGAAGCTGCCCGATGTGGCACTGACCTCTGACATAATCGTTGGATTCCCGGGAGAGACATACGAGGATTTTCGTGAAACAGTAAGCCTTATCGAACAGGTGAGATACGACTCGCTGTTCACATTCATATATAGTCCGAGAAAGGGCACAAAGGCTGCCGAAATGCCTGATCCCATTTCCGCTGAGGAAAAGGGAAGATGGTTCCGTGAACTGCTGGAGGTACAGCAGAATATCGGCTGCAGCAGCTACAAAGACTATATAGGAAAGACCCTGCGCGTTCTCTGCGAGGGAGAGGGCAGGACAGATCCCGCGCTGCTCACAGGAAAGAGCAGACAGAACATCATTGTTGACTTTGACGGCGACAGGTCGCTTATCGGCAGCTTTGTTGACGTTGAGATAACTGAGGCTCTTGCATGGGCACTCAGAGGAAAATTAAAATAATTCAAAGGAGATAATCATTATGGACGTTATTGCACTGGCAAGACAGCTCGGAAAGGCTATTCAGGAGGATGAGCGTTACATCGCTTACGCAGAGGCAAGCAAGAAGAACGATGAGGACGAGGCTCTGCAGGAGCTTATCGGTGAGTTCAACCTTATCCGTCAGAACCTTATGATGGAGCAGAGCAAGCCCGAGGAGGAGCAGAATGCCGAGAAGCTGGCAGAGCTCAATAAGAAGATGCATTCTGCATACAATGCAGTTATGACAAACGAGAACATGGCTGATTACACCATGGCAAAGGCAGGAATGGATCAGATGATGAGTCAGGTGAACACTATCCTTACAGCTTCCATTCAGGGTGATGATCCCATGACCTGCTCTGCAGAAGCTGCACACTCCTGCTCCGGCAGCTGCAGCACCTGCGGTGGCTGCGGATAATTACAAGCAACCGAACAAATTAATTATGAACGGTATGCCGCCAGACGATGGCGGTGTACCGAATTGCGCTTTGCGCTGTCAGAAAGGAACGTGAACATGGCACAGGAAACAGAAAAGATATCTCCCATGCTGCGGCAGTATCTTGATATAAAGGAGAAGTACAGCGAATACATCCTGTTCTTCCGTCTGGGAGATTTCTATGAGATGTTCTTCAGCGATGCGGAGACAGTATCCCGTGAGCTGGAGCTGGCTCTTACTGCACGAGCAGGCTCGCCCATGTGCGGAGTTCCTTATCACAGCAGCGAGGTGTACATAAAGAAGCTTATCGACAAGGGCTTCAAGGTTGCCATCTGTGAGCAGATGAGCGACCCTGCTACAACAAAAGGTCTTGTTGAGCGTGATGTCATCCGTCTTGTAACGGCAGGTACCGTTATCGAGGCAAGCATGCTCAGCGAGGAGACCAACAACTATATCGCGTGTATCTGCGTGGATAACGGAGACAAGCGTGCAGCGCTCGTTTTTGCGGATATCTCCACGGGAGAGGTGCACGTTTTCGAAAAGAGCGGCAAGACGATGGAGCAGGAGATAATCTCCGAGCTTTCACGCTTCGACCCTGTTGAGCTGCTTATAGAGGAGGGTTTTCTGTCTCTGAGAGAGGCCCACTCCTTTGTGCGTGACCGTCTGAAAAAATGCGTGTGCGAGCTGCTGAACAGCTCCGAATTCAACGGAGACGATACGGGCATCATCACGGCTCAGTTCGAAGCGGGCTCTGAGGATGAGCTGGGCATTTCGGATATGCCGATGTCAAAGCGCGCTCTGTGCGCTATGTTCCGTTATTTCGGTGAGACTCAGAAGACCACCGTCAAGCGCTTTGTTACTATGAAGATACATTCAGCAGGCGAGTTCATGGGGCTTAATCTCACCACACGCCGCAATCTGGAGCTCACAGAGACAATGCGTAACAAGGAAAAGCGCGGTTCTCTGCTGTGGGTACTGGATAAGACCGTTACTTCAATGGGCAAGCGCCGTCTGAAGACATGGCTGGAGCAGCCGCTGATAAATGCTGCGGAGATACTCCGCCGCCATGACGCAGTGGACAAGCTGGTGAAAGACCCGTCTGTATTGTATGATATCCGTGAATCCCTTAACGGAATTTACGACCTTGAGCGCCTTATGACGAGAGTTATGTATCGCTCGGCGTCTCCGAGGGATATCTATGCGCTTGGTCAGACATGTAACCGCCTGCCGCTTGTAAAGGAATGTCTGGGCAGGGCGGATTCTCCGCTGCTCAATTCCCTCAACGCCCGTATCGATGAGCTTGCGGATGTGGCAAGCCTTGTGGAGAACGCCATCAACGATGATCCGCCCCTTACCCTGAAAGACGGCGGAGTTATCCGTGACGGCTTCAATGAGGAGATAGACCGTCTGCGTGAGATAGCAAACGGCGGTGCGAGCATCCTGAGGGAAATAGAGGAGCGCGAAAAGGAAGCCACGGGCATAAAGACTCTCAGAGTGGGTTATAACCGCGTTTTCGGATATTATATCGAAGTATCCAAGAGCTTTATGAACATGGTGCCTGTCCACTACATAAGAAAGCAGACGCTTGCCAACGGTGAGCGCTATATCACCGAGGAGCTGAAGAAGATCGAGGGCGAGATACTCGGTGCAAACGAGAAGATAATGGCGCTGGAGCAGGCTGTGTTCTCAGAGGTGCGCGATTATATCGGCACAAGGCTGGAGGTGATCCAGAACACCGCAGCCGCTGTATCGGAGACTGACGCACTGTGCAGCTATGCTACGGTATCTATAGAAAACGGCTATGTCAAGCCTGAAATGACGCTTGACAGCGTTATCGATATCAAGGGCGGACGTCATCCTGTCATAGAAAAGATGCTGACAGACAGACCGTTTACCCCGAACGATACCTATCTTGATCTTGCAGAAAACAAGCTTATAATCATTACAGGACCGAATATGTCTGGTAAATCCACCTTTATGCGCCAGACCGCTATTATCGTGCTCATGGCGCAGATAGGCTGCTTTGTTCCTGCGAGATATGCGAAGATAGGCGTGGTGGATAAGATATTCACCCGTGTGGGAGCGTCTGACGATCTCACCAGCGGACAGTCCACCTTTATGGTGGAGATGAATGAGGTGGCGGATATCCTCAAGAACGCTACCAAGAACAGCCTTGTTATCCTTGACGAGATAGGACGAGGCACATCCACCTTTGACGGCATTTCCATCGCAAGAGCGGTGGCAGAGTATATCAGCGGCAATAAGATAGGCTGCAAGACGCTGTTTGCAACCCACTACCATGAGCTTATCGCAATGGAAAAGGAGTGCGAGGGCGTGCGTAATTTCAGTGTTGCGGTATCAAAGCGCGGCGATGATATCAAGTTCCTGCATAAGATAGTCGAGGGTGGCACTGACGACAGCTACGGTATCGAGGTAGCAAAGCTCGCAGGACTTCCTCAGGCAGTTATCACACGTGCCAAGGAGGAACTGAAAGGTCTTGAGGTAATGGGCAAGACGAAGCTTGCGGAAACTCTGGAAAAGACCGCGGAGAATCAGTTCAGCTTCTCTGCAATAAACGAGCAGAACGCTATTGCAAGGCTGCGTGCGGCGGATATCAATTCCATGTCCCCGATGGATGCGCTGCTGTTTGTAAAGGATCTGAAGGATACGTTGTAATGGAAAATATGGACGAGCAGGGCAGAGCCTATCAGGAGCGCAGGAGAGAGAAAACGAGAAAGCGCACCATCCGCAATGTGACGGTGCTGATAATTCTGGTGCTGTTGCTTATTGGCTTGTTTGCGGTGAAGATATTTATTGCACCGCAGAATGAGATAAGGTCTATGGACTATATCGAGGTCACAGCACAGGGCGGAGAACTTTATCGTATCGATATAGCGCAGGAAAATTGCAGGTATGACGCAGGCGGAATATTGGTATGGTCGCCTGTTGAATGTGTGCTTGTGATGAAGAATGGTGAAAGAAAGCCTGTGTTCTATGATAGCCATTACGGTGTTTTTATGCTGCAGCAATACAGTGGCTGTTATGTCATAAGCGAATAGATAACAGAACGGAGAAAAGATGCCAAAGATAAATCTTCTTGATAAGAGCGTATATGAGCTGATAGCGGCGGGCGAGGTCATCGAGCGCCCCAGCTCTGTCATAAAGGAGCTATGCGAAAACTCCATCGACGCAGGCGCTACATCCATAACTGTGGAGATAAAGCGCGGCGGAATATCCTACATCCGTGTAACGGATAACGGCTGCGGAATAGCCTACGAGGATATGCCGTCTGCTTTCCTGCGCCATGCTACAAGTAAGGTGCTCACCGCTGACGACCTTGAGAATATCAACACCCTCGGCTTCCGCGGCGAGGCGCTTGCCTCTGTCTGCGCTGTAGGCAGGGTGGAGTGTATCTCTAAGCAGGCGGAGGAGCAGCTCGGCTCGGTCTATCGTATCGAGGGCGGCGAGAGCGTGGAGTATGACCGCACAGGCTGCGCCGACGGCACTACAATAATCATCCGTGATCTGTTCTTCAATACACCTGCACGCCTGAAGTTCCTTAAAAAGGACGTGACCGAGGGTAACTACTGTTCCTCTGTGGTGGAAAAGCTGGCGCTGTCACATCCTGATATCTCGTTCCGTTTTATCCGTGACGGAAGACAGACTATGATGACCCCGGGCAACGGTGAGTATTACAGCGCCGTGTATGCGGTTTTCGGAAAGCAGTTTGCGGCAGGTCTTATCCCTGTGGAGAATATCTACCGTGATACTTCGGTGACGGGCTATGTTTCTTCGCCGCTGTTCACCCGTGCAAACCGCACCATGCAGCACTTTTTCGTCAACGGCAGAAGTGTACGCAGTCCGCTGTGCTGTGCAGCGCTTGAGGAAGCGTTCCGCAACACCATAATGGTAGGAAAATTCCCTGCGTGCGTATTGTGTATAAATACCGACCCCGCAAAGATAGACGCGAATATCCACCCTACAAAGACCGAGGTGCGTTTCACTGAAGAAAAGACTGTGTTTGACGCGGTGTATTTCGCTGTAAAGAATGCGCTGATGGGCTATGATGAGAGCCGTGAGATAAAGCTGCCTCCTGTTCAGAGGGCTGAGGAGCAGAAGCCTGCTCCTGTTGAGCCTGTTTCAGAGCAGCCACAGCCTCAGCCCCAAAAGGTGACAGTGGTCTATGACGAGCCTAAGACAGTACCGATGCCAAAGCCAAGAGCTGAGATAGTATATCCTAAGACCAATCCAGAGCCCACGAAGTTCACGCTTCGTCAGGAGCAGCCGTTCGTTATGAAGAGCGAGCCAGTACAGGCAGTGCAGCAGGTCATCCCCGAGGCGGAGATACCACAGCCGAAGCCTGCTCCCGAGAAAAAGGAGACTCCGCTTTCCGAGCTGCCTGGATTTGCGTTCCTATCTGATAAATCATTTGTGAAAAAAGAGCAGCCGCCTGAGCCTGTAAAGCCTGCGGAGCCTGAATATGTTCCCGAACGAGTACGTGTCGTGGGGGAGCTTTTCCGCACCTATATCGTATGTGAGGGCGAGGACAGCATGCTGCTCATAGATAAGCATGCTGCGCATGAGCGTATCAACTTCGAGAAGCTGAAGAAAGGCTTCAACAGCAGCGCACAGTTCCTTATAGAGCCTGCCGTGGTGTGGTTCAGCCCTGCGGAATATGACGCGCTGAGCGAGTTTGCAGAAAAGCTGGCGGATGTGGGAATAATCCTTGATCTCTGTGACGGCGGCAAGGTGAATGTAATGGCGCTACCGCAGCTTCTTGACAGGGAGAATCCCGTGGATATCGTGGAGAGCATTGCAAAGGTCGCTGCAAAGGGCAACGATAACATCAAGGGCGAGCTGTTTGACGATATGCTGCACACAGCAGCCTGCAAGATGTCCATCAAGGCTAATGATATCAACGATATCAGAGAGCTGCAGGTAATTGCAGACGAAGTGGTGAACAACAAGGATATCCGCTTCTGCCCGCATGGACGTCCCGTGTGCACTCAGATAACCAAAAGGCAGATAGAGAAGTATTTCAGCAGGATAGTGTGATATGAAGCTTATTGACATTACAAAAGAAAATTACGTTCAGGTGGCGATGCTTACCACAAATGAGGATATGAAGCCTACCGTGCTGGAGAGGTACGTTACATCAAATGCATTTTCCATGGCGCAGTCAAAGTATTCCGATAAGTGGATAACAAAGGCTGTGGAGCAGGATGGAAGCATCATCGGTTTTGCCATGTACGGGCCGACGGATCTTAACGGCGAAACAGTATTTCAGCTTTGCAGGTTTATGATAGATATCCGCTCACAGGGAAAGGGGTATGGAAAAGAAGCACTGAAGCTGATACTTGACGAGATGAAACAGCTCGACGGCTGCAACGCAGTGTACCTTTCGATCGAGCCTGAGAACGAGCGCGCAAGACATATATATGAACAGGCTGGCTTTGTCTGCCTTGATATGGAGATATGCGGTGAGCTGCTGTTTAAGCTTGCGTTTTGAGAGGACGTTTTTGGCAGTATTATTGCGAAGTGTTAGCAGGAAAGATTGAAAAATGACAGAGGTAATGAATATGACCAAGGAACAAATCATTGCAGCATTGAAAGCTGCCGCAAAGCCGTATGAAAGCTATTACATAGATGATGAAGTGGGAGAAGCTATGATGCGGCTTTCAAACCCCTTTGATCTGGTTGAGCCTATACTGGAGATCATCGGTACAAATCCAACCGTTGATTTCGGTATGCCCGGAGGTCTGGTTCGTTTTGTTGAGAGCTTTTATAAAAAAGGATACGAAGAATTGCTGATCGCTTCTGTGAAAAAGAATCCGACTGCACATAACATCTGGATGATACATCGCTGCTATAATGATATCAATAATCCAATGCGTGAAAAGTTTAAAGAGTTGATTATGGAGCTGAAAGAAGATAGCTCCGTTTCACAAGAGATAAAAGCGGAAATCGATGAATTTAACTGGTAAATCTCGGCGTGCCAAAGAGAGATATATTCAGCAGGACGGTGACAGACCTTGATAAAAACAGCAACAAATAAAGATTGCGGCATTTTGGCAGCGCTGGCTGTTCAGCTGTGGGACAACGCTTCATTGGCTGAATTGGAAGAAGAGTTTTCAAAGCTCATAACTGGCGAGAATGAGGTGTGTTTTATCAAATATTCAGAAGATATACCTATAGGCTTTGCTCAGTGCAGCCTGAGAACAGATTATGTTGAAGGCGCGGAAAGCTCGCCTGTGGGGTATCTGGAGGGCGTATTCGTCAAAGAAGAATATCGGAATAAAGGTTACGCAAAGGAACTGCTTATGGCTTGTGAAAAGTGGGCGAAGAACAAAGGCTGCATTGAATTTGCAAGCGATTGCGAGCTGACAAATGTAAACAGCCTTAAATTTCATTTGGCGATGGGATTTGACGAAGCAAACCGCATTATATGTTTCAGAAAGAATATCTGAAACGGTGAAAAAGTGAGGTGACCTCATGAACAAAGTAATAGTAGTCTGCGGACCGACAGCCTCGGGCAAGACCGCGCTTGCAGTGGAGCTTGCAAAGCTGTATGACGGAGAGGTCATCTCTGCCGATTCGATGCAGATATACACAGATATGGACGTAGCCTCCGCCAAGGCGACTCCGGAGGAGCAGCAGGGTATTCCGCACCATCTGCTGGGCTTTCTTGACCCGTCCGAGGCTTTCTCTGTTGCGGATTATGTGAAGCTGTGCGATGAACGTGTAAGGGACATCCTCAGCCGCGGAAAAACGCCCGTTATCTGCGGCGGCACGGGGCTGTATATCTCATCCTTTGTGGATAATCTGCAGTTTGATGATTCGGGCAGTGACCCCATTTTCCGTGAGGAGATGCGTAAGGTTGCTGAGGAGCAGGGCGGCGCAGTGCTGCTGGAAAAGCTCCGTAAAATAGACCCTGAAACAGCAGAAACGCTGCACGAGAACAATATCGGACGTGTTATCCGTGCGCTTGAGGTGCACCATATCACGGGTCACACCATAAGTGAGGCTAAGCGGATGAGTAGGGGAGTTCCATCGCCGTATGAGTTCATCATGCTGACGCTTGAGTACGAAAACCGCGAAAAGCTGCATGAACGCATAAACCTCCGCGTTGACCGTATGCTGGAAATGGGTCTGCTTGAGGAGGCGAAGCAGTGCTTTTCCCAGCCTGACAGACCTACGGCTGCACAGGCTATCGGCTGCAAGGAGCTGTATCCGTATTTCCGCGGCGAGAGAACGCTGGAAGACTGCGTGGAGGAGCTGAAGCTGCGTACACGACAGTATGCAAAAAGGCAGATGACATGGTTCAGAAGAGATCCACGCATCCATAAAATACTGCTTTCCGATACGGACGGACTGGCAGAAGCTGTGACAAAGGCACAGAAAATAATAGACGACTGTCGGCAAAATGAACTGTAACAGCCATAAAAATACAGCAGTTTCCATAATATTTCATGATTTTTTCAAAAAAATCTTAAAAAAATATAGCTTTTTTCGAAAAAGTATGTTATACTGGTTCTATATAGTTGGGGATACCAGCGTATTTGATTACAAAGACTAGAAAAGGTGGTTAAATATGGCAAAAGATATTAACTTACAGGATGTTTTTCTTAATCAGGCGAGAAAGGACAGGATCCCTGTTACGATCTATATAACAAACGGCTTCCAGTTCAAGGGCATCGTCAAGGGCTTTGATAACTACACAGTTATCCTTGATACCGATGGCAAGCAGAACCTTATTTATAAGCACGCTATCTCCACGGTAACTCCCCTGAAGCCCATTTCCATTCTGGACGCTTACGATAAGTCCGAAGAAGAGTAATGGAATCCCGCTGGACTACCGCGATAGTTCTGGTGCTGTCGGCGTTCGTGATCGTATTCTTTATGGGTCAGGTGTTTTTTTCGGGGGGAGATGCTCTCCGCACCGAGACCGCATACGTTTACGATATGACGGAGGATATCCCTTTTGAGGGCGTGTACCTGAGGGATGAATCAGTCGTTCACAGCGCAGGAACAGGTGTGCTCAGCTATGAGCATGAGGATAGCTCCAAGGTGGGACAGAGCTCCGTTATAGCATACCGCTACCGCAATGAGAGCGATATCGAGGTCCGCCGCCAGATAGAGGCGCTGGATGAGCAGATAGCAGTTCTTGTGGAGGCGGAAAAGCTCGTAGGTACGGACAACTCCCAGCTGGAGACTATAACCAGCCAGATAAATCTCGTTCACTCCTCTCTGGTGGATTGCATCATCAGCGGCGATTACGATGCGGCTGACGATTATGAAAACCAGATGCTGGAATCGCTGTGCAAGCGTGAGATAGCAAAGGGCGAGAGCGAGGGCTATTCCGAAAAGATAAGCCAGCTCCGTGCAGAGCGCAAGAGCCTTGAATCTCAGCTCACAGGCGATGTACAGAGCATCTATGCAGGCGGCACAGGCTATTTTGTCAGCAGCGTGGATGGCTATGAGGACAAGCTTACCTTTGACGACAGTGAGACTATCACTGCCATGAAGATAAAAAATATCATCGAAAACCCAGATATCTCGGCATCGGGCACTGCTGTCGGCAAGCTTATTGCGGATTACCGCTGGCGTGTTGCGGCTGTGCTGGACAGTGATGAGCTGTTCGGTATGTACGAGGGCAGCAAGGTGACTCTCCGAGTAGGTTCGGAGAATGCCGAGCTTGAAGCTACTATCGTTTCCATCAACGATACAGGCGAGGGTGATGGCACTGCGGTGTATGTTTTCGAGTGTGACAGACTGACACCTGTTGTTGTCGGCGGTCGTGTGGAGAATTTCAAGCTGGTAGTCAGCAGCTACGGCGGTCTGAGAGTTTCCCGTGAGGCGATCCGTTACAACGAAACGGAGGAGCGCGGTGTATACATCGTGCGAGGCAGTAGTCTGGCATTCAAGAAGATCAATGTCATATACTGGGGTGAGGATTATGTTATCTGCTCGCAGGAGGATGATGACGAATACCTCAAGCTGTACGATGAGATAGTAACAGAGGGCAAGGATCTTTACGATGGAAGAATTATTGAGTAACACGCAGACGAGCTTTGATGATATCAGCGAAAGCTATGAGCGCATCTGCGAGGATATAAAGAAAGCAATGGCTGAAGCAGGCAGGACGGATGAGGTCAGGCTGATGGCGGTCACAAAGACCGTATCGCCCGAACGTATCAATCATGCCGTATCGCTGGGAGTGGAGCTTCTCGGTGAGAACCGTGTGCAGGAGTTTCTGGACAAGCGTGACAGCTATGCTCCCGCTGAGGTGCATTTCATCGGCGGTCTTCAGACCAACAAGGTCAAGTACATTATTGATAAGGTCACAATGATACATTCCGTGGATAGTATCCGTCTGGCGCAGGAGATAAGCCGTCGGGCAGGGCAGCACGGACTGGTCATGGATATACTGGTAGAGGTCAATATAGGCGACGAAGCAACAAAGGGTGGTATCTCAGTGCAGAGCGTGAGAGATTTCTGTTCCGAGGTGCTGGCGCTGCCGAATATAAGACTGAGAGGTCTTATGACCATACCGCCACCGGGATGCTCAGAGGAGATATTTGCTGAGATGCAGAAGATCTTCATCGACATCAGGGATAACGGTGCAGAAAACATAAACAGCACCAACTTTTTATTCGATACACTTTCGATGGGTATGTCGGGGGATTATACGGCAGCCATCAGGTACGGGTCCACAATTATCCGGGTAGGTTCAGGCCTGTTCGGGTATAGAAAATACAAGAATCAGGAGTCGTAGAAAGCTGTTCGGATAACCGATCGGGGAGCATAGCTGAAACGCTGTGGCGGTCGGCATACGAATGAAGCTGAAGTGACAACAGGTTCAAAAAGAAAAATTGGAGGAAAATATCATGGCATTCACAGATTTACTGGCAAGATTCCGTCAGGCAGACGACGAGTACGCAGAGGATTACGAGGAGTATGTAGACACTTCTTCTTCCGCAGTGACAGAGGCAGAGGCTGATATGCCCGCTCCCAAGTTCACTTCCACAAGAAGCGAGAAGGTCATCAACATGCACGGCGCTTCTATCGGCGGCACTACTCTGGTGGTTCTCAAGCCCAAGAATTACGACGAGATCATGAAGGAAGCTGTAAGATTCCTGAAGGAGAACGCTATCGTTATCCTCAACCTCGACAATGTTACTGCTGAGGCAAGAATGAGAATCGTTGATTTCATGACAGGCGTTATCGCTGTTATCGACGGCAAGATGGAAAAGATCGCTAGCTGCACATACACAGTAACTCCCAGAAACGTTAGTCTTCAGGGTGATCTGGTAGAGTACGAGCTGGACTGATAAGTGGCATTTTCGCTTTTAAATGAGGAGGAGCGTTATCTCTCCGCCCATATCGCTGATCTTCAGCGGCTCAGCATAAAATCGGGAGTACCGAGGTTTTCTCAGTTCCTGAATGAGCGTGAGGCTGTTGTAGCGGATAATGCGGTGAAGGGAAGCCCCTGCTTTTTCGGAGGGTACGACGGTGCCGCAAGAGTTGTTTGTGGCTTCATAGAGGATACCTATGCCTCGGAGCTGCCACCGTCGGACATTTTTCCGATAATTCCGCTTACCTTTACTTATCGGGAACGCGATAAACTCACACACAGGGATTTTCTCGGGGCTCTGCTTTCGCTGGAGATCAAGCGTGAGCTGGTGGGGGATATCCTGACAGCGGATGGCTATGCTGTGGTGTTTGTTCATGAAACTGCGGCGGAGCTTGTATCCGCACTTGATAAGATAGGCAAGGTTGGCGTCCGCTGTGAAAGGGGCATTACAAAGCCTCTTCCCGAACAGCAGACGAAACGTATAGACGCAACTGTATCTTCTCTGCGGCTTGATTGCATAGTCAGTGCTGCGGTGAATATATCACGAGAGAGATCCGCATCGCTCGTTAAATCGGGCATGGTAAATGCGGACTTTTCTCCATGCTTAAATGTAAGTGCCGAGATGAAGGAGAACACTGTTATCTCCGTTCGCGGCCACGGCAGGTTCCGCCTGTCGGAAATAAGCGGTGAGACCCGCAAGGGCAGGATCCGCATCGTTATTGAAAAGTACATCTGACATATACTCGGGTGACACAGCGAGTCGGTTCCCCGCGGACAGACCGCCATTCTTACGGAAGGAAGTAATACCAATGAACGCAAAGGATATTTTGGCAAGGCGGTTTGAAAAGGCAACTTTCAACGGCTACAAGACAGAGGACGTTGATGAGTTTCTCAGAGAGCTTTCCAGCGAGTTTGCACAGCTTCAGAAGGAGAAGAGCGAGCTGGAGCGCAAGCTGGAGGTACTCGCAGATAAGATCCGCGAATATCGCGATGATGAGGATGCTCTGAAGGATGCTCTGCTGATGGCTCAGAAGCAGGGTAACCAGATCATCAGCGACGCAAAGAACGCTGCTGATAAGCTTAAGAAGGAGACTGACGAGGCTGTGGCAAAGCAGCTGGCAGATTCCAAGGAAAAGTCCGAGAAGATGATAAAGGATGCCGATGATTATGCTAAGCGCATGACCAAGGAATCCAACGAGAGAGCTGACAAGCTCGTTAAGGATGCAAGAAACAAGGCTGATGAGATCAATGCTCTCATGCAGCGCCAGACGGAGCTCCAGCAGACTATACTCCAGAGGACCCGCAAGGAAGCCGATGAGTACCGTAACAGGATAATCTCCGCATACCAGGCACAGATCGAGCTTATCAACAAGCTCCCTGAAGCCTGCGAGAATGAATTTGTGAAAAATGCCGCTGCCGAGGTAGAGAAGCGTGAGGCTGAGCGTGCAAAGGCTGCCGCTGCTGCAAAGCAGAAGGAAGCTGCTGCTAAGGCTGCTGAAAAGCCCGCTGCAAAGCCTGTTGATACCGAAAAGGCAGAGGATGAGGATATAAAGATCGCAAAGCCTGCAGAGAAAGCCGCAGAGAAGCCCGCCGAGGCTGAAAAGTCTGCAGCGAAGCCCGCTGAGGAGCCTTTCAAGACTGTTCCCGCAAGCGAGGATACCGCTACCACAGGCGAGTTTGATCTGCCTTTCTTCAATGCTAACACAGAGAAGAAGCGCCGTGGCGATCTTCAGTTTGGTAAAAACAAATAATTACATATAAATATTAAGGAGATAACTAATATGTCAGAAGATTTCAACAGCACACTTAATCTTCCACAGACCGAGTTCCCTATGAGAGGCAACCTCCCCAAGAGAGAGCCTGATATGCTCGCAAAGTGGGAGGAGGATCGTATCTACTATGCACTTTCCGAGAAGAATAAGGGTAAGCCCTCTTACACGCTGCACGATGGCCCTCCCTATGCAAACGGAAATATCCATATCGGTACTGCACTGAATAAGATCCTCAAGGATATTATCGTTAAGTACAAGAGCATGACAGGCTTCAATGCAAGCTTCGTTCCCGGCTGGGACTGCCATGGTCTGCCTATCGAGCTTAAGGCTATCAAGCAGATGGGCGCTGACAGCGGTACTATCGATCCCGTTGCTCTGAGAAAGAGCTGCCGTGAGTTTGCTCTGTCCTGCCTGGATGACCAGAAGGCACAGTTCAAGAGACTTGGCGTATGGGGCGACTATGAGGATCCTTATCTCACCATCAAGCCCGCTTTCGAGGCAAAGCAGGTAGAGGTATTCGGTGAGATGGTAAAGAAGGGCTACATCTACAAGGGTCTGAAGCCTGTTTACTGGTGCGCTGACTGTAATACTGCTCTCGCAGAGGCTGAGATCGAGTACCAGGATGATCCTTGCTATTCTATCTATGTAAAGTTCCCGCTGGCTGACAGCAAGGGCAAGTTTGATGATCTGGGCATCGATCTTTCCAAGGCTTATGTTGTTATCTGGACAACCACCACATGGACTCTGCCCGGTAACCTTGCTATCTGTCTCGGTCCTAACTATGAGTACACCTTTGTAAAGGTCGAGGACGAGGAGAGCAAGTCTTTCGGCGAGTACCTGCTGATGGCAACAGATCTGGTTTCCACAGTAATGGACGCCGTTGGTATCAAGAATTACTCCACTATCGGCAGCTTCACAGGCGCTGAGCTGGAGCTCATCGAGACCGATCATCCTTTCATGGGCAGAAAGTCTCCCGTTATCGTTGGCGATCACGTTACACTTGACAGCGGTACAGGCTGCGTTCATACAGCTCCCGGCTTCGGTGTGGAGGACTTTGAGGTCTGCATGAAGTATAAGGGAATGTTTGAGATAGTTGTTCCCGTAAACGAGAAGGGTATCCTCACAAACGAGGCAGGTCCTTTTGAGGGCCTCAAGACAGGCGATGCTAACAAGGTCATCGCACAGCGTCTGGAGGATGACAACACTCTGCTTGCTATGCAGAAGATCGTCCATCCCTATCCTCACTGCTGGCGCTGCCACGAGCCCATCATCTACCGCGCAACAGACCAGTGGTTCTGCAGCGTTGATATGTTCAAGGATGAGGCTATCAAGGCTATTGAAGGCGTTCAGTGGATCCCCGAGTGGGGCGAGGAGCGTATCAAGAACATGGTTTCCATGCGTTCCGACTGGTGTATCTCCCGTCAGAGAAGATGGGGCGTACCGATCCCCATGCTCTACTGTGAGGATTGCGGTGCTACCGTTGTAAATGATACTACCATCAAGGCAACTGCTGATCTGTTCAGAGCTGAGAGCTCCGATGCATGGTACAGCAAGGATGCTTCCGAGTTCATCCCCGCTGACGTTAAGTGTGAGTGTGGATGCAACAAGTTCCGCAAGGAAATGGATATCTTCGATGTATGGTTCGATTCCGGTGTTACTCACGCTGCTGTTCTGCAGGAGCGCCCTGAGCTCAGCTGGCCTGCTGACCTTTACCTCGAAGGCTGCGATCAGTACAGAGGCTGGTTCCAGTCCTCTCTGCTGACTTCCGTTGCTACAACAGGCGAGGCTCCTTACAAGGCAGTCTGCACACATGGTTGGGTAGTTGACGGCAAGGGCGAGCAGATGCATAAGTCAAAGGGCAACGTTATCCTCCCCGAGGAGGTAATCAACCAGTACGGTGCTGATGTGCTCCGTCTGTGGGTCGCTTCTCTTGACTTCCACAATGATATGAGAGTATCTCAGGACATGCTCAAGCAGCTGTCCGAGGCATACAGAAAGATCAGAAACACCGCAAGATTTATCCTCGGCAACCTCGGCAACGGTGACGGATTCAATCCCGATACCGAGATGGTAGCTCTGGATAAGCTCAGCGATATCGATAAGTGGGCTCTGTCCCGTCTGGACGCTGTTATCGAGAAGGTAAGAGCATCCTACGAGAGCTTTGACTTCTACCTCGCATACCACGCTATCCACAGCTTCTGCGTTGTAGATATGTCCAACTTCTATCTGGATATCGTTAAGGATACGCTTTACTGCTCCGCTGAGAAGAGCGAGGAAAGAAAGGCTGTACAGACAACAATGTACATCATCCTTGATTCTCTCGTTAAGCTGATCGCTCCTATCCTGACATTTACAGGTGACGAGATCTGGCAGTATATGCCTCACAAGTCCACCGATGATCTCCGTGGCGTTCCTTTCAACACAATGGCTGAAAAGACAGGTGTTACTGTTGACGCTGCATTCGAGGCTAAGTGGAGCCGTATCCACGCTGTACGCGATGATGTTCTGAAGGCTCTTGAGGAGAAGAGAACCGCAGGCGTTATCGGTAAGGCTCTTGACGCAGGTGTTAAGCTGTACGCTGACGAAAAGACCGTAGCTGAGCTTTCCGCATACACTGAGCTTGCTGCAGTATTCGGCGTTTCCTATGTAACAGTAGAGAGCGGCGAAGGCGAGTTCAAGGGCGCTGTTGAGGGCGTTTCCGTAACTGTTGAGAAGGCAGCAGGCGAGATGTGCGAGCGCTGCTGGAGCCATGATGCAACTGTTGGCTCTGTTGCTGCTCATCCTCATCTGTGTGCACGCTGTGCAGCAGTTATCGATCTGAAGTAAAATAAATATAGGGGGAGGGTCCGAACCCTTCCCCTGTTGTTTTAAGGAGTTTCTATTGGAAGAAAACAAAAAGCTCACCGATAAAAGGGTGAATATAATGGTTATACTGGGTTTGCTGGGTGCAGCGGTACTGGTTGGTATAGATCAGCTTACAAAGTGGCTGGTGGTATCCAATATGCAGCTGCATGAATCTATCCAGCTCATTAAGATAGGAGATCTGGAGGTACTGAACTTCTCCTATTACCTCAATGACGGCTCTGCGTTCAGTATGTTCGGCGGCAAGACGGAAATGCTCATCTGTGTTACCTCACTTATGATGGGCGCTATGCTGTGTGCTATGGTGCTGAAAAAGGTAAAGACTCTGCCGTATATCATATCGTTCTCGCTTATCATTGCGGGCGGTGTGGGAAATCTTATCGACAGGCTGTTCAATGACGGACTGGTGGTGGATTTCATAGATGTGCGGATGATAAACTTTGCTATATTCAATTTTGCGGATATCTGCGCTGTCTGCGGCGGAATACTGCTGTGCGTGCTGGTGATCATTGATGAGGCGGCGGAAAAGCGCGCAGCAAAACAGGGGACAGCAAATGATGATACCGCGGAAGAAGTGAAACAAGATGGAAACGATTGAGCTGATATCACAGGGCGGAGCAAGGCTTGACAAGCTCATTGCGGATATGACGGAGCTTTCACGCAGCGCCGCTGCACGTCTTATCGAGGATGGCGCAGTGACGGTGGACGGAAAGCCTGCAAATAAAAAGGATACGCCCAAAGCAGGCGCAGTGATAGTGATAGATCTGCCTGAGCCTCAGAGCGTGGATATCCTCCCCGAAAATATACAGATAGAGATAGTATATGAGGATGATGATCTTCTTGTGGTGAACAAGCCAAAGGGAATGGTCGTGCATCCTGCAGCAGGGCATTACAGCGGTACTCTGGTGAATGCGCTGATGTTCCACTGCGGCGACAGCCTTTCGGGAATAAATGGCGAGATACGTCCCGGAATAGTCCATCGCATCGACAAGGACACCAGCGGATTGCTGATGGTGGCTAAGAATGACTTTGCACATATCGGATTATCCGAGCAGATAAAGGATCACAGCTTCACGCGAGAGTACGAAGCTGTGGTATGTGGCGCAGTGAAAGAGGATGGCACAGTGAATGCTCCTATAGGCAGACACAAGACCGACCGTAAGCGCATGTGCGTTACACTTGAAAACTCCCGCGAGGCGGTAACGCATTATTCTGTGCTAAGAAGATATGCGGGATATACTCACCTCAGGGTGCGGCTTGAAACAGGCAGAACACACCAGATACGAGTACACATGGCGTACAAGGGCAATCCCGTGGCAGGTGACGAGGTATATGGTAACGGCAAGCCGAAGTGGCTTAACGGTCAGTGCCTGCACGCAAAGAAGCTGGGCTTTGTACATCCCAGAACGGGAGAGTACATGGAGTTTGAGAGCGAGCTGCCCGAGTACTTCACAAAATTCCTGAAAACGATAGAGGATTAAAATGGATTTCAGTCAAGTAATAATCATGACCGACCTTGACGGCACTCTGCTGACAGACGATAAGCAGATACTGCCTGAGGATATGGAGGCTATACAGCGCTTCGTGGCAGGCGGCGGATGGTTTACCGTTGCTACGGGACGCGGCTGCGGAATGGCAAGAGGTATCGTAAAGAAGCTGGGTATTGATATCCCTGCGGTGGTGTTCAATGGAGCGGCAATATACGATTTCAATGAAGAAAAGTTCGTGTGGCAGTGTGAGATAGGCATGCACGCGCGTGATTATATCCGCAGACTGCACGAGCAGTTCCCTGACCTCGGCATTGAGGTGCTGCACGAGCAGACCATCTATACCCCGTTCATCAATCAGACGGAGCTTGACCACCTCGCGCTTGAGGGCATAGAGCCGCACCCCTGCACTATAGACGAGCTTCCCGAAAGCGGCTGGCTCAAGGTGCTGCTGGCTCATGAGCCTGACAGGATGGATGAGATTCAGCGCTACATCGAGGCTTCTGATATGCAGCAGGCGCAGTGGGTGAGAAGCGCTCCCGTATATTATGAGTGCCTGCCTGAGGGTGTGGATAAATCCACAGGCTTCCGTATGCTTAAGGAAAAGCTGGGTGTGCGTGGGTTTTATTCCGTTGCCGCAGGAGATTACATGAACGATCTTACAATGATACAGAAAGCAGACCTAGGTGTGGCGGTTGCGTCTGCACAGGACGCTGTGAAAGCGGCGGCTGATCTTGTTGTGTGCGATAACAACAGCGGCGCAATGGCAGAGATAATCGATTATATTGAGAGGTTATGATATGGGATTTCTGGATTTCCTTTTTGGCAAAAAGAAGAACGAGCAGCCTGTAATTGCGGCTGTTCCGATTGCTTTGGAAAGCGCTGAGCCTGTTACAGATACTACTCCCGACAAGCCTCAGCCCTTTGGCTATAAATCAAGCTGGCTGTGTATAAAGGGTACGACGCCTGAGCAGGTCATATCTGCGCTGGGACTTAAAAACTCCATTCCTGCAAACTGGGCAAGCGGAATGGCGCAGCTTCGTGACAAGCTGTTCGTATCTCCCGTGGTGAGGGGATATGTTCTGGTTATTGGCTACGACACCTTTCAGGGCGGCGACGCTGACAGCGAGATAGAAGCGCTCACGGCTGCCGCAAGGAATTTCACAGAAATGCAGTGCTTTGCAACGCATCGCGTGGTGGATTTCCACACATGGGCGAAGTTTGTGGATGGCGAGCTTGTACGAGCTTACGGCTGGCTTGGCGAGAGCGGAGAGGTGTACCTCAATCAGGGAGATATCACACCCGAGGAGGATGAGCTTGGCTTTGATGGTTTTATTCAGAGCGATGATGACGACTGGGATAGCGTGGAGTTCCCCGATGAGGAGTCAGTGATCGAGATAGCCGCAGCATGGGGCGTAGACCCTATGTTCTCGGATGGCGATTACGAATACGGTGTTGGATATCTGTGCGATAAGGAGTAAGGTATGAAGTTACCAAAGTATATGCGTATTCAGGGCAGAGAGATTGCTTATCGCACTCAGAAGCCAGTGGGTGTATTTATTCTCAACTGGCGCAGGATACGGGATGGTATCTATTCTCCCGAAGATGCTAAAATATACGAGGAAACTCACCAGTGGTTTCTTGATAATTTGCCAGAGCCGCCTTTTTACGGCAATGACAACGAAAATCCGCAGGGTGCAGTAACATGGTTCAAGACCGAAAACAGTGCTGAAATGCTGGAGCATATTCAGCCGCTTATTGATCTGCTTGAAAAGTATGATATTCCGTATGATATCGTATACAGCAATTATGTCGGAAAGATTGTTTATGAGGATGACTATCAGGTTGGCGTAATAGACGATGATAAGTCGCATTAATCTTGTATAGTATTGATATTGACTATTTTACGAATACACTGTATAATAAATAAGGAAATTAATATCGGATGACCGATTTAAAATCACAGGAGGACTAAACATGGACGAACTACTGAAAAAGCAGCTTGAAATAGCTGCAACAAAGGTCAGAATGGGCGTGATCGAGGGCGTTTATAACGCTAAGGCGGGACATCCCGGCGGCTCTCTTTCCGTTGCAGATACTCTGACTTATCTGTATATGAACAGAATGAACGTTGACCCCGCAAATCCCGAAATGGCAGACCGCGACAGACTGGTGCTCTCCAAGGGTCATACAGCTCCTGCGCTGTATGCATGTCTTGCTCACAGAGGATTTTTCCCTGTTGAGGAGCTCAAGACTCTCCGTAAGATCGATTCCAGACTTCAGGGTCACCCAGTTAAGGGCAAGGTTCCCGGTGTAGATATGAGCACAGGCTCTCTCGGACAGGGTATCTCCGCAGCCTGCGGTATGGCTCTTTCGGGTAAGATCTCTAACGACACCTACAAGGTATACGCAGTTCTCGGTGACGGTGAGATCCAGGAGGGTCAGGTTTGGGAGGCTGCTATGTTCGCAGCTCACTACCAGCTTGATAACCTTGTAGCTGTTGTGGATAACAACGGCCTGCAGATCGATGGTAAGATCGGTGACGTTATGAGTCCCTACCCCATCGATGAGAAGTTCGCAGCATTCGGCTGGCATGTTATCTGCATCAACGGTCATGACTTTGATGAGATCGAAAAGGCATTCAACGAGGCTGAGACAGTTATCAACAAGCCCACAGTGATCATCCAGCGCTCCACAAAGGGCAAGGGCGTTTCCTACATGGAGAACCAGTGCGGCTGGCACGGTAAGGCTCCCAACGCTGAGGAGTACGCAAAGGCAATGGAGGAGCTTAACGCTCACCTCGCAGCTCTTGAAGCTTGATTACAACTGAAAGGAATTATATAGATATGGAAAAGAAAGCAACCCGTGACAGCTACGGCGAAGCTCTTGTAATGCTCGCTGAGAAGCGCCCCGATCTCGTTGTTCTGGACGCTGACCTTGCTGCTGCAACAAAAACAGGTACATTCAAGGCTGCATATCCCGATCGTTTCTTCGATTGCGGTATTGCAGAGGCTAATATGATGGGCGTTGCCGCAGGTATCGCCACAACAGGCAAGCTGGTATTCGCAAGCTCCTTTGCTATGTTCGCAGCAGGCAGAGCTTTTGAGATCGTAAGAAACAGCATCGGCTATCCTCACATCAACGTAAAGATCGGCGCAACACACGCAGGTATCTCCGTTGGTGAGGACGGCGCATCCCACCAGTGCAACGAGGATATCGCACTCATGCGTACCATCCCCGGAATGACAGTTATCAACCCTGCTGACGATGTTGAGGCTAAGGCTGCGGTTCTTGCAATGGCTGACTATGTTGGTCCTACCTACATGAGATTCGGCAGACTTGCTGCTCCCATCTTCAACGATCCCGCAACCTACAAGTTCGAAGTAGGCAAGGGCATCCAGCTCAAGGACGGCAAGGACATCACCATCATCGCAACAGGTCTGATGGTAGCAGAGGCTATCGAGGCAGGCAAGGCTCTCGCAGAGCAGGGTATTGACGCTCGTATCATCAACATCCACACCATCAAGCCCATCGATCGTGATATCATCATCAAGGCTGCCAAGGAAACAGGCAAGATCATCACTGTTGAGGAGCACAGCGTTATCGGCGGTCTCGGCTCCGCAGTTGCTGACGTGGTTACAGAGGAGTGCCCTGTACCCGTTATCAAGATCGGTGTAAAGGATGTATTCGGTCACTCCGGTCCTGCAGTTGATCTGCTCAAGGAGTTCGGTCTGTGCGCCGAGAATATCGTGGCTACCGCAAAGGCTGCACTCGGTAAGTAAGGCTGCCAATAAAGCATCATCTACGTCGTCAACTACCCTACGGCTGGCACAAAGCCTGGCTGTAGGATGGTTTCCTAGTATCTGATACTTTCTTGTTCGCCTTGGATATGTACAATAACAGCAAAGGCTGTGTGGAATTCCGCACAGCCTTTAAAATTATACCGAACCTTTTTGCGATCTTTCAGACTTATTAAGCGTAAAACGTTTTGCAAGAGGTAAAAATCTATGAACGAATTTATCACAAATGAGCTGATCGAAGCTACATATTTGTTCTGCGTAAAGCGGATCTCCGATACCGAAGCGGCAAAGGATCTGTCGCAGGATATTCTGTATGAAGCCTTGCGGGTTATCGCAAGCGGCAAGGAATTTGTCAGCTTTTATTCCTGGTACTGGAAAATGGCAAGAAACAAGTATGCCGATTATATTTCAAGCAAGCAGAATTCAACTTTGCCCATTGAAATGGCAGGCGGTATGGCGGCTGAACATCCTCAGCCTATTGAAAATCTTATCGCTACAGAGGATATCTCACAGCTGAATTTCGCTTTATCAAGGCTTGCTTCGATCTATCGTGAGATCATCATACGCTTTTACCTCAAAGAGCAGACTGTAAGACAAATCGCAAACGAGCTTGACATTCCTGAGGGAACGGTAAAGCGCCGTTTGTTTGACGCAAAGAAGAATCTGAAAGAGAGGTTTGAAAATATGAATAATATAGGAAAAACTGCTTATGCACCTGCTGATGTAAGTTGGTTCTGTGGCTTCTCGGCAATGAATGCAATATTTGTTATGGACAGCTCTAAAATATGTCCGCAGGTCATGGTAATCTGCCGTAGCGAAGCTAAAACGGTAAATGAAATTGCAGACGAAATGGGAGTAGCGCCACTTTATCTTGAAGATATGATAGAAAAAATGATAAGCGCAAATCTGCTTGTTTCTCCTGCAAAGGGCAAGTATATTGCAAACCACTGCATATTCCCTCGCGAAAAGTATGTAGAGGCAGATGTTTATGCCTGCGATATATTTCATGATGAAGGCTATGCAGAAAAGATCATCAATATTCTTTTAAGTTTAAAGGATAAGATCACAGCTCTTGATTTTTATGGAAATGACTTTGATTATGGTTATCTTATGTGGATCTTATACGTTATTGCAGGTGACTTTTTCGGTAGCCACGGAAGAGACCATTATATCGGAAAATACAGTATCAAGGATGAAGCCGAGAGAAAATACCGCCTGACAATGCAATATACGCTGCCCGATGAAACATTTGACAGTTCAATGCTGAGCAGGCTAAGAGCGGTCAGCTGGTCAAATCTTCATCAGGATTTTACAACCTCAGAATACGGAAAGCTCGAATTCGTGAACGATTTTGAAACTGAACCGTTTCCCGATGACAATGATGATGAAACCGACTGGCGCAGAGGTCGTGACAAGTGGATCGATGGAAACAATATTGCTCTGCTTGTGGCATTATCGGAAGATCCCGATAAAAAGCTGTCTGTTCACGAGGAAGCTATGGCAGCTGATTTCCTTAAAAAAGGCTTGCTTAAAAAGGAAAATGACAGGCTTATCGTTCAGCTTCCGATCTTCAGGCGTGAGATCTACAATGAGATCCGCAACCTTGTAAGCGCTGAAATAAAGCCTCTTGCTGAAGAATATGCCGATAAGGTTGGTGCAGGTGTTGAAAAAATTCTTCTGCCTTATGTCCGCAAGGATCTGATGAGCAACTTTATCCACTGGGATATGCGGATGTTTTTCCAGCAGATATGTTCGCTGTTTGATTACGGCTGGGATAAGGCATTGACAAAACCTGAGGATTATTCAAGATCAGCCGCAGGACTTTATATACTCACATAATGAAAAAAGCGGAGTTTCAAAACTCCGCTTTTTGAATTACTTATTTTCTTCCTCACGAAGCTTTCTGAAGTTCCATGCGTCTCTGCACATCTCTTCAAGAGTCTTCTCAGCCTTCCAGCCCAGCTCCTTTTCTGCGAGGGTGGGGTCAGCGTATGTAGCGGCTGCGTCGCCGGGACGGCGCTCACCGATGGTGTAACCAAGATCGATATTGTTCACTCTCTGGAATGTATCAAGTATCTCCAGAACAGAGTAGCCGTTTCCTGTGCCGAGGTTATATGCCAGCGCACCGTTGGAGCTTCTTGCCTTTTTGATAGCGGCAACGTGACCCTTTGCGAGGTCCACAACGTGGATGTAGTCACGAACGCAGGTGCCATCGGGGGTAGGATAATCATTACCTGCAACGCTGAGCACTTCACGCTTGCCTGTTGCCTTGTCGAGTACGATAGGCATGAGATTGTTAGGGATACCGTTGGGATCCTCACCGATCTTTCCACTCTCATGAGCACCTACGGGGTTGAAGTAGCGCAGCAGGATCATGCTCCACTTGTCGCTTGCAGCAGCCATTTCGCGGCAGAGATTCTCAATGATGAGCTTTGTGCTGCCGTAGGGATTGATAGCGGAGAGAGGGAAATCCTCCTTTACGGGAACTGTTTCGGGGATTCCGTAAACAGTAGCGGAGGAGCTGAAAACAAATTTTGTGCAGCCGTACTTCTTCATGCACTCAAGAATATTAAAAGTACCGCGAAGATTGTTGGAGTAGTACATCAGCGGCTTTTTAACGCTCTCGGGAACACACTTGTAGCCTGCAAAGTGGATAACAGCTTCGATATCGTTCTCTGCGAATATCTCATCCACAGCCGCCATATCCAGCATATCAGCCTCATAGAACTTGAAATTCTTGCCTGTGATCTCCTTGATGCCATCCAGAGCCTTTGCATTGGAGTTGTAGAAGTTGTCCATTACAACGATCTCTTCGCCGGCGTTGAGAAGCTCAACACAGGTATGTGAGCCGATAAAGCCTGCGCCGCCAGTAACTAAAATAGCCATGATGTATGACCTCCGTTTAATAAATGATACACTTTAATTATACATCCAACAGGCGGTATTGTCAATAAGTTTGCAAGGAATTTTTAATCGTTTTCATCCGTTTGCAGTACGGTTTAGCAGGCTATCCGTCCGGGTTATTGTTTTTTCTTTTAACTGATGCTATCATATATACAGAAGCTTCTAAGAAATAATGTAAACAGGAGGAATTGCAATGAATTTTGATATAGGAAAAAAGATACGGCTCTTACGTCTCAGCAAGGGAATGACACAGGAGCAGCTTGCAGAGAAGCTCTGCGTTACTGCACAGTTAGTTTCCAAATGGGAGAACTGCGTTACTGCACCCGATATCTCACTGCTGCCGCAGATATCCATGGAGCTTGGAGTTACCATAGACGAGCTGTTCTCCATGACAGATGAGGCAAAGCTGAAACGCATTGAAAATCTTATCGGAAGCAGCAGCGAGAATACCGTCATTTCCGAAAAGGACTTCGAGAGCTACCGTACTTTTCTTACCGAGCATAAGGACGATCCTGCGTTAAAAGGCCGAATCCTCACAGCGCTTGCAGGCTTGTACAACCAACAGGCGATAAGCTACCGCATGACGGCGGCAAGGTACGCTCAGGAGGGTATTGAATTTGACCCTGACGAGAAGATGAATCACCGACAGCTGAATCTGGCATGGAACGGCGCAGACCGTGACTGGTATGCTTCCAATCACAGCGAGCTTATAAGCTACTACATGGATTTCGTTGAGAAGCATCCCGACAATCTTCACGCACTTCAGCAGCTGCTGGATAATCTCATAGCAGACGGCAGGGCAGAGGACGGCGAGTATATTCTCGCAAAGCTGAAAAGCACGGATGATTCATGCCGCCCGATGATGTACGAGGCAAAGCTGCATTATCTGCGTGGGGAAGCTGCTCTGGCAGAGCAGACGCTAAACAGGATGACGGAGCGGTTTGCGGATGACTGGCTTGCGTGGTCGTACAAGGGCGATGTGTACGCTTGTGTGGCAGAATACGACAAGGCATCCGAGTGCTGGCTGCATTCGCATGAGCTGCAGCCCATGCCTCGCCTTATCGACGATCTGCTTGACCTTGCACACGTTGCGCTGATACAGAAGCGTTACGGCAAGGCAGCGGAGTATTATGAAAGGACGCTTGCTGTGCTGAGAGAGGATCATTCTGTCACCGAGGGTGACATGGTTGAGGAGTTCAGGCTGCTTGCCGAGAAGTATTCGTGTATGTAACAATAGGAGGTATATCAAAACAACCTGTGAGGTGTGGGCTCACAGGTTGTTTTGATGTAGAAATGATAAATTATAATTGATTACAGCAATAAGTGTACATTATTTCTCTTAATTCTTTTCCTCCAATATTATCGTCCAAATATTCATCGGAACAAACAAATCCATTCTTTTCATAGAATTTTCTTGCTCTCATATTATCCTCTAAAACCCATAAAAGTAGTTTGTCATAGCCTATGGAATTTAATTCTGTAACACATCTTTGCAGAAGATGATTTCCGTATCCTTTTCCCATAAAATCTGGCAAAAAGTATATTGACACTATTTCGCCATAATCACTAAACTGTTCCCATCTCGATTTGCAGAAACTTGCAGTACCTATAACAATTCCGTTTTCAATCAAAACGAGATTGTTCATTCCTTCTCTGGTTATGCTGTTGGCCCAGCGACCTTTTGGAATGCTGTCGAGATAACTTTGCGGAATAATATCTTTATAGGCAAACTTCCAGCTACTTTCGTATATATTGCTTATTTCAAATAAATCGTCGTCCTGATTGATATATCTGATTTCCATTGTGACACTCCTTGTGAATTACTGTTTATCATTGGCTAAATTATACCATTCTCTACTATAAAAGTCAACATAAAAAGGCGGTCACTTTGCAGCGACCGCCTCGGTTGTTTTATTCAATCTCCCGCCGTCAGGCGGAAAACGTACAGCAAATTGCTGCTTACTTCATAGCCTCTTCTACCGCAACTGCGCAAGCAACAGTCATACCAACCATGGGGTTGTTACCTGCACCAATCAGACCCATCATCTCAACGTGCGCGGGAACGGAAGAAGAACCTGCGAACTGAGCGTCAGAGTGCATACGGCCCATTGTATCAGTCATACCGTAGGAAGCAGGACCTGCAGCCATGTTATCAGGGTGCAGAGTTCTACCTGTACCACCACCGGAAGCTACGGAGAAGTACTTCTTGCCCTTCTCTGTGCACTCCTTCTTGTAGGTGCCTGCAACGGGGTGCTGGAAGCGTGTGGGGTTGGTGGAGTTACCTGTGATGGAAACGTCAACGCCTTCCTTCCACATGATAGCAACGCCCTCTGTTACGTCGTTAGCGCCGTAGCAGTTAACCTTTGCACGAAGACCGTCGGAGTAAGCCTTGCGGAATACTTCCTTAACTTCGCCTGTATAGTAATCCATTTCAGTTTCAACGTATGTGAAGCCGTTGATACGAGCGATGATCTGAGCAGCGTCCTTACCAAGACCGTTAAGAATAACACGGAGGGGCTTCTGACGAACCTTGTTTGCCTTCTCAGCAATACC
>JAFTVU010000072.1 GCA_017465665.1 Oscillospiraceae bacterium | reverse complement strand
TGTCTTATTATCGACGTCGGCGGAGATGACGCCGGAGCTTTCGCTCTCGGACGATTCGCTGAGGCTCTCAACAGCTACGGGGATGAGCTTGATATGCTCTATGTGATCAATCAGCGGCGATACTTTACGGAAAACTCCGGTGAGGCTGTTTCACTTATGTTTGAGATCGAAAGGGCGTCCCGTATGAAGCATACGGCAGTTGTCAATAATACGAATCTCGGCTGTGAGACTACACCGGAAATTATAGGCAGGTCGGCTGAATTTGCAGAACAGACAGCTGCTGCCGCAGGTCTGCCGCTGGCTTTTACAACCTGTCCGGAAGAACTTTGCGAACTTATGGATGCAAAGAATATTTTTCCTGTAAAGGTATATGTGAAGCCGCTGTGGGATTTATGATTATTGCTCCCTCAATTAACTCTTGAAGAATTATATGAAGACTGGGGAGCAAAAGTTAAGGAAGAAAGATGAAGGAATACTGTCGTATTGCAAGGCTTTCTGACGCAGAATTTTGCTCTCCAGGCAAAATAGAAGGTTCAAGAGTTGGTTGGGGGAGCAATGTAAGAAAGAGTGGTGTTTATTTTGGCTAAAATGACTGTTATTACCGAACGCTGCAAGGGCTGCGGACTTTGTGTGACAGCCTGTCCTAAGAAGATCGTTTCCCTTCAGAAGGAAAAACGAAACAAAAAAGGATATTTCTACGCTGAGTGTACAGATATGGATGCCTGCATCGGCTGCGCAATGTGCGCTTTGATGTGCCCTGACTGTGCTATCGTTATTGAGAAATAATTACGAAAGGAGCTTTTTGCTTTGGAAAGAAATCTTATGAAGGGCAACGAGGCTCTCGCAGAAGCTGCTATCCGTGCAGGCTGTAAGTGCTTCTTCGGTTACCCGATCACTCCCCAGACAGAGCTTGCCGCTTATATGGCAAAGCGCATGAATAAGGCAGGCGGCGTTTTTCTTCAGGCTGAGTCTGAGATCGCTGCTATCAATATGGTTCTCGGAGCTGCTTCAACCGGCGTCCGTGCAATGACTTCATCTTCATCTCCCGGACTTTCCCTTAAGAGTGAGGGTATCTCCTATATAGCAGGTTCTGATCTTCCTGCCGTTATCATCAACGTTCAGAGAGGCGGCCCCGGTCTCGGCGGAATCCAGCCCTCTCAGGCTGACTACTGGCAGGCAACTAAGGCTCTCGGCCACGGTGACTTCCACCTTATGGTATTCGCTCCCGCTTCCGTTCAGGAAATGGTAGATATGGTCGTTAAGGCATTCGACAAGGCTGACCAGTACAGATGTCCGGCAATGATCCTTGCTGACGGACTTCTCGGTCAGATGATGGAGCCTGTTTCATTCCCTGAGATCAACCCTGATTCTCACGACAAGAGCAGCTGGGCTGCTACAGGTCACAAGGGCGAGAGAGAGCACCACATCATCAACTCACTCTATCTCCAGCCCGATCAGCTTGAAAAATCAGTTGCTGACCGTTTTGAGAGATACGCTCAGATCAAGGAAAACGAAACAGACGCAGAGCTTTATCTCACTGATGACTGCGATATCCTCATCTGCGCATTCGGCGCTACAGCAAGAGTTG
>JAFTVU010000071.1 GCA_017465665.1 Oscillospiraceae bacterium | reverse complement strand
GACAGCGTGGGCATCAAGAGTCCCAATACAGCACCCGAAAATCCTTGTGGTTGGAACGCAAGCACAGTAGTTCATATCTTGGAACGCAGAGAGTACACAGGCTGTACGGTCAACTTCAAGACCTACACCAATTCCATTTGGGACAAGAAGCAGAGGGAGAATCCTACCGAAAAACGAGCCGTCTTTGAGGACACTCACGAAGCCATTATCGAAAAGGATGTCTTTGAGAAGGTGCAGATCATTCGCCAACAACGACAGCGCAAAACCAAGTCGGGATGCACGAGCACCTTTTCCGGTTTGGTGTACTGCGCCGATTGCGGTGAGAAGCTGTACTACGGAGCCACCAACAACGGCAAGCGTGAGGGAGCGTTCTTTGATTGTTCGCTTCATTGGAAACACAAGGATAAGTGCGGTACGCACTTTATCCGAGAGTCTGTGTTGGAGCGAATGGTGCTGAAACACATCCAGTTGGTCATGGGGTATATTCTCAGATACCGTCAGCATTTCATCTTCGTAATGGAACAACAGCTCCAGTTGGAGTCGGCAGAAAAGCTGCAGACGAGCCGCAAACAGCTTGAACGCAACGAGCGCCGAATCGCAGAGCTGAAAAGGCTGTTCATCAAGATTTACGAAGATAACGCCAAAGGCAATCTGAGTGACGAGCGATTCGATATGATGAGTCAGAACTACGAAGCGGAACAGAAACAGCTTGAAGCAGAGGTTGTCGCTCTGCGACAGGAGATTGACGTACAGGAAAGACAGAACGAAAATATTGAACGGTTCATCCGAACGGCAGACAAATACGTGGACATCGAGAAAATCGACCCATGTATGCTGCGAGAGCTGATAAAGGCGATCTATGTGGAAACACCCGACAAGTCCAGCGGCAAGCGCAGACAGAAGATCCACATCGAATATGACGGCATCGGCTTTATCCCTTTGGAAGAACTTGCGAAAAAGGAAACGGCGTGACCGAAGTCACGCCGTCTCTTGAAAACAGTCGTTTTCAAGCATTTTTCAAAATAACTGTTTTACGAAGCCCCGTCTAAAGGGCAGCCTTTTTGTATGTGGAAGTGTTTTATCACACAGCAGTGATGGAATAGGTGAACGCCTTTTCTGTATCGGGCTGGAGTATTTCAATACCGCGCTTTTCAGCGAAAACGCCTGTGCAGTCGTCGAAATCCGCAGAGCCGCACCAGGGCTCTATGCACAGGAACGGCGCGTCCTTAGCCTGCCATACGCCGAGGCTCGTGAAATCGGGGAAATCCACGCGCACGCCCTTGTTGTCCTTGCCGAGAAGCTGTACGGAACGGGAGCGCAGCTTGTCGAAGTAGCACACATCCTCGTAGAACATCTCATGGGAGAGCTGCAGCACCGTATCGTCGTTTATCAGCGGGCGGCGGACGTTCTCCTCATGCAGACCTGTTTCAAGGTTGTAATTGGGCACAGCGGCGGTCTCGAGTTTGGGGAATTCCAGACGATAATCTGTCATATCGCCATCGCACGCGAAAGCAGGATGAGCGCCGATGCAGAACGGCATGGGCTTATCGCTGTTATTGCGGACGCGGTATGTAACGGTTAGTCCGTCTGCCTTTATGGTGTAGCGTACAGTAAAGCGGAAATCAAACGGGAACATCGCCTTTGTAGCTTCGTTCTGCTCAAGTGCGAACATGACGCTGTTGGGGCTGATATCCTCAGGGGTAAGCTCCATGTCACGCGCGAAGCCGTGCTTTGTGATGCGGTATACCTCGCCGTTTATCAGTGTTTTGCCGTCCTTCAGTGTTCCTATCATAGGGAACAGCAGGGGGGATGTCTTGCCCCAGAATGCAGGGTCAGCGCGCCACATAAGCTCTCTGCCGTTTACTGTGAGTGATTTCAGCTCAGCGCCCTTTGAGATTATCTTCGCGCTGACCTCTCCGTTTTTAAGTGTGATATCCATATCGTTACCTCGTTTCTGTAATGATCTCGATAAGCTCGTTCAGAGAGCGTATCGTGTAATTCTGTCCGTGTTGTATGCTGCTCCCGCTCCTATCTATGAGAGCTGTTCTGATGCCAAGCTGCTTTGGACCGAGTATGTCATCACGCGGATTGTCTCCTACGAAAAGCACCTCGTCAGGCTGCAGAGCATTGTCGTTGAGAATATGTTGAAAGAATTCTCTGTCTGGCTTGTAGCAGCGCAGGTCCTCGGATGTATAAACTCTATCGGCTTGCAGACCGTTCCTGCGCATTACCGCTTGCAGTACATCATTATCTGTGTTTGAGCCGAGAAGTATCTGCACCTTGTCTTTCAGCACTTCAAGCGCAGGCAGCACATCATCGTAAATGTTCCGCTCAAATGCCGCGGAGAGCATCTCGGCGGTATCTTCCTCTGCACTTCTTGTTACTGCGTATCTTTCATAAAACATCCTTATGCGTGCGGTGAATATCTCGCGCTCGGTCATGAAATCGCATCCGTCAGCGGTATGAGAAGCGTAATATCCGCGCCATTCGCGCAGGAACTCAGCCTCGTCGATGACTGCGCCGCTTTCGGCTGTTATCCTGTTCATAGTCATCTGTGCGGAATTGCCTTTTATGACCTGTATCAGCGTGCCGAAAACGTCAAATATGATAGCTTTTATCTGCATTGTTACTACCTGTTTCCGAAGCCGTTGAACCATGCGCGCTCTGTGAAAGACTTCTTTCGCGGAGCGCTTATTTTATCCGCCGCGATTCCCACAGGCAGCACACATACAAGCTCGTAGCCCTCGGGCACGCCCAGACGTTCCGCAAGCTTTGCTCCGATGTTGTCATCATCGGTGATGTGACCCTCGTACCAGCAGCTTTCATAGCCCAGTGATTTTATCGCCAGCAGCATATTCTGTATAGCAGCGGAGTAATCCTGCACTGCATAGCATTTATCGCGGTAGGCGAAAATGCGCTGAGTAAGCACACATATGATGGCGGGCGCGGTTTGGCATATCGGCGGATCTATCCTTGAAAGCAGCTCTGAAAGAAGCTGCGGCTCGTCTATTGCAATAAGCGAGGTGGTCTGCTTGTTACAGCCCGAGGGAGCGTCAAGTCCTGCCTGCATTATGGCGGTGAGGTGCTCGCGCGGCACGCTCTGAGCCTTGTAGCTTCCGCGGTAGCTGTGTCTTGCGGTGATGATATCCAGTGTTTCGTTCATGTTATATCTCCCTTTCAAACAGCGCCCTGAAATCCTCCGCGCTGTATGCGAAAGCCAGCGCCCACATCGCTTTCATTGCGGCAAGCTCTGTGGTCATGTGCTTAGCTTCGATAACGCGGTATTTTTTCTGCGCCTCGCGGCCTACCTCATACAGCGACATATCACAGCCGCCCTCAAGCACCTGCGTTGTCATGATTATGATAACTCCGCTCAGTGCAAGCTCTGCGATCTTCTGCTCAAATTCCTTGCTGCCGTAATCGGGGAATCCGCCTGTGCCGAAGCCCTCGATGATGACCGCGCGTCCTCTTTGAACTGCGAAGTCCAGTATCGCAGGGTCAAGTCCCGGAATGAGCTTCACAACGGATACCGCGCTGTCCATGCGGTTGAAGAATATGGGGGCAACGTCTGCGTCCTGCTTCTCAAAGAGCGTTACACGGCCGTCCTTTACGCTGCCGATATCCTCTCTGCCAATGCTGCGGAAAGCGTCGAAATTGCGTGTGTGCAGTTTTTTGGCACATCTTCCGTCTATGATGCGTCCGTTGAATACAACTGCGATGCCGCAAAGCTCACTGCAAGCCGTAAGAAACGCGTCAAACAGATTGCGCGGCGCATCTGAGCCGTCAGCGCCCATGGGAAGCTGCGAGCCTGTAAGAACTATCGGCTTTGCGCTGCTCTGGATAAGGCAGGAGAGCGCCGCCGCCGCATAAGCCAGTGTATCAGTGCCGTGGGCTATCACAAAGCCGTCGTAATCGCTGTAGTTGCGCTGGACTTCCACTGCAAGCTCTGTCCATTCCCGCGGCGACATATTAGTGCTGTCCAGATTGAACAGCTGCATTGCTGAGATATCACATAGTTCTTTAAGCTGCGGAAGAACGGCAATAAGCTGCGCCGCGGATGCTTCGGGAGCAAGACCTGCTGCGGTCTCCTCACAGGCGATAGTACCGCCTGTTGCGATAAAAAGTATCTTTTTCATAGCTCACCTTAATATCTGTAATCATTTGCCGCTCTGCGCTTGCCTACCATGCGTATCCACAGGAAAACGCCTGCAATGAGCAGCACCATTATCACAAGCCTTATTATTATCGTAACTATATTATATCCCACAGCGGTCAGGGCGTATACTCTGCCTATGCCATCGCGGAAATACATCGTGCCTGCATCGGAAACAGCGGATCTTCCGCCCTCGTAGTTCTCCATCACGGCAAGTATCTCGGTCTGGGGCTCCACGTCCTCGCCGGGGTCATAAACGCAGTACAGCGCCCATCGTCCGCCCTCGTAAGGAGCGACAGTATAAATCCTAGGGCCGTTGCCGCGGGTGAGGAACGGGTCACTGCCGCTTGCAATATCGGGAAGCAGCTTTATTCTCTCCATGTTTATGCTGTCAAGAATATGCAGGCCGCTCTCGGAAGTAACGTACAGCCGGTTGTTGTGGGCAAGCGGTGCAGAGGAATGTGCGCCTGTTTCGCAGGTGACGAGAGTATCCTCCTCCATAGTGCCGTTATCGTTCAGTCTGAGCTTTATTGTGTTTCCGCCCTCGGTGGTGAAGAATACCGCGTATTGTGACGCAAACGGAGTACTTGTGATAAAGTCACCCACAGATATCTCAACGATACTTCCGTCGGTATAATGAGCAGTGACCAGCTTGTCGCCTGCGCCGAATATCACAAAGTCGCCCTGAACAGTGGGGGAGGTGATATCTGCCTGTGCGGTGTATTCCCACAGCACGGGAAGCTCAGCTGAAAGCTCCACACAGTAGAATGTTTCATCCTCACCTTTTTTCACTGAGAAATAAGCCATGTCATCTATTACAGCCACATCGCTGTCCACATTGCCGTCAAAGCTTCTGTGGGATGTGATTTCGGCAGTGGTGAAATCCACTGTGCAGATACCGCTCTGCGTAGGCTGTATCAGGGTAGTGCCGCTCATAACGCCCGAATATCCGTCACAGACCTGCTCGGGCAGCTTTATCTCAGCCTCTTTGAAGCCGTTTTCCTCCGCATAGCGGAAAATGCTGCTTCCGATAGGAACGAGTACGCTTTCCGCATAGGCTATCGGCGCACCGACATTTTCCGCAGCCTCGGTGTTCCATTGAATATTAGTGTATTTGTTGTCGTAAGCGGTCTTTGCCTCATGCACTAGCGCTGCTTCGTTCCTGAAGCCGAGACTTTCCGCTCCTGCCATTGATGACATAGCCGCTCCTGCCAGCAGAAAAGCGGCTGCCATTGAAATATAATGCCTGTTCGTAGTATCACCTCATTAAACTGTGACCGCAGTATCGCAGGAGAATGAATAGATGTATATCTCCTTGACTTTTATTCCCGTCATTATCGGGAGTATCGTGCGGTATATCGAAAGCTGCCTGGAGTATGCTTCAAGCTCCTTTTCGAGATTTTCTTTAGTATCGCTTTTGTAGTCCACAAGGACGATGCCATCATCTTCGACGAAGAACATATCTGCGCGTCCCTGGATTATCGTATTTCCGCCCTGCTCTATAAAGATATCACGGGCGGGCACTTCTGCGAATATCGGATATTCGCGCTCTATTCGTGAGCTTTTCAGCATGCGCTGTCCGAGCTCGCTGTTGAAGAAAGCCGAGATATGCTGCGGCTTCACAACATTGTGCTCAGGGGTATCCAGAACACCGCGCTCATGCAGCTTTGAAAGTATCTCCTGCGCATAAGCTGTATCGCATATCCTGCCGCCGATAAGCTCGCTCAGTGGGAAGTGTTCCATCACATGGTGGTAAGCGTCGCCCACTTCCTTGCCTGTAAGCGTGCCTTTAGGCAAGAATGACGGTCTGGACATGAAAACAAGATTGCCCGTCATTTTCTGATCTGCGCCCGATGCAAGCTCGTCTATCATGTGAGCTATCTCGGTGACAGTGAATTTACTCCGCGCGGTGGTGTCGTTATTGTACGCATATTCGGCAGAGATCGCTTCAGCAATGCGCTTTGCACAGTCCTCATCGGGCGGAGTGTGCTCTGTGCTTTCCTCATCCTGATTTTGGAGCGTTTCCTGCAATGTGGGGGGGACGTCACGGGTATATTCGATGTTGAGCAGCGGAGTTCCGTCCTCTGCAAAGCAGTCCAGCAGAAGTCCGCTCTGCGAATATCTCAGCATGGAAGCGAGTATCCATTCCAGCAGGCTGTCGCCGCTCATGGCAAAATCATCTGTGAATATCTCCGTGCGCGCGATATCCGTGCTGTTTTCTGTGCATTTTCCTATCATGATGAGCTTTTCACGTGCTCTGGTCATTGCAACGTAGAGCAGGCGAAGCTCCTCGCCCTTTTGCTTCTGTTGCTCTGCCATGGTTATAGCTGTGTAGCCGAAAGGCTTGTAGCGGTAGCGCTGTTCGATATCCACATAGCGCAGACCGATGCCTGCACTGCGGTTGAATACCAGCGGTCCGCTCATATCACGCTTGTTGGGGTCTTTTCCGAGTTCTGCAAGGATAACTATCGGCATTTCCAGACCCTTTGAGGCGTGGAACGTCATCAGCTTCACGCTGTTGTCTGCACCCTCGGCAAGGGATGCTTCGGCAAAGCTTTCGTTGCTGTCACGCACGCTGTCTGTGTAGCGCAGGAAATCTCCCAGCGTTCCGCCGCCGTTGTTCTCGAAGTCTGCCGCATACTTCATCAGCAGACGGATGTTTGCAAGGCGCTGATCACCCTGCTCATAGGTGGAGATGACGGAGAAGAAATCCGTATCATCGTATATCTTTCGTATCAGCCTTTCGATGGAGTTGTTAGCCATGAAAGAGCGGAATTTTGTAAGGTTTTCAATAAATCTCACGCATTTGGGATGTCCTTTCTTACGAAGCAGCCTGAACTGTGCCAGCTCGCCATCGGAAAGCTCATCCGAGAATGCACCGAACGCTTCTGTATCTGATGCTCTTGCACACGCGCTGATACATCCGAACAGCGTTGTGCTTTTATAGCGCTCATACAGCGGTGTAAAGTCCACACCATCTGCCTTTTCCATTCCGAGAACACCGAGTCTTGCTTCTGCAAGCTCCTGCGCTGTCATCATGTACACAGGCGACATCAGCACCTGCAAAAGCTCCTCGTCCCTTAACGGATCATCTATTACCTTGAGATAATTCAGTATCAGTGTTATCTCCTCGGAGGCAAGATAATTCTTGCTGCTGCCTGCGTTTATCGGAATACCAAAGCCTGTAAGCTCCTGCTTGAACACTTCTGAGTGCGTCATTGAGCGCAGAAGTATGCAGAAATCACCGTACCTGCAGGGTCTTGTGTTTCCGTCCTCGCCCTTTACAGGGAAGCCTTTACATATCATCTTGTGTATCAGCGAAGCGGTGTAGCGCGCCTCTGCAAGCACCTTGTCGGGCTCATCAGTATATTCCAGAAGATGCAGCTCGGAGGTATAATTCGCTGTTTCGGGGGGATATTCCGCGCCTGCCACAAGTGAGGTGCTTTCGTTGTACTCCACATCGCCGTATTTCTGCGTCATAACGCCAGTGAACATCGCGTTTACGGTATCCAGAACGCTCTTTCTGCTTCGGAAGTTCCTGTTCAGCGGCAGGGGAGTATGCTTGTTTTCGGGGGATGGCTCGCACAAGGCTGACATTATCCTCGGATTTCCGCCTCGGAAAGCATATATTGACTGCTTGATATCTCCAACGAAGAACAGATTGTTTTCGTTATTGGAGATAAGCCTGAATATCTCGTACTGGATATCGTTGGTGTCCTGAAATTCATCTACTATTATGCAGCGGTAGCGCTGTGATATCTCAGATCTGAACTGCTCATCGTTTCTGAGCTTACCCAGCAGCAACTGCTCGCAGTCAGAGAAATCAACATAACCGCCCTCGCGCTTTAAGCGTGTGTATTCCTCGCCGTACAGCTTCACCAGCTTCACCATAGAGGAAGTGACATCAAGCTGCTGTGGCAGCTCTGCGGCAAGCTGTTCGGGGGAGGGGAGACAGGAGGTCAGCGCCTTGAAATCCTCCTTGAACTGCTTTCGGGAGCTTTCAACGCGCTCCTTTACATAGCTGTCCTTGCAGGAGAGCGCCGCAAAGCGAAGCTGTCCTTTGTCATTCAGACCAATGCTTGTGACGTATTGGTACAGATCAGCGAGAGAGGGAGCGCAGGGTAGCGCGTTGTAGCGTGATAAAGCCAGTGATATCTTGTTGTTGTCGTCCGATAACATCTTTTCAAGCTTCGGACGGTCGGCATGCTCGGGATGAAGCTGTTCTATTGTGGTCTTGTAGCTGTTAAAGCTGCTTTGTATACGCGAAAGCTGTCTGCTGATATAATCGGTATAGTAAGGCAGGAAGCGTTTTTCTGCAGCTTCGGGGGAGCTGTATGCCGATACGCATTCATCCAGCCATTTTTCGGGATCGGTGAGAGAGCTCACTCTGTTATACAGCGAGCCTATCGTATCGCATAGCTGGGTATCGTTTCTGAAAGAGAACGTCTTGAACAGCAGGTCGCGGCTGAGCGCATCAAAGCTGTCAGAGTAGAAATACTCCATCGTGGTATCAAGCGCGTCAGACTTCATGACAGCGGACTTTGCCTCGTCTATGATGGAGAAGCTCAGCGGCAGCCCGAAAGCCTCCGCGTGCTCCCTGATGATACCCAGACAAAAGGAGCTTATCGTGCTGATGGGCGCGCTTCTGAAGCGTATGAGCTGCTCAGAAAGATAGGTGTTCTGCGGATCGCTGCGTGCGGCTTTTGCCACTGTGTCGGTCATTCGGCGGCGGAATTCCTCCGCTGCGTTTCGTGTAAAGGTCATGATGGCGATGCTGTCGGCAGGTATAGGGTGCTCCGTATCACAGAGTATGCGTATAACGCGTTCAACGAGCAGTGCTGTCTTTCCGCTGCCTGCAGCCGCCGTTACTGTAGCGGAGCGGCTGTCGGGTGGAAGCTTTTCTCCGTCAATGCGCGGGAAATCTATCGCCCTTTCCTGTTCATCAGTCCAGTTCATCCATCATGACCTCCTTTCCTGTGTTTTCTGTATCTTTCTTTTCCACAGCGTGGACTTCGTGCTCCGCGTTATGTCCGCAGATATGCTGGAATCTGCAGTAGCTGCAGGCTTTCTTTTCAAGATATTTCTCACGGTAAACGGTCGGTATTGCTTCGACCTCGCCGTTGTACAGCTTGCCGAGTGTTTCTGCTGTCTGCATTTTGCAGCTTTCCGCCAGCCGCCTGAACTCTTCGTCAGAGAGGTTGTTCTCCGCTTTTGGTATGAATTTTTCAGGTCTTGCGCCGGAGCGTGCCGACATAAATCCCGCATACCTGTTCATTTCCTCAGAGGTAGCCTCGTTTACGATGTACATACCGCTCTGCACATGATCCTGTGAAAGCAGCGCAAACGGAGCACTGTGCTTGTCCACAGGCTCTGTTACCCTTGCAGGCAGATAGCTGACGCCGCCCGGCTTTAGCTCGGGGTTAGCATCACATACTGCGATAAGGTACATAAGCATCTGCGTATTTATACCGTAATACAGGTTTACCATGCTGAATTCGCGGCTGCCAGTCTTGTAGTCCACCACGCGGATGTATTCGTTTCCGAACTTATCAGTGAAAATATCAGCTCTGTCAATGATACCCGTGATATCCACATCAATGTCATCGCGCACGTTTATACGCAGCGCGTTTGTGTTTATCTCTCTGCGCGCGCTGCCTGCGATATTAGTTCTGTCTGTAAGCTCAGCTTCGGGCGTATCGGAGTCTGTAACCTCCGCGTCGTCTGTCAGCGTCATTTCGGGCAGAGCGGAGATATCAAGCGCCGCTGTTTCTCCCGCGGGGGAAACTGCTTTGCCCTCAGCGCCGAGCTGAAGCTCAAAGAACTTCGGGCGATAATCACGGGCGGCAAACTCCGCCTGAAGAAGTATCAGTATATCCACAGCGCCTGTGGTGAGATTTTTGTACAGATATGAAAATCTTAAGGATTTCGCATAATCTCCGCCAAGCGCTTCCTTTTTGTACATATCGAGGTAAAACCGCGCCCTTTCCGCCATCTGGGGACGAGTCAGCGTGATGAATACCTCCATTCTATCGCAGTATTCCTCCAGTGTTTTCTGGAGAACATAGTGCACTGCGTTACCTATCTCCATACTGCTGAGGTTTTTCTTTGCACGTTCGCGAATGCGAAGTCCGTTTGAGCAGAAGTATTCAAAGCGGCACAGATTGAGCCTTTCCAGCTTTGTTGCTGAGAACTTCCTGCTTCTGAACAATGCCTCGGCAGTTTCGGGATCAAGCCTGTGCCTGAACGCCGCCGCGCGGGAGCTGTACAGCTTATCCAGTTTTTTTGTGAAATCGGCGCTGCCTGAAAGCTCCAGCGCTTTTCTCAGCGTTGAGCGCTTTTCGCTGTCTGTACCCGATACAGCGGCATATCGCTGACGTGTAGCGTTCAGGCTGCGGCAGTAGAATTCCTCGCCCAGTGCGGATGCATTTTCGATCTTTTCTGTGCCGAATATCTCCTGTATCTGGGAGAAAATATCAGAGGGCGACATTTTCGTGCAGGAAATATCCAGAACAGGATAGCTTATATACAGCTTTTCAGATGGGATAGACATCGCACGGTAAGCAAGATATCTGTTGTAGCACCAGCGTTCACGTCTGTTCATGCTGAGCTTTACAACGCTCTCTCCGAGCAGCTCTGTCTCATACTCGGAGAACAGACCGCTGTTGACGTTCTCGGCAGGGAACTGACCATAGCACGCTCCTGCGATGAAAACTGCTTTCACATTATCCAGTCTGGTGCGTGCTATATCACCCACAAGAACGCAGTCCTGCGTCTGAGGAGGTGCTGCAAGAGTTGCTGCTGCACAAATATCGCGGAAAAGGTCGCAGTAATCGCTGACAGACATCTTAAAGCCGTCCAGACCCTTGAACAAGCCCTCGAATATTTCCAGCATGCTGTTCCACAGCGTCTGATAGGAGGAAATAAGCTCCTTGTCGGAATCGGATAACAGCTCGCTGCCCGAGGTCTTGCAGTGAGCGGCAACTGCACGCTGTATTCCTACAGTATCAAACAGGAAATCGCACACAGCGCGTGTTATCTCAGCACCTGTACAGCCTTTTGTTTTTTCGCGCAGCTCCAGTACAGGCGGTATGATATCAGCGCGTATAGCCTCAGCTCTCGGCAGCTTGTCATTTATTGCAGGGAACGGCTCTTTAAGGTTTTCGGCTTTCAGATCCCAAGTATAGATGTATTCCTCAAGCTCGTTTATATCTCTCATGGTGAGGGGCTTTCCGCTGCTCTTCTGCAGGAAGCCTGTTTTGAGGTAGCTGAGCACATTTTCCACGGTGAAGCTCTTGAGAAGATTCAGCAGTGAGAGTACAAGGTTCACCATAGGCATGTGCAGAATGCTTTCGGGGATATCGCAGAATATCGGCAGCCCGTACTTGTCGCAGGCGCTTTCTATCGGCGTTCTGTAATCGGCAGGGGATGGCGTAAGCACTGCTATCTCGTTGTAGCGTAAGCCCTCTTCGGTGGTGAGGCGGCGTATCTCGGCGGCGATGAAATCGGCTTCGGCGTAGACGTCATCCGCGCGCAGAAGACGTATTTCATCCCCGTCATTGCATATACATTCTCCGCCGAAAAGATAATCGGAAAGCGCAAGAAGCGCTTCGGAGCGGAAACGCTCGTTTTCATCGATGATATCCTCCGCACCGATAACAGGCTTGTCCGCATTCAGCGAGTGTTCCTTTAACAGCGTAACGGTGGAATTTACGGTTGTGAAGATATCGCGGCAGCCTGCTGTGTTTTCTGTCGTGAATGAAAATGTCATGCTTTCAGCAAGATCGATCATGCTGAAAAGAAATTCCATCTGGCTCTTTGAGAAATCGCTGAAGCCGTCGATGTAGATGTCCTCGCCCCTGAAGCAGCCGTGCTCCGCTGCAAGATGAGCGGCAGTGATAGTGCAGTCCAGTCTGTCCGAATATGCACTGGTAAGCAGTGCATCATACGCGGAATATATCCTGCTTATATCGCAGAGCTTTGCAAACAGCGCAGGGCAGCTGTCGCGGAAATCCTCGCTTACCGCGTCCACAGTCTTAGTGAAAGAGCCTGCGGATATGCCTGCTGTCTTGAACAGGGTCACAGTGCCTGTCATTTTAGCTGCAAAGCCGGGCTTCAGCGCTACCTTTGCAAAGGCGGAGAGCTCGTCCTGTATCTCGCTTACAGCGCGGTACATGAGGATGTTTTTGGTGATATCATCGGCAGGCTTCTTTTCGCCTGCGTATTTGGCTATAAGCTCATCAGCGAGCTTTTCAAACGTGCGTACCGATACCGAGGAGAAAAGCTCGGTCTTATTTTCTGCAGCAAATGCACGGTACAGCGCCTTTTCTGTCTCAAACTCAAACTGGTCGGGGACGATGACCAGTGCATTCCTGCCGCTTTTGACGTTTTCCAGCAGCTTTTTTCTCAGCCTGCCCGAAACATCTGCGCAAGCCTTTCCTATGATAAATTCGGTCAAATCGTCACCTCCTCGGTTACAGAATAAACGTAGCTTCTGCCTTTCGTGCCCACCTGCTTTATCAGCCCTGCGGCACGGAGCACCTCTAGCCTCAGTGAAGTTCCGCCGTCTTTGGACAGCTTAGTGAACTCCTTTTTTGTGAACTGCTGCGGCAGACCCTCGGGCAGATAGATACGGTAATCCTCCTTGCTGTGCAGCACGGTCTCGCTCAGCAGCTTCAGCGGTACTTTTTCGATTGTAAGCTTCTTTCTGACGCTCCTGCTGCGGAGCTCAGGCAGCTTGCTGCCGCTGAAATACACACGTTTTTCCACCCTGAGTCTTGCAAGTATGAAGCGCACACGCTCATGTCCCAGATAATCGCGCACAGAATACAGCTCATCGAATATCTTTACCTTTGGGTCGGCTTTTCTGAAAGGCGTTTCTTTCACTACTTCACCCGAATCGGTGCTGATATATACGGTACGCGTCTCGTATTCGACAGGGTGTACAACTGTCACAAATGCAGCCGCGGTGAAATCTGCAAGCTTTTCTCTCAGGCGGTAGAGCGCCTTTGTCTGTATTTCGAATATGCCGTCCTCGCTGACAGCATCAGCGAAGTATCTGCCTATCTTTATCTCCTGTTCATCTGAATACGGGGCATAGTAATTCTTCAGCACCGCATGGATGAGCTTTTCGTTCTGTGTTCCCACAGAGCCGTGCATTCCGCGTATGCGGGTCATTGCGTTGCTGAGCGCAAGGGAGAAGCGATCTGTCTCCTCTGTTGGCTCTTCATGATTTCGTATGAACATTGCCACTGCATCCTCATCGTTGCTTTCAATGACGATATCCGCAGCGGATCTCAACTCATCGCAGGCGTTGCTTACCGCAACACCTGTATCGGCGGTCTTTATCATGGAGATATCGTTGTTGTTATCACCGAAGCACACAAGCTTGTCCGCGTGAGTAAGCTCCAGTACCTGCAGTACCGCACTTGCCTTTGAAGCGTTTTTGCTGAACACCTCGAACCATATCTGCTTCTTGTTGTAGGTGTCGTGCATCATGCTGGTGGAAAAGCCGTTTTCGCGGCTGAATACATCGTACAGCTCCGCGATGTCAGCATCAGGGTCGAGCAGTGTGAAATAGAATATACTGCCCTCAAAAAGCTCACTGTAGTCTTTTACGGGGCGCAGGCGCGGATCGCCCTTGCGCGGCTCGACGTAGCCGCGGACATCATCCATCCTGTCGCGGAGGAATGAAACGCGCTCTCTTCCGTCTATGTATGAATACACCAGCGGCGCGATATCGTTTGAAACGAAATATTCCTTTGCTATATCAAGGGATCTAGGTGTAAAAATGTTTTCTATGATATGCTCGCCTGTTTTCGGGTCAATGACAAATACCCCGTTGAACGTAACAGCGGGGCAGGAGAGATGTAGCTTATTCAGCAGCGGCTTTGCACTGGAAAATGAGCGTGCTGTTGCAAATGTGAACAGCACGCCGCTTTCAATGAGCCTGTTGAGTATCTCAGCACTTTTATCCGAAATGCTCATATCGGAGCGCAGCAGCGTTCCGTCAAGATCGGTTGCATAGAGGGTGGGCATAAATCGTCTCCGTTTTGTTTTTGGTATATCAGAATTCGTTGCAGTGCTCTACAACAAAGCGGTGATCCAGCATATATTCTCTCAGCTGCTGCATAGTCGGCAGACCTGAGTTGTCGCTGTTGTTCTGTATCTGGATACAGCCTACTGCATTTGCGCGTACCACCGCTTCTCCCAGTGGCAGCTCATCGCATATTCCGCTTATAAGACCTGCGGCAAATGCGTCGCCCGCGCCGAGGGTATTCACTACCTCATCTGCACGGAATGTAGGCACTATGCCGCTTTCCACGCGGCTCTTGTAGAATGCGCCGTTCTTGCCCATGGTGATAACGACTTTCTTTGCACCCATGTTCAGATAGTGATCTGCTATATCATTCGGTTCAGTAAGACCGCACAGCTTTTCCGCCTCGTTGAGGTTGGGGAGGAACACATCCGCCTTAGCCGCAAATTCGTTTATCAGCTCCAGTGCGTGCTTGTCCGTTGTCCAGAGTATGCCGCGCAGATCGGGGTCGAACACAACTGTTATGTGCTCGTCGTTTGCGCGCTGTATTAGTCTGCGGCACGCTTTTTCGGCAGTCTCCGAGATAGTGGGGAAAATGCCTGTGATATGTACCGCGCGGATATCCGAAAGATCAAGAGAGTTTATATCATCCTCAGATATAAAGGATGCGGCAGTTTTCTGACGGAAGTAGTATATCTCATGCTCGCCGGGGGCAGCCTTGCTCTTCATCATGCAGCCTGTCTGGTGTTCGGGATCGGTGATGACGAGATCATCGTCAATATCGTTTGCTTTCATAAAGGCGCGGATACGCTCGGCACGGGGATCTGCTCCAAGACGTGTCATGTAGCGAGCGGTAAGTCCCAGTCTTGAGATACCGACAGCCACATTCAGCTCTGCTCCTGTAACGGTTGCGTAAAAATTCCTGACATCGGAAAGTCTGCCCTCCTCCTGCGCGAGAAGCAGCTCCATAGGCTCTCCTATAAGTAATACTTTGCTCATATTTTATCCTCTTTCTGTCACGTAATATTATGTAAAGCCTCACGGCTTGATAGTCATACATACATTATATCAATTTTCTGTGGATAAATCAATATAAAAACGGTACAATATTGAATTTTTTGAGGCAGATTAATTGTCATTCGCATTATCAAAGCTGCTGTATGCATAAGTTTTGATGTTCGGCGCAAATGTGTTTATATGTGAAATGTTACAGTTCGGTTACAAGTGGTTACAGTTTTGTAATAAATATTGACTTTGTGCGAGATAGGAAATATAATTAAGCTATAAAAATAAAACATAAACAGGGGGAACAGATATGAAAAGAGCCATTGCATTACTGTGCGCCGCTATGCTGCTTACAGGCTGTACGGAAGCTGCTTCGGACGATATCCTGCAGACAGTTGAGGAAACACAGGATGTCACAGCTGAGGTGCAGGAGTCTGCTGAAACGGAGGAGCAGACTACAGCGCCCACCGAGGAGGTCACTCTGCCATCCGATACTGAGGAAGAAAGGGAAGTGCCGCGCTTTCTCTGCGACAATACATACCGCGATATAGAGAGCTTTGAGCCGCAGTTTTATGAGATGAACCGTGCGCTGATAAAAGAGGATATTCTGAAATACCAGCCATTCAGGGTGATAGATCCGCATGAGCTGTACATCGAGGACGCGCAGTTTGAGGTGCGCCGTTCCAGCGGTGCACTGAGAATGTCTGAAGATGAGCTGCGCGATATGGTCGGCAACGAGGAATATACCGATTTTGCACAATATGCGGATAATTCGATGTATGCTCTTCGCAAGGACAGCGCCCATATAACCGTTCAGCCCGATTACAGTGAGGGCATAAAGGGAAAGTCGCTGCAGCTTGGTTATGCTGTTGCCGATATGTCCGATTATTCCTTTAACGTTTTCATCCGAAAGGGCGAGGGCAATGAGTGCTTCTTTATCGTAGACCCTGCGTATATCTCGGAGCTGCCGCTGCTTACGAGCAGAACGGAGTGTATGGAGTTCGATATCAACGGAACAACGGTATATGCGGATACTCTTGCCTTTACGGCAAGAGATCGTGAGCAGCGTGATATACCCTCCGATTACGTTTATGCTAAGATAAGCGTGGGCAGCATAGAAGTTACATATAACACCGAAAGCGGCTATGATAACCGCGCAGGACGGCTTCTCGGCTATGAGCTCATCAGCGAGGACACGGACAGCATGCTGATGGATGCGTACCTGTTCAACGGTGAGGATAAGGATCCTGCAATGAGCGAGGTCTACAGCGCCATAATGAACGGTCTGGATTCCGTTATGCAGGAAAACACCAACGGACTCACCCTGCTTGACCTTGACTTTGACGGAACTCCTGAGCTGCTTGTGAGCAGCCTGATAAAGAAGAACGAGGAAAGCAATAACGATTACCACGCATATGGTTGTGATGTGGGAGTATACCGCATAGAAAACGGCGGTCTGAAATACATAGATACCATTTACAGTGAGCAGAGAATCGTGTATGAGATAGCTAACAACCTCGGTCTTATTACGCTTGAGGACGGCAGAAAGGGCTGGTTCGGCACTTCCTACAAAAACAGGGATACCGATGAGCTTACGCAGACTGATTACTTCTATCAGCTTGCAGGTGATGAGCTTATGGTGACAGAGGTGTTTGGCAGCCGCGAGGGTGATGGCTCTACATATAGCGATCTCAAGTATTTCAACGATGAGGAAACGGATTTCTATTACTTCGGAGAGAAGATGATATTTACCGAGGTGGTGAATGAAAATTATGTTCCCGATGAGGCTTATTCCACGCCGTATTTCCTTGTGTGGGAGGATGAGAGCTCCATTTTCGGCGCGTGGGAGATATACGGCTTTGCAAGAGCCGCATTCTGCGAAAACATTGAAAAGAGCTTCAGGCTGTATTCGCCGTGGCTTAGCGGTGAGGGCGGAGGTCAGCCGAAGCAGCTTACCGAGCGCGAGCTCTCCTACAACATCGCGTACACGGTGGACAGCTTCTATCTCGGTGAATATAACGCGGCTGAGTATTCCTACAGATACTGGTTCCTCGGTGATTACGCGAAGCCCGTTATCTACCTCTACCCCGAGGAGCAGACGGAAGTGAGCGTGCAGGTAGGCTTTACGAGCGGCGGAGCGATAACCTGCTCCTATCCCGATTACAATGGCGGATGGAACGTAACTGCTATGCCCGATGGCACTATCTATGATGATAACGGCGATGAATATTACTGCCTTTACTGGGAGGGCACAGGCGCTGCGGCTTACGACACATCAAAGGGCTGGTGCGTTGCGGGAGCGGATACCGCTGATTTCCTGCGCGAAAAGCTGATGTACATAGGTCTTTCCGCAAGGGAAGCGAATGAGTTCATAATCTACTGGCTGCCGCTCATGCAGGGCAATGAATACAATGTCATCAGCCTGCATACGGAGCAGTACGAAGCAGAGGTGCCGCTGACGGTATCGCCAGCGCCTGATACTCAGATAAGGGTCTTCATGACCTACACACCTGCGGAGGAATATGTTGAGATACAGCCGCAGGTGCTGCCGAGCTATGAAAGAAGCGGCTTTGTGCTTGTGGAGTGGGGCGGAGCGGCTGATTGACGATCGAAGAGAAAAAGGGGAATAATTGATGAAAAGGGTGATCGTTCTACTGATCTCATCAGTAATGCTGCTTACTGGTTGTGCTGATATTGCCGATGAGAGTACAGAAACAGTGGAACAGACCATTGCAGCTTCCGATGAAGCTCAGGCTACAGCGGCGCAGTCGGTTCAAAGCGGCAGCGAAGCGCCTGTGGGTGCTTTCAGTTCAGCAGCAGAGGAGAGCTGTGAAGCACCCGTGGAGAATGATTTCACAAGGCTTGAATACGTTCCGAACGACGGGCTGTGGGGCTTTACCGCTGAGATAGAAAAGGGTGAAATCGAGGCGCAGCTAGGATATGATACTCCCGTGGATGTAACGAAGCTGAACGAATTTGGTGAGGTGCTCACAAATCTTGAGAGCATGGACGAGGAGAACAGACAGCGCATCATAGAACAGAACTATTCCTACATTCAGTATTCGGTCAGCTATATCGGAACTGAGGGCGCGGACTGGCTTTACGGCGCTACATATTATCTCAGCACGGGCAGTGCTCCCGCCATTCCGTATTACTCAAAGCTGTTCTATGTGAAAGACGGTATCATCACTGATGTCATTGCGGATTTCCACTGCGCCATCGGTCAGCTTTATTATTGGAATGAGGATATCATTGTCAGAACCGATACCGCGATATACAGCCTGAAGCGCGGATCGGATGAGCTTACAAAGCTTGCTGATACGGCATATTACAGCGCACTGCAGGCGGTCAGGGAAGATTATATAATATTCTATGACCGTGAGCAGCGCCTGAAGATATATTACCGTGACAGCGGCGAGGTGTTCACCACGGATCTCCACAAGGGGCTGTATGACGGTTATTCATATGTCATTATTGATGATATTTTTTATTTCTTCGATCATTTTGATACGCAGACATACCGCAGCTTTGATATCTACGCCCGCGAGTTTTTAGATAACGACATTGACGAGGAGAGGATAAAAAGTATATTCGAGACATACTACGTTATAGATAATGAGCTGTATTGGGTAGAGCCTGACAGCGACAAGGCGGAATTCACAGTGACAGAGCTTGCGACGGGAGAGAAGCGGCTGTATTCGCTCAGGGAATACGGCGCGGAGTATGTTCATGTTCTCGGATTGGATGGAAGCATGCTTTATCTCGCAACGGGCTGGGGGCAGCGTGCGGCTGTTGATATTGAAGCGGATACTGTAGTTTTCCTTGATTATGACGGCGATGATTATACGGCGCTGTATATGCATTGCAGCTACGACAGCTTTACGGATACGGTGTATTTCTGCTCAACCGATGAAACGGCGGGAGCAGTATGCTGGGCAAGATAGATCGGATTTTGTAGGGGCGAACATTGTTCGCCCGCGATAAACACGTTATTACACGGGCGGATATGGAATCCGCCCTACACTGTTTCAAATTAATTTAAGCGCCGATAAATTCTTATCTATTCCCGAAATTTGCACATTTCCTACTTGAAATTTTCCGCAATTTGTTATATACTATAAAGTGGATCAATTTTTGAAAGGTATGTGTTGGAATGAAAAAAATCGGATTTGACAACGACAAATATCTGAAAATGCAGTCTGAGCATATCAGACAGCGCATTGAACAGTTCGGCGGAAAGCTGTATCTGGAGTTCGGTGGAAAGCTGTTTGACGACTACCATGCTTCCCGTGTGCTCCCCGGCTTCAAGCCCGACAGTAAGCTTCAGATGCTCCTCCAGTTAAAGGACGAGGCGGAGATAGTGATGGTCATCAACTCAGGGGATATCGAGAAGAACAAGATAAACGGCAATCTCGGCATTACTTATGATGCGGATGTCATCCGCCTGTACAACGTTTTTGGTCAGATAGGGCTTTATGTAAGCAGTGTGGTGCTGACTCAGTATGCAGGCCAGTCCGCAGTGGATGCGTTCCAGCGCAGGCTTGAGGGCATGGGCATAAAGGTATATCACCACTATCATATCAGCGGCTATCCCTCCAATATCCAGCATATAATCAGCGATGAGGGCTTCGGCAAGAACGATTATATAGAGACCAGCCGCAAGTTGGTGGTGGTCACCGCACCCGGCCCGGGAAGCGGAAAGATGGCTACCTGCCTTTCACAGCTGTATCATGATTACAAGCACAATATCAGCGCAGGCTATGCGAAGTTCGAGACGTTCCCCATCTGGAACATCCCTCTGCGCCACCCGGTGAATATCGCATACGAGGCGGCTACCTCAGACCTCAACGACGTCAACATGATAGACCCGTTCCATCTTGAGGCTTACGGCGAGACCACCGTAAACTACAACCGTGATGTGGAGATATTCCCTGTACTCAGCGCCATGTTCGAGAAGATAATCGGGGAATCGCCCTATAAATCTCCCACGGATATGGGCGTTAATATGGCAGGCAACTGCATAATCGATGAGGATGTGGTGTGCGAGGCTTCACGTCAGGAGATAGTCCGCCGCTACTACACAGCGCTCTGCGGCAGAAGAAACGGCACTGTGCAGGATGACGAGATACTGAAGCTGGAGCTGATGATGAAGCAGGCAGGCGTCACCACTGCGGACCGCCGTGTTGCGGGTGCGGCTATGGATAAGGAAGCGGCTACGGGAGTTCCCTGTGCGGCTATGGAGCTTCCTGACGGTACATTGGTCACAGGTAAGACATCCAACCTCCTCGGTGCGGCTTCGGCGCTGGTGCTGAACGCACTCAAGCAGCTCGGCGGTATCGATGACGAGGTGCTGCTGATGTCGCCTGCAGTAATAGAGCCTATCCAGAGCCTCAAGGTCGGACATCTGGGCAGCTCTAATCCCTGCCTGCATACGGATGAAACGCTGATAGCGCTTTCCATCTGTGCAGCCACCGATGAGAATGCAAAGCGCGCCATGGAGCAGCTTGACAAGCTGCGCGGCTGTGAGGTGCATTCCTCTGTTATACTTTCCAGTATCGATGAGAGGACTTTCAAGCGACTGGGTGTAAATCTCACCTGCGAGCCGAAATATCATTAACAGCAAAGCTGCATGGAATTCCGTGCAGCTTTATTTTTGGGTTTGAACACTTTTGCAGTAAATTGCAGTTTTCTATGTTTTATACTCAAGGCACACGGGAAAGAAACCGTGGCGTGCACGAAAGGTGGGAGGACGCTCCCGTAAAACGAAAGGAGAAAACCAAATGGCTAATACTATTGAATATGCAAAGGTGTTCCAGAAGGAGCTTGATAAGCAGATACTTGAGGGTGCCACATCGGGCTGGATGGAGGAGAACGCGGCGCAGGTGATCTACAGCGGCGGCGCTGAGATCAAGATGCCTAAGATGTCGCTGCAGGGACTGGGCACATACTCCCGTGACGAGGGCTATGTGAACGGCGCTGTGACCTATTCCTTTGAGACATTCACGCTCACCCAGGACAGAGGCAGACGCTTCCGTATCGACGCCATCGACGTGGACGAGAGCGGCTTTGGTCTGGCGGCTGCGAATGTTGCATCCGAGTTCCAGCGCACAAAGGTCATTCCCGAGATAGACGCTTACCGTTACGCAAAGCTTGCCGAGGCGGCAGGTATACGAGAGGAGTATACTCCCGATAAGTCCACAGTGATGAGCCAGCTGCTTGATCAGCTCAGCCAGGTGCGTGACATCACAGGCGGCGAGGGTGAGGTGGTCATCGTAATGTCCAGACCCGTTTACGACAAGCTGATGCTCTCCTCCGAGCTTACCTACTCCGTGGATACTGCCACATTTACTCAGGGCGAGGTGGATTTCACCGTCAAGACCATGAACGGCGTGCCTGTCATCCCCGTGCCCTCCGCACGAATGAAGACCGCGTACACTTTCTCCGCCGACGGCGAGGGCGGATTTGCTCCCGCTGAGGGGGCTAGAGATGTTAACTGGCTTATCTGCCCGAAGAGTGCACCTGTTGCAGTCTCCAAGACGGATAACGTCAAGATCATCGCGCCTGAAGTGAATCAGTTTGCGGATGCGTGGGATGTGGATTACCGCAAGTACCACGATCTGTTCATTCCTGAGAACAAAAAGGCTGCGATCGCAGTTTCTATCGCTGAATAATCCTGTTCAGCGGGGTGGGCGGGTGAGGGTTTACATAGAAAGGAGAACGCTATGATAATTACTGCGGATGAATATCGCAGCATGGGCTTTTCATGCGAGGATGAGGTGCTGCTTGAAAGCTGCCTGCTGCGAGCGGAATATACGCTTATGGGGCTGACCGAAGGCAGGATAACAAAGGCGTTGGCTGCCGGTGGAATGGCTGCCGAGTATGTTAAACAGGCTGCCGCTTTCCAGACCTGCAAGCTGGTGAAGCAGGAGCAGCAGATCGCCATTGGCAGCACGGAGAAGATAACGCTTGGAGATTATTCCTATTCCAGCGGCACTGAAAGCTCTGCGGCTGAGGCGGACGACACTGTCTATGATCTCAGTATGCAGACAGTACGTCTGCTGAGAGCTGCGGGCTGTATGTATGGCGGCAGGGAGGTGTCACAGTGAGCACTACCATTCGTCCCATTCCCGTTTCACTGCTGACAGATTCTGTACTGCTGTTTACCCCCTCAGAGAACGGGGAGATCAGCGAGCTCGTGGAGAATGTCCGTGTGATAAGAACGAGTGAGATAACTGACCGTGCTGCGGTGAATGCGCGTGATATCTCTGAGCTAACTGTATATTACGACTGCGTAAACTCCTATCCGCGGTATATGGAGTTTGCAGCGGGCATGCTCATGCAGTATGACGATATCATATATGAGGTGATGAAAGTCGAGGAGTTTTCCGCTGAAAAGCTCCATCATCTGCGTATCACCGCAAGAAGAACATAAGCCTACCGCCGTGCAGTTCTGCTGTGCGGCGGTATTGTCAGACAGGAGGATATATGTCGGATAAGGAAAAGAAGAACACGAAGAGCGCCGCAGGCATCTCCGCAAAGGAGGAGAGCTACCGTCTTGCGAAGCTGCTGCGTTCAGGTAACCGCGAGCTTGAGCGCCAGCTCAACAGCAAGAAGATACGCCGTGAGCGCTGAGGAGGTGCGGCATGACGATATACATCAACGGTGTGGCTTTCGATAAGGTGACGGTGTTATCCGCCGACCGCGAAACGCGCCGCACGGAAATAAACTACAACACACAGGGCGATATGCTCATCGACCTTGTCAACAGAAAATACAGGCTGAAAGTGGTGTTCGGGCTGCTTACTGGCGAGGAGCTTGCTTCGCTGAGGTCGCTCACCGCAGAGATATTCGTCACCGTAAGATTCACTGCGCCCGAGGGCGAGGTGGAGGCGCAGTTTCATGTTGTGAACGAGCCCGCGCCTGCGGTGACAAAGGTGAACGGAGTTACGCTGTACAGCGGCACAGAGCTTATCTTCCTGCAGAAATGAGGTGACGTGTATGGTTGAAGTATCTGAAAACTACAGGGCGCTTGCGCTTGCAAACGGCAGACATGTTTACTGCCGCATAACGGTGGACGGTGAGGAGTTTCTGGATGACAGGCTGCTGGAATTTACCTTTGATGATGTCACGCATCCTGACTGGTTTACTGTGGGCACTGCCTGCGCAAACCGCTTTCATTTCAGGGTGAACTACACGGGCGAGCTTGATGTGGGCGCTGAGGTGCGCCCCTACGTCAGCTTTGACGGAGAGGAATGGTGCGGACTTGGCATCTTCTACATCTCACGCAGATATGTGCGTGGAAGCAGCATCAGCGTCACCGCATATGACAGGATGTACAGCCTTGATACGGCGTACACCTATTCGGGAGTGCTGCCAACGACTACCGACGCACTGCTTGAGCGCATATGCACCGAGAACGGAATTACAGCCGCGGAATACGGCATCGCACACGGGGTGAGCTACATTCCCGAAAACTGCACTGTAAGGGATATGATAGGCTTCATCGCGGGAATAAACCGTGCCTGCGCGAAGATAGACCGAAACGGCGCGCTTGTGTTCAGAAAGGGCGATCTGAGGAATAACAACGAGCACATCTCGCATCTCAACTGCATGGATATACAGCGTAATCTTACGCGCTCTGTGGTGACCTGCCTTAAGGCGCAGACGGACGGCGAGCTGCTGACAGCAGGCGAGGGCGCTGAGATATCCACGCTCGAGACCTACAATCCGCTTATGACGCAGGACAGGCTGGAGCAGCTGTACTCCCTGTTCAAGCCGTTCAGCTTCTACGGCGCAGATGTGGAGATGCAGGGACTGCCGTATCTGGAATCGGGCGAGGGCATACTTCTGCTTGACGGGCAGATGACATATCCCATAGTTATCAGTGAGATAGAGCTCCGCTATGACGGAGGTCTGTACGCAACGCTGTATTCGCGCAACAAGACTATGGTGGAGGCTGCGCCCTATCAGGATGATCTTGAGCAGGCGCTGGCGGCTCTGCGCAACCTAAGTGGAGCGACCGCATTTTCCAGCGAGAACGAGGCGCTCGTGGATATTGGCGAGGATGAGCCTGTGAAGCTCGTGCAGTTCACGATACAGGGATACAAGGGCGGCTTTGCACAGCTTGATGTTAACATGAGTCTGGGTCAGTATACCTGCAATTATGTTCTGTTCAGGATATATGTAAACGGCGAGCTACGCAGGGAACTAAAGCACGTTCCGCATTATATCGCGGGCACGCTAGAGCATCTGTATCATCTTGAGCGCGACCTGCCTGACGGTCAGTGTACCATAACAGTGACCGCACAGACGGGCGCAGGAATTGCGAAGATACAGCCAAAGGCTATGATGGCAGGGCTTGTGGTGCATGGGGCAGGGCAGAGTTGAATTATATGCATAAATTAATACAAAATTGCGTAGGGGCGAACTTTGTTCGCCCGTGGATGTTATCAATAACAAGGCTGAAATATATTACCTTACAGTACGGGCGACCTCAGGTCGCCCCTACCAGATAAGGCTCTGTTCGATAGTGTTATCACAATTCTGTTGCAATCCTGCGTGAGTGGTGATATAATATGTGTATCGGAATGAAATTTCGATAACACACATTATTGAGCATTACGGCAATAGCGATGATATACGAAAGGAATGACACCATGCAATTCGTAGTTACAAATGCACAGATGAAGCAGGCGGAGCAGATATGCGACCGCGAGAGCATCTCCTACATCCGCATGATGGAGAACGCAGGTATCGCCTGCGCGGAGGAGATAATTAAGCTTGCGCCAAAGGGCTGTTATATCACCATCCTCTGCGGAAGCGGCAACAACGGCGGCGACGGCTTCGTCATCTCGGGCGTGCTGGCGGCGCACGGAATATCCTCTGCTGTGATACTGGTGGATGGCGAGCCTAAGACTGATTGCGCGCGTCATCATTTCAGCAGGCTGTTCGGCGCAAAGATAATGAACTGGGATATGCACCGTGAGGCATGCTGCGACCAGATAGTACGTTCCGATGTGGTGGTGGACTGCATATTCGGCACGGGCTTCCACGGCACTCTGCCAGAAGCCGCAGCGGACGCAGTGCGCTTTGCGAACAACTGTCCGATACGCGTTGCGGTGGACGTGCCCAGCGGCGTGAACTCCGATACGGGCGAGATGGACGAGGGCTACTTCCGCGCCACACATACGCTGATGATAGCCGCCATCAAAAAGGGGCTGTTGTCGCTGCCCTGTAACGACCGCATAGGCGAGACAAAGCTGCTTGATATCGGCATAGACGAGTTCTGCTACGGCGAGGACTACGTTGCAGCCATCACTGACGAAAGCTTCCGCCGTCCCTTTGCGCAGCGTGTGAGATCCTCCCATAAGGGCGTTTACGGCAAGCTGATGAACATTGCAGGCTGCATAAACTACAACGGCGCTGCGGCTATGTCCACAAAAGCTGCGCTGCGCTCGGGCGTGGGTCTGTGCGTGCTGGCAACGCCGAGGTCGGTGGTGGGAATGCTTGCACCTGCCATTCACGAGACCACATACCTCCCTCTGCCCGAAACAGAGGACGGCTTTGTGGCAGATGGCGCTGCAAAGCTCATACTCGGCAGGATGAAAGACGTTACTGCCGTATGCGTAGGCAGCGGTATGGGAAAGAGCGAAGCAACGCGCAACATCGCGGAAAATGTCATAAGGAGCGTTTCCTGTCCCGTTATTATCGACGCGGATGGTCTAAATTCCATTGCGGCTAATATAGATATATTAAAAGAGCGGAAAGGCGAGATCATCCTTACTCCCCACGTTAAGGAATTCAGCAGGATAAGCGGACTTTCTGTGGAGGAGATACAGGCAGACCGCATAAAGGCTGCCCGTGATTTTGCGGAGAGATACGGCGTTATCGTGGTGCTGAAAGGCGCAAACACTGTCATTGCAGCCCACAGCGGCGAGATATACGTCAACATCTGCGGCAACCCGGGACTTGCCAGAGGCGGCAGCGGCGATGTGCTTACGGGCATGATCGGCGCGATGGCGGCTCAGGGCATCCCTCCTGTGAGAGCTGCGGTGTGCGGAGTGTACTGCCATGCGCTGGCTTCGGACATCCTTGTGGAGAAGCTGCCCGAGGTAAGCATGCTCCCGTGCGATATCATCGATACTCTGCCTGCGGTATTCCGTTCTTGATATACTGCTGACGACAGACGCCATCTGCTTCACCTGCATAGGACGATATATGTTCTGCCGTCAGATGCAATGTGAACGGAGGCTTTATGAAACTACGAAAACTTTCCCTTATGCTGCTGCCGCTGTTTTTGTGCGGCTGCAGCGGCACACAGCTTCTGAGCAGGCCTGCGCCTGATTTCGACAGGACGTACGAGGTGGCTGCCGAGATTGATTACGGCAATTATTCCGCCGCTGCGGATATCACAAGAAACGGCAAGGGCGAATGGCAGTTCTGCTTTTCAGAGCCGTCCTATCTGATGGGCGTGCAGATGTCGCTTTCCGATGGCACGCTGACAGCCTCTCTGGGTGAGCTCAGCGTTACTGCGGAAAGCAACGGCGCTTATGCGCTCATCCCCGATGTGATATCTGCGGCGCTTGATAAGCTGCCCGATGTTCCGTCCGAAAATATCTCGGAAAACGAGGGTGTGCTCACCATCACAACGGACGTGCTGGGCGAAAAGGCGGTGGTCACTGCGGACAGCAGCGGCAGCCTGCTTTCGCTGAAATGCCCTGCACAGCAGCTTACGGTGAAGTTCTCTGCACAGCAGGAGATCGATGTCACCCAGACCGCCGAGACCTATGAATTCATCAGCGAAGAAAATAACGCCGCCGTGGTAAGTACCATGGCGGCGTTGCTGTTCATAAAGCAAACTACCCGAGAGTTATCTCGGGTAATTTTATGGATGCCTTTTTTATAGGAGTGTGGAAGTCATTCT
>JAFTVU010000012.1 GCA_017465665.1 Oscillospiraceae bacterium | reverse complement strand
TGTAGCACCCTCTGCTCCCAGCGGTATTGAGATGGACGTTGCAGGTCTTGACATGGACGCAGCTGCTGTTTCTGCTGTAAAGCCTGTCAAGAAAAAGGGCAAGCTTGGCCTGTGGATAGGTCTGGGCGCAGTCGGAGTAGTAGCTGCTGCAGCTGCTGTTGGTGGTCTGTTCTTCAGAGGCCCTATTGCTAACCTCTTTATGGGCGATGCGAAGTATGCCACAATGGTAGAGGGTAAGGTATTCGAGGCTGTTACAGAAACTGATCCTGAGGTCATCGAAGAGGCAAATACTTTTGTTTCGGATTATTTCTCCACTGTACTTACTACTTTCCAGAGCGCAAATTCAGAGGATTTCAGCTCCGCTGATGATGTGGAATCGGCTTTTGCAGGCATCAATCTCGAGGATATCATTTCCACATACAATGCCGCTTTTGTAGAAACATATAATGCCGATGGCATTACTATGAATCTTAACGCTGATCTTCAGCTCACAGATGATGCGAAGAGCGATCTCGGTGCAACCGATGATATTATAGATATCATCAATGGCTCTGAGCTGACGCTGTCTTATCAGGCGGCTACTGATGCTCTGGGTCTGGAGATATCCGCTGTTGATCCCGATGGCTTTGAGCTGAGCGGCCGCGGTGTTGTTACAAAGGATGGCACAGTTGCATTGATGCTTCCCTTTGCAACAGATAAGTGCATAAAGATGACCTTTGATACCGAGGGCAATGTGACCTCCGCAGAGGAAGTTGATTTTGACATCGATGTGACAGAGGTACAGCGTATCGGCAGTGAGATGGCAAACATCTACCTGAAGTATTACGAGATGGCTGATATCACCATCGAAAAGGGCAGCATGAAGGCTGCCAAGGTAGAGGCTGAGGGCACACTCATCACAGCAGAGATGGATGAGGATCTTCTTGGCGATATGATCGAGGAAATGATCACCTTTATGGTAGAGGATGATTATTTCATGGATAAGTTTACAGAGTTTGCAGAGCTTATCGGCGAGGAGTTCTCCGAGGATGAGCTTAAGGAAGATCTTGAGACGGAAATGGAAGAGCTCAAGGATGATATCAACTTTACCGTTGAGATCAGAACTCTGGTAGACAATAACAGCAATCTCCTTGCAAAGTCCTACGGTATGGATATCGAGGATGAGGGTGAGGCTTCCTTTACATTTGTCGGCGGCGAGAGCGAGCAGGGCTTCGTGATGGTGATCGATGATATGGACGCGCTTACTGTAAAGGCAGTTCAGGAGAACGAGACCAACGGTAAGATGGATATCACTATCGAGGACGCTGATACAGAGATCAAAGCGAGCGTTGTTTATGAGAATGTTCAGACAACAGAATATCTCAATACACAGGTAGCTACAGGTAAGTATGATATTGAGATCAAGGAAGAGGACAAGGTGATGGATATCGCCGTTGAGACTTCCGTTGACGGCAGCAAGCTGAAGAACAGCTTCTCTCTTGAATTTGAGGAGATGGGCACTATCGCTCTTGATATCGAGACATTCCCTGAGAGCCGCGGCTTGACAGATATCCCTGCAGACGCTGTTGATTTCACAGAAGCAGACAGCTGGACAGAGGATGAATCCAAGGCTAATGCACAGTATATTCTTGACGCTCTGAATGAGATAATGGATAAGTGCGAGGCTAAGCCTGACAGCGCCTTTGCAAACCTTATCGGTGACGCAGTTGGCGACGGCATAATCTATTTTGAGGAGCTGCTTACTCCTAAGGTAGATTCCGAGCAGCTTACTATGATGGCTGAGGGCATTTCCGATCTTATGGATCAGCTTGACAGCGTATACTCCGAGAACAGTGCGTATGTTTCCGATGAGCTGTTTGACGAGTGCAGCGATGTATATGATGAGCTCAATGATTGCTACTATGACGTTGCTTACGAGTACGAGATGGAGCAGTCCGAGTATGATGAGATCGTTGCGGATGTGAACGAGCTCAGCAATAAGGTCACTGAGCTGTGTGATCGTATCCGTGCTGAGGCAGAGGCTGCACAGGAGCAGCAGGCTGCTTCTGATGGCGATCTCGTTGGTATGTGGACCGCATACATGATCGAGGGCTTCGGCGAGCAGATGACCGCTGAGGAAGCAGAATTCGTTATGAACGTTATGTTCTATGATAACGGTACATATATGTGGAACTGGGATGGTGAAATAACATCCGGTACATGGACCGTTGCTGATGGTATCGTTACTCTTGTTGAAGAGGAATGGTACTATGAGTTCAATTATGTGGATGGACAGCTTACATATCTGACAGAGGGTATCACCATTTACCTGAATAAGTGATCCTGATAATTTGCTTGAAACGCCGCTGAATTTCAGCGGCGTTTTTTATCTGGATTTGTTTAAATGTATTGATTTTTTGATCTTTTTTTGCTATAATGATTATAGATTTTCTGTGAAATCGATTAACTGACATTTTTTTACTGAAAGGAAGTATCGTTATGTTACCAAAGATAGGTATCCGTCCTGTTATTGACGGCAGACAGTTCAGTATCAGAGAGGGGCTTGAGGAGCAGACCATGAACATGGCAAAGGCTGCTGCAGAGCTCATCTCTTCTAAGGTGCGCCATGCAAGCGGCGAGCCCGTTGAGTGCGTTATCGCTGATTCCACTATCGGCGGCATTGCCGAAAGTGCTGCTTGTGCAGATAAGTTCGCGACAGAGAACGTTGTGGCAACGCTTACTGTAACTCCTTGCTGGTGCTATGTTACTACCGTTATCGATGAGAACCCAAACACCATCAAGGCTATCTGGGGCTTTAACGGCACAGAGCGTCCCGGCGCAGTATTCCTTGCAGCGGCAAACTCTGCTTATGCACAGATAGGTATGCCCTGCTATTCTATCTATGGACATGACGTAAAGGATGCAGACGATAAGACTATCCCCACAGACGTTGAAGAAAAGCTGCTGCGCTTTGCGCGCTGTGCAGTTGCTGTAGGCGCGATGAAGAACAAGAGCTATGTAAATATCGGTGCGGTATCCATGGGTATTGCAGGCTCTTATTGTAACGAGGACTTCTTCCGCTCCTATCTTGGCATCCACCCTGAGTGGTGCGATATGTCTGAGATAATCCGCCGTGAGAAGCTGGGCATCTATGATGAAGAGGAGTACAAAAAGGCTCTCGCATGGATAAAGGAAAAGTGCCCCGAGGGTGTTGATATCAACCCCACACCGGGTATGACATATATGCGCCCTGTTCTCTCTGCAAAGGAAAAGGAGGAGAACTGGGAGTTCATCGCAAAGATGACATGTATCATCCGTGATATCCTGCACGGCAACAAGAAGCTGGCTGACAAGGGCTGGCTTGAGGAGGCTAAGGGCAGAAACGCTATCGGCGGCGGCTTCCAGGGTCAGAGAAACTGGACAGATTTCATGCCCAATGCTGATTTCACAGAGGCTATCCTGAATTCCACCTTTGACTGGAACGGTGCTCGTCAGCCCATTCCTTTTGCGACAGAGAACGATGGTCTCAATGGTGTAACTCTGATGTTCCTGCACCTGCTGACAGGCAAGGCTGCGGTGTTCGCGGATGTCCGTACATACTGGTCTCCCGATGCAGTTGAGAGAGTTACAGGCTGGAAGCCTGAGGGCAAGGCTGAAAACGGCTTTATTCACCTTATCAACAGCGGCGCGGCAGCTCTTGACGGCACAGGCGCAGTTAAGGACGAGAACGGCGAGAGCGTTATGAAGTCATGGTGGGATATGACAGACAAGGATATCGATGCTTGCCTGAACGCTACCACATGGCCCTGTGCTAACCTTGGTTATTTCCGCGGCGGCGGATTCTCCTCCAGCTTCTCCACACAGGGAATCATGCCCTGCACCTTTGCAAGAGTTAATCTTGTAAAGGGTCTTGGCCCGACTATCCAGATTGTCGAGGGCTACACAGTAGAGCTTCCCGCAGATGTAAACAAAACTCTGCTTGACAGAACAGATCCCACATGGCCCAGCACATGGTTTGCTCCCATCTGCACAGAGGGCGCAACAGGCGATGTTTACAGCGTAATGGCGAACTGGGGCGCTAACCACGGTGCTTTCGTTTACGGACATATCGGCGAGGATCTTATCACTCTTGCAAGTATGCTGAGAATACCCGTTTCCATGCACAATATCTCCGATGACCGTCTGTTCAGACCCCACGCATGGTCTGCGTTCGGCACAAAGGATCTTGAGGGTGCTGATTACAGAGCTTGCGCGGCTTACGGAAGCCTGTATTGATATTGACATAATAAAATTGCTCCCATCGAGACCATATCGACGGGAGTTTTCAATAAGAAAAATACGGAGCATAAACGCTCCGTATTTCTGTTATGGATGATTTCTTATGGAGTATTATTTCTTTTTACGGGAAAGTACGAACGTACCGAGCGCGAGAAGTGCTACGGCAGAGCCTGCTGCAACACTTGTTATTCCTGTGTCGGGGCTAGTCTTTTCGTTGGTGTCTGTATCCATGGGTTTGCTTTCCTCGGGTGTTTCGGTGACAGTATCGCTGTTATCTTCGGTTTCGGGAGTGGTTACAGGTTCTTTTGTTTCAGGAACGGTTGCAGGCTCTTCTGTTTCAGCAATGATCTCCTCTGTTTCTTCGTCAGCAGTGATTACTTCCTCGGTTTCAATTACGGTTTCTTCGGTATCCGCTGAGATTTCTTCTGTCTCTACGATGATTTCTTCTGTTTCAACAAGTACTTCTTCTGTTTCAACAAGTACTTCTTCTGTCTCGATTGTGGGTTCATTAGTATCCGAAGTTGTCTTGTAAGCTTCTAATCCCTTAAATTCTGCATTGATGGTGTACCATACACCAGGGTCTCCAATTGTTACAAATACGGAAGAATCTTCGTTCTCAAGCTCTGTCTGTATCAATATCGTATCAACATTTGCTAATTCTTTCAGATAAATAGAATCATCATTGAAAAAAATAACGATACCAGTATCTGAGAATTGGTCATCGTTTATATATACCCTTGCTCCAATTGGAGCATTGTCGCTGAAATCCCAATCATAGAAAGTAGTTTCGGAGACTTCACTGCTGCCGACTTTTGATGGTACAACAGTTGCGTTCAGATTGCTGTCCAGTGAACAATGGAATACAGTACTATTATCGACCAGAATGCGGACTCTGATATGCCATGTATCGTCTCCGGGCGCTTGTGCAGCAATGTAATTCACAAGATTTACCATACCAAAGTTGCCGACACGCATACAATACTGTCCGTCTTGGTTCATGAAGCCATCAACATAAGTATCGCCGTCAGCGGCATATGTCATAGCAGGAAACGTAAATATCATCGCAGCACAGAGCAATAATGCAAGTGTTTTTTTCAGTTTTTTCATGATTTTGATTATCCTCCAATTTTTTGTTTTGTGCATTCGTTTGAATGTCCAATCATATTATAGCATTCAAACGAATGCTTGTCAAGAGTAAAATCGATAAACTGTGATACAATTGTAAAAATCAAACAAATTCACAGGAGGATTGTATGAAAAAATACCAAAGACTTCAGGATTTGAGAGAGGACAGAGACCTTAAACAAGAGGATGTGGCAAAGGTGCTGGGGATAACGCGGCAGCAGTACCAGCTATACGAAAGCGGCAAAAGAGAAATTAAATTTTTTCAGATAATAGAGCTTGCGAAATTTTACAATGTTCCGATAGATTATATTGCAGAGTTGACAAATGAGTCTGTTCCTTATTCGCGACCGAGTGCGTTAAAGAAAAAACACATTGGATAAGATTAACCTCGGGTTGCTTTGTGGGCAGACTGCCAACTGATTGCTGTAAAAAAACAGACCCGTGAATTGCTTCACGGGTCTGTTTGTGTATTTGGCGATTATTTTACTATAGTATCCAACCAGGCAATAGCCTCAGCCTCGGTCTTGAAATGGCCCTCCTGAATACCTGCCTGTGATTGCTTCTGATGGTTTTTAGCCTGAGCGTCGGTAAATATCGAGCTGCCCACAACAAAAGCCATCGCTTTGCAGTTTGAGGCTTCAAGTGCCTTATGCAGATTTACGAGCTCTGCGCTGATATCGGGAGTTACAGGCGACATCTTGCTGATATCGGAGATGTAGCCCCAGCCGCTGAGCTTCCATGCGGCAGACGCAGAGGAAAGAGTTTTGGTCAGCCATTTGATCTCGTCAAGAGTAGTAGCGCCCACTGCGCCCGATTTGATGTACTTCTTGCCTGCAATAGTTTCAACTGTCTGTGCGCCCATTTTCTGGATCATAGTAACAACTCCTTTGATGTGTTTTGAGGATATTTGCTTAATAGCATTATAGCACATCAAAACTAAATATACAATAGTTTTTGCAGGCGCAAGATGGTTTTTGTTGATATTGCACAACAGCATTCGTTTATATGGACGGAAAAAAGAGGCTGTATCACGACCCTAGGTGGCGTCATACAGCCTCTCTCAAAATGAAGAGGTCACTTGATCTTAGTTATCTATGCTGAGGAAATAAAACGCCGTAAATCAGCGGTTTTACCCAACCGATACGGTGAACTTCGACGAAAGCCGCCTGGCTTACCGCGTCGTGCTGCGCTAGAGACCAATTTCTTTGCGTTTAATTGATCAGCTCTAACAAGAGTGACGTAAAGAATTGTGCCCGTTTCGATATCCTTTGGCAGTCCTGTTTTCACACGCCCTGCGCCTGAGCCTTATGTACGGGGCTTTGCACTAAGGTTGTGATAGCTGAAAATCAAGATTGATTTTCGGCGCTTAATGTGATAACATTTCCGCCGCATTCAAAAGAGCGGGGCGAAAGTTTGCGGATGCTTCCGTGCAGCTTCCTGTTCTGCGACATTCCCGATAATGCGCGAAGCATTCTGCTTTACAGATTTATCCGACTTTATTGTAACTTATTTTAACAAACTTGTCAAGAGCTTTGCCGAAAAATAAGAAATATTTGGGCATTTGATTAGTTTTGTGGACGCGTAATGGGGCAATATGACGAATTGACTATTACATAAAGTTGTGTTAGAATTAAATTATACTTATTTGGGAGGACTATTATGATATTATCTGATATTACACTTACAGAAATGCTTAAAACGGGCGAGCTTAAGATGTCCCCGCTGACAGAGGCTCAGATACAACCTGCAAGTATTGATATACGCCTTGGCGATACTTTCAGCATAGTGGAGGATTCGTCCTCGGGCATAATCACGCTTGACAGCGAGATAAGCTACAAGACCATCAAAACGGATACCTATCTGCTGCTTCCCGGACAGTTTGTTCTGGCCACTACGATGGAGTATATCGAGCTTCCTGATGATCTCACAGCGTTTGTGGAGGGCAGGAGCTCTCTCGGCAGAATGGGGCTTTTCATCCAGAATGCAGGATGGGTCGATCCGGGTTTCAAGGGCGAGATAACACTGGAGCTGTTCAATGCAAACCGTTGCGCTATTGAGCTCAGAGCGGGCAGACGAGTAGGTCAGCTCGTGTTTGCAAAGATGGACAGAGAGGCGAAGAATCCCTATCGCGGCAAGTATCAGGGACAGACAGGCGCTACAGGCTCAAGAGTTTTCATGGATGGCGATAAATAAGGAGGTTGCTATGAAGAGATTTGACGAAAGCTACACACTTCTTTCCGATATGAGGAACGATGAATATTTCCCTGTGTTTCTTGTGGATAAAATAGAAGCGCTCATAAAAGAGGTCATTGCTTTGCTTGAAAGCGGTGAGAGCGAGCTCGGCAAGGTACAGGCGGCGCTGGACAGAATGACGATTGGGATCAATGATCTTCAGGAAGAGTTCGAGGAGAACGACAGCGAGATCGAGACCGCTGCAAGGGACAGCATCGGTGAAACAGTGGAATATGTACTGAAATGGTTTGATATCGATATAGATATCGAAACTGCAATAGCCGAAAGGGATTGGTAACGTATGGAGCTTGAGAGATTTGCCGACTTCGATAAGGCGCTGAAAGAAAATCTTGAAGGCGCTGTGGGAGAGATACTGGAAAAGGGCATACACCAGGGTTTGTTTGGCGGAAGAGGAAACAAGGTCTGCGCCATCGGCTTTATTACAACGGATGATTTTTACGGCTTTTATCTTGCGTGGAGCTATAAGAAGGACGATATAAACAATTACTACGATTGGACAAACGCACTTTATCCGGCGTTCCTGTATCAGCCGCTTGTGGATGTGGTGGATAATAGTAAGGATATCGATCTGCTGAGAAAATCGGACGAAAAATGGGGCTTTGCAGAAGCACTTATGACGGTGCTCGGGGAAAATATCAAAGCGCTTCCTGATGAGCTTTTTCAGAAGTACGGATGCTGTAGGGAGAATATTAAATTTTTTGCGACGATGTCTGATGGTGATTACATGCAGGAAATGCTGGAAAGCTCGATCAGGAAGTTCAATACATAATGGGAAAAATATAAAGGAATAGAGGAGGAATTAAAATGTATATTGAAAAATACTGGGGCGATTATATCGGCGGCAGCGACGACAGCTTGACGCTGATGGAGTATTTTGCTCACAAATCGTTGGAGCTCACACTGGCAGATATATTCACCGATATCGGGCTAGATAAGTTTGACGGCGATCTCAGACAGACGGATGATCTTTCAGTAGAGATAGATGATATGGAGGTCGAGATTCAATATGCCATCAGCATTATAGCGGATCTCGCGGCACTGCTGCTTGAATGCAAAGTGAACGGCAGTGTTGATCTTAACGAGTTGTGGGAGGAGCTTGATGGTGAGCTTACACTCACTGCCACCGCAGAGGAAAACGAAATCATCAATGCGGCACTGAAGTTGTTTGCGGAAGCTCCGACAGAATACGATATCAGTGAGATGATGGACGAGGACGAGCTTGCTGAGATGGCGGAGCTTATAGCTGAATTGAGGCAGGAGCTTTACGGATAAAAGCTTAAGGGCGGTGTTATCACATCGCCCTGTTTTTTTACATATTAATAAGCTGTGAAAGTATCTCGGTAAAGCAGTACCAGAACGAAACGCGCCTGACCTCGGCGGCGGCAACTATATCCGAGCGAAACACTGCCACTCCGTCCACCAGCACCAGATATTCGCCCAGAAACTGCCCCTGCTTTACGGGTGCTTCTGCCTGCTCCACGAAGGTATATTCATATTCTACTTCGGCGGAACTGCCCTTGCGTATAACACATTCGCTGCTGCTCATGGCGACAACAGGGAGAACGCTGCTTTGCTGTCCTTTTTCTACGGGGATCGGCGCAAGCTGAGCAGGATCGGTCACAGGGGTGAACTTTTCGAAGCTCTGGAAGCCGTAGTCCAGCAGCGCTTCTGCCTCGTTGAAGCGTGAGTCGTCATCCGTACAGCCAAGTACCACTGCGATAAGCCGCATATCTCCGCGCTCGGCGCAGACGGAAAGGCAGCAGCCTGCGTTGTCTGTGGTGCCTGTCTTGCCGCCGAGGATGCCATCGTACCAGCGTATCATCTTGTTGGTGTTTACCAGCTGGGTATCTCCGCCGCGCAGATAATCCATCCATGTGAGGAACCAGCCGCGGTAGACCACATGCTTCATAAGCTCCGCGGTTACTACTGCCACATCTCTTGCTGTGGTGTAGTGGCCGCTTTCGTCATATCCGACGCAGTTTGCGTAGTGGGTGTCGTTCATGCCGAGGGCTTTTGCGCGCAGATTCATCTGCTTCACGAACTGCGCCTCGCTGCCTGCGGTGTGCTCCGCAAGAGCAACACAGGCATCATTTGCAGAGGCTATGATGACTGCCTCCAGCAGCTCTGCGACGGTCATCTCCTCGCCCGGGACGAGCCAGATTATCGAGCCGTCGGTATCCTGCACGGCAGAGGTCGCTTTGACCGTTTCGTCCAGTGCGAGAGTGCCCTCCTCCAGCATTTCCGCCCACAGCAGCAGGGACATGGTCTTGGTGACTGACGCCATTGGAAGCTTCTCATCGGGATTGGAGGAAGCCAGCACCTGCATGGATGAGGCTTCTATCAGTATCGAGGCTTTTGCAGAGCTCTCCGCGCGGGCTGTCGGTGATATGGGCATAGCAAGAGCAATGCCGAGAGTTATAATAAAACACAGTAGCTTTTTCATGCTGTGACCTCCTTTGTATCAGTACGATTTTATTTCACGCGCGGACAAAATATGCTTGATTTTCACAGCAGTCGGCGGTATAATTAGATAAAGTCCAATAAAAGGAGCAACGCCATGCTTGATAACGAACTCAGAAACAGGCTGATCGATTCAGCGCTTGAAGCAAGAAAGAATGCCTATGCGCCGTATTCGGGATATTATGTCGGAGCAGCTCTGCTTTGCAGTGGCGGAGATATCGTCACGGGCTGCAATGTGGAGAATGCCTCGTACGGAGCGACAAACTGTGCGGAACGAACTGCGGTATTCAAGGCAGTCAGCGAGGGGAAGCAGCGTTTCACTGCGATCGCTATAGCAGGCGGAAAAGAAAGGGAACAGGCAAGCGATTACGCATATCCCTGCGGAGTTTGCAGGCAGGTGCTGAGGGAATTCTGCGTGCCTGAAGATATGATAGTCATCGTTTGCAGGAGCAGAGATGACTATAAGCAGATGACGCTTGCGGAGCTGCTGCCGTGTTCGTTCGGGCCTGAAAATCTGGGGTGATATGAGCAGACGAAAAATGTATTATCTGAAAGAGATACAAAATCCATCAAGGACATACTTTTACAGCACTATATTAAATGTTGTGATCGGAGCTGTTATCTTGGCAGCAGGCTTGGTAGCGTTCGCGTTGATGGAGTTTATTTTTGCCGATCATATCGGCGGTGGTTATAATGTGACTGTGCTGCAAAAGGTGGCGCTGCACGGATGTGCTATGTTGTGTGCTGTTCCGTTCTTAGTTTGGGCTGTTTATATTTTTGTGCAGATATGTAAGATCACTATTATCATGAAGCGTGGAAAATGTTATGATGGAGAGATATCATCATTTTCTATGTATGGAGTATACAAGGGGACGGAGCTTCCGCGCAGAAACCGACACAGGAATATCACCCTGAAGATCAGATATACGGTAAATAAGGAGCATTACTGCCATGCGGGAGGCTTTGCACGCAATCCCAACAAGGTGCTGTGCGGCAAGAAGTGCGAGGTGTGGCGGTATGATGGTATGCTGTTCGTTACGGGCTTTCAGATAGGGAAAGGAAACGAACGCATGAATATTCCAAGAGATAATTGATCGCGATTTAACTATATATGATCTCCCAAGAAATTTCTTGGGAGATTTTTATATTTACCCCTTGACAAAATCCAAACATGGGTGTATAATACAATCAAACGATTGAACGGTTGTTCAAATGATTAATAAAAACAGGAGGCAGATATGGAGTACGAAAAACACGAATGCGATCTTCTGCACGCTCATCCCGACGATATAGGAGAGATAACCGCGGCAATGCCTGATGAGGATTCTCTTATCGATCTTGCGGAGCTTTTCAAGGTGTTCGGTGATTCCACGCGTATAAAGATACTTACCGCACTGAGCGGAGCAGAGCTTTGTGTGTGCGATCTTGCAACGGTGGTAGGCATGACGATGTCTGCAGTATCCCACCAGCTTAAGATACTTAAAACTGCGAAGCTAGTGGGCGTTCGCAGAGAGGGAAAGGCGGCTTTCTATTCGCTGGCTGACGACCATGTTATGACGATACTGAGGATGGGTCTTGAGCATATCAACGAATGACGGAGGGCAATATGGATTTCTGGGACAGATTTGCAGGGCTGTACGATATAGGGCAGTCCATAAACGGAAAGGTACAGGGCGAGATGGCAAGGCTTGCGGCGGAGCTTATTCCAGAGGGCGCAGTGGTACTGGATACCGCGGCAGGCACGGGCATTCTGACTATGGCGGCGGCTAAAAAGGCGGCAGAGGTAGTCTGCACCGATATGTCGTCCCCGATGCTGGAGCAGGCAAGGGCAAAGGCGCGGCGCGGTGGTCTTACCAACATCCGTTTTGAGGAACGGAACATCTTTCATCTGGAGGATGAGGATGGGGCCTATGATGCGGTCATGGCAGGCAACGTGCTGCACCTGCTGACAGACCCACAAAGCGCAGTGAAAGAGCTTGCGAGAGTAACAAAGCGAGGCGGTCTGCTGATACTCCCCACATATGTGAATATCCATGATTCTGTTTCTATAAAGCTGTACAAGAAGCTGGGCTTTAAGCAGGAGCAGGATTATACTCCTACATCCTACAAGGTGATGCTTGAGGAGTGCGGTGTTGGCAGGGTAAAGGCAAGGCTTATAAAGGGTATGGTGCCCTGCTGCTTTGCGGTAATAAAGAAAGATTAACGTGAAAGGAAACAACCATCATGAAAAAGACATATAAGCTGATAGATCTTGAGTGCGCCAACTGCGCTGCAAAAATGCAGGCTGCCATTGAAAAGCTGGATGGAGTACACTCTGCCAGCGTAAACTTCATGACGCAGAAGCTGACTCTTGACGCGGACGAAGAGCGCTTTGAAGAGATATTGAAAAAGGCTGCTGACTGTATCAAAAAGGTAGAGCCTGATTGTAAGATAAAGCTGTGAGGAAGATATGACAACTAAACAAAAGAAGCTGCTTGCAAGGATAATCATAGCAACGGTGATATTTGCGGCGGGTATAGTGACATCGGTGCTGCTGCCTGAGGACATTGAATGCGAATGGCTGGTGCAGCTTGCGGTATTCGGTGCTGCATACCTGCTTGTCGGCTGGGATGTTATATGGAAAGCTGTGCGGAATATCGCTCATGGTCAGGTGTTTGATGAGAACTTCCTTATGACGATAGCTTCCATTGGTGCGATGATAGTCGGTGAACACATGGAGGGTGCAGCGGTAATGCTGTTCTACCGTGTGGGAGAGCTGTTTGAATCTGTGGCTGTGGGAAGATCCAGACGTTCCATTGCAGAGATGGTGGATATCAATCCTGAGTACGCTAATCTTGAGCGTGACGGAGAGGTCGAGAAAGTGGATCCCGAGGATGTGCAGTGCGGCGATATCATCGTGATACGTCCTGGTGAACGTATTCCGCTTGATGGTGTGGTGGTGTCGGGCAGCTCAGGTCTGAATACATCCGCGCTGACGGGTGAGAGCGCTTTGCGAGATGTGACGGAGGGCGACGAGGTCATCAGCGGATGTCTAAATACAACAGGGCTTCTGCGCGTCAGGGTAAGCAGACCCTATTCCGATTCCACTGTTGCAAGAATACTGGAGCTTGTGGAGAGCTCCACAGAAAACAAGGCAAAGGCAGAGAATTTCATCACGAAGTTTGCCAGAGTATACACACCCATCGTTGTTATTGCGGCAGTGGTTCTGGCGGTGATACCGCCGTTGCTCCAGCTGATCATCGGCAGCGAGCCGCAGTGGAACGAATGGGTATACAGGGCGCTGACTTTCCTTGTAGTCTCCTGCCCCTGTGCGCTGGTGATATCTGTGCCGCTTTCCTATTTCGGCGGTATTGGCGGTGCATCAAAGCATGGAATCATGGTAAAGGGCGCGAATTTTCTTGAGGCACTGAATAAGGCTGAGGTGTTCGTGTTCGATAAGACAGGAACGCTTACAAAGGGCAGCTTTGCGGTAACTGAGGTACATCCTGCAGGTATGAGCGAGGAGGAGCTTCTGGATATCTGCGCTGCGGCGGAAACGTTCTCCACGCATCCAATCGCAGCTTCGATAGTAAAAGCGGCAAGGAGAGTTCAGACTGCAGAAAACGCAGAGGAGCTTGCAGGTCTTGGCGTACGCGCAACAGTTGGCGGAAGAGAAGTCTGCGTTGGCAACGAGCGTCTTATGAAGCGGTGCGGTGCGGAGTTTATCTCTCCCGAGAGCGCAGGAACAGTTGTTCACTGTGCGGTTGACGGCAGTTATGCGGGTTATCTGGTGATCTCGGACGAGATAAAGAGCGGCGCAGCAGAGGCTCTGTCAGAACTGAAAAAGCAGTGCGGAGCAAAAACTGTCATGCTGACAGGGGACAGAAAGCTTACAGGTGAGAGCGTAGCGGCAAGCGTGGGTATAGACGAGGTGCATACCGAGCTTCTGCCTGATGGCAAGGTGGCGCTTGTGGAGGAGCTGTACGATACAAAGCGCGAGGGTACGTCGCTGGTATTCGTTGGTGACGGAATGAATGACGCTCCTGCTCTGGCGAGGGCGGATGTCGGCATTGCAATGGGCGGTCTTGGTTCGGATGCAGCCATCGAGGCGGCGGATATCGTGCTGATGAACGATAACATCGAAAAGCTGCCAGTAGCTGTGAAGATAGCGAGAAAGACTCACAACATCGTTATCCAGAACATCGTGTTCGCTCTTGGTGTGAAGATACTGGTGCTGCTCCTTACAGCGCTGGGCTTTGCGAATATGTGGGCTGCGGTGTTTGCGGATGTGGGAGTATCAGTGCTGGCGATACTCAATGCCATGAGGGCTATGAGGACATGATGAAATACTATTGACAAAACTGTAAATAGGTGGTATACTGAATTCAGCCTAACTAAAGCAAGCGTTTTAGTTAGGCTGAAATACCAAAGAAAGAGAGGTAATTAAGATGACATACACAATGATGAAAAACGAAAACAGAATGGGCAGAATTACCTCGGCAATATTGAAGTAACCATTTTTGTGTGAAAATGATTATGCCGCAGCGAATTTTGCTGCGGTTTTTTGCGCCCAAAATCAGATTTGGGCTGTCCTTTCTTTTCTCTGCCGCAGCTTTTTTCTCGGGTATTGCCGAGGTTATGCTCAAAGAAAAACAGGCTTAATTTGAAAGGAATGGTTATTACAATGATTACTAACGAAAAAAACATTATGCGAGTATCAGAGGTACAGCGTGAACGCTATACCTTGATCGGTGAAATGGGTGAGATCGGAGCAAAGCTGAAAGGCAATCTCTACAACAGCGGTGATTTTCCTGTAGTGGGAGATTATGTTGAGGTTATTTTCAACCCCTATGGCGATTCACTCATAGAGAAAATACTCGAAAGAAGAACATATCTTTCCCGTCCTGACCGAAGCGGCCACGCAGACGGATATGTAAAAACACTGGTTGAACAGCCTATGGCGGCAAATTTTGACTATGTGTTTATTGTTACCTCTCTAAATCAGAATTTCAGCGCAGGAAGAATAGCACGATATATTGCAGTAACGGTTCAGGGCGGCGGTGTTCCTGTGGTAATTCTCAGCAAAGCAGATCTGTGTGATGATGTGGATAAATCTATCGCAGAAGTGAAAAGCGTTTCTGACAAGACTGATATAATTGCTGTAAGCTCTCTTACAGGCATGGGTATGTCGGATCTACAAAAGTATTTCAAAAGTGGTGTAACTATTGCTCTCATCGGTTCGTCGGGAGTTGGTAAATCCACCATGCTGAATGCTGTTGCAGGCAAAGAGATTATGAAAACGAGCAACATCAGAGAGGACGACGGAAAAGGCAGGCATACGACCACATACAGGCATCTTTTCGTGCTTGATAACGGCGTTACTATAATCGATACTCCCGGAATGAGAGAGATCGGCGTATGTGGAATCGACGAGGGTATCGACGATACATTTTCCGATATAACCGAGCTGTTTTCACAGTGCCGTTTCAATAATTGCCGACACGATACCGAGCCGGACTGCGCAATAAAAAAGGCGCTTGAAACAGGCGAGCTCAGCGAAAAACGCTGGCGATTGTACCAACGGCTTTATGATGAAAATTTCAAGGCGAACAGGATGAAAGCGGGGTACAGAAAATGAATATGATATTTGAAAAATTCACCGAAAAACATATTGACGAAGCTGTTAAGCTGGCGCTTGCGGAGCTTGAAAACGAAAGGAAATATTGCCCCGATTTACCTCGCGAGGATTTCAGCGAACACCTGACAGGTGTTCTGCATTGGTTAAGCAGTCAGCCGTTCGGAAAAGCAGCAATTATCGAGGGAAAACTTGTGGGATATCTGATTTTTGCAGGTCCTTGGGACGGATTTTTCGGAGATGTAAAGGGTGTATTTTCGCCTCTTGGCGGAAGTGCTTTTTCATACGATTATAAAAATCGTGGCAGGTTGGCCTCAATGCTGTTTGCAAGCGTAGCAGAGGAATTTGTGGAACAAGGTGTTTTCAGTTGTGCTTTGAGCCGATATGCTCACGATGAGGAAGTTGTCAAATCATTTATACTGAACGGGTTTGGAATACGCTGTTCAGACGCTGTGAGTAAAACATCAGCACTAAAAATGCAGAACAATTCAGGGGGCGTTGTATTTAAAGAGTTGTCTGCAGATAAGTTTGCTGCGGTTGAACATCTGCAAAAAGGACTTCACAAGCATTTGGCAGGTGCGCCTGTGTTCTTTCCAAGTGAAAATTTTGAGGACTGGTTTAAAAACTGGATAGAGCGTGAAACTATGCGTATTTTTGTTGCAGAAACAGAAGGCAGAATTATCGGATTTATTTCGATAGATGATAACGCAGAGAACTTTATTACCGAACACGATACAATGAAAAATATCTGCGGTGCTTATTTCGACGAGAATTATCGCGGTAGTGGTATTGCACAAAACCTGCTTTCGTTTATTGCAGACACTCTTAAAGCCGAGGGCGTAACTCACCTCGGTGTAGATTGCGAAACACTTAATCCTACCGCCCTTAATTTCTGGGGCAAGTATTTTGTGCCGTACACTTATTCTTTTGCCAGAAGGATAGACGAACGCATAGGCGGCAATATGTAATTTTATTAATGAAATGTAAAAGTCCTGTATCCGACATTGTCAGATACAGGACTCGTTATTGTGTTGTATTATTTGGTCTGATGGATATTACTCCTGCATTTCACGCAAAGAATCATTCAGCTCCATAAGAGTATCTGTGAGCGTTTCCATTGCATCGGAAATACTTTCCTGCGCGTTTTCCATTGAGCTTTGGATTATTTCTTCCGCATCCTCTGCCGAGAGATAAGGATTGCTTGCTAGTGCGCTTTTAAGCTGCTCGCGTAACTCGACGAAGTCGAAGCTGTTCAATGCATCGATACTATCGTGAATACCTGCGATGGAGGCCGCGATATCATCCACGGGAGAGTTGCCGAAGCTTTGCTGATAGGCATTTGCGATACTCTGCTGAACGTCGGAGTTCTGAGAGGGAGTCGTCTGTGCATTGCTGTTCTGCTGACCGTACATTGCCTGAAGATGCATGGTGCTGTAATTCTTGTTGGTGGGCCAGCCGTCGTTGAACACAATGTTGTGTCTTTGAGGGCGGTACTGTTCATATTGATCGACAGTATCTGCCAGATCGGCATATTCCGAAGCGTCCTTTGCTGTAAGCACCGTCATATATGCTCTCTGCGCTGCGAATTTTAACTGGGTATACTCATTATCACCCGTGCGGAAAGGGATCTCGTACAACTCCCAGCCGTTCACCTTTTTCAGCGGCTTTATGAAGTTGCGGTTGAGATTATAGGTGTAGCGGCTTTCGTGATCGTTGTTATAGATTACTTCAAAGCGACAGGTCTCATCATTGTTGTCGTTTTCGCCACCGTTGAGCCAGAATGTAAAGGTGTGCAGAGTATTTTTAGGAAGCAGGAGCGTTTTTGATACTATCTCAGTCCAGCGCCAGCCCCAGTCGCCTATCATGTAGGCTTCGTTTATGATGCCATCGGGGCCCTGCATGAAAGAACGGCTGCCGACATTATCGCTGCATTCCTTGTTGAAGCTCCATTCCCGTGCGGAAAAATACAGCCTGTTTACAGGCTCTGTCTGTGCTGCAGGGGTGTTTGTATTGATATTGTTATCCATCTTGGTTTCCTCCGTAATCTGTGTTACTTCGGACACGATAAGACGAATTTCCGAGTCGTTCACATACCGTGCCCGACCTTGTTTTACCAGCCCTTTTGCCCGTTTTGGGTAAGTAGAGCCGATCTCTTCTCCGTCCGCCGAAAAAACGCGGATCGTCTGTTTCGCCTGTGCATCGTTTTTTGTCATGGGTGTCCTCCCCTCGGTGCGAAACCTATGTGCTGTTTTTTGTTATGGGTGCCGTCCCCGAAGATATTGTAGCATATTTTCCTGCTGTTGTCAAATAGGGTGAAAGGCGCACCGTAACGATGCGCCTTTCTGTTTCTTTATAACTTATTCAGACCCACATTCCTGAGCTTGCTCGGGAATGACATTAGCGAATATTCTTGGGGTAAGCCCTGCCAGGTGCGTTTCTGTTATATCGTAATCGGAAAAGCGCATGGGCGTATCGATCCCGACCTTTTTCCTGATATGTATGGTGTTGAAGACAGAGGCAGAGGAATAGTCTCCGCAGGCGGAATGATGATTCCACCAGTATAGCCGTTCCAGCGTCATACTTCCATCGGGACGGGCAGAGCTTGCGTCGTTTGTGAATATATCCAGCAGTGCATTTCTGAACCTTATGCAGTCCTGCTCGGAAAAGCCTGTTTTTTCTGCGAGACCGGCGCAGACCGAGCCTTTCATAATATACAGTCCATACTGCACATAGCTTCTGAAGCCGAGGGTATCGGGTGCTCGCTTTTTTGGTGAAGAACTGTTTATGCAGCGTGTGATCGGCAGTTCCTCAATTACTATGGGATCGACGCTGAATGCGTGCTGTATCGTAACAGGCCCTCTCACACTTACAGTACTGCGTCTGCCTGCAAAAGAGAACAACTGACCGAAGCCGCGCACATCAAACCAGCGCTTGCAGGCGGCGCGTGCATATTCATGCTTATCAGTGCAGGATATTTCAGAAGCGCGGTGCTCCAGTGTATCGGTATCGTGATCGGGAGGGCTGACAAATATGGGAGTATTCATCTCCAGCAGCCTGTTTCTTAGCTTGCGTTTCAGACAGACATCGGTTATCAGACCATATCCTGCGCTATCTATGCGCGGTCTGCCGCCGCACAGCGGATCGCCGTTGGGGTTGGCGTGAGATACCGATATCAGACCCATGAAATCTACCTTATAATTCTGTTTGTGCATAGCTTTCTCCTGTACTGTATTCTGTGAGCCGCTGCGCGATATGGGGAGCTTTATAGTTCAGTGCACGCATTATATCGGACGGAAACGCGGTGTTGTCTATAATGCAGCCCAGCAGACGCTCCGCGGTACTGCCGTAAAGGCTGTCGGAACAGAGTAGTCCGTTCCTGCTGTGATGACCGAATGCGTAATCGATGATATCTCGTACCGATATTCCGAGCTCACCCCATTTTAATGTGATCCTCGCGTAGCACTCCGCTGAAACATATCTCAGGAATGTTACGGAAACTCTGCCCTTGGTCGCCTCCGTGAAGCCTGCCACGGTCACCTGACCTTGCGGCTTAACCAGCTTCAGGGAAAACGGAAGAGGGAGCGAGCTTCTCCCGTCCCATGCGGCAAACGTGCGGCTGCCGATAGCGAATCCGTTTTCGTGTATTATCCGCCTGAGGACCGTATGAGCCTTGAGTGACAGCTCCTGTCCTATCGGAAACACATCAAACGGCGAGAGGTGTCTGCCCTGGTGCAGGATACGGCTTCGGTGCTCGTAGGATATCAGCTTACCGCTGCCCGATGAAGAAAGGACCTGCTTGGGATGGCAGCGGCTGAGAACAGTATATTCCCCTGTCAGGCAGCAAACACCATAGCTTTCGGCGCGTGCGGACATTCGTTCTATATGCAGGCGGATCAGCTCATTGTCCTGCCAGAGCGGCATATCGTCCACTACAAAGCGCACTGCGGTATCCTGATGTGCGGATATGTGTGATATATCGGATGAAAGAGTTCCGCGTATCATGTAGTTTCTTACGGCGCACAGCCTGTGATCTGAGTAATTTGAATCCGCCCAGCTGACCAGTTCTTTTATATATGCATCATGATGCGGCTTGGAATAGTCGTTAGTCATATAACGCAGCTTATCTGAAAGCGGGTGGGGCTCTATGGCTGAGGTGCGGTGCAGCGAAGCTGCGGTCACAGGGATCAGAGTCGGCATACGCTCGTTCCGTATTCGGAGGAGCCGTCCTTCCAAGCTGAGATGAAGCTCGATATCTGTATATATTACCGCGTGATATAAAGGGATATCATCCTCATTATACATAGCGGCAAGCTGTTCAAACCAATGCACTGTGACTCTCCCGACAGACCTGTGTGATATCACATTCGTGCGGCTGGGGAAATATGATGATCCCGTTTTCCATGCGGCATCTGAAATAATGTGCGGCCGATGGCAGATCACCATTGCTGTAGCTGAAGCTGTGGAACATCATTCCCAGATCGGCAGTGATGTTGTCATAATGGCCGATGTCTGAGGAGAACACACACGGGCTGATATCACAGGGACAATCCTTTGTGCCCAGATATACCGCTCTTCTGCCGCCTCTTTCCAGCATTCGCAGAGCAACGCGGAAATGTCTGTGCTCGGCAGCAGGCGTCAGCTCTTGTCCGTTTCGCGGAACGAAATGAGCTTTTATCCTGTAACGTACATTTGTGAGATATGTGTATATGGAAAGATCGCAGCCCTGTTTGAAATAGCCGCGGGTGACCACTGAGCGCGATTCGGTGCGTATGGGCTCCATTATCCGTACCGAATCCACGATCCATGTTATATCGGGCAGCCAGTATATTGAAGAGAGCATCCCTTTCAGGGCCTCATAGGTCGGGACGGGATAGGAGCATTTTTCGCCGCCGCTTCTCGTCAGTGGGTCGGTGAACAATGCGTATCTGCCGCTTGCTTCCAGTTGGATGATGTTCCGGTATCTCATTGTTTCCTCCGTTCAGGGTGATAGCAAAAGTATAACTTAAAACTGCATTTATCGCAATTGACAAAGCGCTGATTTTACTTTTGTCGGGGGAGAGAAGTAGGAAGAAAGCAGGGGGAGATTTTTGTGCTGTTTTTATGGGGTTTGGCGGTTGAAAGTGCACATTTGTACGAAACAAGCATTCTGTGACATTCACAAGCGCCGTTATAATACACAAAAACAAGACGAGTTTTTTGTTGGTGCAGAGAATAAAACGATTGTATTTTCTGCTGATTTACAGAAAAAAGCGTGCATTTTCGGTATATAAAAGACAAAAAAGCAGATCGCAGCTAAAAAACTGTCGATCTGCTGAAAAAAGTGATAAAGAACGGTGCCGTTCCGCTCTGTGGGATAGCGCTGAAGCGTTTTGCAGAGCCGTTTAAAGTGGTGAGATCGAAAAAAGAACAACCCGCATCGATCCGTGCGGGTTGTTGTGTATTAATTAATATCCCTCGCCCTCGGAGAGAACATAGATATCTACCTGAACAGCGCCCCAGCGGCAGCTGTCGTAATAGTGATCGTATTTGTTTCCGAAGTAAAGGTCAACAGCGACAGTGCCATCCATCAGAGCGATGCCTGTATCTGCCGCGATAGCGTATCCGTAAGCCTTGCTGCCGTCCTGTGCAACGATATAAAGCTCGCTGCCGTAGGGGATGACATTGGGGTTTACTGCAACTGTGCCGATCTCAGCCTTTCTGCCGCTGGCTGTTTTGGCTGTATAGCCTGCGGTGTATGCGGTGGCCTTGCCTGATACTATTCTTGTATAATCAGCAGGCAGACCGTTTACAAGCGTCAGCGCTGTGGGATCGTCCATCTTTGCGTAGGGCTCTGCAAGAGCTGTACCACGCTCGATGACCATTGTGACAGGTTCCTTGGCGATGTTATCGGAGCTGAGCTCCTGCCCGCTGAGTACGCCGTCCACATACTTTTCCTTTACAACGTATGTTCTTACACCGTTTTCGCCCTGCGTTACGATGTTCTCCTCCCCGATGACCATATTGGAGTTATCAATATAAATGGTCTCGTAGGGGATCTCTGAGGTGTTTGCACGGAGCTGGTAATTTATGCGGGTGATGCTTATTGTCATTCCCTCGCTTACCTGCTCGTCAAGCTCTCTGTCAATAAGGTCGTGCTCTGAAAGGGTTATGTTTGCCTTTTCAAGCAGCTCCTGTACTGTTTCATCGATCGCAGGGACGGTGATGTTCCTGCCATCAACGCTGACATTCACATCAAACGCGCGCAGGATAGTGATATAGGCTGTGTTTTCATCCTCCATACGGTAGGATACGCGGTCGTGCTCGCCGATAGTATACTCGCCGTAGCTGAGTATCGCGCTCACATTTGTTTCAGAGGTCATAAGCTCTCTGGTAACGCCGTTATCGGTGATGTATACTCGGTCGCGGAAATACAGCGAACCGCTCATCATCGCAACGATCATGATAGTTGTCACGAACAGTACCGCCTTGATGAGCTTGCTCTGTCTGAAGAGCCTGTTCATCCTGGTATTAACTATTTGTGGTTTCATTCTTCCTCCTGATGTTCCAAGGCAGTAGTATTTACTGCCGTTAAGGGCATTTTTTCTCTTGTACAGTTAGTATACTGCCGCCCTTTTGGTTTCCGTTGGCTATTATACACTTTTGTTTCGTAAATGTCAACCGAAAACGCATACCCGTTTTTGTGAAAAGTGCATAAATGAAATTTGTAACCGTTTTGTAACCTTTTCATTTCTCAACGATTACTTGTAAAATTATGTAAAATCCGACTTGTCTTTTTGTAAAATTAACTAAAAAACAGGTTTGAAAAACTCACGGCAAAGTTAACAAAACTGTGCTTTTAACCATCTTGTCGCTTGGGCGAAATCACTATGAAATTTTATTGCGTTAAATCGCAGTGATCTGATCTTTCGCATGGCAATGCGCTTTCAAAAGGATATGTTGAGGGTATGGTACACAAAAAATGTAACAGTTTTCAAAAAAAGCGTGACAAACACTGAAATGTGTGTTATAATAAGATTAATATATCATTATGAAAGGAAAGCTGGCATGAATTATGAAAAGTCATGCGGTGCGATCGTTTACCGTAAGCATTACGGAAACACAGAGATCCTGTTGATAAAGCATATCAAATCGGGCTACTGGTCTTTTCCTAAAGGGCACATGGAGGACGGAGAGAGCGAGACCGAGACTGCTGTGCGCGAGATAAAGGAGGAGACGAATATCGATATCTCTATTGATGATTCCTCGTTCCGTGAAACGGTGGTGTTCAATCCCCGCCGTGACACCCGCAAGGAGGTAGTCTATTTCGTTGCCAGAGCCACCAGCTTCGACTGCGTTCCGCAGGAGGAGGAGATATCCGAGATACGCTGGGTGGAGATAAGTCAGGCTGCGTCTCATCTTGCCTATGACAATGACAAGCTGATCGTCAACAAGGTACGTGCGTTTCTTGCAATGTCCAAGATCTGAACACAAAAAAACAAGGGAGCTTTTAAGCTCCCTTGTTTTTTTATTGCTGATCGTTATTCTGGTTACTTATACTATTGTTATATACCATCTGTTGCTGCTGGTATTGCTGCATCTGCTGCTGGTACAATGCCATTTGCTGCTGATAAAGTGCCATCTGCTGCTGATACTGAAGCTGCTGCTGACGCATGAGCTCTTCCTGAGTCTGCTTTTTCAGCTTGCTTTCAAATATTGCATAGATAAAGGATACTGCAAGCAGCACGATACCGAAGATGATGAACATCAGTGTTCTTCCTACGGCGCCTATTCCCATGAAATCCAGCAGAAAGAGCTTTGCTGAAGCAAGCAGTGCCAAAGCAAGGCCAAATCGGCGCAGTGCGGCATTGCGGCGCATAAAGCCCCATATTATCCAGATCAACGAAGCTACTAGATATACTATACTGATTATACAGTTGGTGAATGCGACGATATCATTAGCGCCGAGTGTAAAGGTGACACAAAAGAGCGCGTATATCGCAACGATAAGTCCCATTGTTCCGGTGAACTTTGGAGAAAGGGCGGAGATGCTGTTGGTGATATCCCACACAGCCGCAACGGATATAGCGTTCACAATGATCGAAGTGACAAGGCACAGAATGTTTTCTGACGGCGATGCGAAGCAGGATATAAGATTTGTGATACCGAGACCACAGAGGCTCATTCCATAGAATACGATCGAGGTCACCGGGGCGGCTTTTCCGAGGAATTTCAGCTTGCCTGTTACGAATGCGGCTATCATCCAGACAAAAGCGCTGAACAGCATAAATATCGCTATGCATTCGCCGAATGTATCGAGAATGGCTTCGTCCTCAAAAAGGATGATAAGGCGCAGGACAAGATACAGGCAGTAAACAACGGCATTTGAGATAGCTGCTATTGAAAAAGCAGTTATACCTGCGCTGCGTTTTTTACGCATAGCCTGTATCGTCATTATGATCAGCCAGATAAGTGCATTTGCTCCGAAATGCAGGAAGAAGATATCCTCAGCCAGATTGAACAGACAGAAATTTACGAAGATATATTCGGAAATGCCGCAGGTAACTATACCCCACACTCTGACGAGCTTAATATCCTTTATGCTGCCGATAATATAGAGCGCAGCGGCGTATATATGGAACACAACATATATAAGCGTTTCAGGCAGGAGTGTAAGTATCGTGCAGCTAAGACATATCATCGTGCTGTTCAGCAGGACGGTGAGCAAGGGACAGTTATCAAAAGTGGTCTTGGCTACAACGGAGATCGCCAGATAAGCCAATCCCACAAACATAGCAAGGAAACCAAAGGCGGTGACAGAATCGATCAGTGCAAGGAATATCAGGGAAAGCAGCAGCTGGATCACAGAGGATGAAATGAAGCTTGCCGCTTCGTAAGCGTGAAGCGCTCCGCCGTTTCGGAAAGAGATGATAAGAGCGTTTACAGCAGGCACCAATGTGCTTGCCACTATATAAACTGTAGCAATGAGCCCTGCTGCGGTAGCATCCAGAAGCTCATCTGTGGCAATATATACACATATCGCGGTAATAAGATTTCCTGCTATCATAAAGAACGGTGCGATATACCAGCTTTTTTTGCCACAGATCATTACAATGGCCGTCTGGAGCAGGATGAAATATACCAGCGAAGCGTACATCGGAAGCTCTGCGTTGAGAGTGGCAAAGCAGGGGATAAATCCACATACAGCGGTAACTGCCATTATGGTCTGGGAATTGTATCGGATGGATAGCAGCACCGCTCCTGCGGCAAGAATAACTCCTATTATAAGGCTGAAGAGCTCGTTGATCGAGCCGTATCCATGGTAGCCTATCAGGATCGATACAGCAAGCTCGGCTATTCCGCCTATCGTCAAAGCTCGTGCGAATATAACGGAGCTGGTGCGGTAGAACACCTCTCCGAGCGCTGCCATTACTATACCGAGCGCGAAAATAATCACAGTGCGGATGCCCGGGGCAAGGAAATCCTCCGAAACCGCCGAGAACGCTATTACACCTATTATAATAAATATAACGCCTATCTTGCTAAGCAGATTTATGCCTATGAAAGACTCGCGTTTGCTCATCTGAGGCTGTGCAGGCATATATGCGTTATTCATGGGCTGCGGCTGCTGATATGTATAGGGAGCAGTATAGCCGCCCTGTTGATTTGGTGGCGTGTAATATACTTGCGGCTGCTGAGGGGGCACGTTGTATTGCGGCTGCGGCTGTGCAGTCTGTACTGGCGCGGCAGCAGGAGCTGTTGGTGCTTCAGGAGCTGTAATGGTGGTATTTATCTGATCCAAAACACATCTTCCTTTCATTACATTATTGAACTAAATCGATTTTCCTTTATTATATACTATTATTAAATAAATTACAACCCCTAACAAAAAAACAGGCTGCCGAAGCAGCCTGCTCTCTGTGTTCAGTTGATCTTACTTTACGATGTAGCTCTTGATCTCATCAAGAAATTCAGCACAGTTATCGCTGTGGATATTCAGTGTCAGCTCCTTGGAGAGGTCCAGGCTGAAGATACCCATGATGGACTTAGCGTCGATAGCGTATCTGCCGGAAACGATGTCTACGTCGTAATCGCACTTTGTTACGATGTTTACGAAATTCTTAACGTCATTGATTGTGTTGATGCAAATTGTAGCTGTTGTCATAACTTTTACTTCCTTTCTTCATTCAGCAGGGTTTCATGTATGATAACATACCCTGCGCGTTTTGTCAATGGGATTTTTGTCGAATACTTCTTTTTACTTTGCTGTGAATTTTTCAAGCTCTTCCGCGAGCTCCTCTGCGTTCTTTCCCTCGCCCCTGATGACCATGTTCAGCGACTTGGACAGGTCCAGACTGAAGATACCCATAATGGACTTTGCGTCAACTGCATATCTTCCCGAAACGAGATCGCAGTCAAACTCATACTTGTTGGTGATGTTCACAAATTCCTTTACATCTTCGATCGTGCCAAGCAGAATCTTGAGTTCCTTCATTAAAATCGCCGCCTTTCATTGTTTGAAATCGTTTTGTCTGTTGTCTTTGTGTACAAGTGTTTCTATCTGTTTTGAGGTGTTTTTTGCTAACCTCAATATAAATATAGCAACAATTCAGAAATTAGTCAATAGCTTATTGCAAAATTCGGAATAATCAAGTATAATATAATTGTATCAAAAAAACATTTGGTAATTTTGCCTAAACAACGCTGTGTATAATATACACTATGCACAAAACTTGGCTTTTGTTATCTTTTAGTTATATCATGTAAGGAGCTTGGGATGACCTTTATTATTTATACGCTGGGATGCAAGGTGAACTCCTGTGAGAGCGCCGCTATAAATGACAGTATGCTCGCTGCAGGCTTTGAGATCGTCCCTGATGGAGAGGTTGCCGATATTGCGGTGATAAACTCCTGTGCGGTAACAAGTATGAGCGTTAAAAAGGCAAGGCAGCTGGTATCCCGCTGCAAGAAGGATAATCCCGAAGGAATAACAGTGCTGTGTGGCTGCTTTCCGCAAAGCTATCCGGAGGATGCAAGTCAGACCGACGCTGATATAATCATCGGAAACGGCGCAAAATCATATATTCCTTTTTTGCTTAACGAATACCTTGAAAAGCCCGAAAAAAGGGTGTATATCAACTCACTCCCGAGGGAGTTTGATATGAAATGTGCAGGGGCGGATATTGACCGCACCCGTGCTTTTATCAAGGTAGAGGATGGGTGTGACAGATTCTGTGCATACTGCATAATTCCTGTGGCAAGAGGCCGTGTGCGTTCCATGCCGATAAAGGAGATAACAAAGCAGGCTCAGCTTGCGGCAAAGAGCGGCAACAAGGAAGTAGTGCTGACAGGTATAAATCTCAGCTGTTACGGGCAGGAGCTCGGGCTCACGCTCGGGGACGCGGTCAAGGCAGCGGATGTCGATGGTATTGAGCGCATAAGGCTTGGTTCGCTGGAGCCTGATATGATGACTGATGAGGAGATAGCAAAGCTCCGTGAGGTCAGAAAGCTTTGTCCGCATTTTCATCTTTCTCTGCAGAGCGGAAGCGATGAGGTGCTGGTGCGTATGCGCCGCCGTTATGATACAGCGCAGTATCTTGAAGTGTGTGAAAAGCTGAGGGCTAATTTCCCGGGTTGCTCGATAACTACCGATATAATGGTCGGCTTTACGGGCGAGACCGAGGAGGAGTTCCTCGAAAGCATGGAGTTTGCGAAAAAAGTCGGTTTTGCGAAGATACATGTATTTCCGTATTCCATACGAAAGGGTACGCTTGCAGCGATGAGAAGCGAGCAGGTGCTGCCGCATATCAAATCAGACAGGGCAAAGCGTATGGGAGCGCTGGCTAAGCAGCTTGAAGAGCAGTATCTTAAAGCGCAGATCGGCACGGAGCATACTGTACTTATTGAAAAGCCGCAAAGCGATGAATACAGCAATGGATATACCGAAAGTTATATCCCTGTAAAAATATACGGTAAGCAGATCGAAAGGCACTCGCTTGTCAAGGTCAGGCTGACCGATGCCTGTGCAGATCACTGTACGGCAGAATTGATCTAGTTAATTATAAAATGGTATATATACCTTTTTAGAACATATGGAGGAAACAAAGACATGGCAGTTTATCGTATCTATGTTGAGAAGAAGCCGCAGTTTGCGGTTGACGGAAAGGCTACTCTTTCTGACCTTACCGTTGCGCTCGGCATCAAGTCTGTTGAGGATGTCCGCATCATCAACCGTTATGACGCTGAGAAGCTTCCCAAGGAGAATTTTGACAAGGCTATCCCTACAGTATTTTCTGAGCCGCCCGTTGACGAGGTGTTCAGCGAGCTTCCTGCGCTTGCAGCGGACGAGCGTATGTTTGCAGTGGAGTTCCTGCCCGGACAGTTCGATCAGCGTGCTGACTCTGCGGCACAGTGCATCCAGATGCTGTGTAAGGGTGACAGACCTGTTGTAAAGTATGCAAAGATCTATATCCTCAAGGGTAAGATCACAGATGAGGAGTTTGACAAGATCAAGCACTACCTTATCAACGCTGTTGAATCCAGAGAGTGCGGCTTTGAGGAGTACCAGACCCTTGAAGTACAGTATGATATCCCCACATCCGTAGAGACTCTGGACGGCTTTATTGACAAGACAGATGCAGAGCTGGCTGATTTCGTTGTGAAGTATGGCCTTGCTATGGATAATGACGATATCAAGTTCTGTCAGGATTATTTCAAGAGCGAGAACAGAAATCCTACAATCACAGAAATCCGCATGATAGATACCTACTGGTCTGACCACTGCCGTCATACCACATTCGGCACTATCATCGATAACGCTGATATCGCTCCCGCATATATTGCCGATACATACGCAGAATACAAGGCTGACCGCGAAGAGCTTGGCAGAGGCAACAAGCCTATCTGCCTGATGGATATTGCTACTCTTGCTGCAAAGAAGCTGAAGAAGGATGGTCTGCTGAAGGATCTGGACGAATCCGAGGAGATCAATGCGTGCTCCGTTAAGATCACAGTAGACGTTGACGGCAAGGACGAGGAATGGCTGCTGATGTTCAAGAACGAGACTCACAACCATCCCACAGAGATCGAGCCTTTCGGTGGAGCTGCCACATGTCTTGGCGGTGCTATCCGTGACCCGCTTTCCGGTCGTTCCTATGTATATCAGGCAATGCGTGTAACAGGTGCATCCGATCCTCTGCTTCCCGTTGAGAAGACCATCAAGGGCAAGCTGCCTCCCAGAAAGATCACAACTACTGCTGCGGCAGGTTATTCCTCCTACGGTAACCAGATCGGTCTGGCAACAGGTCACGTTGCAGAGATCTATCACCCCGGCTATATGGCTAAGAGAATGGAGATCGGTGCTGTTGTAGGCGCTGCTCCTATTGATAATGTAAGACGTGAAAGACCCGCTCCCGGCGATGTTATCATCCTGCTCGGCGGACGTACAGGACGTGATGGCTGCGGCGGTGCAACAGGTTCTTCCAAGTCCCACAGCGTGCAGTCCCTTGAATCCTGCGGTGCAGAGGTTCAGAAGGGCAATGCCCCCGAGGAGAGAAAGCTGCAGCGTCTGTTCAGAAATCCCGAGGCTACACGCCTTATCAAGCGCTGCAACGACTTCGGTGCAGGCGGTGTTTCCGTTGCTATCGGTGAGCTGGCTGACGGCCTTGAGATAGACCTGAACGCAGTTCCCAAGAAGTATGATGGTCTGGACGGTACAGAGCTTGCTATCTCCGAATCTCAGGAGAGAATGGCTGTTGTAGTAGCTGCAGAGGACGCTGACAAGTTCCGTGCACTGGCTTCTCAGGAGAACCTTGAGTCCACTCCTGTTGCTGTTGTAAAGGCAGAGCCCAGACTCCGCATGAACTGGAACGGCAAGACCATCTGCGATATCAGCAGAGAGTTCCTGAATTCCAACGGCGCAGAGAAGCACACTAATGTTGCAGTTCCTGCAGTAAATGTTTCCTACTCCACAGGCAGGACCAATACCGAAAAGGATTGGGAGAGCCTTGTTACAGATCTGAACATATGTTCTCAGAGAGGACTGGTACAGAGATTTGACTCCACTATCGGCGGCGCAACAGTGCTGATGCCTTTCTCGGGAAGAACACAGCAGACTCCCGTACAGGCAATGGCTGCGAAAATCCCCATGATCAACGCTACCACAAGCACCGCTTCTGTAATGGCATGGGGCTTCAACCCTGCGATTTCCGAGCAGTCTCCCTATCACGGTGCTGTATGCGCTGTAGTTGAGAGTATTGCAAAGGTAGTTGCAGCTGGCGGCGACAGCGAGAAGTGCTGGCTGACATTCCAGGAGTATTTTGAGAGAACACAGGGCAAGGCAGAGCGTTGGGGCAAGCCTTTCTCTGCACTGCTTGGTGCTTACAAGGCACAGCTCGAGATGGGCTGCGGCGCTATCGGCGGTAAGGACTCCATGAGCGGTACATTCGAGGATATCGACGTACCTCCCACACTGGTCTCCTTTGCAGTATCCACAGCTAAGGCTGAGGATATCATCTCTGCAGAGTTCAAGTGCCCCATGAGCAAGATCGGATATATCGCTCCCGAGTATGATGAGAACGGTCTGCCTAAGTTTGACAGCGTAAAGGCTGTATTCAGAAAGATCACAAAGCTCATCAAGGAGAAGAAGATCCTTTCCGCATGGTCCGTTGCTAACGGTGGTCTTGCAGAGGGTGTATTCAAGATGACTCTGGGTAACCGTGTAGGTGCTAAGCTGAACGCTCTCACGGATGACGAGCTGTTTACACCTGTATATGGCGCATTCGTTCTTGAGATGGACGGCGATATCGACGGTATCCGTACCATTGGTGAGACCACATCCGATTATGAGATCACCTGCGGCGGTGTAAAGCTCGACATTGCTTCCCTCGAAAAGAAATGGAACGACGTTCTGGAGCCTATCTTCAAGGCACAGCTTCCTGAGATGCCTGCTCCCGAGATCATTGCATACAACGAGGGCTGCGAGCTGCTTGCAACTCACACCTGCCCCAAGATCGCAAAGCCTAAGGTGCTCATTCCTGTATTCCCAGGTACAAACTGTGAATACGATATGGCTAACGCATTCAACCGCTACGGCGGCGACAGCGAGATCTTCGTTATCCGCAACCTTTCCGCAAAGGATATGGAGGAGAGCGTTGCTGAGTTCACACGTCTTATCAAGCAGTCTCAGATGATTGCTATCCCCGGCGGCTTCAGCGGCGGTGACGAGCCTGAGGGTTCTGCAAAGTTCATCAATGCATTCTTCCGCAATCCTGCTGTCAAGGAAGCGGTGGAGGAGATGCTGTATACAAGAGACGGTCTGATGATCGGTATCTGTAACGGCTTCCAGGCGCTCATCAAGCTGGGTCTTGTTCCTTTCGGAAAGATCGTTCCTCTGACCGAGGAAAGCCCCACTCTGACATACAACACCATCGGACGTCACCAGTCTCAGCTGACTATGACAAGAATATGCACAAACAAGTCTCCCTGGCTGATGCATACAAAGGTAGGCGATCTGCATAACATCCCGATCTCCCACGGTGAGGGTCGTTTCGTAGCTCCCGAGGCTGTTATCAAGGAGCTCATCGCTAACGGTCAGGTTGCTACTCAGTATGTTGATCTCAAGGGCAATCCCACAATGGACGTTGCTTACAATCCCAACAGCTCTATGTACGCTATCGAGGGTATCATTTCTCCCGATGGACGTGTACTGGGTAAGATGGGTCATACCGAGCGTCTTACTCCCAATGTTGCTAAGAATGTTGACGGCAACAAGGAGCAGCTGCTGTTCAAGGGCGGCGTGGATTACTTCAGAGGCTGATCCCACATTTATAAATCAAAAGCGCGGAGTTTTTCTCCGCGCTTTGTTTTTGATTGCAAACGTTTGTGTGATGTGATATTATATATTCGTGAAAATTTTTCCTGAAAATTTGTAACGAAACGCAATTGCTCTTGTCTAATCTATGAAAGCGACAGAAAAGAGGTGAGACCCTATGGATTACGAAAAGCTGTACAGAACTTATTATATGGATGTCTTCTCCTATGCAGTAACTCTGCTTAAGGACAGGCAGATGGCGGAGGAGATAACGCAGGATGTGTTTTTCCGTGCGATGAACAGCAAAAAGCGGTTCGAGGGTCGCTCGAAAGAGCTTACATGGCTATGCGCTATTGCTAAAAATGCCTGCATGGATGAGCTTCGCAGGCAGAACAGGCTCTCGCCTCTTGAGGATGATATCGAAGCAGATAATGGCTTCACGGAAAAGCTGGAGGATAAGGATACCCTGCTTCAGATACACAGAGCGCTTCATGTGATGGAGGAGCCATATAAAGAGGTGTTTCAGCTGCGCGTTTTCGGAGAGCTTGCGTTTGAGGATATCGCAAGGATCTTTGGCAAGACCGAATCGTGGGCACGAGTTACCTACCACAGAGCAAGGCTGAAGCTTCAGGAAAGGATGAGGGAATATGAGCAAATATAATTGCGGTGTAATACAGGATCTGCTGGCGCTGTATCATGACGGAGTGTGCAGCGAGGAGAGCCGCAAAGCGGTAGAAGAACACATGACGGAGTGCGGCAAGTGCAGAGCAGTGGCTAAGCAGCTTGAAGATACAGAGATCGAAAACAATATTGCTGAACAGGCAGAGAATATCATCGGCAAGCATAGGAAAAAGCAGAATAAAAAGCTCAGGATAGTGCTGATAGTTGCAGCAGCTATAATTTTTGCTATGGTGTTGTTCTGGGTGCTGCTGCCGCGCATCGGTATAGTGGCGGCGCTTAATATGTTCGTGCCCGATGATACATGGGATAACGTGCATACTGAATATTACACGGCGCATGATGTGACGGGTGACAATCTGGTCATCAAGGATGGTATTTATGGAAGCATCGGTGTGCCTGCGGATTATTACAAGGAAGAGCTTGACGGAGATGTCAAAGCCGATCTGTACCGTCATCCCGCAGACGAGCGTATTCATGTGCTTGTGATACATTCGCAGAGCGATTTCAGCGACATGAGCCTTTTCTATCGCGGAAATTATGAGGAGCTTTCCGATGAACAGTATGAGGCGGTGACTTCTGTGCTGGAGAAGTGGGTCGGCAGGCTCGGCAACGGAATGCCCGATTCCGCTTACGGCACGCTCAAATGTATGTATCTGCTGGATGAGGATGACCGCGGCTTCTGGGATATCGGAAGGAACATCGGTTATGGTATAATGGGTATAGTGAAATCTACATTGGTAACCTTAGGGGATACAGTGCTGATCTATGAAACCGGTGAGATGTGCGGTATCCTTACCATACAGAGCCCCACTGAGGAGCAGGATTATTATCATGTGGTGGCGGATATGTACCGTGCAGACGACCTCAACCACCCTGTTGGTTTTCTGATCACTGCGGAAACGATGGAAGAGGTATACGCTATCATAAATACGATTGAGCTGAAATAATCACACGCAATGCCCCGGTATTCTGCTCTAAATAGTAAAAATACTGCAAAGCGGCTTTTAACAAAGCCGCTTTTTTGTTTGTATTTGAGCGGATTTTTTGCGCGGAAAAACTTTACTTTTATAAAGAATAGTGATATAATGTATTATGTATTACTAGCAGATGTCCGTAATTTCGGAAGTATTCCAAATCACACTTCCGCGGACAGGAAAGGAAACAATTATGAATATCAGAATCGAAAAGACAACTGCCCCTAAGGCAAAGCCCACAGACGAGTCCGCACTCGGCTTCGGTAAGGTGTTTACCGACCACATGTTCATCATGGAATATGATACAGGCATGGGCTGGCATGATGCAAGGATCGTACCCTACGGTGAGATATCTCTTTCTCCCGCAGCTATGGTATTCCACTATGGTCAGGAGATCTTCGAGGGCATGAAGGCTTACAGAACTCCCGACGGCGAGATCCAGTTCTTCCGTCCCGAGGAGAACTTCAAGCGTCTCAATCAGTCTGCTGAGCGTCTTGTTATCCCTGAGCTTCCCGTTGAGGATGCACTTCAGGCTCTGCACGCTCTGGTAGAGGTCGATAAGGATTGGGTTCCCCACAATGACGGCGCTTCTCTGTACATCCGTCCCTTTATCATCGCTGTTGACCCGTTCCTCGGTGTTCGCCCCGGCGACAAGTATCTGTTCATGATCATCCTCTCTCCCTCCGGAGCTTACTATAGCACAGGTCTTAACCCTGTTGATATCTATGTTGAGACAAATTATGTACGTGCAGTAAAGGGCGGTATGGGTTACACCAAGACAGGTGGTAACTATGCTGCTTCTCTTGCAGGTCAGGATGAGGCTCACAAGCAGAATTACTCTCAGGTGCTGTGGCTTGACGGCGTTGAGCGCAAGTACATCGAAGAGGTTGGCGCTATGAACATCATGTTCATCATCGACAACGAGGTAGTAACTCCCGAGCTGCAGGGCTCTATCCTGCCCGGTATCACCAGAAAGTCTGTTCTGGAGCTGTGCAAGAAGTGGGGCATGAAGGTATCCGAGCGCCGCATCTCCATTCAGGAGGTCTCCGACGCTTACGATGCAGGCAAGCTGCAGGAGGTATTCGGTACAGGTACAGCGGCTGTTATCTCTCCCGTAGGTCACCTCAAGTGGGGCGATAAGGTAATGGAGATCAACGGCAACAAGATTGGTGCTATCTCTCAGAAGCTGTATGATACCATGACAGGTATGCAGTACGGCAAGCTCGCTGATGAGATGGGCTGGATCGTAAAGCTGAATGGCTGATGAAGAAAAGCAGACGAGTGCTGATGTGACCGAAGCGGATACGGAAGAAGTATCCGCGGAGGACAGCGCGCGTTCTGAAGAAGCCGCAAGAGAGCTGGAAGAGCTAATTGCGGATATAAAGAAGATAGTATGGCGAAGAAAGCTGTTTAAGGCACTGGGAATAATTGCTGCAGTTGCAGGCGTTATCGGACCGATATGGAACTATGTTTCTCACAATTCCTACAGATCCGAGATAAGCGATCTGCTGTACGGTGAATACAGGACCGCTCAGACGGCGCTTGTGGAGCAGCTGCGAAGCGACAATGAGACCGCTGATACTTCACTGCTTCTGGCAGGTGCTGTTTCTGCACTGGATAAGATAGCGGCGGTGGAGATACCAAACGCTGAAACGGAGCGCAGGGTGGAACAGCTCGTGGCTGAGGAAAAGCAGTTCCTTACGGACCTTTCAAGGTGCTGTGAGATACTGGATACCCGTGAAGATATCACCCGTGCCGAAGCGGAGTGGGTGGAGGCTTTCACCGCGGATATGCGCGAGGGCAATAAGCTTTACCGTTTCCGTGAGGAGATAGGCGCGGTCGTTTCGGGGAAAAGATGAATATGAAAAGAATCATGTGTGCGGCGCTTTCTGCGCTTGTGCTGCTGACAGGCTGTTCGGGTGAACGGATGGAGCCTGTTGAATACGCGCAGGCTGTGATGGAGAGCGGTCAGGAATATTTTGATATGCAGCGGCAGCTTACTTATGACGCAGTGGAAAACGGACTGGAGCGTTCGGAGTTCAAGGCGATCAGAAAGGAAGCGGAGGCTGTTCTTAAAACAATAAGGAGGCTTTCTGCTCCTGAGGAGTATTCCGAGCTGCATGAGCAGCTTTGTGACGGTGTGGAGCGTGAGCTTGAATGGCTCGAGCTTGCAGAAAAGCTGTGCTATTCCGATGACGACAAGATGGATGAGCTTTCTGCAGAGATAGAGCAGCTTGTCAGCGATCCTGTCTTTCCGATGACTGTTCTGGAGATAGGCAGGGCTGTGGATAAGGATACTGACGGCGCATTTCTTGAAACGCTGAGGTAAAAGAGCTATGAAACGTTTTATTGCAGTGCTTTGTTGTATGCTGCTGTGCGGCTGTTCAGATAGCGCTCTTTCGCTTGACGAGTATGCGGCAGAGGTGGATGCGGGCTTCGTTGATTATCTGGGAGCAGAGCATCAGCTGTATGATGCAATGACCGCTGTGGACGCACAGGCGGCGGAAAAGGCGGCGATCGCTTGCATAAAGGTGCTTGAACGCATGGAGGCACTGGATGCTCCCCGTGAGCTTTCAAAGGCTGAGGAACGTTTTGATGAAGCGCTTAACGCTGAGATGGAGTATATCGAGCGCACCTGCGAATTCATCGTGCTGCGCGCTGAGGGCAAAAATACAGACAGACTCAATGAGCTTGCTGAGATCAATAAGGAATATCTCAGTGAAAATCGTATCGGAACGGCATATTCGGATATGCTTTCCGCTATCATCGATGTGCGGGAGAGTTGAAAGGAGAATTGGTATGAAAATGCTTCGTATAGCTTTGTCAGTAGTTTTGGCTGCGGCGGTGAGCATGCTTTCGGGCTGCGGTAAGGAAAATGCAGCTGTAGGCGTTATCGGCGGTGCAGACGGCCCGACAGCGGTAGTTGTCGGAGAGCAGGTCGAGCCGTGGGAATACGATATGTATGCGGATGAGCTTGTGTATAATTACGATCTGTATGTTGCGGCTCGCGAAGAATTCGACATAGAATATTTCGGCGCCGATGCTGATGGCACCATTGCGGCAAGCAAGAATTGCATCGCAGCACTGGATGGGCTTATTGCAGTAGTGCCCCCCGCTACGGTCGCACAGTATCATGAGGAGCTTATCGCGGCAGCAGAGTATGAAAAGGAAGTTTACAGCGGTGCAAAGATGCTTGCGGAGTTCTCGAAGCGTGCAGACAGTCTTACTGCTGAAGAAAACGCGGAGGCTGAACGTATAGGTGCTGTTATAGCAGAATATTACGAACAGCCTACATATTCGCTGAGCGATGCATGGATTGCGGCAATTGAAGCGGCAACTAAAGATGCTAACGGTGTGTTTGTTGAAACTCTGAACTGACGGAGGTTTTATGAAAAAGGCACTCCCGATCATTTCTCTGATCGTTATGATGTTGTTATCCGCAGGCTGTGGCAAGGATGATACAGCCGTAAGTGTTGTTGGCGGCGCTGACGGCACGACAGCCACCGTGGTTGCGGGGCAGGCTGAAGCGTGGGAATATGAACTCTATATCGAAGAGATCAATTATTCTATGGATAAGTATTTGACGGGCTATTACTCAGCAAGATACGCTTTGGCATATCAGGATACAGCAGCTGCAAAAGAATATGTTGACAGTTCGATCGAAGCTCTTGGCGAACTGGGAAAAACGGTCAGTCCGTCTGATCTTGAAGATGTTCACAGCAAATTTATCGATGCCGTCGGACTTTCAAAAGAATTCGATGAATGTTATATAGATTATCTCGGTTACATCGAGAAAGGCGATTACAATTCTCCTGAAGTTGAGGCCCTGATCGCTGAGCTTAACGCCATCAGGACAAAAATGGATGAAGGCGAAAAAATAAGTGCGGCGTGGTTCAATGTCCTGAGTGAGGCATTCTCCCGTTTGCCAAATGGCGAATATAAGTCCTATTCCTCAAAGCTGGAATATTTATGGAATGATTATGTCGTGAACGGAGAACTGATCGCAGGTGTTTTCTATGACGGTGCTTCGGGCGACCTTCAGTCTCTTGCCGACAGCTGTTTATCGACATTGTCTTCGATCGAAGACATGGATGTGCCTGAACAAATGGAGCCGTATCATAACGATATATCGGAAGCGATCACGATGGAGCGTGAATTCTGTCAGGCGATAGTAGATATATTGGAAACTTTTAACGAGTATTCGGGGCTGAAAGCTGAAGATATGCCTGCTGATGCACAGAAGAAGATACAGGAACGTCAGAAAACGATTGACGCTTATTATAGTGAAGATAACATCGAATGGGATACGTTATATAACGCAGTGTGTGCCGCCATTGACTATGCGGATGCACAGGCGGGATAATAAATCAGTACTACGTCCCCTCAAGCCACGAGGGGCAAGAAAGGAAATATAAACTATGTTAAACACAGAAAAGACACTTGAAAAGATCGTTGCGCTCTGCAAGGGCAGAGGCTTCGTTTATCCCGGAAGTGAGATCTATGGCGGTCTCGCAAACACATGGGATTACGGCCCTCTCGGTGCAGTGCTCAAGGACAACCTGAAGAACGCTTGGAAGAAGAAGTTCATTCAGGAAAACAAGTACAATGTAGGTCTGGATTCCGCTATCCTGATGAATCCCCAGACATGGGTGGCTTCGGGTCACGTTGGCGGCTTCTCCGATCCTCTGATGGACTGCAAGGACTGTAAGACACGTCACAGAGCAGACAAGCTTATCGAGGATTTCGGTCAGGAGTGCAATGGCTGGGATAATGCACAGATGCTCGATTTTATCAAGGAGAAGGAGATCTGCTGCCCCAACTGCGGAAGCAAGAACTTCACCGATATCCGTCAGTTCAACCTGATGTTCAAGACATTCCAGGGCGTTACAGAGGACAGCAAGAATGAGATATATCTCCGTCCCGAGACTGCTCAGGGTATCTTCGTAAACTTTGCAAACATCCAGAGAACCAGCCGTAAAAAGGTTCCCTTTGGCGTTGCTCAGGTGGGTAAGTCTTTCCGTAACGAGATCACTCCCGGACAGTTCATCTTCCGTGTGCGTGAGTTCGAGCAGATGGAGCTGGAGTTCTTCTGCAAGCCCGGTACAGACCTTGAGTGGTTCGAGTACTGGAGAAGCTACTGCAAGAAGTTCCTGCTTGATCTCGGTCTGAAGGAGGAGAACCTCCGTCTGAGAGATCACTCTCCCGAGGAGCTTTGCTTCTACTCCAAGGCTACTACAGACTTCGAGTTCCTGTATCCGTTCGGATGGGGCGAGCTGTGGGGCGTTGCTGACAGAACAGACTACGACCTGACTCAGCACATCAAGACCAGCGGCAAGAGCCTTGAATACTTCGATCCTGAGACCAATGAGAAGTATGTGCCCTACGTTGTAGAGCCCTCTCTCGGCGTTGAGCGTCTGTTCCTTGCTGTTGTATGCGACGCATACGATGAGGAGGCTCTTGAGGACGGCACAACCAGAACAGTAATGCATCTGCATCCCGGAATTGCACCCATCAAGGCTGCTGTTCTGCCTCTTTCCAAGAAGCTGAGCGAAAAGGCAGGCGAGCTTTATGACGAGCTTGCTAAGTACTTCCCTGTAGACTTTGATGACGCAGGCGCTATCGGTAAGCGTTACCGCAGACAGGACGAGATCGGTACACCTTTCTGTGTTACCATTGATTTCGATACTGTTGAGAAGGATAACTGCGTAACAGTTCGTGAGCGCGACACTATGGAGCAGGTTAGAATCCCGATCTCCGAGGTTAGAGCTTACATTGAGGAAAGAATCCGTTTCTGATAATGCAGGCTGCCGATAAAGCGCCATCTGCGTCGTCTCTTCACACAACGACAGGCACAAAGCCTAGTCGTTGTGTGGTTTCCTAGCATTTGGCACTTTCTCGTTCGCCTGTGAAATTGTTTTTTTGACAGATAGGGATCCGCTTTCGTGAGAGAGCGGATCTTTTTGTTGCTTTTTTATTTGTTTGATGGTAAAATAGGAACAACAGGGAGGGGGAAGTGATATGAAAGAAAAAACGTCAAAAATACTTTCCAGGATCATATCCGTAGTTTTCGGGCTGAGTGCATTTGTGTTGGTAACGCTGCTTAATAACAGGGCAGAGGGAGCATGGTATCTGTATGCGATGGCTGGCGCGTATATAATGGTGTTTGCAGCGGTGGTATCGTATATCGTGCTGTTTTTTGCAGGAGCAAAAAAGACTGATAGCTGGGGACTGCTGATAATATATCTGCTGAGCATTCCTGTGTTTCTCTTCGGCGCGAACGCTGTAGATTGCTGCAAGGATATTTTCGGCGGAAGCACTGTCTGTGTTACAGATGTTTATAAAGTACCTGTGGCGGAGTACTATGAGGATATTCCGTATGTTCATTTTTCCTGCGAGGGGAAATATCGTTCCCTGTACATAAGCGAGGAAATGTATGCAATATTGTCTGCAAATCCGTATAACGAGAATGAGGAGGCGATCGACGAGGCGCTGGACGAAAAGACTCATCCGCATATCTATGCAGTAGAGATAGAGTTTTATCCCAATACCGATATACTTTGTGGGATAAGAATGATGAAAGAATAAAAAATTCCCCTTTGGGTGCAACCTTTTCCAAAGCAAAGCGGTTTTATATACGAAAGCACTTTAGCACGCTAATATGGAGGGCGATACGATGAAGCGGGTATTTGCTGTATTTTTCATGTTGTCGTTGTTGTTGATCGTATCGTGTGGGATAAGCGATACGGTATCAGAAGATATCAAGGACGATATTGCTATGGATGGATACGATCGGGTCTGTGAAGCTATGTTCGTTAAAATTCGCACAGTTCCTCATGAAGGAGATTTTACTGCGAGCGTTATCGATAGCGACGGCGGCTATCATCCTTTGCCCGATGATTTTAAGTTTGCGGATGATTGGCAGCAGATAGTATCTGATGCAATAGATTTAACTGCGAAAAACCGCGTAGATCAAAGGCATCTGGACAGAATGCGGCGATTTGTAAATGAATTTGAGGTATCTGCCGGTTATGGCATAAAGGTATATGAACACACTGTTTGGGATTATGGAAATGATGCCCTATATGTGATATACATAAATAGCAATGGAGATGTTGTGTATAAGCAATTGTGCCGATATGGAGGAACAACACAATGTATCGATAAAGACAGTGTACGGGACTTTGTGAATTGGATGATTGAAAACAGATATTTTCAGGTTGTGGCAGATTTTAGGTATTGATCTTCGATGCGATACTGACATAAAAGAAAAAATCTTTATGTATGCAACCTTTTCCAATAATGAGCGGTTTTATATACAAAGACACTTTAGCACACTAACAAGGAGGTAGATGTTATGAAAAGAGCATTATCATTTTCAATGGCGGTGCTGATGGCGCTATCGAGCTCTGTCTGCGCGTATGCTGAGGGCAGGGATGAAGCGGAGCTTCGCACCATGCTGTCCCGCGTGAAGAGCAGGATAGAGATCCCTGCGGAGCTGGAGGAGTTCAGCTACAGGGTATCCACATACACTCCCAAGGAGGAATACACCTTTACATGGAGCACACCGAATGACGCGGAGGAGTACAAGTCCCTTTCCTGCACGATATGCAGTACTGTTATCACAAATTACAACAGCGGACGCGGCTACAGCTACAATAATGAGTTTTCTCTGGCTGAGCTTTCCGCGGATGAACTCTACAGCAAGGCGGTAAAGGCCGTGAAGATGCTCAATCCAACTGTTGCGGGCAGCATTGAGATAGACAAGGACAGCCTTTCCGTGGCTCTTTCGGGGGATAGGGCGACATTCCGTCTTACCCGTACCAAGAACGATATACCTGTTGACAACGACAGCGGACGTATCGTAATTGATAAGAACACAGGTGAGCTTATCTCCTTTAATATCAGCTGGCACCCGAACGCTTCTTTCAGAGCGCCCGAGAAGATACTCACAGAAGCAAAGGCAAAGGACGCTTATGCGGATATGATATCCATCTATCCCGAATATGAGATATATTTCGACAGTGAGAACAAGGCTTATACCTCAAGAATAGTTTATCGACAGGATGACTGGGGCGAGATAAACGCTTTCACAGGCAGAAAGAGCGATTTTGCTGCGGATGGTTACTACGGCGGCGACGATATCGTTACCGAGGATTCTGCTGCTGATATGGAGGAGGGCGGTGCGAACAAGTTCTTCTCTGAAACAGAGCTTAAGGAGATAACCAAGGAGCTGCCGTACGCCAGCGAGAAGGATATCATCAAGCTGATGAAGGCTGACGAATATATGTCATACAGCGATGATATGCAGCTTGACTATTCCCGTCTGTATAAGACCGAGTACAACGATACCGAGACCTATGTCTACACTGCAAGCTTCAGTGCTGAGAGCAACACCGCCGAAAAGGTCATCGAGGATATATATGAATATGAGGAGCCCGTCTGGGAGGACAGTTATTATTATGAGTATCTCAATATTACTGTAAATGCCGAAACAGGCGAGCTTATGAGCTACAGCTACTACAGCTCGGATGAATGCAGCAGTGACACCTATGATGAGGCTAAGACAAAGGCTTTAGCGGAGGATATCGCAGAGAAGTACGCAAGCGATATGTACAGCGAATATGTCTTTGACCGCGGCGATGTCACAAGCTACACCGATAAGCAGGGTAAGACCACCTATTACGGCAGCTATTTTGATTGGGACAGAGAGGTCAACGGTCTTGATGTCAGCGGCGATTTTATTGGTATAGGTATCAATGCAAACGGCGTTATGACGGAGTATAACATCAACTATTCCGATGTGGAGTTCGTGTCTCCTGAGGGTATGCTGACCGAGGACGAGATAATGGAGAAGTTCTGGCAGGATAACGAGCTGGAGCTGTATTATCTTGCAAGGGTACATGATAAGATAACAAAGACCGTTCTGGTATATGGTACAGACGGCAATGTATACCGTGACGCGTTCACGGGCGAGCCTGTTTATTCTTACGGCACAACCGAGGAAAGCAATATCAAGGCTGTTACTGATAAGTCTCTCAGGGAAAAGACTGAGGTGCTTGAGATGCACGGTCTTTCCGTAACGGCGGGCATGGATGAGCAGACCGACAGCGTAAGCGCAGGTGTATATGCGGATATCCTTAACCGCATATCGGTAATGGGCTTGTACGGTCAGTATGACGAGCTGCCGATGGGCGGCGGAAAATATGACAGCGAGGCTGATATTACAAGGGGTGACGCGATGGTAATGCTGACTGCGGCAGAATGCGGCACTGCCGTACCGTCCCTTGCAGGCATCTTCAAGTCTCCCTATGCCGATGTAAAGGACAATGACAAGAATATCGGTTACTATGCGATCGCGTATGCACTGCTCGGTCTGGAGGACAAGACCCTTGGTGCGGCGGATGCGTTCACATACGCTGATATGATCGAAATGGTATATGATTATCTTGCTGATTAAGCTCAGCTATGATATATGCCTCTCCTAAGAGAATTCCCCCGATATCTTTCGGATATCGGGGGATATTTCTGTGTATCAGTCTTTTTTCAGATAGAATGCAGTGACTGTGCGTTCCTCTCCGGAAACGTGGTCGAAGCCTTTCAGCACAACTCCATCGTGGGACATCAGCTCACCTGCGGAGAGCTCGTCCAGTGTGCAGGCAAATACGCTCTCGCCCGAGCAGACTATGTGCATTTTATCTCCGAGGATGTTCAGTGCGCCGTCTGTGCCGAGGCGTATCTCCTTGTATGTATCGGGGTCGCGCATGGATGCGTACTGTATGCGCTTATAGTTGAGCGCAAATATGGATTCCAGCGGCATGCTGTCCTTGTGCTTTTTCTTTTTCTTGCCGAAGCCGAACATGGCGGTGCTCCTTTCTGAGTTATAACTGCTTTTCCATATATCCGCATGTGAATGGAAAGAAATCGAATTTTTGTGTGCCGATATGGATGAAGCCGAATTTTTCGTACC
>JAFTVU010000011.1 GCA_017465665.1 Oscillospiraceae bacterium | reverse complement strand
TACCTCACGGAGAATTCCGATGAAGTAAACTGCGGCAAGGTCTTTTGAAATCATCCATGAAAGGAATAAATTTATGAAAACTCTTGAAGAATTAATGGCTATTCGCAACAAGATGCAGGGTCAGGTAAACCTCAGAGCTGATGACGCTAACGTAAGAGTAGTGGTAGGTATGGCTACCTGCGGTATCGCTGCAGGCGCAAGACCTGTTCTGACAGCTTTCGCTAACGGCGTACAGGAGAAGGGTCTGAAGAACGTAATGGTTACTCAGACAGGCTGTATCGGTCTGTGCCAGTTCGAGCCTATCGTTGAAGTGCACGAGCCCGGCAAGGAGAAGGTAACATACATCAAGATGACAGCTGAGAAGGCTGCTGAAGTTATCGAGCAGCACCTCATCGGCGGCGATGTTGTAGCAAAGTACACTATCAGCACCGAATTAAAGTAATATCGAAAGGAAAATTCTAATATGTATCGTTCACAAGTTTTAATCTGCGGTGGTACAGGCTGTACTTCTTCTGGCAGCATGAAGATCGCAGACAAGCTCGAAGAAGAGATCAAGAAGAACGGTCTGGCTGAGGAAGTAAAGGTAGTTAGAACAGGCTGCTTCGGTCTTTGTGCACTCGGTCCGATCATGATCGTATATCCTGAGGGTACATTCTATTCGATGGTAAACATCGATGATATCCCTGAGATCGTTGAGGAGCACCTCCTCAAGGGTCGTGTAGTTACCCGTCTTGTATATGATGAGACAAAGGCGGAAAATGAGATCAAGTCCCTCAATGAGACTAACTTCTATAAGAAGCAGATGCGTGTAGCTCTGAGAAACTGCGGCGTTATCAACCCCGAGAACATCGAGGAGTACATCGCTGTTGACGGCTACCAGGCTCTGTACAAGGTACTCAAGGAAATGACTCCCGACGACGTTATCAAGACTGTTCTTGATTCCGGTCTGCGCGGACGCGGCGGCGGCGGATTCCCCACAGGCCGCAAGTGGCAGCTTGCTAAGGATCTCGTTAAGGACGCAGATCAGAAGTATGTTTGCTGTAATGCCGACGAGGGCGACCCCGGTGCATTCATGGACCGTTCCGTTCTCGAGGGTGACCCCCACGTTGTTATCGAGGCTATGGCTATCGCAGGTTACGCTATCGGTGCTACTCAGGGTTACGTATATGTACGTGCTGAGTATCCCATCGCTGTACACCGTCTGCAGGTTGCTATCGACCAGGCAAGAGAGATGGGTCTGCTCGGCAAGAACATCTTCGACAGCGGCTTTGATTTCGATCTTGACATCCGTCTGGGTGCAGGTGCGTTCGTATGTGGTGAGGAGACTGCTCTGATGACCTCTATCGAGGGTAACAGAGGTGAGCCTCGTCCTCGTCCTCCTTTCCCTGCTGAGAAGGGTCTGTACGGCAAGCCCACAGTACTCAACAACGTTGAGACTTATGCAAACATCCCCCAGATCATCCTTAAGGGTGCAGACTGGTTCAATTCCTTCGGTACTGAGAAGTCCAAGGGTACAAAGGTATTCGCTCTCGGCGGTAAGATCAACAACACAGGTCTGGTTGAGATCCCCATGGGTACAACCCTCCGTGAGGTCGTATTCGAGATCGGCGGCGGCATTCCTAACGGCAAGAAGTTCAAGGCTGCACAGACAGGTGGTCCTTCCGGCGGATGTATCCCTGCTGAGCACCTCGATATCCCGATCGATTACGATAACCTCATCGCTATCGGCTCCATGATGGGCTCCGGCGGTCTGATCGTAATGGACGAGGATAACTGTATGGTAGATATCGCTAAGTTCTTCCTCGAGTTCACAGTTGATGAGTCCTGCGGTAAGTGTACACCCTGCCGTATCGGTACAAAGCGTATGTATGAGATGCTGGAGAAGATCACTTCCGGTAAGGCTACTATGGAAGATCTGGACGAGCTGGAGAAGCTGTGCTACTACATCAAGGACAATGCTCTCTGCGGTCTCGGTCAGACAGCTCCCAACCCCGTTCTTTCCACACTGAAGTTCTTCAAGGATGAGTATATTGCTCACGTTAAGGACAAGAAGTGTCCCGCAGGCGTATGTAAGGATCTGCTGCAGTACAGCATTATCAAGGATACATGCTTCGGCTGTGGCGTATGTGCTAAGAAGTGTCCTGCAGAGGCTATCACAAGAACAGATTACATAGCTCCCGGCAAGAAGCTGGCTGCATTTGAGATCGATCCCAACAAGTGCGTAAAGTGCGGTGCTTGTATCGATACATGTAAGTTCAAGGCTATCGTAAAGGGCTAATGAAAGGAAGGAACAGTTAATTATGGTTAATATTAAGATCAACGGTATTGACTGCCAGGCTCCCAAGGGTTCTACCATTCTGGAAGCTTGCCGTCTTGCCGGTATCAGAATTCCTACCCTCTGCTACCTCAAGGATATCAACGCTATCGGCGCTTGCCGTATCTGCGTTGTTGAGGTTAAGGGCGCAAGAAGCCTCGTAGCATCCTGCGTATACCCCATCAATGAGGGTATGGAGATATTCACATCCACTCCCAAGGTAATCGAAAGCAGAAAGACAACTCTTGAGCTGCTGCTCTCCAACCACAACAAGTCCTGCCTCTCCTGCGTAAGAAGCGGCAACTGTGAGCTTCAGGCTCTGTGTGAGGAGTACGGTGTTGACTCTACACGTTTTGACGGTGCAGTTACACCTGCAGACCGTGATGACAGCGCTGCTCACATGTACCGCGATAACAGCAAGTGCATCAGCTGCCGTCGTTGCGTAGCTGCTTGTGAGAAGACTCAGGGAATCGGCGTTATCGGCGCTAACGAGCGTGGTTTCGCTACTGAGATCAACTGTGCATTCGATATGCCTCTTGCTGAAACCGCATGTGTATCCTGCGGTCAGTGTATCGCTGTATGTCCTACAGGCGCTCTGTCTGAGAAGGACGATACTCAGAAGGTACTCGACGCTATCGCTGATCCTGAGAAGTACGTTGTTGTACAGGCTGCTCCCGCAGTTCGTGCATCCCTCGGTGAAGCATTCGGTTACCCCATCGGCACAAACGTAGAGGGCAAGATGATCGCAGCTCTCCGTCGTCTGGGCTTTGATAAGGTATTTGATACCAACTTCTCTGCTGACCTCACCATCATGGAAGAGGGTACAGAGTTCATCGGCCGTGTACAGAACGGCGGCGTTCTCCCCATGATCACATCCTGCTCTCCCGGATGGATCAGATACTGCGAGAACTACTTCCCTGAGTTCATTCCTAACCTTTCTTCCTGCAAGTCTCCTCAGCAGATGTTCGGTGCTGTTGTAAAGACATACTACGCAGAGAAGATGGGTATCGATCCCAAGAACATCGTAAGCGTATCTGTAATGCCTTGTACAGCTAAGAAGTTCGAGCTGGGCAGAGATGATCAGTCCGCAGCAGGCGTTCCTGATGTTGATATCTCTATCACAACAAGAGAGCTCGCTCGCATGATCAAGAAGGCCGGTATCATGTTCAACCAGCTGCCTGATGAGAAGGCTGACAGCCCCCTCGGCACAGGTACAGGCGCTGCTGTTATCTTCGGCGCAACAGGCGGCGTTATGGAAGCTGCTCTGCGTACCGCAGTATGGACTCTCGAGGGCAAGAAGGACAATTCTCCTATCGAGTTCACAGAGGTTCGTGGCGTAGAAGGCATCAAGGAAGCAACATACAATGTTGCAGGCATGGAAGTTAAGGTTGCTATCGCAAGCGGTCTGGCAAATGCTAAGGCTCTGCTGAAGAAGGTTCAGGCTGGCGAGGCTAACTACCACTTCATCGAGGTTATGGGATGTCCCGGCGGTTGTGTAAACGGCGGCGGTCAGATCATCCAGCCTGCCGATGTTCGCAACAACATCGATCTGCGTGCAGAGAGAGCTAAGGTCCTCTATGATATCGACGCAGCTAACACACTGAGATTCTCTCACGAGAACCCCGATGTTCAGGCTCTGTACAAGGAGTACTTCGGCGAGCCCAACAGCCACAAGGCTCACGAGATCCTGCACACATCCTACAAGGCTCAGAAGCTCTATAAGTAATCCTGGCTTTGTGCGAGTAATTGCATAAAAATTCTCCCCGTTCGTATGAGCGGGGAGTTTTTGTTGTTACAGTGTCTTTTCGTATATCTCCTGCCCGTTATCGGGAGAGAACTCACTGGTTGCGGTGTAGCCCATGGCTTCCCAGAACGGCTTGCCTGTAACGGGGTCGGCAGTGAGGTAGAGATCATTTACACCATGCTCGGAGTAAAAGCGCTCCAGATACGAGAGCATAGCACTGCCGTATCCTTTGCGGCGGTGTTCGGGAAGAACATAGAATTCCATTATATATCCGTGACCGCTGCGTTTGTAGCCTTTGTCCTCGGGCTGATCGATCTTACCGTAGAGAAAGCCGATTATCTCCGTTCCGTCATAGCAGAGACGCAGACACCTGCTATGATCATGTTGATTATTGATAATGCTGTCCGTCCATCTTGTAAGAATATCAGGCGGAGTGTTGCGGCGCTGGTGTTCGTCAAGCTCTGCGGCATAGCTCTGCATGAGCGAGTGGAAAAGATTTCGGTCGTTTTCTGTTATTGTGGTGAATGTAAGTTCGTGCATGACTTCTCCTTTACATTGATGTGCTTTACAGCTTCAGTTCCCATGTGGTATTGTTGTCGCTGAAGCAAAAGTCGCAGAACGGAACGATCATTCCGAGGTCTGAAAAACCAAGTGAGCGGTGCAGCTCGCGCGAAGCAGTGTTTTCGGCTTCAATGTAAGAGTGGATATACTCGCCGCCGCTTGCTTTGGATCGTATCTCGTCGATGCCGCGCAGAATGAGTTTCCGAGCGATTCCATGACGGCGGTATTCGGATATAACGAATAGATCTCCCAGATACCAGCGCAAATGGTCTTCTGTATCACGCAGGAGGTTTACAGCGCCCACGATATCATGTCCGCGGAAAGCAATAATTTGCATCCATTTGCCCTCATAGCTGTCGGGGAAGCCGTTGTGCTTCATCCAATGCAGAAGCAGTGCAGGGTTCTTTTCGGAGCGATTCCAGCGTGCTCTGGCAAGGTCGAGATGGATATCATCGGATTTCGGGTGGCTGATGTCGAAAATTCGCAGTAATATTTCTGTTGGCGTGTAGCAGCAATATATCTTGCACGGGCTGCCCCATACGGCAATATCCATGCCGATCTCATGGAATCCGTGCCTTTCATAGTAGCCGATGTGATCGGTGCAGACATACAGCTTGTCATAGCCCAGAAGTGCAGCTTCATATTTGGCATGGGTCAACAGAAGTTCTCCGAAGCCATGACCGTCTCTGTACTGTGGCAACACAAACAGGGTGGAGATAAAAGGGCACAGTTCTGCATTGCGTGTAAGTCCGTCATTGGATACCAGCTGACAGAAGCCCAGTATTTCAGTGTCGTCCGCGCCGCCCATAAGCAGCCATGTCTGAGGTAGCGTATCGGCTGAAACACTTTCATCGGCAGTTCTGCAAAAGCTGGCATACACTTTGCTCCAATTGGTCTTGCAGCAGGCGAGAGCCTGATCAAAAAGCCCGGGATGTTCTTTGAGTGATATCAATTTCATTCGATCACCGCCTTTTGATAAGATAGGCAATCTTTGATATAAATAAATTTCTTGTCATCAGGGTCAATCTTACCGCTGTTTTCAAATCCTAGTGCTTTCCAGAATGGTTCACCTGTAACTTCATCGGGGGTAAGATAGATCTTAGACGCACCATCTTTTATCAGTGTGTTTTCGATATGTGTGAAAAAATCTCTTCCGAAGCCCTTGCGACGATATTCAGGTTTGATATAAAAGCCTGTGATCACGCCATAGCCGCTTTCGAGTAATCCGTATACTGTTCCTGTGTCAATTGCGAACATTGCGATGCCAATTGGCTCAAGGTCTGCATAAGCGATTTCGAAGTGCATTGTAGCCCTGCTGCCTTGGATGTTGATACGCCTTGCTAGGTCGTGTAGGATCTCGTTCTCTGTTTCGGTAATTCCCTCATGCTCGTCAAGTTCGATGCTGAACGGCAGCCAAAGTGTCTTGGCTGTTTCATAATGGGTTTGGTTTCCTTTTTCAATCTGTGTGAATGTTAATATATTCATGCGTTTTCCTTATGCGGTCAACAAAAAAAGCCCCCGAAAGGGAGCACAGAAATTTATCATATCACAGCTGACCGCATCATATCGCAGAATGTGAATGACAGATGTTCCCCTTGGGTAAGTTATAATTTCTCATATCATTCACCTGCCTTTCGCTTGATAGGTTTATTTTAGCACAGCATGCAGTATTTGTCAACACTAAAGTCAAAATATTGCACGCGGGTATTGCAAAATATCGGTAATTGTGATATACTAATAAGGATAATGGGATAATTCTCAGATAAAATAATTTTTCACTAGGAGATAATATGATACAGTACGATGAAATAAGACTTGCAATGGAGGCTCTTGCTCCCGAGATAGAGGAGCTCAAGGGCGCTCTTAACCTTGAGGGTATCAAGATAAAGATGGATGAGCTGGAGATGAAATCCACCGAGCCTGAGTTCTGGAACGATCCCGAAAGCGCACAGGCTGTGCAGCAGCAGATCGGTCAGTTTAAGGCGACCATCACAGGCTATGAGAAGTTAAAGACAAATCACGAGGATGTACTCACCATGATAGAGCTTGCGGAGGAATCCGAAGATGACAGCATGGTTGACGAGGTAAAGGAGCTTGCGGAGCAGGTAAAGGCAGAGCTTGAGGCTCAGAAGCTTGCTACTCTGCTTACAGGCGAGTATGACAGCTCTAACGCTATCCTTTCTTTCCATGCAGGCGCCGGCGGTACAGAGGCTCAGGACTGGGTTTCCATGCTGCTGAGAATGTACACACGCTGGGCAGACCGTCATGGCTTCAAGACCGAGATACTGGATATTCTCGATGGCGATGAGGCAGGTATCAAGAGTGCTTCCATCCATATTCAGGGTTTCAATGCATACGGCTTCCTGAAGTCTGAGCATGGCGTGCATAGACTTGTGCGTGTATCTCCCTTTGACGCTGCAGGCAGACGTCAGACATCATTTGCTTCTGTTGAAGTAATGCCCGAGCTTGAAAAGGATGTTGAGGTAGATATCCGTCCCGATGATATTGAAATGGAAGTATATAGAGCCAGTGGTGCGGGCGGTCAGAAGGTAAACAAGACCTCCTCTGCCGTAAGACTTATCCATAAGCCCACAGGCATAGTTGTTTCCTGTCAGACACAGAGAAGCCAGGTGCAGAACAGAGAATTCTGTATGAAGATGCTTGCTGCGAAGCTGGTGGAGATCAAGGAGCGTGAGCATCTTGACAAGATCTCCGATATCAAGGGCGAGCAGCTTAAAATTGAATGGGGCAGCCAGATACGCTCCTACGTATTCATGCCCTATACCCTTGCAAAGGACCACAGAAGCAGCTTTGAAAGCGGTAATATCAATGCCGTTATGGACGGTGATATTGATGGCTTTATCAATGCTTACCTCAAGGGCAGGAGCTTAGGAGAATTTTAATGGAAAAGAACGATGTGATCAGACTTGAGATCACAGCACTCACGAACGAGGGAAGCGGCGTCGGCAGACATGACGGCATGGCGGTGTTCGTGCCTTTTACAGCGGTGGGAGATATTATTTCCTGCAGGGTAGTAAAGGTGCTGAAAAGCTACGCCTACGGCAGAGTTGAGGAGCTGCTCACACCCTCAGTGGACAGGATACAGAATGATTGTCCCGTGTTCGGCAGATGCGGCGGCTGTTCTTTCCGTCATATTGATTACAATGCCGAGCTTGCGGCAAAGGAGGGCTTTGTACGGGACGCGTTTTCCCGTATAGGCGGCTTATCGCCTGAAATGCTCCCTATCTGCGGCAGTGAGGCTCAGTACGGATATCGCAACAAGCTGCAGATGCCGCTGTCCCGTGATAAGGACGGCTGTGCTGTCTGCGGCTTTTTTTCGGAGCGCAGCCATAATGTCATCCCTGTGGAGGAGTGTCTGCTGCAGCCAAAAGAGTTCGCAGATATTACTGCTTTCGTGATGGAGCAGGTGAAGACGCTGCGTATTTCGATATACAACGAAGCCAAGCACGAGGGTGTACTGCGGCATATATTCCTGCGCCGTGGTCATTACAGTGGCGAGGTGTGTCTGTGCCTTGTGGCGAGAAGAAAAACTCCCGAGCTTGCACGGCTTGCGAAGTCTGTAATGAGTAAGTTTCCGCAGATAAAGGGTGTAATGCTCAACATAAACAAGGAAAAGACGAATGTCATCCTCGGTGATGAGGAGATAGTTCTCTGTGGCAGTGCGGTGATCTCCGATACTATGTGCGGAAATACGGTGGAGCTTTCTCCGAGATCGTTCTATCAGGTGAATACTCCCGCTGCCGAGAATCTATACCGTCAGGCGGCGGAATTTGCCGAACCCTGCGGAAAAACGGTGCTTGATCTGTATTGCGGAGCAGGTACTATCGGACTTTCCATGGCGAATGAGTCGAAAAATGTTATTGGCGCGGAGATAGTTCCCGAAGCGGTGGAGAATGCAAAGGCAAACGCAGCGCGTAATGGTCACGCGAATGCAGAGTTCATCTGTGCAGACGCAGGACAGGCTGCAAAGGCTCTTGCGGAGCAGGGACTGAAGCCCGATGTTATCGTGCTGGATCCGCCCAGAAAGGGCTGTGATGAGGCTACTCTCAGCGCGTGCGTTGAGATGTCGCCCGAGCGTATAGTGATGATCTCCTGCAATGCTGCAACAGCGGCGAGGGACTGTAAGTGGCTCGGTGAGCATGGCTACAAGGCTGTGAAGCTGAGAGCATTCGATCTCTTTCCGAGGACTACTCATGTGGAGTGCGTGGTGCTGCTGGAGCGGTTATAATAACATAAATCTTTCCCCGACGTGTGCTATCGCCGAGGATACAATAAAAATCAAAACAACGGAGGAAAACATCATGGCATCAGAAACTATGGAAGCCAAGGCTGAGAAAAAGGCGCTTAAAGCGGAGAAGAAAGCTGTAAAGCGCGCTGCGAGAGCGGAAAAGGCAAAATCCCCCATAACACATCACCAGATCTATAAGATCATGCTGATAGTGACATTTGCTGTTTCAGGCGCATTCCTGCTCATCAATGTTATCAAGCTGAATATCGGCGGCATGATAGCTATAGGCGGCAGCTTGCTGGCATTTGCGGCAGCTCTCTGGATAATGAAGATGAGAAAGACCAGGGATCTCACCAAGGAGTTTGTTGTTTCCATCGCACTTGAATTGCTCGTCTTCGTTATATCACTGTTCAGCGGAGAAAGCTACAGTGATGATTTCCCCATGTTCCTTGCTGTTATAGGTATGTCGGGTATGTACATGGAGCCTAAGTTCACCAAGGTGCAGATCGTTGCCGCTGATGTGCTGCTGGTCATCATGCTGCTCATCCATCCCGAAAAGGCAGGCGGTCTTACACAGTTCCTGCTTTGTCTGGTGATATTCACTCTGGCTGCTATACTGTTCTTCCTTGCTATCAAGCGTGGTCGTGCGTTCATTGATATGGCGCGTGAGCAGGCTGCCGAGTCCGAAAGACTTCTTGATTCCATTCAGGAGATGGGCGAGAAGCTGGAGAATGATTTCAGCTCCTCCTCTCACCTTATCGCAGAAAGCACAAAGGGACTTGAACAGGGCTCTGCGGATATCATCCGCGGCGCAGGTATCGTAGCAGACAGCTGCGGCGATGTTCAGGACAAGATCCGTACCACAAACGAGCATATCGTGGAGCTCAACAGACAGGTGAGAAAGTTCGAGGAATCCCTCAACGAGAACGGCACTAACATGGAGGCTATGCAGAGCCAGCTCAAGAACGTGAGCGAGATGATAGAGGCGACAAGTCAGGCTGTGAGCGATATGAAGGAGCAGATGAACGAGGTAGCAAACATCGCAGTACAGCTGGGTGATATATCTTTCAGAACCACTCTGCTTTCGCTGAACGCTTCTGTAGAGGCTTCCCATGCGGGCAGCGCAGGAGCAGGCTTTGCTGTAGTAGCAGGTGAGATGAAGAACCTTTCCGAGAACTCCGACCGCTTCTCTGACCGAGTATCTGAGGTGGTAAGCCAGCTTCTTCAGCAGGTGGAGACCATCTCCGAGCAGTTTGCAGGCTCTGCAAGAGAGCTTCAGCGCTCCGAGCAGACCATGACAGAGCTTCAGGACAGCTTCAGCCATCTTACAAAGCGCTTTGAGAAGCTGTACGATAACATTGAGGAGCAGACAAGCTGCGTTAAGCAGGTGGATGATATCTTCACACAGCTTAAGTCTGACGTGCAGACGATGAAGTTCAGCTCTGCCGAGAACAAGTCCAACGTGGCTGCCATCGTAGTAGCTATGGATGACTACCGCGAGAGCATCGGCAAGGTAGTTGAGAATACAAAGGTAAAGTAAGAAATATCTGCCGCCGAAGTGTCTGCTTCGGCGGTATGTGATAAGGTCAGGAGGGATGGCAGTGACAAGGCTGAAGGTGCGCGGTCTGTATCTTGCTTATGCGCTGCTGTTCATTGTTGTTTTTGCGGTGATGCTGGCGGTGCTGACAGCGGCTGTGCTGCTGATACCCTCGGGGCTGCTGTTTGCTGTTTTGGGAGCGGCGATGCTGGTATTCGATACCGAATTTATCCTGACGGAGCTTTCACCTCTCATAATGCTGTTCGGCGGTCTTTTTGCAGCGAGCTTTTCGGCTTTTCTGGGGCTTTGCTCAGTGAAGCTGGGAATATTCATTGCACGGCTTTTTCTTAAAGTGCGGCGCGTGTGCGATCGTCTGAGAGGATGGTGTGCATGAACAGGGCTGTGAATATCTGGCTGATAGTAACAGCTGTGCTTTCGTTGATCTTCGGTGGCTGCCTGTGGTGCTTCCGTGACAGCAAGGGTACGGCTCAGTATCATGAGGGAAGAAATACCGTCGAGCTGTGTGATAACATAGAGCTTGACATGATAAAAACGGATGTGGAGCTTATTCCGTATGACGGAGAGGAGCTTTTGTTTGAATACAAGAGCACTGTTCCGATATCTGTGCTAAAAGGCGATAATCGTCTTGTAGTAAAGGAGAGCGATGAATTTCTGCTGTCATTCTTCACAGGCGATGAATCGCAGTTCGGCTTTAAGCTGTATCTGCCACGGCAGATATATAAGAGCATTACGATATATAATTCATCAGGCGATGTCTATATCGGACGTATAGATTCCGATCTTGTGACGGCTGTCACGAAGAGCGGTGAGATATTTGCAACAGATACACGTTCATTGATGAAGCTCACCAGCGGCTCGGGCGATATATTGCTTGATTTTGAGAGCGTGGTCGCGGACAGCAGTATTTCCACTCGCTATGGCAATGCTGAGATATTATTCCCTGCGGGCAGCTCGGTAGCGCTTAGCTACGAAACAGTATCGGGCAGCTTTGAGTGTACAATGCTCAGCGGTAGTATCGAGGGCAGCTATATGTACAGCTTCCGCGGCGGCAATAATCTTATCCGCGCGGATGTGGAAACGGGTATCCTTACAGTAAAAGAAAAATAACGGACTCAGGAGGTCAGTATGAAGAATTACAGACAGGTGCTTACAATAACATCGGATGAGCCACAGCAGTTTTTCAATCTTTCTTATGAAGTCGAAGAGTGCGTTAGGCGCAGTATGATAAGCGATGGTCTGTGTATCGTTATTGCACAGCATACCACTTCTGCGGTTTTCCTTGAGCATGATAAAGAGGATCTCTATACTGACTGGAGCAGGCTGCTGAAATCGGTGGTGCATGAGGATACCGAATACAAGGTGGATTATACTTCCGCAGGCGCAGCACACATGAAGCAGATGCTTCTGGGAGCTTCTGTCACCATCCCGATATCCGATGGTAAGCTGGAGCTCGGTCCGCGTCAGTACATAATGTACGGCGATTTTGACGGCTGCCGCGAAAAGGATGTAATCGTAAAGATAATAGGAGAATGATCGGATGCTTTCTGTCATCATACCTGCTTATAACGAGCAGGAGAACATCAGCAATACCTCGCAGGTGATATCGGGAATACTGGATGAGGCTGCGATAGAATTTGAAATAGTATTTGTGGACGACGGCTCCAAGGATAACACATGGACGGAGATATGCTCTGTAGCAAAGGTGGATCACAGGGTGCGCGGCGTCCGCTTTTCGCGCAATTTCGGAAAAGAGGGCGCAATATTTGCAGGACTTCGTGCAGTGACAGGAGATTGCACCGTGCTTATCGACTGTGATCTTCAGCATCCGCCTGAGCTCATCCCAAAGATGTATCGTATGTGGGAGAGCGGCGCGGAGGTAGTGGAGGCGGTGAAAGCCTCCCGTGGCAGAGAGGGTCTGCTGTATAAGCTGTTTGCAAAGAGCTTTTATAAGATAATGAAGAGCTCATCGGGCATTGATCTTGACGGCGCAAGCGATTTCAGACTGCTTGATCGCAAGGCTATTGACGCACTGAATGAAATGCCCGAGCGACTTACATTCTTCCGCGCTCTTTCAAGCTGGGTCGGCTTCAGCACGGAAAAAATAGAGTTTGACGTAAAGCCCCGTGCCGCAGGCAAGACAAAGTGGAATTTCAGAAAGCTTTTCAGATTTGCGCTTAATTCCATTACATCGTTCACTGATATTCCTCTACACCTTATCACGGGTGTGGGTGTGGTATTCGGCATATTTGCGGTGATACTCGGTATACAGACGCTGATAAATTACTTCTGCGGCAACGCGCAGGAGGGCTTTTCCACTGTCATACTGCTGATACTTATCGTAGGAGCATGTGTGCTTATCGGCATTGGTGTGATAGGCTTCTATATGTCTAAGATATACGAAGAGATCAAACAACGTCCGCGTTACATCGTTGCGGAGCGCGTGGGTCTTGAAAACAGAAAGGGTGGCTGCGATAAATGAATGGCGAGGCAGTCGTAGAAAAGCGCGGAGCGGCGCAGAGGATACACGGCATACTGCTGAGTGTATACAGGTTCGTGATAAGGAATTACGCATATTTCCTTTCGTTCCTTTTGCCTGCGCTTATTTTGTTTGTGGCATATATCATATTCGGCGTATGGCCATTCGGAGATCGCTCTGTATTATCGCTTGACCTCAACGCACAGTATGTATATTACTTCGATTATATGTACGATGTTTTTGCAGGCGAGGAAAGTCTCTTTTACAGCTGGAGCAGAAATCTTTCGGGCGAATTTGCGGGAATAATAGGCTATTATCTTGCAAGCCCGTTTAATCTGCTTGTATGGATATGGAACAGGAACTGGATAACCGAGGGCCTGATGACGATGATGCTTGCAAAGGCTGCAGCTTCGGGTCTTACCATGTGCTTCCTGCTGAAAAAGCACCGCGGTTATTCCGATATCACGGCGCTTCTTTTCTCTGTGATGTATGCGCTGTGCGGCTTTTTTGTAGTACAGACAATGGACCCGATGTGGCTGGATGGTCTGGTCGCTCTGCCGCTGGTTGCTATGGGTGTGGAGCGTATATGCGATAAGCGCAGGTTCGTGCTGTATATTTTATCGCTTGTGTATATCTTTGTTGCAAATTTCTACATTGGTTACATGGTAGGAATATTCTCGGCGCTGTATTTTCTGTACTATCTTGCTTCGGGAAAGAGTGAGAATAGGTATTTCGGACAGTATTGCGGTGCAACTCTGATGTACGGCGCAGCTTCGGTCAGCGCTATACTTATGAGCTGCTTCATGATACTTCCTGTCTACAAATCACTTTCAAACGGCAAATTTGAATTTACTGAGCCTGATTATTCTCTTTATGAGAACTTTGATATTGCGGATATATTCATCCGCCTGTTTCCGACCACATACGATACCGTCCGCATGGAGGGTATGCCGATATTATACGCAGGAACTCTGGCGCTGGTTTTTACCGTGTTGTACTTCCTCACCAGAAAGTTTTCAGCGCGCGAGCGTATCTCGGGCGGTGTGCTGATAGGCTTCCTGCTGCTGTGTATGTATATCCGCCCTGTGGATATGATGTGGCACGGCGGTCAGATGCCGAACTGGCTTCCTTACAGATATTCATTCCTTGTGAGCTTTTTACTGGTGCTGTTCGGAGCGCAGGCTTTCGAGCGTATAAAGTCCGTTCGCGGCAGGAGCTTCGGAGCAGCATTCGGAATACTTCTAGCCATGTTGCTGTATGCGGATATCGGCAATGACAGCTATTCTTACGATGCAGTGCTGACTATCGCAATACCGCTTGTGGTTCTGGCTGTGATATGCATACTTGCGTATGTGTTCAGAAAGTATGCTGACAGCCGCGGTATGAAGATAACGGTATGCGCCGTAATTTGTCTGGAGTGTCTGCTGAATACCGCAATGTCGCTGTATCAGATGCACGAGGATATCGTATTCTCAAATCGCGAGACCTACAGATGGGATATTCCGTATACCCGTGAGGTCACTGAGCAGGTGCACGAGCAGGATGATGGCTTCTACCGCATGGAAAAGACCTATCACCGCTGCGTCAACGATCCGATAGCGCTGCAGATGTATGGCATGAGCCACAGCTCCAGTACGCTGAACTCTACAGCTATAAGGCTGCTGAAATATCTCGGCTTTACATCGCGTGAGCATTACAGCCGTTATGACGGAGCAACAGTGCTGACAGATGATATCTTCGGCGTGAAGTACATTCTTGCAAAGGATGAAAAAACACTGCCATATACTAATACGCTGCCTGTTGAGAGCGATCAGGGCATCTCGGCGTATATAAACGAGGATGCTCTGGGCTTTGCGTATCTTGCAGACAGTGCAGTGGCTGAGCTTGATATCGATCCTTTTGTGATTACGCCCTCAGAAGAGGAGCTTATCCGTACAGAAAAGGAGAATGACGGAGAAACGACATATTTCCCTGTGGAGCAGCCGTTCCTGCTTCAGAACGAGCTTGCAAGGGCTCTTGCGGGCGAGGAGCAGGCGGATGTGTTCGTTCCTGTTACAGACCTTGAATTTGACAGCGAGAATATCCGTCTCGGAACTACTACTGACGCTCATCACAGCCACCGTAAAAAAGATGAGGCTGATGAGGCATGGATAAGCTGGGAAGTGACTGCTCAGGCAGACGGTCCGATATATATGTATCTCCCGACGGTGTACGAGCGCGAGAGCAAGCTGTTCATCAACGGAGAATATCGCGGAAACTACTATCTGTATGAGAATTACAGCATTGAATATCTCGGCACCTACAGTGCAGGCGAGAGCTTTGAGGTAAAGCTGGAGCTGCTGGACAGCGCTCTTTATTTCAAGGAGGCTCAGTTCTACTATGTTGATAGTGCGGCAATGGAGCAGTTCTCCGCAGCTATGGCTGAGAAGAACTCCGCCACCACTCTTGAGCGAACAGGCGGCGACCGTCTCGAGCTTTCTGTAAATGCCGCCGAGGATAGTGTGCTGTTCACAACTATCCCGATGGAGGATGGCTGGACAGTGCTGATCGATGGGGAAGAAGCTCCGATCATCACGACTATGGATGGTGCCCTTATTGCTGTGAATGTGCCGATGGGAGAGCATGAAATAGTGCTGGATTTCTTCCCAGCAGGTATGAAAACAGGTCTTGTCCTGACCGCATGCGGCGCTTTGATATTTGCGTTGATGTTTGTCGCGCTGAGAATCATCAGAAGAATGGATAAGCTTCATTCACAATGTGATACTCAGGTATAAATCAAACCATCTCCGATAATATGTCGGAGAGTCATAAAGAAGAAAAAGCCACTTTTGATATTGTATCAGAAGTGGCTTTGTGTTACTTGTGTCGTTGACTTTATCAGAACGTTTTGTTATAATCAACTTAATGATAAATAAGAGGTTTCTTAATAGATACAAATTGAGACATTAAGTGTCCCATTTAATAAAACCGGGCATTGCTCGCTTTGTGTCCTGTACTTTTGAATGGGTTTAAGATACAATATTTTTCAAGGAGGTCAGAAAAATATGGATCAAGTTAAAATCGGAGAATTTCTGAAAAATCTCCGGAAGGAAAAAGGGCTTACTCAAGAACAACTGGCAGAACAGTATAATGTATCCCGACGTTCGGTATCCAGGTGGGAAACCGGAAGCAATATGCCTGATTTGAGTATTCTTGTTGAGTTGGCAGAATTTTATGATGTTGATATCAAAGAAATTATTGATGGAGCGAGGAAAAGCGAGATGATGAACGAAGAAGTGAAAGAGGTTGCTGTTAAGATGGCAGACTATGCTGTCGAACAAAAGAGCAAGCTATTAATCTGGGTCAGACGGATCAGTCTTGTAGGTGTGGTTCTGATGGCCATTGTTCTGGGGTTGCAAAGTTTTGATTACGAATCCGGAATCGGAACATTTTTATGTTATGTATTCTCTGTTCTGGCATTTGTTGTAATGGTAATATTGTCGCTTTATACCAATGGGTTACTTGAAGAAAATGCGAAACGAAAGAAATTCGTAAAAGGATGTAAGATATTTGTACTGATTGTCGGACTGATTGTTGGAGTATGCGTACTATCATTTATAATGAAGGTTATGTTGGCTCTTGGGATGGTTATGGTTATGGAAAGTGCGCCATTTAAAAATCAAGCCGGTATAGAAAATTATGATAAATCTAAGCTATTGGAACAATATGGTGGTGATATCAGTGAATTATTCGTATTTCCTGACGAAACGACCAATATGCTTGAGCCGACATTTGTATCCAGTTTAAAAACGGGATTTTTTGATACAGACGGATATATGATTTTACGAGGAACATATAATGAAGAAGATTACGATGCTGAAGTACAGAGAATTTCTTCAATAGAATGTACGGTAGAGGGTATAACGAAAGATATTAAATACGATGAGGAAAGTTATGCATTGCCGGCGTATGTTGCAATCGATGGTTTTGATTATGAGTATGAATATGCGTTGCTTGATGAGAAAAACCATACAATAACATATATTCTTCTTAGTTATCCTGAATATGTTGACTTGCGTGAATATGAGGAATACCTGAAGCTGGATGTGGATGAATACAAGATAGATGATTCGTTGAATCGATTTTCTATCTATTCGCGTTATTACGAAGATGGTGTTTATATAGAATATTCAGACTAAAAATGAATTTTTATATAAATCCGAAGAACATAAAGACTACAATAACCCGTGAAGGAGCAAATTCACGGGTTATTCTTCTATATTTCTATCCACATTATCAGCGGGGATATTTTTTATTCTCGTATCTGGAAGATGTACTTAAGCTGTCCTCGCGAGCGTATGCCAAGCTTTGCATAGGTGCGTTTCAGGCTGCTTTTTACGCTGTTTACAGAGGTGTGGCATATTTCCGCTATCTGTTCATTGGTGAATCGTCTTGCGGCATAAAGAGCGTATGTGAGCGCCTGCTCCGAAAGCTCGTATTCTTTGCGGTACGGCTCCAGCGCAGCGAGTGAGGTGTTCAGTGCGGCTGAGATGATATCTGTTTCGGAGCGCTGCTTGTTGAGCTCTGTAAGCTCCTGAGTCCTTATTGCTATCATATTGCGGCGGTATTGTGTGCTTTGATTAAGTATACGCTGAAGCAGAGTCTGATATTTGCGCGGAAGCTCTTCAAGTGCAAGCTCAAACAGCAGCGGATACAGCATACATTGCTCAATGGCAGGCATGATAACATCAGAACTGTCCATCGTTTCCAGAACATCTATTATGATCGAGATCGCCTGAGTGCTCTCACCAAGCTCCAGATGCGCTATTGCGGCGGAAAGCTTTATGGATAGAGCAATGGTCTCGCTGCGGACATCCTCGCACGCCTGAAGATAGTAGTCTCTTTTATTCAGCAGCATACGGTATTCATGGTGAGAGAGCATCGCGTAGCAGCGCGTCTTGAAATAGAACGGAGCAGTGTATCTGTTCAGCAGCACCTCGTCATCGCGGGTGGAGGTAACGCTCCAGATATCTTCATCCGTGCCGTTTCTCAGGCAGCATAACAGTGCTATGCATAGAGATGCCATATCCGCAAGCTCTGTGGAGGAGTATTTTCGGCAGATATCCGCAAGCTGCTGTGTGCATTCTGTGAAGATCTCGTATTCGCCCAGCATGAGCGCACTTTTTCCGACAGTATTGAGCGCGGCTATCCTTGTGGGGAGCAGGATATCTTTACTGCAGCACGCAACTACCTCCTGAGCTCTTGGCAGCGCGTTTTCGGGATCTCCGATGAAATAGTATATCTCGGCATTGTACAGGCTCAGAATATGCTCGCCGTGATGTATCATTTCCGTATACATGCTGTGATATCTCGCAAACTGCTCGGCTTCAGTCCTGATAGGAAGATGATAGTGATGTATAAGGCAGAATATTGACGGCGCGTACAGACTCCAGGTATAGAACGGCGGTGTTCCGATCGAAACGCCTGTAAACAGATCGTACGCACGCTTGATGTGGTTGCCCATCTTTTCGATCAGGTAAAAATCTTCGTAGGTCCTCAGTACATTGGCATAGCACAGAGTATTTCTGCGTTCGGCAGCGCTGTATTTCTTTGAGCGTGATACATATTCTATAACATCGTCAAAGCGGTAGCTTATCCTGTCGCGGTACGGAGTAAGCATCAGCAGAGAGAGCGCTCTGAGCAGTCGGGGGATGATCGGCTTGCAGTCAAGGGGACATTTTTCCGCAAAATCCAGCAGGAAATCCTTGCTTTTCATAAGCAGATCGAATGACAGTGTTACGTCATGTACGGGCTTTGCAGCAGCGCTGACATCGCCCGAAAGGTAAAACTGACAGAATGCATGGAAGTTTCTCTTGTTTCGCAGCTGCTCCTTGGCAGAGCAGCGGTGTATAGCGGAACGGATATCCTCCGGCAGCTCGTTGAAGTGTTGGTATACGGCGCGTTTGAAGCTGGTGTGGGCAGTCCAGCTGTGGGTGCGCTCGTTGAGGCGGATCATAGGTATCGCAGAGGCTATATAACGTATGGAGCTGAAAATATTGTGCTCTGTTATAGCATTCTCACCGAAATAGCTGCACAGGGCAGGCTCGGCGCGAAGCATATTCAGTGTTACAGTGTCGATGCTGTTGATGGCTGCGGCGCACATTGCCGCAAACAGCTGCTCTCTGTCGAGACGGTCAACGATGGCTGATCTCATCAGGTCGCACAGATCGTAGGAGCTTATTTCAATGCCCTGCTGCATAAGCAGTATACATAGCCTGAGCTTGACTATCTCGCCGTTGGTGCGGCGGCGCATCTCTGCGGGATCGCTGCAGCTGACGCTGAAAAGATCGAACATCTCTCCTATCTCGTTGGCGTTCAGTGCAAGCTCCTTTTCGGTGATTGAAGTGATAAAGCTGCTGTCCGTGAGCATTTTGTGGAAGTAGGAGAGCTCGGGTGCTACAAGTACGATATGAGCAGGAGAATGCCGCAGAAAGAGCCATGTACAGTAAAGATTGCCCAGAAGCATATCCGTGCCTCCTGCACAATCCAGTATGATCACAAGCTCCTTATCCTGCTTTGCTAGACTGAAAAGGCGCTGTATACGGTTAAAATCCGAAGCGGTGGTGGGGATAGGCTCCTCGTGTCCGAGGATCATGCTGCTGACCCTGTTGAAGCAATCGTTGGCGTTTTCGGCGTCTGTCACGAAGCGGCAGGAGAAGCCCTCTTTCCTTGAGCGCCGCACAAATTCCTTTGTCGTGCCGCTCTTTCCGTAGCCGTCGGGGGCTGATATGACGGTGATGCGTTCCTTGTATATGCATTTCAGTAATTCATATACTCTTCGCGGAATATAAAAGGGGCCTGATCGTGCCATCATATCATCTCCTTTCTTTGATATCAAGCATATTTTAGCATATTTTTACGCAATTGTACAGATAATTGAAAAATATTTTCAAAAACCCTTGACAAATCGTTTTGGATGTTGTATAATTATCGAGTAATAAAGAAGAGCCACCACACTCTCACCCGCCGACATTTATTTCGTCAGGCGCGGTAATCTTAATGTGAATACAGCCTCAGGGCATTTCTGTTAAGCGTGAGTAGTGTGTACTCGCGCTTATTTTATTTCCTGAAAGCAATGATGATTTTAAATGGAAAGGCGGTGCTTCACAATCGGCACGAAAGAACAGCTCATCAATGAGGAGATCCGTGAAAAGGAAGTAAGAGTTATCGGAGAGGACGGCGAGCAGCTTGGCATTATGGCTACGGCTGACGCGCTTGAAAAGGCTATCGAGGCTGATCTCGATCTGGTGCTCATCGCTCCTACAGCAAATCCTCCGGTATGCCGCATAATGGATTACGGCAAATACCGTTTCGAGCAGACAAAGAGGGAAAAGGAAGCCAAGAAGAATCAGAAGCAGGCTGAGGTCAAGGAGATCAAGATGTCCCTTAACATCGATACCAATGATTTCAACATCAAGGTTAAGAACTGCATCAAGTTTCTTCAGAACGGTGACAAGGTTAAGGTCACCATCCGCTTCAGACGTGCGAGAGAAATGTCTCACATGAACCTCAGCGAAGAATTGATGAAGAGATTCATGGATGCCGTGTCGGAGTACGGCGGTTCCGAAAAGCCGTCAAAGCTTGAGGGCAAGAACTACGCAGTAGTGCTCAGCCCCAAGAAGTGATAAGCGCCAAGGCGCACTTTAAAAGAAAATCTCAAGGAGGATACAAAAATGCCTAAGATCAAGACACACAGCGGAGCTAAGAAGCGTTTCAAGCTGACAAAGACAGGTAAGGTTAAGATGGCACACTGCGGTAAGCGCCACATCCTTACCAAGAAGACCACAAAGCGTAAAAGAGGATTAAGAGCAGGCGCATATGCAGACGTTACCAACGTAGCTGCAGTAAAGAGCCTTATTCCGTACAAATAAGAATAACGCGTAAGAACGACGCGGAATAAGCGTTTCCGCAGAAAAAACTAGGAGGTAATGTAACATGGCACGCATTAAGGGCGCACTCGCTACTCGTAAGAGAAGAAATAAGACATTAAAGCTGGCAAAGGGCTACTGGGGCGGTAAGAGCAGACTGTTCAAGACTGCTAAGGAAGCTGTAATGAAGTCCGGTCAGTATGCATACGTTGGCAGAAAGCTGAAGAAGAGAGATTTCAGAAGACTCTGGATCACCAGAATCTCCGCAGGCTGCAAGGCTAACGGCATGAACTACTCTACATTTATGAACGGTCTGAAGAAGGCAGGCATCACTCTGAACAGAAAGATGCTCTCCGAGATCGCAATCAATGACGCTGCAGGCTTCACAGCACTGACTGAGAAGGCTAAGGCTGCACTTTAATCGTGATATATCTCACGTCTTGAATTCAGGGCGTGAGATTTTTCGCTATGTAGGGGGTATATTCGGATGGAGCTTACATCCAGAAAAAATGACACTGTCCGACGTTTCAGAGAGCTTGCAAAAGACAAGAAGCTGAGAGATGAACAGGGTGTTTTCGTTATAGAGGGCGATCATCTCTGCGGTGAGGCAGTCGGCTGCGGTCTGGAGATAATAACAGTGCTTTTTACAGAAAAAGCGCGGGAAAAATATCCTCAGGCAGTAGAAAAGCTGGTTGCCGCGGCTGAAAGCTCGGCTGTAATATCTCAGGATATAGCGGAATATATTTCCGATACAAAGGCGCCGCAGGGGCTGTTTGCTGAGGTGCGCCGAAAGGCCTGCACAGAGCTGCCTGATGGCAGGCTTGTGATCCTTGACGGAGTACAGGATCCCGGCAATGTGGGTACTATAATCCGCACGGCGGAGGCGTTTGGCATCAAAGGTGTGATACTTTCACCGAAGTGCGCGGATGTTTTTTCGCCAAAGGTGTTGAGAGCTTCGATGGGCAGCGTTTTCAGACTTCCGTGTGTGATAGGCAGCGTGCCTGATATGATACGCTCGCTCAGAGAAAACGGATATGATGTGTATGGCTCTATGCTGGATGAAAGCGCTCAGAAGCTGGGTGATATCCGTTTCGGAGAAAAGGCGGCTGTTGCCATCGGAAGCGAAGGCAGCGGTATCACGGAGGAAACCAAGACAGCCTGCACAGGCGGTCTGTATATTCCGATAACGGGAGCTGAATCACTCAATGCGGCAGCAGCTGCAACTGTGATGATATGGGAGCTGTCAAAGGCTTGACAGCAAGAATGACTTTCTGCAGGGAAGCAGAAAGCATCGCAAAACCCGAAGCCGACACTTTCGGCTTTGCGATGCTTACCAATGGATAGGTATAAAGGCAAAAAATAAGAAATCTGGGGGATAACAAGTGGCTGATCTTGTAATATTAGAGTCGCCTTCCAAGGCAAAAACAGTAAAGAAATATCTCGGTGACGGATACGATGTTATTGCATCCACAGGTCATATAATCGATCTGCCAAAGTCCAAGATGGGCGTTGATATCGAGAATGATTTTGCACCGCAGTATGTAAACATGAAGGATAAATCCGAGATAATCAAGGAGCTTAAAAAGCGTGCAAAGAACAGCGATACCATATATCTCGCAACTGACCCTGATAGAGAGGGTGAAGCTATCGCGTGGCATCTTTCTCATCTGCTGAATATCGATGAGAACGCTCCTGTCCGTGTTACTTTCAACGAGATAACCAAGAGCGGTATCCAGAGCGGTATGAGTAATCCTCGCTGCATCGACAATGATGTGGTGGATGCTCAGCAGGCAAGACGTATCCTTGACCGTATCGTGGGCTATAAGCTTTCTCCGTTCCTGTGGAAAAAGGTGCGCCGCGGTCTTTCTGCAGGACGTGTGCAGTCTGTTGCGGTACGTCTTATAGTTGACAGAGAGAACGAGATACGCAGCTTTGTATCTCAGGAATACTGGAGCATAGACGCGAAGTTCGTCGCTGCCTCATCCAAAAGAGCGTTTGCTGCCAAGCTCGCAGAGGTGAATGGCGAGAAGGCAGAGCTTACCAACGAGGCACAGGCTAACGATATACTTGCACGTCTTAAGGGCGTTGATTATATCGTTACGGGTCTGAAGAAGTCCCAGCGTAAGAAGCAGCCTGCACCTCCCTTTACAACATCTACGCTGCAGCAGGAGGCTTCCAGAAAGCTCTCTTTCCAGGCGCGCAGGACGATGAAAGCAGCACAGGAGCTGTATGAAGGTATCGAAGTTCCGGGTATGGGCGCTGTGGGTCTTATCACATACATGAGAACAGACTCGCTGCGTATTTCTGATGAGGCAAAGGCTGCTGCGGCAGAGCTTATAAAGGATATGTTCGGTGCGGAGTATCTCCCCGAAAAGCCAAGAACATATCGCTCCAAGAACAATGCACAGGATGCGCATGAGGCTATCCGTCCCACAACGGTTACTCTTACTCCCGATAAGGTGAAGTCTGCGCTGACAAACGATCAGTATAAGCTGTATAAGCTGATCTGGGAGCGCTTTATGGCAAGCCAGATGCAGAATGCTGTGCTGGATACGGTTTCCGTTGATATCACAGCAGGCGACTGCCTGTTCAAGGCAAGCGGATATTCCGTGAAGTTCGACGGCTTTACAAAGCTGTATGAGGAGAGCAAGGACGGCGAGAGCGAGCAGGGCGGCGCACTGCCTGTTATTACAAAGGGCGAAAAGCTGAAGGCTAAGGAAGTAGCAGGCAATCAGCATTTTACACAGCCTCCTGCAAGATATAACGAAGCATCGCTCATTAAGGAGCTGGAGGAGAACGGTATTGGACGTCCTTCAACCTATGCGCCCACTATCTCTACCATTCTGGACAGACATTACGTTGAGCGTGAGAGCGGTAATCAGTTAAAGCCCACATCTCTCGGTGAGGTGATCACCGAGCTGCTGAAGGATCACTTTGACAATATCGTTGATGTGAAGTTCACGGCAAAGATGGAAACAGAGCTTGATAACATAGAAAAGGGCGACGTGAACTGGGTGCAGGTGCTGAAGAACTTCTACGGCAGATTTGCAAAGACTCTTGAAAAGGCAGAGGCCGATATGGAGGGCAAGCGTGTAAAGGTGCCCGATGAGCCTACGGATATCGTTTGCGAGGAATGCGGCAAGAACATGGTCATCAAGATAGGACCGTTCGGAAAGTTTTTAGGATGTTCAGGCTTCCCCGAGTGCAAGTTCACCAAGAAGATAGTGAACGAAACAGGCGGTAGCTGCCCCAACTGCGGCAAGAAGATGCTTGCGAAGAAATCCAAGAAGGGCAAGCCTTTCTACGGATGTGAGGATTATCAGAACTGCAATTTCATGACATGGGATCTGCCCATCACAGAGAAATGCCCCGAATGTGGCAGAACACTGTTCAAGAAGACGGGCAAGCTAGGCAAGATATACTGTGCAAAGGAGGGCTGCTCCTATGAGCGTCCTCTGGATAATACAAAGGACAAGACATGACGGTTAAGGTTATAGGCGCGGGTCTTGCAGGCTGCGAGGCGGCTGTGCAGCTCGCAAAGCGCGGTTTCGATGTAGAGCTTTACGAAATGAAGCCGCAGAAATATTCTCCCGCGCATAAATATCAGGGTTTTGCGGAGCTTGTCTGCTCCAATTCCCTGAAGGCTGCGAGAGTAGACAGCGCCTGCGGACTTCTGAAAGAGGAGATGCGCAGGCTTGGCTCGGTGATACTTGAGGCCGCTGAAAAGACCGCTGTTCCTGCAGGCGGTGCGCTTGCAGTCAACAGAACAGAGTTTTCGGACGAGGTCACAAGGCTTGTGAGAGCATATCCGAACATCACCGTTATCGAGGGCGAGGTTACTGAATTTCCCACGGAAAACGCGGTGATATGCACAGGTCCGCTGACATCGGATGCGCTTGCCGCTAAGATACAGCAGGTCTGCGGAAAGGGTCTGAGCTTCTTTGATGCGGCTGCCCCGATAGTAACAGCGGAGAGCATCGATTTCAGCAAGGCTTTCTTCCAGACAAGATATGACAAGGGCGATGCGGATTATATCAACTGCCCGATGAACAAAGAGGAATATGAAGCCTTTTATGAGGCGCTAGTAGCTGCCGAATCAGCTCCTCTGAAGGATTTTGACCGTCCCGAAGAGAGCTCGGGGCTCACCGTATACGAGGGCTGTATGCCTGTTGAGGTGCTTGCAAAGCGCGGCATTGAAAGCGTGCGGTACGGCTGTATGAAGCCTGTTGGTCTTACCGATCCCAGAACAGGCAGACGTCCATGGGCGGCAGTGCAGCTCCGCAAGGAGAACAAAGAGGGTACGTTGTACAATCTTGTTGGCTTTCAGACAAACCTGAAATTCGGCGAGCAGAAGCGCGTATTCTCTATGATCCCCGGACTTGAAAATGCGGAGTTCGTGAGATACGGTGTAATGCACCGCAATACGTTTATAGACAGCCCCAGACTGCTGGACAGACACTTCATGCTGAAAGGCTCAAAGAATGTGTTTTTCGGCGGACAGATAACGGGTGTTGAGGGGTATGTGGAGAGTGCTGCAAGCGGTATCGTGGCAGGCAGGGCTCTGGCGGATATCCTTGAGGGCAAAACGCCAACGGTATTCCCCGTGACCACTATGCTGGGTGCGCTTTCCGCCTATATCAGCGATGAGAGTGTAACGGATTTCCAGCCGATGGGCAGCAATATGGGAATACTTCCGAGACTCCCAGAGGGGATAAAGCTCAAAAAGCATGAAAAATATGCGGTATACGCCGAAAGGGCGCTTGCCGATCTTGATAAGACATTGAACGGATGACGGTCGCCGCTGTGCGGCAGAACGGAGTTTTATATGAAGATTGTAATTGACGGTTTCGGCGGCGATAACGCTCCTGACGAGGTGCTCAAGGGTGCGGCTCGTGCTGTTAAGGAGCTGGGTATCGAGGTCGCTGTAACGGGCGATGAGGAGATACTGAAAAAGCGTATGGAGGAGCTGAAGATATCACCTGAGGGTATCGAGCTTGTCCACGCTGCAGGCGGAGTTATATCTGTGGAGGATAATCCTCGTGCTATCCTCAAGGAAAAGGCTGATACCTCCATGGGCGTTGCGTTCAGATATCTGGCTGACGGCAAGGCTGATGCGGTCATCAGTGCAGGAAGCACAGCAGCTATCGTACTTGGCGGTACAATGATATGCAAGCGCATAAAGGGCGTAAAGCGTGCAGCCTTGGTTCCGCCCATGCCTGCAAAGGGCGGGGCGAAGTACTGTGTTCTGGACGGCGGCGCTAACATCGAGGTAAGACCTGAGATGCTCCAGCAGTTTGCTATCATGGGCAGCCTGTTCATGCAGAAGACCATGGGCGTTGCAAATCCGCGTGTAGGTCTGCTGAACATCGGCACCGAGGAGGAAAAGGGCAGAGAGCTTGAACAGCAGACGCTGGCACTGCTCAGAAAGACCCCGAATATAAATTTTGTAGGCTTTGTTGAGGCAAGAGATGTTCCGCTGGGAGCGGTAGATGTGCTGATAACAGATGGCTTCACAGGCAACGTATATCTTAAGGCGTGCGAGGGCATGGGCGCTCTTGTAAAGGATGCGCTGAAGAACATCTTCTTTGCGAATCTCCTTACAAAGATAGGCGCACTGTGCGTAAAGAAGCAGCTTGGAGTGTTCATGAAGCAGATGGACTACAAGACTATTGGCGGCTCTCCGCTGCTCGGCACTGCAAAGCCTGTTTTCAAGGCGCATGGCAGCTCGGATGCGGTGGCGTTCTTTGGCGCGTTCAGACAGGCTAAGATGTTCGTCGAGAACAATGCTATCGAGGAGATGACAGCGGCAATTGCACAGCTCAAAATTGAGCAGGAAGAGGCGTGACATGCCTGAATTCAGAGAATTTCAGCCTGTTATAGGCTATGAATTTAAGGATATTTCCCTGCTGGAGCAGGCTATGACTCACTCCAGCTATTCGGGTGGAAAGAACAACGGCAGTAACGAGCGCCTTGAGTTCCTTGGAGACAGCGTTCTGCAGCTTACTGTTTCGCAGTATCTTTTCTCCAATATGACCACTGAGCCTGAGGGCGGCATGACAAAGCTGCGAGCTTCCATCGTATGTGAGAACTCTCTGTACAGCTTCGCAAAAAAGATCGGGCTGGGTCAGTATCTGCTGCTGGGTAAGGGCGAGGAGATGACAGGCGGCCGTGACCGCCGCTCGATATTAGCGGATGCTTTTGAAGCTCTTATAGCGGCTATCTATCTTGATGGCGGCATGGAGGAAGCGAGAGATTTTATTCTGCGCTTCGTACCGTCCATTGAGGCTCTGAAGAGCGGCAAGGTGAAGCTGGGAGATTACAAGACCATCCTGCAGGAGATAATCCAGCAGAATCCCGAGGAGCATATCTCGTATGAGGTGACCGAGGAGGATGGAGAGAATCATCACAAGATCTTTCATGCTACGGTGCTGCTGAATGGTCAGGGCATAGGCAAGGGAAGCGGTCACAGCAAGAAGGAGGCTGAGCAGGCTGCCGCAAAGGAAGCCATCAGTCTTATGGGTTATGAAACAGACTAATATTTCTATATTTATTCCGCATATAGGATGTCCGCATAAATGCAGCTTCTGCGATCAGAAAAGCATTTCGGGCGAGCAGAAAGCGCCGCGCTGCGAGGATGTTGCTGCACTGCTGGACGAGCAAGCAGAGCATCTCAGAAATCGTGCCATGAAAGCAGAAATAGCGTTTTTCGGCGGCAGCTTTACAGCTATCCCTAGGACGTATATGGAAGAGCTTCTGACAGTGGCAAATGCAGCGATGAAGCGCTATCCCGATGTGTATACGGGAATACGCTGCTCAACAAGACCTGATCGTATTTCCGAGGAAATACTGCTGCTTCTGAAAGGATACGGCATGACCGCGATAGAGCTGGGCGCTCAGTCTATGTCGGACGAGGTGCTTACGCTCAACCGCAGAGGTCATACCGCTGAGGACGTACGCACAGCCGCTGAGCTGATAAAAAGCAGCGGTATCGAGCTTGGTCTGCAGATGATGACGGGCCTTTACGGCGACAGCGAGCAGGCAGTTATTGCTACAATGGAGCAGTTTATTGCACTTAAGCCTGCAACGGTGCGTATCTATCCGACAGTGATACTGGACGGCACGCATCTTGGTGAGCTGTTTAAGAGCGGCGAATACCGCACATTCAGCTTTGAGCAGACGGTAACGCTGTGTGCAAGGCTGCTGAGAGAGTTCACAGCGGCAGGCATCGCGGTGATACGCATGGGACTGCACGCAAGCGAGGATGTGGAGCATGCCATGCTTGGCGGTGTTTATCATCCCGCATTCAGAGAGATATGCGAAAGCCGCATCTTTCTCGAGGATATGAAAAAAGCCCTTTCCGATATGGATAGGGGAGATTATATAGTTTATACCGATGCTAAGAATATCAGCCGTGCAACGGGGCAGAAGCGGTGCAATATCGCGGAGCTTTCGGCGCTTGGCTACAATGTATCGGTGAAGCCCTGCACAGGGGAATATATCAGACTCTGTGCGAAGTAACGGTCACGCCGTAAGGCTGACAAAAGTAAGAGGTACGAATGTTTTTTAAGTCACTGGAGATCCACGGCTTTAAGTCCTTTGCGGACAAGACCGTGCTGAATTTCGACACTAAGACCACTGCCGTTGTCGGAAGCAACGGTAACGGAAAAAGTAATATAAGTGACGCGCTGCGATGGGTAATGGGAGAGCAGGGCGCTAAAACTCTGCGCGGAGAGAAGATGGAGGATGTTATCTTCCATGGTACGGTGGAGCGTAAGCCTATGGGCTTTGCAAAGGTAGCGCTCACCATTGATAACTGTGACCGCACTCTCGGTATAGATGCTGATGAGGTAGTTATTTCCCGTAAGCTGTACCGTTCAGGCGAGAGTGAGTATCTTATCAACGGCCAGAAGTCCCGTCTGAGAGATATTCAGGAGATGCTGATGGGTACAGGACTTGGCCGTGACGGATATTCCATCGTAGGTCAGGGTCGTGTGGCGGAGATAGTAAATGCGCGCGGCTCACAGCGCCGTGAGATATTCGAGGAGGCGGCAGGCGTATCGCTGTTCCTGCATAAGAAGCAGGAAGCGGAAAAGCAGCTTGCCAATGCCGAGGAGAACATCACGCGTCAGAAGGATATCATCCGTGTGGACGAGGAGCGTCTGCCTGTACTGAAAAGACAGTCTGAAAAGGCAGCTCTTGCAGCGGAGCTCTATGCAGAGAAGAAGGAGCTGGAGATCTCCGTAAGCACTGCAAGGCTCTCGAATCGCCGTGATGATCTGAAAAAACTGGATGACGATCTGCTGCTGAACCGTGCAGAGAGCGAGCATTACGAGCGTGATATCCAGAAGCTGGAGGACAGCATCGAGGCATCCTCTGAAAAGCGCATGAAGATACAGGCGGAGCTGGAGCGCTTCCGCAGGAACAAGCAGTTCGTAAATGATGAGATAGCTGAAAAGCGTGCAAGCGTTCAGGTGCTTGAAAATGATCTGCGCCATAACGAGCAGCGCCGTACAGAGCTTGCTCAGCAGCTTGCAGACGCTGAAAAGAGCAGCCGAAGCTACGATGATGATATTAAAGCGATAGAGCAGAAGATATCTGCAAAGGAGCAGGAGATCGCTGCACTCGGAATAAAGCGCAGTGAGGTACAGTCGAAGCTGGATGAGATAGCAGGACAGAGTGCAGAGGCGGATAAGGCTTATTCCGAGCTGGAATCTGCACTGGCTCAGTGCTACCGTGACAGAGGCGAAGCAAGTGTGCGTTCTGCGCAGGCTGAACGTGCCGCGGATGAAGCAGGCGAGCAGAAACGCATCTTTCTTGAGGGACTCAATGACAGCGAAACGAAGCTGAAAGAGTATACCGAGGGTAAGGAAGCGGCAGCAAAGCAGCTTGCCGAGGTGACTGCAAAGCGCGCGGATACCAAGAATAAGCTGGCAGGCTATGAGCGACTTTATGATGGCAAGAAGCGCCGCATGAACGAAGCTAAGGAAGCTCTTGAAGAGGTCGAGCGTGAGCTTGGCAGCAAGCAGCAGAGATATAACGTCCTCCGTGATGTGGAAAACAGCATGGAGGGCTACTACCGCAGCGTAAAGGATATCCTGAGAGCGTCCAAATCGGGACGTATCGGAGGTATCCACGGCATAGTTGCATATATAATCGGTGTGGAGGAGCGTTACGTTACAGCTATTGAAACGGTGCTCCAGCCTGTTATGCAGCATATAATCGTAGATAACGAGGAAACAGCAAAGCGCTGTATCCGTTTCCTCAAGGAGACCAATGCGGGCCGTGCTACCATGCTTCCGCTTACGAGTATAAAGGGTCGTTCCCTCAACGAGCCGCGTCTTGATATGGAGGATGGCTTTGAGGGCATTGCAAGCGAGCTTGTACAGTATGATGATGAATACAGCGAGATAGTGAAGTATCTTCTCGGAACGACCGCAGTAGTTGACGATATCGATACTGCCGCTTATATCGGAAAGCGCTACGGCAACAAGTTCCGTATAGTAACACTTGATGGTCAGGTGGTAAATGCAGGCGGTTCGTTTACGGGTGGTAGTAAGGTAAGCGCAGGAGGTATCATCTCCCGTAAGCAGGAGATAGAGACCCTTTACAGCGAGATAACAAAGCTGCGCCAGTCCCAGAACGAAAAGAGCGAGGCGTTCCGTCAGTATCAGGCAGAGAGTGCGAAGTTCACCATCGAGATGGAGGGTATGCAGGACGAGCTGCGTGATCTTGACAATGAGGAGATCCGTATCAACGCGGATATCTCACGTCTGGACAGCCTTATCTCACAGCTTTCGCAGCAGGGAGAGACCGCAAAGCTCACTGTACAGCGTTTCGATATGCAGATAGAGCAGCAGAAGAAGATAGTATCCGAAAACGATGCTGTTGTTGTTGAAACAGATAATAAGATAGCACTGCTTGAAGAGCAGTTATCCGCTTCGGGAACGGAGCGTGACACCGCTGCACAGAGCATCAGGGCGCTTTCTGATGAGATATCTCAGATAAATATCGATGAGATAACTGCAGGAAAGGATATAGACGCTTTCCGCGGAGAGATACGTGCTGTTGAGAATAACCGCAGAATGCTGTTTGAGAACAGCGGTGGCTTCAGAGAGGCAATGGAGAAGCTGGATAGTCAGGATAATGACATCCGCCTTGAGATAGAGCGCGTGAAGCTCAGCATCCAGCAGCAGACAGAGGATCTCACTGAGAACGAGGATGATATCGCACGTTGTACTGAGGAAGTTACACAGCTTGAAAAGAGCATTGAGAGCATGCACAGGGATGTGCGTGAGGCTACCGATAACAAGGAAAAGTTCAACCGTGAGGTGGCAAGACTTGAAGAGCGCCGTGCAGGCGTTCAGAGAGATTACGACAGTATCGTAAAGCTGTTGTATGACCGCTATGAGCTGACCGTTTCCATGGCTGTTGAGCAGGCAAAGCCGCTTGAAAACCTGATGGCGGCTGAGAATGATCTCACCGAGCTCAATAAGCGCATAAGCGCTCTCGGAAGCGTAAATATGGATTCTATCGAGGAATACCGCACAGTCTCCGAGAGATATGAATTCCAGACCGCACAGCTTGCGGATATCGAAAGATCCAAGGCAGAGCTTGAAAAACTGATAGAGCAGCTGACAGCGGATATCAAGACGCGTTTCCTGCACAGCTTTGAGGATATCAACAAGCACTTCAAGGAGATATTCGTTACCATCTTCGGTGACGGTGCAAAGGCGGAGCTGGAGCTTACAGATCCTGAGGATGTGCTTAATTCGGGAATCGAGATAAACGCTGCACCTCCCGGTAAGGTAATAAAGAACCTGATATCTCTTTCGGGCGGCGAGCAGACGATGGTGGCCATCACAATTTATCTTGCGATACTCAAGCATCGTCCCACACCTTTCTGTATGCTGGACGAGGTGGACGCGGCGCTTGACGATGTTAATGTTGACAAGTACATTACATATCTGAACCAGTTTGCAAAGCAGACACAGCTTATGGTCATTACCCACAGAAGAGGTACTATCGAGGGCTGTGACGTGCTTTACGGTGTATTTATGCAGGAGAAGGGTGTTTCCAGACTTCTGCGCCGTGAGCTCACCGACGAGCTGGATGTAGAACTCAAGTAACATGGAGGTAATATGGGGCTTTTTGATAGATTCAAGAAGAAAAAGCAGGAAGATACCGAGGAGCTGGAACAGCTTCCCGAGGAAATGACCGCCGAGGAGCTTGCCGATGAGGATGCTCCTGAGGTTGAGGACGCTCCCATAACAGAGGAGAATGCGACCGTTGAGGAAGAAGCGCTTCCTGAGGACGAGCCTGCCGATGATACGGCAGAGGAGACCGAAGAAGCTGCAGAGCAGGAAGCGGACGAGGAACAGCCTGAACGAAAGATAGGCTTTTTTGAAAAGCTGAAGAATGGTCTGAAAAAGACCAAGGATGGTTTCCTTGGCAGGATAGAGCTGCTGATGAACAGCTTCACGAAGATAGACGAGGACTTTTTCGAGGAGCTTGAGGAGATGCTCATCCTTTCCGATATCGGAGCGGAGACATCTATGGATATCTGCGATCAGCTTAGAGCCGCTGTAAAGCGTACAGGTGCAACAGATCCGAATGATGTGAAGCAGCTGCTGAAGGATATAATCGCAGAAATGCTGACAGGCGGTAATGAGCTGGATCTTTCGTCCAGACCCTCTGTTATCATGGTGATAGGCGTAAACGGCGCAGGCAAGACGACCACTATCGGCAAGCTTTCCGCTAACCTGAAAGCACAGGGAAAGAAAGTAATAGTGGCGGCAGCGGATACGTTCCGTGCGGCGGCGATAGATCAGCTAAATGTCTGGACGGACCGTGCGGGAGTGGATATAGTAAAGCACTCCGAGGGCAGCGATCCTGCGGCAGTCGTATTTGACGCTATATGTGCAGCCAAGGCAAGAAATGCGGATGTGGTGCTGTGTGATACGGCAGGACGTCTGCACAATAAAAAGCACCTTATGGAGGAGCTTAAAAAGATAGCGAGAGTTATCACAAGAGAGCTGCCTGATGCGAAGATAGAGACCCTGCTCGTACTTGACGCCACCACAGGACAGAACGCCGTTAATCAGGCTAAGCTGTTCAGTGAAACAGCGGAGATCACGGGTATTGCGCTTACGAAGCTTGACGGTACTGCAAAGGGCGGTATCATCATCCCGATAAAGAATGAGCTGGGTATTCCCGTTAAGCTCGTTGGTGTGGGAGAGAAGATCGATGATCTTCAGCCCTTTATTCCCGAGGATTATGTAAACGCACTCTTTGAATAAGAGTTTGAGAAAACAGATAATATATTTGTGAAAGGATATAATATGATACAGCATAATATTTCTGCCGAAGACAAACCTGCCGCGAGTATGCCTGACCGACAGCACGGATGCTGTAGCGGTCGCCCCAAAGCGGCACACGGATGTGCCGTAACAGAGGGCGACATGCGACAGCAGCTGATAATCGCAACAAATAACCAGGGCAAGCTCCGTGAATTCGGAAAGCTGCTTGAGCCTTTTGGATTTGATGTGATATCCATGCGTCAGGCAGGCTTTACAGATGAGATAATCGAGGACGGCGAGACGTTCCAGGAGAACGCGCACATCAAGGCACGCGCAGTCTTCGAGGCTACGGGACTTCCTACCATCGCTGACGACAGCGGTCTTGAGATAGACTTTCTCAATGGTGCACCCGGTATCTATTCCGCGCGCTATGCGGGAGAGAACGCTACCGACAAGGAGCGTTGTCAGAAAGTGCTTGATGAGATGCACGGCGTTGACCGTTCACTCAGGGAGGCACGTTTTGTGTGCTCCATCTACTTCATTTACAACGAGGAAGAGGAATTCAACGTGAATGGTACGGTAGAGGGCTACATAGGCGATGAAATGATAGGTGACAACGGCTTTGGCTACGATCCTATATTTATGCTGAATGAGGATGAGAGCATGGCTACCATCGGTGAGGATGAGAAGAACAGGATCAGTCACCGTGCCAGAGCTTTCGAACAGCTTAGCGATATACTTAAGGAGAAATTTAACTGATGCTTACAAGTAAACAGAGAGCACATCTGCGCTCTATCGCGCAGGGCTACAATGCAATATTTTTCGTAGGAAAGAACGGTATCGGAGAGGAGCTGGTAAAGCAGCTTGACGATGTTCTGGAGAGCCGCGAGCTTATCAAGGTGGGCGTGCAGGAGAACTGCGAATACACCGCAAGAGAGGCAGCGGACGAGATAGCACAGCAGCTTAACGCTGATGTGGTACAGGTCATCGGACGTAAGTTCGTGCTTTGGAGAAGAAGCAAGGACCCGAAGAAGAGGGTGATAGAGCTTGATTAAGACAGGTATATTCGGTGGAGCTTTCAACCCTGTGCATAAAGGCCATGTAAGGCTCGCAGAGGAAGCGGTGAAGCAGCTCAAGCTGAAAAGACTGCTGATAATCCCCACATATGATTCGCCCCATAAGAAAACAAAGCTGGCTCCGTTTGAGGACAGAGCTGAAATGTGCCGCCGCGCCTTTGGCCATATAGAGGGTGCGGAGATAAGCGATATCGAGGTGAAGCTCGGCGGAAAGAGCTTTACTATCAACACCATCCGTGAGCTGAAGTCGCTGTATCCTGAGGATCAGTTCTTCCTGCTCATCGGCGGAGATATGCTGTTCAGTTTTGATAAGTGGTATAAGTATGAGTCCATCCTCAAGGAGACCAAGGTGTGTGCAGTGGCACGCGACAATGACAGCCTTGTGGATATGATGGAGTTTGCCAATGAGATGGGACGTATAAAAGTGCTGCCGACTCAGGCTATCGAGATATCCTCTACCGAGATACGCGAAAAAGCGGCAAGGGGCGGGGATATATCAGATCTTGTGCCGGACGGCGTCGCTGAGTACATCGCGCAGAGCGGACTTTATCGGGAGGGCTGATCTTTGAGCAGATACGAGGAATTTGACGCATACGAAAAGCTCATAAAGGAACGGCTTTCAAAAAAGCGCTTCAATCACAGCATGAATGTGGCAGAGGCTTGCTATGATCTGGCGGAGCGCAACGGCGCGGATAAGAAGCGCTGCTATCTTGCGGGGCTTCTGCATGATGTCATGAAAGAGGAGAGCAAGGAGCTTCAGCGTGAGATGACAGTGAACAGCGGCTTAGCTCCTGATGCTGCCGAGTGTGACACGCCTGCTCTATGGCATGCGGTAGCAGGTGCGGCTTATGTGCGTGACGAGCTGAAGCTGGAGGATGAGGAGATCATCGGTGCGATACGCTTCCATACGATAGGAAATGCAGGCCTTACTCTGCTCCAGAAGATAGTGTATCTGGGTGATATGATATCCGAGGACAGGGACTACAAGGACGTTGACAAATTCAGAAAGATATGCTATGATGATATAAATATTGCGATGTCCGTAGCACTTATATACAACATAGAGAGCGTGTGCAAAAAGTGCGGAATGCTTCCGCGCTACACCACTGAGGCATACAATTACTATATGCAGTTCAATAAGGAGAAACTAAGCTTATGACAGACAGAGAAGAATATGAAGTAGCCGTTAAGGCGCTGGATTCCAAGAAAGCTAAGGATATAAAGGTTCTCAAGGTAGACGATCTCACAATCCTTGCGAATTACTTTGTTATCGCTTCCGCAACCAGTACCACACAGGTAAAGGCACTTGCGGATGAGGTGGAGTACCAGCTCGGCGAGAGAGGCGTTAAGCCCAAGAGCATCGAGGGCTACCAGAGCAAGACTTGGATATGCCTTGATTATATCGATGTTATCGTTCATGTGTTCCTTGAATCCGAGCGTGATTTCTATCAGCTGGAGCATCTCTGGGCTGACGGAACACCTGTTGATATCAGCGATCTTGTGATCGACTGATAGAAAACAAGAAAAATTTTCTATAAAAATCGTGATAACCACTTGACAAATTTGTGTATGTGATGTATAATAAAACATATACTTTTTGTATAACTACTTTTTTGTAGATAACCTATGCCTTGTGGCAAAGGGAGGGATATAGATGGCAGAAGTTCGTCTGAACAAAAATGAGTCTCTTGATACTGCTCTGAAGCGTTTCAAGCGTTCTTGCGCTAGAGACGGCGTTCTCGCTGAGGTTCGTAAGAGAGAGCATTACGAGAAGCCTTCGGTAAAGCGTAAGAAGAAGTCTGAGGCTGCTCGCAAGCGCAAGTTCTGATTTTAGAATCGGCAATTGCTACTTAAAAACAAATGGTTGAAGCGGGCAGGTATCTGTCCGCTTTAATTCATATCTGTCGCAATGCGGAGGCGTTCATGAAGAAAAAGGAACGGGAAGAAGTAACAAAGCATTATGTCTACCGTGATATAGGTATGGTCAAGGGCTATAAGCTGGAGAATGAAACGCTCGAAAGCGATGTGCTCATCGTAAATCATATACGGATAGAGATAAATACGGCAAGCGAGGTAGGCGCGGAATTCTACGAAACGATAAGGGATAAATTCCGTCCCGAAGCGCTTAAACCGAAGTACGCAACAGCGGCAAATTATGTTTATGCTGAACAATGCTCTGATGATATCATCAGAATTGATATAAAGATACTCACTGATAAGAATAATAAGAATGAAGTGAAAGCAAAGAAAAAGCTGCTTTACAGGATCAATAAATATACATGATGGAGGACTTATGCTGTTTAAGCCCAGATTCTGGTTGAAAAATGTTCTTGCCATTGATGAGGATTTCCTCAGAGAAAACAACATCACCGCAATGGTGCTGGATCTTGACAATACCCTTTCCATGCACGGAAACCCTATCCCCGAGGAGGGTGTGACCGAGTGGCTGGACAAGATGCGCGCCGCAGGGATCAGAATGCGCGTGGTATCCAACAATACAAATAAGCGCGTAGCGCCTCTGGCGGCAAAGCTGGGGCTTCCGTTTACCGCTAACGGAGCAAAGCCGCTGCCATTCGGAATTTGGCGTGCGGTGAAAGCTATGGGAGTAAAACGCCGTGACTGTGTTGTCATCGGCGATCAGATATTCACTGATGTGCTGGCAGGCAAGTTTTCGGGAGTTCGGACTATACTTGTAGAGCCGTTCCACCTTGAAAAGACATGGACTTTCCGCCTTAAGCGCAAGATAGAGGCTATGGTGTTTCATCGTGATTATTCCAAGCTGGAGGTAAAGTGATGGGTATTACATTCGGACCCGGCGGCAATTCGCTCAGCTGGGGCAAGCGCAAGTTTCCGCAGGATCTGCCTGAATATCTCAGCGGCATGGGTCTTAACGGCTATGAGATAGAGTGCGGCAGAGGAGTAAGGCTCAGTGCAAATACAGTTTCGATGATGAAAGATCTGGCAACGGAGAATTCTATCAACGTTACTCTTCACGCGCCGTATTTCATTTCTCTTTCTTCTGTGGAGGAGGAAACTCGGCTGAAGAGCGTGGATTATATCCTGCAGTCAGCGCATGCGGCTGCAACAGTCGGCGCAAGAAAGATAGTGGTGCACTCGGGCTCTTGTTCTAAGATGAGCAGAGAAGAAGCTACCGCCCTTGCGTTCGATACACTGAAAAGAGCTCAGGTGGCACTGGATGAAGCGGGACTTTCCGATATCATTATCTGCCCCGAAACGATGGGCAAGATAAATCAGCTTGGTACTCTCGAGGAAGTCGTGGAGCTGTGCGGCGTGGATGAACGCTTCCTGCCCTGTGTGGATTTCGGACATCTCAATGCGAGAACGCTCGGCGGCATACAGAATCGTGAGGACTACGCACGGATACTTGATTATATCGAGCACAAGCTGGGACATGAGCGTCTTTCAAATATGCACATCCATTTCAGCCGTATTGAATTTACAACAGGCGGAGAAAAGCGGCATGTGACCTTTGCGGACACCACATGGGGTCCTGATTACAGACCGCTTATGGAGGAGCTGTATGCAAGAAAGCTTGCTCCGTCGATAATCTGCGAATCTGACGGTACACAGGCCGAGGATGCAGCTGAAATGAAACGCTATTATGAATCCTTGTGATAAATTTGGGAGGTATATATGAAGATACTTGTTCTTAACGGACCTAATCTCAATCTGCTGGGAGAGCGCGAGCCTGGTATTTACGGCTGCGATACCTTAAAATCCATCAACGATGAGATATATGAAGCGGCAAGAGAGCTCGGCTATGATGTTACATTCTTCCAGAGCAATTCTGAGGGCGGCATTATAGATCGCCTGCATGAAGCACGTGTTGACTGCGTAGGTGTTGTACTCAACGCAGGTGCGTATACTCATTACAGCTATGCTATCCGCGACGCTATCTCCGCAATTAAGATACCTGTTGTGGAGGTGCACCTTTCCAATGTGAACAGCCGCGATGAGTTCAGAAAGAATTCGGTTATTGCTCCTGTTTGCTGCGGCAGCATTGCAGGCTTTGGCAAGTACAGCTACATTCTTGGTCTGTATGCGCTGAACAATAAGCTCGGTGCGGCTCATGAATAATATTGCGAGGCTTTCAGAGCTGCTTTCTGATGAAAACCACGGTGCGCTGATAACATCCGATGTAAGCCGCCGTTATTTCTGCGGCTTCAAGAGCTCGGCAGGTGTTATTCTTGTCACTAAGGAGCAGTCCTATCTTATCATAGATTCCCGCTACTATGATAAGGCGTGTGAGCGTGTTACGGATTGCGCTGTCATCCTTATGGAGGATATGCGCTCCCAGCTTATGGATCTGATGATAAAGCATAACATCCGTAAGCTTTCGGTGGAGAATGCCTACATGACCCTGCGTGAGTTTGAGGAGTACAAGGAAAAGCTGTTCTATGCGGAGCTTGACAACAGTTCGTGGCTCTCTGACAAGATCAGCGGTATGCGTGTGATAAAGAGCAGGGATGAGGTGGAGCTCATCATCAAGGCTCAGCGTATTGCGGAGGCTGCTTTTGAGCGTTTGCTTGAGCGTATGCGCAAGGGCATGACAGAAAAGCAGGTGGCGGCACTGCTGAACTATTACATGATGGATTGCGGTGCTGATGATCTTTCGTTTGAAACTATAGCTGCTTCGGGAATCAATTCCGCTTCTCCCCATGCAGTGCCTACAGATAAACCGCTGCAGGATGGCGAGTTCCTGACACTGGATTTCGGTGCAGTGGTTGATGGATACCACTCGGATATGACGAGAACTCTTGTTATCGGTGAGCCTACCCCCGAGATGGAGGAGCTGTATAACGCGGTGTTCTATGCAAATCTGGACGGATTAAAGGCTATCCGTGCGGATATCGGCGGCAAGGTCGTGGACAGTGTTGCAAGAAGCACGCTTCAGGGATGGGGCGGATACGATAAGTATTTCGGCCACGGGCTGGGACACGGTGTTGGTCTGGAGATACACGAAGCGCCTACGCTCTCACGCAAGAGCACATCAATGCTGCACGAGGGCATGATAGTTACAGTGGAGCCCGGTGCATATATCTCAGGAAAGTACGGTGTTCGTATTGAGGATATGGTGCTTGTCACTGAAAATGGCTGCGAAAACCTTACGATCACCACTAAAAAGCTTATAAGAATATAAAATATGCAGAATTTTTATGTTTTTTTATAAAAAGGGCTTGAAAAATTCTGCAATATAGGGTAAAATATAAAGGATGTATAGAATAGCGGTCTTGTGCCGCTGTTCGTATTAATAACAAAAAAATTTGGAGGTTCCTACTATGGTAACAGCAGGAGATTTCAGAAATGGCATGACCTTTGAAGAAGAGGGCAATGTAATGCAGATCATCGAGTTCCAGCACGTTAAGCCCGGTAAAGGTGCAGCGTTCGTTAGAACTAAGGTAAGAAACGTTATTACAGGCTCCGTTGTAGAAAAGACATACAACCCTTCCGCAAAGTTCCCCACAGCTTACGTTGAGAGAAAGGATATGGAGTACACATATTCCGATGGCGATCTCTACTACTTCATGGATCCCGAGACCTATGAGCAGATCCCCGTTAACAAGGCTGATCTGGGCGATGCTTTCAAGTTCGTTAAGGAGAACATGGTATGTAAGGTTCTTTCCTACAAGGGCAACGTTTTCGGCGTAGAGCCCCCCAACTTCGTTGAGCTGCAGATCACACAGACAGATCCCGGCTTCGCTGGCAACACAGCTACAAACGCTACAAAGCCCGCTACTCTTGAGACAGGCGCAGAGATCCGTGTTCCTCTGTTCATCGACAACGGTGAGATCATCCGTATCGATACCAGAACTGGCGAATACATGGAGCGTGTAAAGTAATTCCGTTTGATCAATCTTGGAAAGGAACGATAAATTATGACTATCGGTGAAAAGGTTTCCTACATCAAGGGTCTCGCAGAGGGTCTTTCCCTTGACGATTCCACAAAAGAGGGCAAGATCATTGCCGCAATGCTTGATGTCCTTTCCGACATCGCAGAAAACCTCAGTGAGGTTGATGATGAGCTCAATGATATCGCAGACGTTATGACCGATATGGAGGAGAGCGTTGCTGACCTTGAGGACATCGTATACGATATCGATGATGACGATGATGATTACGACGATGAGGACGAATTTGCAGATGATCTCGACGAGCTGTACGAGACCACCTGCCCTGCTTGCAGCAACACCATCCGCTTCGATTACGAGCAGGCTGCTGCCGGCTCTATGGATTGCCCCAACTGCGGTCAGCATCTCGAGTTTGAGCTTGATGATGAGGGCGACGCAGAGTAATTCCGTAATTTAACCAGAACGGACGGACGGCGCCATGCTGTCCGTCTTTTTGTTTATGCAAAAGGAGCTGTTATGGAGAAGAAATCTCTCGGCAGGAGGCAAGCGCTCATAATGATGATAATTGTCATTATTGGCGTTATTGCGATAACGGTGATAGATCTTATCATCCAGCCGCCTTACATAGTTAAATCCGCGGTAAAGGTGACGTTGTTTGCAGGTATGCCCGTGCTGTATGGACTGTTTGTCAACAAGGAACTGGAGCTGAAGAGCCTGTTCCGTATAAGCGGCGGAGCAAAGGGTATCATAGAGGCTCTTCTGTGGGGCTTCGGAGTGTTTGCGGTGATAGTTGGCGCGTATCTGTTGATTGGACGCTTCTTTGATTTTTCTCAGATAACGGGAAATCTTGAGGAGTCCATGGGTATCGATAAGGATAATTTCGTAGCAGTGGCGCTGTACATATCTTTCTTCAATTCTTTCTTGGAGGAGTTCTTTTTCCGTGGCTTTGCTTGTCTGAAATTACAGCAGTACATATCCCGAAAGGGAGCGTACATCTTCAGCTCGCTGACCTTTGCGCTGTATCATGTGGCTATGATGTGGGTGGCTTTTGAGCCGCCATTAGTTGCTGTGGCGCTGGTGGGTCTTGTGGTTGGCGGATGTATTTTCAATTTCTTCAACGAGCGCTATGGTAATCTGTATATCTCATGGCTGATACACATGGGAGCTAATTTTGCGATAAACGGCATTGCAATGACTTTGTTCGGAATTATATGACATATCAAAGGAGAACAAAATGAGCTGGAGAGACAATCTGATCAAGATAGAGCCTTATGTGGCAGGTGAACAGCCCAATAAAACTGATTTTATCAAGCTGAACGCCAACGAAAATCCCTATCCTCCTGCGCCTGAGGTGCTGGATGTAATATCTAAGTTCAACGGCGGGGCGCTGAAAAAGTACCCCGATGCGGATGCAAAGCCTCTTGCTTCGGCTATTGCTGAGCGTGTGGGGCTTACACGAGAGAACGTGTTCGTGGGAAACGGCTCGGATGATGTTCTGGCGCTGTGCTTCCGCGCGTTTTTCAATTCGGATAAGCCTGTTATCTATCCTGATATAACATATTCGTTCTATCCTGTATGGTGCGATATGCTGCGTATCCCGTTTGAGACTATCCCTGTGGATGAAAGCTTCAATATAAATGCGGCTGACTACAAGCGTCCTAATGGCGGTGTTGTAATAGCAAATCCCAATGCGCCTACAAGTATTGCGCGCGGACTTGATTTCATCCGCGAGATACTGGACGCTAATCAGGACAGCGTTGTAATAGTTGATGAGGCGTATGTGGATTTCGGCGGCGAGAGCGCTGTTCCGCTTCTTTCCGAGTACGAAAACCTTGTAGTTACTCAGACTTTCTCCAAGAGCCGCTCCATGGCTGGCATGAGAATAGGCTGTGCATTCGGTAACAAGGAGATAATCTCCGCCCTTTATGCAGCCAAGGACAGCTACAATTCCTATCCTATGGACATGGTTGCTATCGAAGCAGGTGTAGCTTCAGTAAAAAATGAGGAGTATTTCCGTGCAACGCTTGCAAAGGTGATCGCTACCCGTGACAGGCTCACGAAAGAGCTGAGAGCAATGGGTTTTGAGCTTCCCGATAGCTGCGCGAACTTCGTTTTTGCTGAGCATAAGGATTATCGTGCAAAGGATATCTGTGAATATCTCAAGATGCGCGATATCTATGTACGATACTTCTCCAAGCCGAGGATAGATAACCGCCTGCGTATCACTGTGGGTACGGATGAGGAGATAGACGCGCTTATTGCGGCATTAAAAGACTATATCAAGTAAATAAAACGCGCTGGCGAATCAACGTCAGCGCGTTTTTGATGCTTATAGATCCTGCGCGTCTGCGGCTGTCAAGTCGTTCTCTATATTATCCCGTGCGAGGTCTGTATCTATCGCAGGGTAGATGTTCTCGGATATTGGTCGTTCTGTGTGCCAGACTTTCTGCGCAGGAGGGTTTGTACCTGCAATTATTGGGTTTGCACGCTGCTTTGTATGTTTTGCCTTGCCCTGTATCTCTGGAACGGGAGCAATATCATTTTTAGGCTGCGTGTGGGTGTAATCAGGTCGTTTCATACCTTGTTTTGCCATTTTATTTCACCTCGGCATTAGTATTAGCGTCTGCTAAGGAAATATGATATTATATCGGTTTGTGAAAACTAACCAAAATATTTTCTTGAAATAGTCATAACTAACTCAAATCGTAGAAAAACTTTGAAAACACGAAAAAAGTTATGCAGATACTTGACTTTTACATGAAAATAAGGTATCATATATATGAAGTTAGCGAGTTCTAACTTTAAAAAACAGAAAACAAGTTAGCGTAGCCTAACACAATATATTCGGGGGTGATATTCATGGCAACCTTAAAGGATGTTAAGATAGGCAAAAGCGCTGTGATAAAGAAGCTGAACGGCGAGGGTGCAACAAAGCGCAGGATCATGGATATGGGTATGACAAGAGGCACTCAGGTAACAGTGCGTAAGGTAGCACCGCTTGGTGACCCTATTGAGATAACTGTACGCGGTTATGAGCTTTCTCTGCGTAAATCCGATGCTGAGCTGATAGATGTAGAATGATCGCTTCCGTCCTGTAACGGACGGAATTTAAATGACAACGGGTTAGAATAAACTAACACAAAGGAGACGACACATGGATATCAGAATTGCGCTGGCGGGTAATCCCAACAGTGGTAAGACGACACTTTACAATGCGCTGACAGGTTCAAATCAGTATGTGGGTAACTGGCCGGGCGTTACTGTAGAGAAGAAGGAAGGCAAGATGAAGGGTGAAAGTGATGTTATCATCACTGATCTTCCGGGTATATATTCGCTTTCGCCTTATACTCCTGAGGAGGTAGTAGCGAGAAATTACCTTATCGGTGAGCGTCCCGACGCTATACTGAATATAGTAGATGGTACGAATCTGGAAAGAAACCTGTACCTCACCACGCAGATGCTGGAGATAGGTCTGCCTGTTGTGGTAGCTATCAATATGATGGATGTCGTAAGAAAGAATGGCGATAAGATAGATATTGAGGCACTTGGAAAAAGGCTCGGCTGCAAGGTGTGCGAGATATCCGCGCTTAAGGGCGATGGTATACAGGAGGCTGCACAGCTCGCTATAAGCGCGGCAAGAAGCGATGAGCCTGTCATCGTGCGCCACAGCTTCTGCGGATGCGTTGAGCATGCTATCGCTCATATCGAGGAGGCTTTCCTGCACGATATCCCCGAGGAGCAGCAGAGATGGTATGCCATCAAGATATTCGAGCGCGATGAAAAGGTGCTGGAGCTGCTGAACATCCCAACCGCAAAGAGAGAGCATATCGAGCATGATATCCAGCTTGCGGAGGCAGAGATGGATGATGATGCGGAGAGCATCATCACAAACGAGCGTTATAATTACATAGCAAAGGTACTGGATGGCTGTTACAAGAAAAAGAACAAGGGCGGTCTGACGACGTCTGATAAGATAGACAGGATAGTTACGAACCGTATTCTTGCACTTCCTATATTTGCGGCTGTAATGTTCCTTGTTTTCTACATTTCTGTTACTACTGTAGGAACATGGGTGACTGACTGGACCAATGATGGTCTGTTTGGTGACGGCTTCCATCTGTTCGGTATTTCGGGAGAATATGATGAGGAGCTTGAAGCTTACGCTGCTGAGAACATCTTTACCGATGAGCTTACAGTAATGGCTCAGGCTGCTGCTGACGCTGAGGTAGTTGGTGCAGAGGAGATCCTCTGCGCTGTTGAAGAGGCTGATTTTGGCGCATTTGAGGAGGCTTATGGTTCCTACGGTGCTGCTCTTGCAGAGGCAGGCTACGATATGGGTACTCTTGTTGACGATCCTATGGAGGGAACTCCCGATCCTGCTGAGTACGGCGTATGGGTACCCGGTGTTCCTGTACTGATCGAAAGCGGTCTGGATGCTATTAATTGTGCTGACTGGCTCAAGAGCCTTATCCTTGATGGCATCGTTGCAGGTGTGGGCGGCGTTCTCGGCTTTGTTCCGCAGATACTTGTTCTGTTTATATTCCTTGGCTTCCTGGAGTCCTGCGGCTACATGGCAAGAGTTGCATTTGTAATGGACAGGATATTCAGAAAGTTCGGTCTTTCGGGAAAGAGCTTCATTCCTATGCTTATCGGAGTGGGCTGTGGCGTTCCGGGTATCATGGCGTCCCGTACCATCGAGAACGAGCGTGATCGCCGTATGACCATTATGACTACAACATTCATTCCTTGCGGCGCTAAGATGCCTATTATCGCACTTATTGCAGGCGCTCTGTTCGGCAACGCATGGTGGGTCGCACCAAGCGCGTTCTTTGTGGGCTGTGCAGCAGTTATCATATCGGGCATCATGCTTAAAAAGACAAAGATGTTTGCAGGCGATGTAGCACCTTTCGTTATGGAGCTTCCTTCATATCACATGCCTACTGTGAAATCTGTTCTCAGCTCTATGTGGGAGCGTGGCTGGTCGTTCATCAAAAAGGCAGGAACAGTTATCCTGCTTTCTACAGTAATTCTGTGGGCAGGTAATGTGTTTGGTATTCTGCCTGATGGCGGCTTCGGTATGTTCCTCGGCGAGGATGAGGGCTTCAGAAGTATACTGGATATCATCGGCGGCGCTATCTGCTGGATCTTCGTTCCTCTCGGCTTCGGTGAGCCTACAGCGGCTGTGGCTACTATCATGGGTCTTGTTGCAAAGGAAGAGGTAGTTGCGGTGTTCGGCGTTACCGACTTCATGGGTATGACAAAGCTTGCAGGTTATTCTTTCCTCATCTTCAATCTGCTGTGTGCTCCCTGTTTTGCTGCTATGGGTGCTATCAGACGCGAGATGAACAGTGCAAAGTGGATAGCCTTTGCTATTACATATCAGTGTGTGTTTGCGTATGCGATCTCCCTTATCGTATATCAGTTTGGTCTGCTGTTCACGGGAGCTGTGAATGCTATCGGTCTTGTATTTGCAGTACTTGTACTTGCGGCTATCATATTCCAGCTTTTCAGACCATATACGCAGTCAACTAAGCTCACTGCAAAGGCTGACGCAAAATAAACTTGTTCTGCTTGAAAAAGGAGGTATATCATGCTTTTGAGTTTTATTCAGGATAACATAGGCTCGATAATAGTCGGTGTGATAGTCGTGGCAATTATCGTATTTGCGGCTTGGCGCGTTATTTCGGATAAAAAGCAGGGCAGATCCTCCTGTGGCTGTTCTTGCGGCAGCTGTCCTAATGCTGGTCTGTGCCATGCGGATAAGAAAAAGGATGAGTAAGCCTGCATATACGCAGTAGCAATGACATCAACTATTTGCCGTCCCGAGATCTATAAGGATATCGGGACGGTATTTTGGTTTGCAAACAAAAAATTTACCTAATTAAGCTGATTTATTAGACAGTTGTCGCTGCGGTTTTTTGGTGGATATAAACAAAGATTGGTTTATGTACTTGCAATATTTGATAAAAAATGATATTATAATACTATATAATATTTTTGGAGGTCTGACCCCATATGAAAGATAAAAAGAACATCAATCTATCCGAGAACAGCGCAGATAAGGACGTAAAGCTCACACCTGCGTTTGATGATAAGTATCCCATGGATGATGAGCCCAAGGCTGCTCCGCGTAAGGTATCAAAGCATATCAAGGCTGAAAAGCCTGCTGTCAAGGAAGAGCCTGTAGCAGAGGCTCCCGCTCCTGAAGTCAAGGAGGAAGCACCTGCTGCTGAAGAGGCTGTTGTTGCAGAGGCAGAAACAGCTGAAGCTCCTGCAAAGGCAGAGAAGTCTGCGAAGAAGTTCGGCAGAAACCGCAAGAAGAAAGAGGCTGCTGAGGCTGCTCCTGCAGAGGAGACTGTTGCCGAGGCTGAAGCTCCTGCAGAAGAAAATGCAGAAGCCGCTGCAGAAGAGGTGCCTGCTGCAGCAGAGGTACCTGCAGCAGCAGAGGAGATCATCACAGAGGAAGCTGCCGAGGATGGCAAGAAATCCAAGAAGGATAAGAAGCCAAAGAAGGATAAGGGCGAAAAGAAGCCGAATAAGCTGGTGCAGTATTTCAAGAACCTCATGGGCGATGACGGCGGAGTAAAGCTCTCTAAGGGAAGCACAAGGATCAAGTACAGAATCCTTCGCCTGACTATCGTTACTGTAGTTATCTCCGTGATAGTGCTTCAGGCATTCTCTATCATCACTACTATCAATTCCTACAATACATCCTATGAGGAGCAGGCGCAGTCGCTCGTTACCTCCTACTTACAGACTATCGATACCAAGATGGACGCTTATACAGCTCAGCTGAACTCTCTCAAGAGCCATCCTCAGGTATCAAATGCAACTAATACATCTATCCTTGTTCCTACAAGAAACACTGCTATGAAGCAGGTGGCAACGACAACGATGTTCAAGTTCCTTGATATCGTTGACAAGGACGGTAATACTCTTGTAGAGACGAATATCGCATCCGATGATTACTTCCAGCGCGCTCTTGGCGGTAAGAATACACTGACATCTCCCATGGTAAGAAAGTATGCCGATACGGATATTGCTGAGGAATATATCATGATCCTTGCGGCAAAGTTCAAGTCTGCAACATTTGAGGGCGTTATCCTCGGCGGTATCGAGCCTGCTGCTTTCTCAGAGGGTCTTGACAGCATCTCCGCAGGTAACAACGTTGTTATCCTTGATAAGAATGGTATGGTAGTAGGCGCGTCCGATATGACGCTTGTAAAGGAGCGCGTGGTCTACAAGGACAACGAGGACAAGGGCCTTGCATCGCTTGCAAATGACATGATGTCTCTGGAGGCAGGTACTACAACATATCACAGCAACGGCGTTAAGTATCTTGCAGCTTATGCTCCTATCGAGCTGACAGATGGCTGGTCTATCGCAGTGAGCCTTAACTACGCAAACGTAGAAAAGGAGATCATCACCAGCCTTATCATGGCATTCATACTCTCCATTGTTATCATTGTTGTTTCTGCTGTTATCACTGTAGGAATTGCAAACAAGATCTCTAAGCCTATCACACAGGTTGCAGGCAGACTGAAGCTGCTGTCCGAGGGCGATATCTCTACTGAGATGAACATCAAGGCTCCTAAGGATGAGACAAAGGTGCTTACAGATTCTCTGGATGATACGCTGACAGAGTTGAACAAGTACATAACCGATATCAAGGGAGTTCTTGCTGAGATCGCTTCTGGCAATCTTACTGCAAAATCCTCCATTGAATACAAGGGTGACTTTACCGCATTTGGTACATCCCTTGAGGAGATCACCACATCGCTGAACAAGTCTTTCGTAGCTGTAAAGGACAGTGTAGAGAGCTTCAAGTCCGGTGCTGCACAGGTAGCTGATGGCTCCAAGCACCTTTCTGATACCGCTATCAAGGAAGCTGAGGCCGTTGATGAGATCCTCTCCACTATCGGCGGAATCACCGAAAAGGCTAACACTACAGCTCAGGTATCCACAAAGGTACTTTCTCTTACAAATGAAGCAAATGATAATGCACAGCGCGGCGCAGACATGATGAAGGAGCTGCTTGCAGCTATTGAGAATATCCGTGAGCGCTCCGACGCTATCAGTGCTATCATCAAGACTATCGACAGCATCGCATTCCAGACCAATATCCTTGCACTGAACGCTTCTATCGAAGCTGCAAGAGCAGGCGAGGCAGGACGCGGCTTCTCCGTAGTTGCTGAAGAGGTAGGTAATCTTGCTAATATGTCTGCTGACGCTGCAAAGCAGACCTCTGCACTTATCGATGACACCATCAACGCGGTTAAGCAGGGTACAGAGATCGCTGACAGAGCAGAGAACGCTATCAGAAGCATTGCTGCTGATGTTAACGAGGTTGCAGGCTACATGGAGGATATCGTGGTTGCTGCAAATGAGCAGAACGCTGCTGTTGAGCAGATCACCACAGGTATGAACCGTATCGATGCAGGTATGCATACCACTACGGCTACTGCCGAAGAGTCTGCTGCTTCCAGCGAGCAGCTTTCGTTCCTCGCAGTCTCTCTCTCCAATGAGGTTGAGAAGTTCGTTACCGAATAAATATAATACAGGCGCAGCCCCCGCAGTGATGTGGGGGCTGTTTTTGTGCACAATGAGTTGCCGATCGTTCCAGTAAAAAAACCTCCCCTGATGGGGAGGTTTTGTTTGTGAGTTTGTTATTATCTCTTGCGGATAATGAATTCAACCTTGCCAAAGGTGTACTGTAAGCATACAGAAAGTCCCTTTGCAAGAGTGATGGTAGCATTGCTCTCAGCAAACTGAGGTGTGAGATCCAGCTCGATATTCTTCTTGTTGGACATATTTACTGCGAACAGACCGTTCTGCAGGTTCAGGAACTCGCCTACGCAAGCTTCAACGAACTCATCGACCTCCTCGAACAGACCAGCTTCTGTTATATCGTCGATATCCTCATTGGTATCAACAGCATAACGGGATGCAATGTTGATGAATGCGTCATCGCCGCCGCCGATAGCAGTGTAGTATGTCATATCTTCGCCTGTGAGATCCTGGGAGCTAAGGTGCTCGCAGGTGATCTCGATATCCTTCTGGTAGCCTGCAAGAACGAAATCATCGCCGATAAAGCGGATGGCGTTCTTTGTGAGCAGCATTATGTAATCTACATAGAAGTCCTTGTTTTCATCGTCTTCAAGATCGAAGATGGATACGATATCCTTTGCAAGAGCCTCGTCATCGGGCTCATCACCTGCAAATGCAGCAGAAGCCTTGTATTCAGCGAGAGCGTCCTCAAACTGCTTGTTGGTGATGTATCCTGCATCGATAAGAGCCTGTCCAAGCACGATGTTTGCTGTCTTCTGCTTGGAGAGCAGCTCGCCGACCTGAGCGTCTGTAAGGAAGCCCATTTCGATAGCGATATCACCGATACGCTTATCAACATGCATCTGCTCCTCATGTACTGCCTCTACCTGCTCAGCGGTCATGTAGCCAGCGTCTATAGCGAGTGCACCGAGCTTTACACGGGTGCTGTTCTTAGCTTCCAGTGCTACTGCAAGCTGCTCGCCGTTGATTATGTTCTTGTTAAGAAGAAAATGTCCGAATAACTGTGTAAACATTTAAATTGATCCTTTCCTTTCGGGGGCTCAGCCCTCGGTGATCTTAGTGAGTATCTTGTTGATATCCTCGTCCTTTACAGGCTTCTGGAGAAAATCGTATGCGCCTGCCTTGATAGCGCTTACCAGATGGCTCTGAGTACCGATGGTGGATGCCATAACTACCTTTGCATCTGCGTCAAAATCCCTGATCTCTATAAGTGCATCCAGACCTGTCTTGACGGGCATTACGATGTCCATAAATACCAGATCGGGCTTGATCGTCTTATAAGTCTCAACTGCCTGAACACCGTCCTTTGCTTCAAAAAGCAATGTAATACCTGCCTTTTTGAGCACATCAGTCAGCTTTTTTCTTACAAGGATTGAGTCGTCACATATCAATACTTTAAGCTCTGAAATATTCATTTTACATAGTTCCTTTCGTTTTGTGGCATTATACCACACTTAAATCGTACAGTTATATTATACTATATCATACCATAAATTACAAGAGTTTTTGAGCAAATTCGTGTAATTAAGACAACTAAAACGCGGCTTTATGTGCATGTTGCATAAATCATCCCCTCACAGAAGAGGGGATGACGAAATTTCAATTAAGCCTTGATCTCTGTGCCTGCAGGGAGCATCTCATATCTTGCAAATTCAGATGTGAATTCACCGAGACCCTGAGTGATCTGGCGGAGTACCAGAGCGAAATCTACCATTTCAGCTTCGGGAGCTTCGGCAAGCAGCTCGGTCATGCCATCGCCAACGGAGTTCATGCCCAGAACGCTGCCGCGGCGCTTGGAAAGAACGCTCATGATATCGCCCTGCTTGTCATCGGGAACGAGGATAGTAAGGCTGTTCAGCGGTTCGAGCAGATAGGGCTGAGCTTCTTTCATGCAATCCTTGAACGCCATGGAAGCAGCGGTCTTGAATGCCATTTCAGAGCTGTCTACGGGGTGGTAGGAGCCATCGATCAGAGTTGCCTTGAGGCGAACAACAGGGAAGCCGCCGATAGTGCCGTGCTCTGCAGCCTCCTGCAGACCCTTTTCAACTGCGGGGTGGAAGTTCTTAGGAACAGAACCACCGAAGATCTTCTCCTCAAAGATGAGCTCATCGCCATCGTGGGGAGCAAACTCGATCTTAACGTGGCCGTACTGACCGTGACCACCTGACTGCTTCTTGTACTTGCTTTCGATGGTAACAGGCTTGCGGATAGCTTCACGATAAGCGATCTTGGGAGCGGAGAGAGCGACCTCCATGCCGAACTTAGACTTCAGCTTTGCAGCCGCTACATCCAGGTGCTGCTCACCGAGACCGCCGATGATACGCTCGTGAGTTTCGTGGTTATGTACATATTCAAGAGTCTTGTCTTCCTCAAGCAGGCGGCGGATAGCGGTGGAGAGCTTGCCCTCGTCGCCGTTGCCTGCAAGCTTTACTGCCATGTAGTAGCAGGGCTTGGGGAATGTTATGGGAGCGAGTGCGCGTACATCGGACGCATCGCAGAGTGTATCGTTGGTGTTAGCATCAAGCTTTGTTACGGCCACGATATCGCCTGCATAAGCTTCAGTGATCTCTTCCTGCTTCTTACCGCAGAGGGATACCAGCTTACCGAACTTAACAGTCTCGCCTGTAGTAGCGTTCACTACCTCGGATTTGCCGTTGATAGAGCCCTGAACTACCTTAAGGCAGCTGATCTTACCAACGAACGGATCGGCGATAGTTTTGAATACAAATGCCTTGAGAGGCTTGGTGTCATCGTAATCCAGCAGCTCGCCGTCAGCTTCTTCAAGCTTTCTTTCGTTGGGGGAGGGCAGCATGGAAACAACTGCATCCAGCAGCATATCAACGCCTGAGAGAGTATCATTAGCGCAGCATACAACGGGTGTGATAGCGCCGCTTGCGATACCGTCATGGATACCCTTTACGAGCTCCTCGTGAGTGAAGTCCTCACCCTCGAAGAACTTCTCCATGAACTCCTCGTTAGTCTCTGCAACAGCCTCAGCCATCGCTGCACGCAGACCTGCGATACGGTTTTCGGACGCGGGGATCTCTACCTCTGTGGGAACGCCGTTCTTATCATACTTGTATGCTTTCATTGTGAGCAGGTTCATGTATGCTTCAACAGGGCCGTGCTTGTCATAAGGAACAACGATAGGGCAGATGGAGGGTCCGAATGCGATCTTAAGATCGGTATGTACCTTATAGAAATCGGAATTTTCAACCTCCATGCAGGTAACGGCGATCATTCGTGCCTTGTTCTGCTTGCCTGCAAGGTTGTATGCCTTGATAGTACCGGGGCAAACGCTGTCCTTGCCGTTTACGGTGATTATCACGGATTCAGCGGCACGAACGCCCTCGTGCATTCCGCCCACGAAATCAAACTGACCGGGAGCGTCTATAACGTTGATCTTTGTATCTTTCCACACTGCGTTTACAACAGCGGAATTAATGGATATCTTTCTCTTGATCTCCTCAGCGTCAAAGTCGCATACGGTATTACCGTCAGCTGTGTTGCCCATTCTGTCGGTCAGACCGCACTTGAACAGCATTGCTTCTGCAAGGGCTGTCTTACCGCTTTCGCCGTGTCCAGCGAGGACAACGTTTCTGATACTGTCAGCTTTGAATGTTTTCATGGGGTAACCTCCGAACAATTTATTTTTTTGCCGCACCGTACAGCGCAGCATAAGAATTAACCAAATGAACAGATTGTATATAATAACTAAAATGCTGATATCTTTGGAAAATGTCTTGTGTATATTATATAGTAAATTTACATAAATTGCAACTGTTTTTGTGGAGTTTTTTTGACGTTAGATGTACAAATGTTGAACTTGCTTTTGTGCAGATTTAACAAACAACATTTTTTGAAAAACGCTTGAATATGGTAATATAATAGTATATAATATATAATAGGGAAAAAGAACAGTAATTCAGCATTGGTAAAGGAGATACTATGAGCGGACAATACCATGAGTTCTGTATAATGCCTGAGCCTCCCGTTTCGGGAAAGCGATATGACGAATATGAGCCGCATAAGTACAGCGACATTATAACCATCCACGATGATGATCTGCTTACCATAGACTACGGCGGCAGTATAGATTTTTTCTGGCATACTACTGATATCAGCGGAAAAGGACTTGCAGCTTACGGCATCACACTTATTTCTCCCGACGCTGCACAAGCTCTTGCCGAGCTGCTCCCTGCGGAAGATGCATTTCTTGAGCTGGGAGGATTATTAAAAACAGCAATTTCTCAGAATAAATATGTAATACATTTCGGAATTTAGGAGGACGCCATGACTAACGAAAGCAAGACCCTGTATATCCCCCTGTACGCAAAGGCAATGATGAGCCGCGAGGGTTTTTTAGAGGACAGGACAGCTGAGGAGATCGTCGATAGCTGCGGATATGATTTCGAGGATGTGGATAAATCCCGTAAGCTGGCTATATTCCTCGCTATGAGAGCCTTGCAGTATGACCAGATGACGGAGAAGTTCATTGAAAAGTGTCCCGATTGTATCGTGTTGCATCTGGGCTGCGGTCTGGACAGCCGCTGCAAGCGTGTGAAGATAGGCGCTAAGAAGTGGTATGATATTGATTTCCCTGAGGTGATCGAGCTGCGCCGTAAGTATTTCGAGCCTAATGCCGTATATCGTATGATATCTTCCTCGGTGACTGATCTGAGCTGGCTGGATGAGATAGATTATCATGGCGAAAATGTGCTGGTCATAGCTGAGGGACTTTCCATGTACCTCACACTGGATGAGATGACTACTCTCATGAGTGAGTTCGGCAGACGCTTCAGTAAGACAGCGTTCCTGTTTGACGCATATTCTGACGCGGCGGCACGGCTATCCAAGCTGAAAAATCCTGTTAACAAAATGGATGCTCAGATATATTTTTCTATGAGTGATCCTGCGGTTCTGGAATATCGTGTGAAGAATGCAAAGTGCGTTATCAACAAGAGCATAATACAGAAGCGATATATCGATAAGCTGAGCGGCGCAATGAAAGCACGTTATACCTTTATGGGCGGCTTCGGTTCGAGCTTCTACAGAATATATGGCTTCCGCATCAAGGGAGAGAATAAGTGATGCGTGTGCTGGTGGTATATTGTCACCCAAGCAGGACCAGCTTCACCCATGAGGTCCAGGAGCGTTTCTGTGAGGGGCTTCGTGCAGCGGGTCATGAGATAGTCATGTCCGATCTGTATGATATGGATTTTCGCACGGATATGCCAGAGGAGGAATTCCTCCGTGAAACGTATTACCGTGGCGATCTTCCTGTTCCCGATGATGTACGTGCGGAGCAGGATAAGATAGAGAGCTGTGATGGGATCGCATTCATCTATCCTGTGTTCTGGACAGAAGCGCCTGCAAAGCTTGTCGGCTGGTTCGACAGAGTATGGACAGCAGGCTATGCTTACGCGGATTGCACTATGCGGATACTTGACAAGGCGCTTTTTATCGCCTGTGCAGGAAAGACTCTGCAGAGCCTTGAGGAAACAGGCAACAAAGCTGCAATGGAAACCGTAATGCTGGGTGATCGCATAAATCAGCGTGCAAGGGAAAAGCGGATGGTGTTTCTGGATGGTATCTCACATTATGACGAGGAGCTTATCGCACAGATGAAGCCGAAGCATCTTGAAACGGCGTATGAATTGGGGCGTACATTTTGAATAAAACGATGGACTTTCGCAAAGAACTTGAAGAAATGCGCGAGAATTACGCGAAAAGACCGCTGAAAGATTTAGCGCTTCCAAAGCCTGCTTGGATGAGACCTGAGGATGGGTTGTATTCCACATATACCGATAAGGATATGCTTATCCGTGAGGGAATGATATATTATGCGTATATCGTTCAGGCGAATTGTGCTCTGTTCAGCTTTTTCCCGCATGATGACCTCCCTGCGAATATCATTTATTCAACAGAGGACGCTGTTTCGGTAAATCCTAAGCTGCTGCAACGGATGGGACGCTATCTGTTTCATTTCAAGAATGAGCAGGAGCATGCTGACAGCGAATACAAGGAAATATTGAATGTCATACGGGATGAACATGACCGTTCATCCTTTGTGTTCAAGCCGCTTTGCTCCGATGAGCTTGGAGAGGAGATGCACTTTACCAGCATAATGGTGTTCAGGAAGCATCTGCCGCACCGTGTGCTTAAGTGCAATATAGTGCCTGTGATTGCAGCACCGAATAAATGCCGTGGGGTAATTATACTTCCAAAGCGATATTGGACGAAAGCTTTTAAAAATGCATGGCTGGAGAATTTCACCAATACATAACAAGGAGAAACTGATTTGAATATATACATCTGTCCCGTCTGCGGAGAAAAATCGGGACTTGATAAAGCGCCGTTACTGCATCTTGAGGGAAACAGCGCAAAATGCCCCAAGAATCACAGCTTTGATATTGCGGCAAAGGGTTATCTTAATCTGCTTCTGTCGCAGCATAAGAACGTAAAAGATCCCGGCGACAGCAAGAAGATGGTAGCTGCAAGGCGTGATTTCTTAGGAAGCGGAGCATATCAGCCGCTGCTGGACGGGCTGTGCGGTGCTGTTAAGGAGCTGTGCACTGATATTTCCGTGCCTGTTATTGCTGACTGCGGCTGCGGCGAATGCTGGTACACCGCAGGAATACATGACGCTCTTGTAGCGGCAGGTAAAAATGCGGAGCTGTTTGGTGTGGATATCTCAAAAAATGCACTGGCAGCGGCAAAGCCGAGACTCAGAGAGCGCAGCATATCTACTGCTGTGGCAAGCGTATTCAGGCTGCCGATAAAAAGCGGCTCGGCGGATGTGGCGCTGGTGATCTTTGCTCCGTTTGTAACAGAGGAGCTTCGCAGGATAGTGCGCGATGGTGGATATATCGTTACTGCGATACCTGCTGAACGTCATCTTTTCGGGCTTAAATCCGTGCTGTATGACGAGGTGCGCCTGAATGAGGTCAAGCCTTATGAGATAGATGGGCTTGAATTCCTTGGAAAAGAGGATATAAACTTTACGCTTGAGATTACATCACAGGAGCACCTGAATGCCCTGTTTATGATGACTCCGTATTATTACAAGACATCCCCTCATGACAGCGACAGGATATATTCATATTTCGGCACTCATGATAGGTTTGAAACGGAGTGCGCTTTTCAGATACTGAAATACAAGGTAAGGAAGTGATATTATGATCATACTGCCACCGCAGGTGACAGAGGCTGTTAATGTGCTTGAAAACGCAGGCTATGACGCTTATGTAGTAGGTAGCTGCGTGCGTGAGCTGCTCATGGGCAACAGTCCGCAGGATTTTGATATCGTGACTAATGCAGAGATAAATGATATCCTGTTTGCGTTCAGGGATTACCGTATCTCGGATGAGGGTATACAGCGCGGTGAGATACTTGTTACTGTTGTCGGAATGATAATCAGCATATCGCCCTACCGCAGAGAGGTAGTCGGCAACCGCGTGATGTATGCGGATAAGCTGGAGATCGACCTTGCACGCCGTGGCTTTACGATGGACGCTATGGCTTACTCTACCAAAGAGGGACTTATAGATCTCTACGGCGGTAAGGGCTGCCTTGTGGGAGATGTAAAGCGCGTTGTTGCTATAGGTGAGAACATCACCCGTACCTCAAAGGAGAACGGCAAGCCTGTTACGGAAACGTACTATGATATGTCACGCAGCTTCACGAACGAGCCGTCAAGGATACTTCGTGCGATACGCTACTGCGCGGAGCGTGAGTTCGAGATAGACGAGGCGACCAGAGCGGCAATGCGCCAGAACGTGAGCTGCTTTGAATACGCCGAAGCGAAAAAGGTGTTTTCTGAGCTTCAGCGTATCGTTATGGGTAAGTACGCTACAAAGGTGCTTATAGAATACGCGGATATACTGATGCACGTTATTCCTGAGATAGAGCCGTGCGTCGGCTTTGAGCAGCGCACACCCTATCATGAATTTACTGTCTGGGAGCATATCGCGCGTTCGGTTGGTTTTGCCGTGCCTGTTCCTGCTATACGCTTTGCAATGTTTTTCCATGATATAGGAAAGCCCGATTGCTGCTACATCGACAGCAAGGGTCAGGGGCATTTCAAGGGTCACGGGGAGCGTGGCAGGCTGCTTGCGGAGGGCATCATGCGCCGCATGGAGTTTGATCGTGCTCTTGCGGATGAGATAAGCTGGCTGATATACCATCACGATGTGAAGATACCTGAGGACAGAAAGGCTCTAAAGGAGCTTATCCGAAAGCTGGGGCCTGAGGATCTTAAAAATCTGCTGCATTGTGAGATAGCGGATAACCGCGCAAAAAAGCAGAACACAGAAACAGAGGATGTGGCAAGGCTCAGAAACAGCCTTGCAGCTCTGAATGAGATAATCTCCACGGGTGAGTGTTATGACATCTCTCAGCTTGCCGTAACCAAGCGTGAGCTGCTGGAGCGCCGTATCGTCACCACAGACAGGGAAGCGGATGAGCTTATAAACGCGCTGTTTGAGATAGTATTGGATAAGCCGTCATTCAACACAAAGCTGATGCTGTTTGATATGGCGGAGCGTTCAAAGCAGAAAGCGGAGGAGCTTATAGCGGCAAGGGAAGCTGCGCTGAGAGAAAAAGAGGCGCAGAAGAGCCGCCTAAAAGAGCCTGTGTTCTCTAAAAAGAAGAAAAAGAAGATATAGTTTATACGTTCTTATTTTATGATATGGGGGTGGTCGTTTGAAAATACAGATCAGTGATAATCTTATACGTCATTACCTGCAAAATGTGTATTTCATTAATGGTCATAGCTATGCAGGAAAATCAACAATGGTGAAGATGCTGGCTGAGCGTTACGATATGATCTTCTGCGGAGAGAATTATCATGATGCATTTCCGCGTGAAAAGCTCTCCCGCTGGGAACAGCCGGGATTATGCTATTTCGATACGATGAGCGGTTGGGAAGAATGGCTGAATATGACGCCTGAAGAGCATTTTAACTGGACGACCCGTGTTTCGCAGGAATGTATTGAGATAGAGATACTTGAGCTGATAAAGCTTGCTTCGGGCGGCAAAAAAGTCATTGTGGATACTAATATACCACCTGATACATTGCGTGAGATCTCCGATTATCACCATGTTGCGATCATGCTCTGCGATCCGCCTGATATCTGTGCAACACGCTTTTTTGACCGTGACGATCCCGATAAAAAGTTCATGATGGATCAGATCAAAAAATGTAAAGACCCTGAAGCTACCCTTAAAAATTTCAACTCATGGGCGCTGTATCATCCTCCTATAGAGATCGACTGGAAGAATACGGGCTTCTTTACATACACCAGAACGGATTTCGATAATGACACAAGGGAAGAAATGCTTTCTGCTTTGGCAGTACATTTCGGATTGACGACAGATTAAAAAATACTTTTCAAATAACACAAAGCCTGAGAATATTCTCGGGCTTTATGTTTTGTCTATTTTGCAGCGATGATACCTGCCTCCAGCAAAGCGGCGGCGCATATCAGCATGAGATATATTCCGAATTTAAGGGTGTAGTCAGAGCTTGTTCTGCCATCGGTAAGGATACTGGAGCTTTTGCCCGAAACTATGCTCAGAAGCAGCGAGGAAAATCCTGCCGAGCGCGAAGCGGCAAAGGATATCACTATAGTATACACCGTAAACGGCAGCAGCAAAACAGGTGAGCCTGCCATCACCGCATTTACCGCTGAAAGTCCCGCGCCCAGACCGTACATCAGCGGTACTGACCATACCAGTACAGTTCCTGCGGCGAAATAGCCCAACAGGTATTCTATGACAAGAAATATGCCGCAATGTATCAGTCTGTCCGTGAGAGCGTAAATGAATGCTTCCTGCTGATAAAACAGCTCTGTGTTCTCGGTGGGATACAGCAATGCTGTTGCAGCGCCTGCGGCAGCACCCAGCAGTCCCAGCAGGATATATCCGAGAGCACCTGTATCGGTGTTCCTTTTTGTGCGACCTGTTCGTGTTTTTGATACAGGGGCTTCAGGCTCGGAGCTTTCGGTGCTTTCCTGCTCCTGTGGCTCGTCCTGAGGCTTTGTGCGCCTGTCCATTATATAGTATCTTCCTGCAGCGGCATAAAGCTCGGGCTGAGGTGTGCTTTCTGCGGTCTTTTCTTCGGTCAGCATATTTTTTACCTCCGTGCACAAGTTTGTCCTTTGCAGATAATCTATGCGGCAGTACCGTTACATATTACCGAACGGTTCATTCATCTGATAATAATGGCAGAAAAGTGCTAGTTTCAGTCGGGAAATGTAAGGCGATGAAATCGTTTTTATGATATACTTAATGTATGAAAATATTATGGGGGCTTTATTATGACGACATATACAAATCCTGTAGTCAAGGGATTTTATCCCGATCCCAGCGTGTGCTTTGCAAATGGAAAGTACTATCTTGTGTGCAGCTCGTTCCAATATTTCCCCGGAGTTCCTCTGTTTGAGAGCGAGGATCTTGTGAACTGGAAGCAGATAGGCCATGTGCTTACAAGAAAAAATCAGGTCATGCTGGAGAAGATAAACAGCTCAGGCGGAGTATTTGCTCCCACTATCAGATACAATGACGGTAGATTTTACATGGTAACCACTAATGATACCACGCACCAGAATTTCTATGTGTGGACAGATGATATCTACGGCGAGTGGTCTGATCCGATATATGTAGATCAGGGCGGAATAGATCCATCCCTGTATTTTGAGGATGGTCATACATACTTTATGAGCAACGGTGCTGATGACGAGGGCAAGGGCGGAGTCATCCAGTGTGAGATAAACATTGAAACTGGAGAGCGCTTATCTCCCAGACGCTGTCTGTGGCAGGGCTCTGGCGGAAGATATCTGGAAAGCCCGCACATGTATAAAATAAACGGCTGCTATTATCTCATGGCGGCAGAGGGTGGCACGGAGTACGGACACATGATAACCTATGCGCGCTCGGAAAGCGTGTGGGGGCCGTTTGAGGGATACGCAAAAAATCCCGTGCTGACTAACCGTAACAAAGCTCCTAACATCATTCAGGGAATCGGTCATGGCGATCTTATCTGTGATGAGATGGGCAACTGGCACATACTGTGTCTGGGCTTCCGTCAGATAGGTATCTGGCAGCCTTTCCACCATCTCGGACGTGAGGTGTTCCTTACACCTGTGCAGTTCCATGAGGATGGCTGGTTTACAGCAGGCACTGACGGAACTACCGCGGATTTCTATGAAAACAAATACGGCACTGAGCAGTGCGAGAAGAAGCTCTACACCTTTGAGAATACTGACTGGAACATCGAGTGGTGCTTCATGCGCCATCCCGATATGGATAATTACGAGTTCGGCAGTGACTACGCGGTACTGCATGGCACAGACATAACCCTTGACGAGGTGGACAGCCCCACGTTCATCGGTCTCAGACAGCGTGATTTCGTAGCAGAGATAAGCTGCGATATCGATGTGACGGACGGCGAGGGCGGTCTGACGATGTATATGACTGAAAAGGAGCACTACGAGGTAGCGGTACGCAAGTGCGGGAACGGATTTGAGGCTGTGCTGAAGCTGAATATCGGCGGTATCAGGCACATACAGACAGCTGTTCCGTTAAGCAGCGGCAGGGCAAAGCTGCTGATCCACGCAAGTAACTATGCGTATGGCTTTGGCGTTGAGGCGGACGGAGCGTATACGGAGCTTGGATGTGGCTTCACAAAGTATCTTTCCAGTGAGGTAGCCGAGGGCTTTACAGGAGTTCTGATGGGTCTGTATGCAGTCAACGGAACTTCGAAATTTACAGGCTTCAGCTGTGAATACAAGTAATTAAGTGCTACGGCACACAGCAATAAATATAACAGGAGGAATTACCATGAAGACTATGAAGAAGCTTTCAGCATTCGCGCTGGCGCTGGCAATGACGATCGGTATTACAGCGTGTGATGAGAGCGGCAATGTACCTGCTACCACATCCGGCAATGGTCCCGGCGGAACAAACACAACCACCGCGGCTACTACCACAGATCCCGATGAGAATGCAGCAACTGATGATGAGGCGAAGGATCTCAATACAGGTGAATTCACACCCAGCGGAAACGCAGGTATCGTAAAATACCTTGGTTATTATGATATCACAAGCGATCAGAAAGGCAAGGAGCAGTGCATGATATTCCAGTCCGATGTGTATGGCGGCACTATCGAGTGGATAAGCGCTCCCAGTGACTACGCTTATTACGAGAAGCTGGCTACACTTATTGCGGCTGATGATTCTCCCGATCTGATGACATTTGAGCCTATGGCTTTCCCTTATGGCGTAACAAAGAATATGTTTGAGTCTCTGGATGGACATCTCAACGCAGATGACGCTATCTGGTCCGATCTGAAGCCAATCATTGATTCCTATGAGTTCAACGGCAAGCATTACTATTTCCCTCACAGAATAGTAACCAGCTTTGCGCTGAACTATGACCGCAGCACCATTGAGAATGCAGGTCTGCAGGATCCCTATGAGCTTTACAAAGCAGGCGAGTGGACATGGGATGCATGGCGTGAGATGATGATCGAGTTCTGTAATCAGGATGACAGTCATATAGGCTTCTACTCCACAGATACTATCATCAGCTCCTTTATTGCTACTACAGGTACTCCTGTGATAGATGTATCTTCCGATGGTACTATCACAAACAACCTTAAGAATCCCGATATCACTAGAGCTGTTGAGTATTTCGCTGAGCTTGGCAGAAACGAGCTGCTGTACCCCTCCGATCATCCACACGGTGACTGGGTATCTCCTCAGATCTGGTCGGGTCTGACCGATAAGATCCTGTTCCTCGGCATGGAGCCTGAGTGGACATACATCGCAGCTACTGAGCAGCTCCAGAATCCCACAGGTGTTGATAACGATATCTTCAATACTCCCTCCGATCTGGCTTTCGTACCTTTCCCCAGAGATCCTCAGGCTGACGCTTATTATGCGCAGACAGGTACATTCGGCTACATGATCCCCAAGGGTGCAAAGAACATGGACGGCGCTGTTGAGTTTATCTACTGCAACCGTCTGTTTGAGACCGATCAGGCAATCATCGATCAGGTTCGTGAGGATCACATCAATCCTGAGATAATCACCTACACTACAGGTAAGTACGAGGGCATCCAGAAGTGGCAGATCACCTGGGATGCCGAGGTATATGACCTCTGGAGAGAGTGCGTTGAGAGTGACAGTTTTGAATATGTTACAGAGTACAAGTTCGGCTTCGATCAGGAGCTCAAGACAAACATCTGTACTGCACTCTACGACAGCACATTCGGCACAGAATCCTGGACCCAGAAGTGTGAGGAGATATATCCTCTTGTTGAGACAGTTCTTGATGAATACAGATAACGAGCTTCCTTAAATAGAACAGGCATGAAGAATGCGGCGCAATGTACCTGCGCCGCATTCTTCTGTGTGTATTTATTTGAAAAACCGAAATATCCTCCCCGAGGGGAGGATATCCGGCATATATTTTCTTGCTCCGAAGGAGCAGGAGAAGCATATTATTCGTATTCCACAACATCTACCCAGCTGAGCAGGAACTCGCGCTCCTCAGGCTTGCCCTTTACGGACTGGGAAGCCGCTACGATAGGCATCCACTTCTGGATGTACTGCTTTGCAGTGTCGCTCTTCTTGCTGAAGAGGTTGAGGTAATCGTAGGCAAGCTCGGACTGACCTGCGAGATTAAAGAGCAGATAGGTTCTTGCTACGTCAGCGGAGGCGTTGCCCTGTGTAACGTGGGACCAGTCGAGGATATAGGGTGTGCCATCTGCTGTCATGATGATGTTGGAGGGGTTGAAATCACCGTGGCATACCTTGTTGTGCTTAGGCATGCTCTCAAGACGTGTGTGGAGCTCGTAGCGTGTTGTAGCATCCAGATCAGCTTCGGAGATCTTTCTGTTCATCTTGTCCTTGAGCTTGTTAAGCAGGGGACAGGTTGCCGAATGTATCTGCATCTGAAGATCTACGAAAAGATTGAGGTAATCATTCATCTTATCGGGATTTTCCTGCATGAGCTGTGCAAGAGTCTTGCCCTCGATGAATTCGGAAACGATGGCCCACTTGCCGTCTACCATCTTTACTTCAAGTATCTTGGGAACGTTTATGCCGATATTTTCCACGCGGGACTGGTTGAGCGCTTCGTTGAGTACATCAGGCTTTGCGTAGCCCTCATCAAATACCTTGACGGCTGTGTTGCCCTCGCGGTAGATGGTCTTGCCGTTTCTTACTGCGATGATGTTTTCAGACATTTTCCGTTCCTCCTTATCAGTTCAGCTTTGTGGTCTTGCCGTAGTATGCGTTGAGGTACATCTGCTTGATCTCAGCCATCAGCGGATATCTGGGGTTAGCGCCTGTACACTGGTCGTCAAATGCCTGCTCCACCATGTCGTCAAGTCTGTCGAGGAAGTCCTTTTCGTCGATGCCGTAATCCTTGATGGTAGCCTTGATGCCGATCTTCTCCTTGAGATCATCTATCTTTGCAATGAGACCCTCGACCTTATCCGCATCGCTCTTACCCTTTACACCCAGGTACTCAGCAACCTCTGCATACTTTGCAAGGGTCTTGGGGTGATCGTACTGGGAGAATGTGCCCATTTTTGCGGGAGCCTCTGCGGAGTTGAAGCGGATTACTTCGTTTATGAGCAGAGCATTTGCAACACCGTGAGGCAGGTGATGGAACGCACCCAGCTTATGAGCCATGGAGTGGCATACGCCGAGGAATGCGTTCGCGAAAGCCATACCTGCCATTGTAGCGGCATTAGCCATCTTCTCGCGGGCTTCAACATCGTTGGGAACATCGGGAGCTGCGCTTTCGTAAGCTCTGGGGAGGTAATCGAATATCATCTTCAGGGACTGCTTTGCAAGTCCGTCTGTGTAGTCTGTTGCCATTACGGAAACAAGTGCTTCCAGATCGTGTGTAACAGCGTCGATACCGGATGCGGATGTCAGACCCTTGGGGCCGCTCATCATCAGATCGCAGTCAACGATAGCCATTTTAGGAAGCAGTTCGTAGTCAGCCAGAGGATACTTTGTGCCTGTCTTCTCGTCAGTGATAACTGCGAAAGGAGTAACCTCAGAGCCTGTACCTGCGGATGTGGGGATAGCGATGAAGTAAGCTTTTTCGCCCATCTTGGGGAATGTGTATACTCTCTTGCGGATATCGATGAAGCGCATTGCCATATCCATGAAGTCAGCCTCGGGGTGCTCATACAGTACCCACATGATCTTTGCAGCGTCCATTGCGGAACCGCCGCCGATAGCGATGATGCAGTCGGGCTCGAAGCTTCTCATAGCAGCAGCGCCTGCCTTTGCGGATGCAAGGGTGGGATCGGGCTCAACGTCAGCGAATGTTGTATGGGTGATGCCCATTTCATCCAGCTTGTCGCTTACGCACTTTGTATAGCCGTTCTTGAAGAGGAAGGAGTCAGTTACGATGAACACGCGCTTCTTGCCGAGTACCTGCTTAAGCTCGGTAAGTGCAACGGGCAGACAGCCCTTTTTGATGTATACCTTTTCAGGAGCTCTGAACCACAGCATATTCTCTCTCCTCTCAGCCAGAGTCTTGATATTTAACAGGTGCTTTACACCTACGTTGTCGGAAACGGAGTTGCCGCCCCAGCTACCGCAGCCCAGTGTGAGGGAGGGAGCCAGCTTGAAGTTGTACAGATCACCGATACCACCGTGGGAGGAAGGTGTATTCACGAGCATACGGCAAGCCTTCATGCGCTCTGCATACTGCTCGATCTTCTCACGCTCTGTGATCTCATTGATATAGAGGGAAGCGGTATGACCGAAGCCGCCGTCCTGAATGAGGCGGTCAGCCTTGTCGAGAGCGTCTGCAAAGTTCTTTGCCTTGTACATAGCAAGAACAGGGGAGAGCTTCTCGTGTGCGAACTCCTCGGAGATATCCACGCTCTCCACCTCGCCGATGAGGATCTTGGTGGATTCGGGAACCTTAACGCCCGAAAGCTCAGCAATTCTGTATGCGGACTGACCAACGATCTTTGCGTTGAGTGCGCCGTTGATGATGATGGTCTTGCGTACCTTGTCTATCTCCTTGTCCTTGAGGAAGTAGCAGCCACGCAGTTCAAATTCTTTCTTTACTTTATCATAGATCTTGCCCACTGCGATAACGGACTGTTCGGATGCGCATATCATACCGTTATCAAAGGTCTTGGAATGGATGATGGAGCTTACTGCCTTGAGTACATCTGCAGTATCATCGATGATAGCAGGGGTATTACCTGCGCCTACGCCGAGAGCGGGCTTGCCGCTGGAGTAAGCAGCCTTGACCATGCCGGGACCGCCTGTTGCGAGGATGATGTCAGCCTCTTTCATTACGGTGTTTGTGAGCTCAAGAGAGGGGATATCTATCCAAGCGATGATATCCTCGGGAGCGCCAGCTGCAACTGCAGCCTCCAGAACGATCTTGGCAGCCTCGATTGTGGACTTCTTAGCTCTGGGGTGGGGGCTGATGATGATACCGTTTCTTGTCTTGAGAGAGATGAGTGTCTTGAATATTGCAGTGGATGTGGGGTTGGTTGTGGGGATAACAGCAGCCACAACACCGATAGGCTCTGCTACCTTGCACACGCCGTAAGCTTCGTCACGCTCGATGATACCGCAGGTCTTGGTATCTCTGTATGCGTTGTAGATGTGCTCTGCAGCATAGTTGTTCTTGATGACCTTGTCCTCAACAACACCCATGCCTGTCTCCTCGACAGCCATCTTTGCGAGGGGGATGCGCTGCTTGTTTGCAGCGGACGCAGCAGCGAGGAATATCTTATCTACCTGCTCCTGTGTGTACTCGGCAAATTTTGCCTGAGCCTTTCTCACCCTAGCGAAAGCGGCTTCCAGCTTTTCAACGCTGTCAACGATCTCGTAGTTCTTCATAATGTTCTTCTCCTTAAAATATATACCGTGCAGTGCCCTGCACTTGATGCCTTATATTATAGGAACCACACGCCGTTCGCCAAATCAAAGATTTGGACGGCTGAGTGAACCCTGAAATATATGTTCGCCGCTTTGCGGCGGTCTGCTTTCGCAGACTTTATGAAAACTTCGTTTTCATAACATATATTATAGGATTATTATTCGCCCCATGAGCATATTTTACACCATTGTTAAACTTTTGTCAATAGCATTTTTCAATTTTGTAATAATTACCGTTAAACGACCTTTGTCTAAAAAAATATAGTATATTATGTACAATGCGCGGCTTGTTCGGGGGAGAGCATGGAAGCGATTGCCGAGTCGTAATCAAGCTCAATATAGGGTAAGCCTGCCGATACTCTGACATTATCTTCGCAGGGCACGAAGCAGCCGTTTTTGTAGAGATAAGGAGTACCCATGTCACTGGAACCTAACCATAGGCAATAGTATTTTCCGCCTACCAGCATAAACCACGGCAGCGAAGCAGGGTCATTTTCGTAATCGTCATAATATTCTGAGAAAGCTCCTGTGCTGTCCATTTCAAGAATTGTAGGAGTGGGGATATGTTCACTTGCGACAGCGCGATATTGCTGCCTTACGGTGTCATAATACATGAAGTCACCGAACCCCATCCAGCCCGAAGCGTTGATAAAACAATCCACCTTTGTGAAGCCGCCTCGGAATGAGTAATGCTTAACGACTTCACCGTCAACAACGCCGTATATCAGTGCTCCCTCGTCTGCGCCCATCGTTCCGTATGCTCGGATGATGAACTGTCTGCATAAGCCGTAATCAAGCATTGATATCTCACAGATATTGCTGAAATCGTTGAGATATTTTATCCCCTTGCCGTTTCCGTAGTAAAGATAGCTTCTTGTTATCCAGTAATCAGAGATTTCAACATAATACGGTATATCCAGAAGCAAAAAGCATTCATCCTGCCCGTTTTGGTCGTAATCATCGATATAAGCACCGCTCAGTATCGGCTGAATATTGCCGTTTTCATCAAGGTAATCTGTGATATTGGGCGCGAAAGCAGTTTCGTAATATTTAATATTTGCGAGGTCTTCATTTTTCAATAACTCGTTGAAGCGTATATAATCCTCTCCGAGCTTCAGGAAGTTCAGCGCCATGCTGTACCACTTTCCGCATTCTGTGATATCGGTAGTGCCCTTGTAGTCAGTGATATAGCTGAAATCCACGAAAATATGTCCCTCGGACGGCAGACGCTCTGCCTGCTTTTGCTTCAGAGCCTCCTCAGGAGTGAGCATGGAAGCGATTACCGCGTCGATATCTTCTATCTTCACGCCTTTTTCGGTGATACCGCCGGGAAGCCTGATATAGCAATCCTGTCCTGCGGATATGAACTTCCCGTTCTCATAGGTGAATACTCTTCCACTGTCCATCCAGCCGCTCCATGCAACGTAATATTTGCCGCCTATCAGTGATATCTCAGGCGGATAGCCTGTGAACTCACCTGTGGTATAATCGACAAGAGCTCCTGTGTAGTCCATTTCTTTTATAACATCCAACGGGACAAGCTCCCCCACAACGGAACGGTACTCCTCCGCAATGGTATCGTAATACATAAAGTCGCCGCTTGCCTGCCAGCCGTCTGCGGTGAGAAAGCATTTCCACTTGATATAATCGCCGCGCAGCTCACAGAATAGCCTTGCACTGTTATTGACAACGCCGAAAAGGCTGGAGTGGGAATCTGCGCCGCAGTAGCCAGCGCCGTTTATTACAAGGTGCTTGAATGCACCGTAATCCAGCAGATCGGGGTCAAGGTTATAGTAATCGTTGACGACCTCGGCGTTTCCGTCGCTGTTCACAAATATAAGGTAATACCTCAGATGATATCCGCCACTGTTTTCTATCGGCAGACGGTACGCTACAAAGCATTCAGTTTTTCCGTCGCCGTTGAAGTCCTCGCGGAAAGCCTCATGAAAGATAGGCTGAACCTTGCCGTTTTCATCAAAGAATTCCTCTGCTGCAGGATCGTTTTCATGGGTGATTATCTGCTCTGACATATCAGGTGTCAGTGCGGACAGCGCTGCATAGTTTTCATGCGCGAGCAGTGCCCCAAGAGCAGCTTCAGCCGCGCCGTCAAGAGCCGTGGGATCGGTGAGCCCCTCATATCCATCTATGTATTCGTAGTCGATGAAGACATTATCGGGGGATATCTCTGTCAGCTCCTCCAGAAAGGTGTCAACGTGCCATATCTCTCGTTTGCCTGCCTCCTCAGGAGTGAGCATCGTTGTCACAGCCTCATCGTAATCTATCCCGCCGCTGACATAGCTTCTTCCGCCCCATTGTTCTTCCTCTGATGCACGGACAGGATACCTTTCATAGCAGTACACAAAGCTGCCGTTCTCATACAGATACGGCTCTCCGCCATGATGCATGGGGCCAAACGAAATGCACCAGAACTTTCCGCACATAAGCTGACCTATAGGCCATGAAGCTGCTCCGTCCCAGTCTTCCTTATAATCGTCAAGGCTGCCTGTTTTGTCCATTTCCTGCAGCTCTGCAAATGGTATGACCTTATCTGGGAGGATACAGCGGTACTCCTCTGCAACGGTATCGTAGTACATGAAATCGCCGCTGCCCTGCCAGCCTGAGGCATTGATGAAGCAATCAACTTTCGTGAAATTTCCCCTGAAGCTGTAATGGCACACCGCCTTGCCATCACTGATGCCGTATATTCCCGAAGCGCAGCCTGCTCCGAACGTTCCGTTGTTGCAGACGATAAGCTGCTGGCAGATGCCGTAGTCAAGCACCGAGATCTCAGTTACCGAATCGCGGAATACGTCCAGATAGTACGCTCCGCCATTGTCGCTTACCCACAGCAGCCAGTAAAGCTCGGACAACCTGTCGGTAAAGCTGCTTTCACAGGGCGAGGTAAGCAGCACGAAATAGTCGTCGCCGCCGTCGCCGTTGAAATCCCCGAGGACTGCCTTGTACAGCTTCGGGACTATCGTTCCGTTCTCGTCGAGGTATTCACCGATATCTGCACCCTCAAGCGCCGTCACATCTTTGCACGCCGAGATATACTCCTCCTGCTTGCTAAGCTCATACACCGCATTTTCATAGACATACGGATGCAGCTCACTTTCGGGAACGCTCTGTACATTTTCGATATACTCGAAATCTATGAATATATGCCCCTCCTCAGGTGAGGGATAGGTGACAGATTCGGTCTGCTCCGTTATAGTCGGTGGGGCAACCTCCGCAGGCTCTGATGTCTCCGCTGACTGCTCCGAGCTTTCAATAGTATTTATCTCTGTTGTGATATCGGCGCTTTCCGTTTCCGCGGAAGCGAGCGGCTCTGTACTTTCCGCTGTTGCTTCTGTTATATCGGAAATGCTCTCGTATCTCTGATCTGAACAGCCTGCACAGCTTATCAGAGCTATTGCAGTTATCAATATTGCAAGCGCTTTTTTCATATATCTTTCCCCCCAGAAAAATATTCTGATTAAATTATATATCCAAAAAGTTTGCATTGCAATATTTATTACAGGATTGTAACCGTTTGTAATCGGATTGTAACTATTTAAATAACTACCTCTATATCCAGCAGCCGTATCAGCTCCGCTGCCTGCATGGTGCTTATCTTTGAGCCTTTCAGCTCGCGGAGATCCTCTGAGAGCAGCATACCGCCGATGTTGCATTCTGAAAGGTCAAGCCCTTTCAACGGCGTGCCCAGTATATCGCATTTGCTGAGATCTGCGCTTATCAGCTCGGTCTTTTTCAGCTTTACCTGTATGAGTGCGCTCTCTGCAAGGCTTACATCCTTAAGCAGTGAGCTTTCAAACACGCTGTCGCTGAAATTGGCGTATCGGTAGAAGCCGCCGCGCAGCTGAGTTTTTCTGAACAGAGCCTTTGTGAAGCCGCAGCCGCTTGCAGAGCAATCTTCCAGCACGGTGTCACGGAAATATGCTCCGCTGAAATTACACTCAACAAATGTGCAGCGTGTGAGAGTGCAGTTCAGAAAGGATGCGCCTGTGAGATCGCAGTTCTCAAAGCGGCAGTCGGTGAGGTGAGCACGGTTGAAGTCAAGTCTTTCCGCATGAGCATAGATGACGTGCTCATCCTCGGCATGTATATCATTAACAGGCTCCTCATCATTATATGCGTTTGTAATTATATCTTCAAGCATTTTTATCTCCTTTTTCAATACATCGGCGGTAATCTGCGATATTCGCTGGGGCTGTAGCCGTTGGTGCTTCTGAAGCAGCGGCTGAAATACAGCATATCCTGATAGCCCAGCTGTGAGGCTATCTCGCCCACAGGCAGCAGTGTTGATCGCAGCAGGCGTTTTGCCTCGTTCATGCGAAGCGAGGTGTGATACTGCTGCATAGTCATTCCCTTTTCCTTTTTGAACACTGCCGCAAGATGCTTGTAGCTGAGATAAAACTCCTTGCTTATCATGTCTGCTGAAAACGGGCGGCATATATTTTCTGTAAGATATGTGCATATCCTGTCTGACAGAGTTTGCGGCTGAGGGAGAGCAAACTCCGCAAGAGCGATACGGCTTAGCAATGAAAACAATCTCTGGTTAAGATACCATTGCTTCAGCGGGTCATCCGAGTGGAAATAACGTATCAGCTCAGAGATCTCGCGCTCGGTATCGCTTACTGACAGGCCTGTGATATGTTTGGGGAGATACAGCGAGTTTGCAAGCATCGTATACTGGGGTGCGGGAGCGCTATCAGGATAAAATCGTGGATGCTCCTGCTGCGCGCACAGAAAATGGACATAGTACCATTTTGTTCCGCGCGGTATCTGAGTCTTACCATAGTGGTGTACTCCGCTTCGGAGAAAGAGAAGCTCTCCTGCGCCTACAGCGTAGTCGGTATCATCCTCGGTGACGTATATCGTTCCCTCAGTGACGAATATGAGTACATGAAAATCCGCGATACGGTCGGCATGAAAGAACGGCTCGGCGGCGGCGAGGAAGTCACAGCCGCACAGAACAGGCATCGATGAGCTGGATAAAAGTATCTCGTTCAAGATTATCCTCCATATAATTCGGAATATTATCTATTTGATTTGCTTTCTGATAAGATTATAATACATATAAAGGCTATTGTCAAGAAAGGAAAATGTATTATGAAAGTGCAAAAGCAGATAGCTTCGGCAGGATATGTTTCAAATGGATTTATCAACCGCTGGCAGAGACTTATCAAGGATACTGTAATACCTTATCAGTACGAAGTTCTCAACGACAGGGCAGAGGGCGCGGAAAAAAGCCATGTGGTGCAGAATTTCATCAATGCAGGAAAGGCTCTGCGCGGCGAGGATATCGGAGATGGCTTTTACGGTATGGTGTTCCAGGACAGCGACGCTGCAAAATGGATAGAGGCTGCGGCGTTCTCGCTGATATCCTATCCTGATAAAGAGCTTGAAAACACTGTTGATGAGCTTATTGATATCATAGCTGAGGCTCAGGATGAGGATGGCTACCTCAATACTTATTTTACCATAAAGGACAGGGAAAAGCGCTGGACAAATCTGCTGGAGGCGCATGAGCTTTACTGTGCAGGTCACATGACAGAGGCCGCCTGTGCATATTATGAGGCTACGGGCAAGGATAAGCTGCTGAAAGTAATGGAGCGCAATGCGGAGCATATCTACAAGCTGTTTATCATTGAGAAGCATGAGGGTTACCCTGGACATCCCGAGATAGAGCTTGCGCTGATGAAGCTGTACCGTCTGACAGGAAACAAGCATTGTCTGGAGCTTGCGGAGCATTTTGTGAACGTCCGCGGTGTGGATACGGATTATTATGCAAAGGAGAAGCTGCAACGCGACTGGACCGTCTGGGGCAACAATGCGGAGGATAAGTATTATCAGCAGAATTTCGCTCCTCTGAAAGAGCAGAGCGATGCGGTAGGACATTCTGTGCGCGCGGTGTATCTCTACACGGGCGCGGCTGATGTGGCATCCGAAAACGGTGATACCGAGCTGCTTGCAGCCTGCCGCAGACTGTGGGAGAGCATAACAAGACGCCGTATGTATGTTACGGGAGGTATAGGCTCATCGCTTAACGGTGAGGCGTTCACTGTTGATCATGACCTGCCTAACGATACCGCATACAATGAGACCTGCGCCTCCATCGGTCTGATGTTCTTTGCTTCGCGTATGCTGGAAGCGGATGTGGACGGAGAGTATGCGGATGTGATGGAGCGTGCATTCTATAATACAGTGCTTGCGGGAGTTCAGCTTGACGGAACGAAGTTCTTCTACTGCAATCCGCTGGAGGTGATCCCAGGTATTTCGGGGGTAGCTTCAACGCACTGGCATACAAAGACGCAGCGTCCGGGATGGCATGCCTGTGCATGCTGTCCGCCAAATGCAGCAAGGCTCATCTCCTCCATAGGCAAGTACGCTTACGGAGAGAACGAAAGCACCTGCTACTGCCATCTTTATGCGGGTGGAGGGATAAGCTTTGCAAACGGCGTGAAGCTTTGCTGTGAGACTGAGTATCCCTACGGCTTCACTGTAAAATATCGTGTGGAGCAGGGAAGTGGCAGGATGGCTGTGCGTGTTCCTGCATGGAGCAGCAGATATTCTGTCGTGAAGAACGGCATTGTGGTTGAAGTGACTCCCGAAAAGGGATATGTGTATGTGGATATCTCGGATGGTGATGAGCTTATCCTCACCCTTGATGATACACCACGCTATGTCTATGCAAGTAATGATGTGCCTGAGCTTACGGGCTGCACAGCCATCCAGCGCGGACCGCTTGTGTATTGCTTTGAGGGTGCGGATAACGGCGATATCCTGCCGCTGGCACTTAAGCGCGGCGGTAAGCTGACCGTATCGGATGAGCGCACTGAGCAGCTTGACGGAGCTGTAAAGATAACCGCCGAAGCGTACCGCAGTGAACACAGTGGAAGCCTGTACAGCTTTGCACCACCTGCTGAATGCCCTTGTGAAGCGGTGGCGATACCATACTATACATGGGGCAATCGTGGCGAAAACCAGATGAGAGTATGGATGACTGAAGTGAGATAATATGAAAGACCTCCGTTCTGTATGAGCGGAGGTCAGTTTTTATTTATTGATGATAGCCGCGTACTTTTCCAGTGCAGGCAGCCATTTTTCATGCTCTGTCGGCTCGTAGGTTACGGTAAGACCAGAGCTGATTATAAGCTCTCTTGCTGCGCGGATATCCTTTATCTCTCCAAGAGCAACAAGGGAACAGATACCGTTTCCGAGCGCGGTGGCTTCAACAGGGCCTGCTACTGCGGGAAGTCCAGTTGCCTCTGCGGTGAGACGGCACAGCAGCTTATCCTTTGTGCCGCCGCCTATCATATGTACCTTGCTGTAGCTGTAGCCTGTCAGCTTTGATATCTTATCAAGTGTCATTGCAAATTCGCAGGCAAGGCTCTGGTATATCGTCCGCATTATCTGTCCTGCTGTTTCGGGGACAGGCTGAGATGTTCTGCGGCAGTATTCCTGTATCTTCAGGGGCATATCCTCGGGAGCGGCAAAAAGCTGATCGTTAGGGTCGATAAAGCTCTGGAAAGGCTCGCTTTCCTCCGCCATGCGCTCAAGGTCAGCAAAGCTGTATTTTTCGCCCTGCTTTTCGTAGTAGCGCTTAGTCTCCTGAATGAGCCACAGGCCCATGATATTTTTGAGCAGTGTGGTAGTGCCGCCGTAGCCGCCCTCGTTTGTAAGACCCATTGCAAGAGCCTCGGGAGTTACGATGGGATGGCGCAGCTCTGTGCCGAACAGCGTCCATGTGCCGCAGCTGAGGAATGCAAAATGCTCATCCAGTGATGGAACAGCCAGCACTGCTGATGCAGTATCATGCGAGCAGCAGGCGATAACGGGTACGGGCTCTATACGGAACTCCTCACAGAGCTCCTGCTTCAGTACGCCGTATACCTCGCCTGGCTGAATGATGGGGCTGAATATGCGCTTGGGGAAGCCGAGCGCTTCTATCAGCTTGATGTTCCAGCCCTTTGCCTTGCAGTCTATAAGCTGGCTTGTGGTGGCCTCGGTGAACTCAGAACGCGTCTTGCCTGTAAGCATATACGCGAACAGATCGGGCATCATCAGCAGCTTTTCTGCACGGAACATTGTGTTCTGCTCATAATTATTAAGGTAATGAAGCTGGAATACAGTATTGATATTCATAGGCTGGATGCCGCTCTTCATGAACAGCTCCTGCTCGGAGTATTTTGTGTATACCTCCTCAGGCATACCGTTGGTGCGCTCATCGCGGTAGTGGACAGGCTTGCCTATAAGAGCGCCGTCCTTGTCGATAAGACCGAAGTCAACGCCCCATGTATCTATACTGATAGCGTCAAAGCCGCCGTTGAACACGCCGAAGCTGATGCCAACTTTCATCTGTTCCCAGAGTTCATCGATATCCCAGCACAGATGTCCGTTTTCTGTGACGGGATTATTGGGGAAGCGGTGTATCTCCTCAAGAGAAACAGTGCCGCCGCTGTATCTGCATAGCATTGCTCTTGCGCTGGATGCGCCGAAATCGAATACAAGAATCGTTCTGGACATAAGCATAGTCCTTTCGTAGCGGGATTGTTTTGACAGACGGACACGGCAAGCCGTGTCCCTACAATTACTTGCTGTACTTCCTATAACCCGGATGGCGGATAGGGAAGCTCTTTCCTATCTCGCAGCACTCTTCGATCTTATTCATAGGCAGATCCTGTGCGCCGCCAAGCTGCCGTGCAACAAGGCTGACCTTTGCAAAGTGCTCCAGAGTTTCCATACGGTAGTATGCCTGAGTGATATCCACACCAACGGTAAGAGCACCGTGGTTCTCCATGAGGATAGTGTCATGGTTCTCAAGATAGGGCAGAATGTTGTCTGCAACGCCCTGAGAGCCGGGAGTATCATAGGGCGCGATCGGAACGCAGCCGAGGAAGATGATAGCCTCGGGCATGGTGTAATCGTCCAGCGGCACATGCGCGATAGCGAAGCCTGTAGCTGTCGGAGGGTGAGCGTGTACTACCGCATTCACCTCAGGGCGCTTTTCATAGCAGCGCAGGTGTACCTTGAACTCGGAGGTGGGCTTGTAGCCGGGCGCTTCCTCAACTACTTCGTTGTTTGCATTCATCTTGATTATCATTTCAGGGGTGAGGCTTGCCTTGCTCGTGCCTGTGGGGGTAACGAGGAAGTTGCCGTCGGGGAGTCTTACGGAGATGTTTCCGTCATTTGCTGCGACCATGCCGAGCTGCCAGAGCTTATGTCCGACATCGCATATCGCCTGTTTGAGTTCCAGTTCTGTCATTATGTATGTGTCCTCTCATATTATAATACCTTATATGAAGCATATTTCGGCTTCATTTTTATATTTTATCATTTATTACGCAAAATGTAAAGCTTTTCACAACCGTTTTTCTTTGTGCACTTTTAACAAAATTGACCTATGGTATTTCTCAATCCTCCGCTTCATCTTTTCCTTGTAAAATTCTTTTCTTTGGTGTATAATGTTTATATGGATTGTAATGGGTGAAGTATACTCTTTTTTAGAACTGCAAACTATTTTGCACTCCGCCCTTTACAAAAAACCTTTTAACGGAGGTGCACTTAGTGAGTGACAACAGCTTAAAATGGATACCACTCGGCGGCATGGATCTATCCGCGGCTAACCTTGCAGCAGCTGAAAAGCTGCGCAGATTCGGCTTTGCGATGATGTTCAACGAGTTCGGTTCTGAGAAGATGACAAAAACAGGTCTTTGCATCTATGATGTTCTTGCCGAAAAGGAAAGACCCAATATCCTACTTATTACATCAAATTCCGAGCTTTACAGCTGGCACAGAATACTTATGACAGTCATCGGCGCTGATTTCAAGATCATCAGCGGCGGCACAAATGCTATCGTGTTCTTTTCCAAGGACTGCCCCAATCTGTATCTGATGTCTGCGGAGGCTCTGGAAAAATCCAACAGACTCAAGGCAAAGGCAGACGAGGGCTTTGTGTGGGATCTTATCATTATCGATGAGGAGCACAGCATCGGCGTGCCTGATTATGCTTATTATAAGAATAATATTCCGTGGAAGTGCGATAGGCTTCTTGTTACAGCTGCTTATCCTGCAAAGAAAGAGGAGAATGTGGCTGCTGTCAGGGAAATGGTGCAGGCTCTGCTGACAGACGCTTCCGATGCGGATAATATCGAACTCAGCGTAGATGCAGCGAAGCTTGACGCGGATTCTCCCGTGATGAGATATTTTGACAAGCGCGTTTACGATGGCTCTATGAAGCGTAAGATCACGATTCGTGAATACAGCTTCGAGGAGAGCGCACTGAACGGTCTGCGCCGCAGGATAGATCTCAGATCGGGTCTGCCTGTATACAAGTTCGGCGGCAATATCTACGAGGATTACGACTGCGAGCTGAAGAACCTCTATCAGAAATCTACATATACACGTTCGGAAGTGGAGGAGCTCCGCAGCTTTGATAAGAAGCTCGATAGCTTTATCACACTTATGGAGCAGATACTTGCCGATGAAAATAACAGGGCAATGGTATATTGCTGCGAAAAGAATACCGTTGATTATCTCAGAAAGGTGCTTGCAAGCCTGTTCGGAAAGAGTGCCGTAAAGGTAGCAAACGGTGAGCTGTTCACCAATGAGGATGTTGTAAGAAAGCTTCAGGTGGACGATAAGATAGTATATCCCAGAGTGGTGCTCGGTGTTGATAGCCTCAGTGCGGTAGGCGATGCGCTTGACCGTATCGGTTACATAATCAATTATGAGCTTCCGTCCTCTGCGGCACAGCTTGAAAGAAGAATGACACGTCACGGTGCAAAGAATGAGGAACAGCGTGAGTTCATTATCTTCCGCGATACCAACAAGCTGTTTGATTCCCGTATGCTGGATAAGGCGATGTACGGAAGTCTCGCTTCTGGCTTCTGCTATGGCGTGCCGTCCAGAAACATTCTGCTGGATATCGAAAACAAGGGCGAATACATGGCGAATGTGTTTGATGACCTGAAATATGTTGTAAGCTATTCAAATGAAGTGGATAATTGCTTTGATCTTATCAAGAAGTTCAAGGGCGATTATGCGGCATTTGGTACTGAAAAGATCAGCACAGCAAAGCATCTGGCTGAGTTCTCCGATAAGCTGCTGACACGTCTTGCTAAAGCACTGGGCGTTGAAAAGACTGCATCCCGCGAGGATGTAGAGGCTGCAATGCAGAAGCTCAGCGGTCTGTGCGTTCTGGAGGACGGTGTTATCACAAAGGTAGCTGATAATAAGCTTTCAGAGCTTGCAGCAAGCTTTGACGATGACGGATGGAAGTCGCTGCCCTTTGCACAGGAAGCAGTAAGCGGCGTTGAGAATGCTAAGAAGCATATCGATGAGCTGCATGCAGCGGATAATTTCCATCTCAATGTCAAGAACGAGCTTTCGGAGCTTGTTGATACTATCCAGTATCCCGTTCTTTTCGGTATCTGGAGGTACAGAGTACGCGAGCAGGATTCCGACAGATCTTTCAGAGAGTACATCAAGATCTATAACGAGGGCATCTGACCTCGTATGCAAAACGTGCTTCCTAGCCGCACAGGGCAGCGCGTAAATATATAGGTGCGGAGAAACGAGGCGTATTTATGAGCGAAAGCTATGAGGCTGTTGAACAGCTGCTTGGTGATTTCTTTGAACGACACACAGCAGGCGATAAAACAGGTATGTCCGAGGTGCTCCAGAAGCTGCAGATGATGCTGTATTCAGGCGAGGTGGACAGCACTCCGTTCAAGGATTACTTCAACAGCATGTACACAGGCAGAAGCGCGATAAATGTTACGGGTATGATGCAGGATTACCCGAGAGAATCCATTATCCGTGAGCTGCTGCAGAACGTTTTCGGCTGTGATTACGAAGAAAATGATATCAAGGTAATGATCGAGTTCCTTGACGAGGGTCAGGTGAAGCTCACATACAACGAGACAGGTTTCAGCCTTGAGCAGGTATTTTACTATCTCTCTGTCGGCAGAAATGACGGTAACGCAGAGCGTGAGGGCCGTTTCGGTCTGGGTGCAAAGAGCGTATTTGCGAACGTTGACTGGTTCAAGATGCGTTCCAATAATTACTCCCTGCGTGTTGTAAATGACGGCGGCACACTTAAGGTGCGCGAGCTTGAGCTGAATGGTCCTAAGTTCAATCATACCGAGATCGTTTTCGGTCTGGATGAGGAGAGCCAGAAGAAGCTCCACCAGAATCTTGTATCTATGTGCTCCGAAAAGGGCGATTACATGAACATGGTAGATCTGTGCTTTGCGTTTATCCGTAAGAAGCACCTGAAAGCTACCGATGAGCACGAAACTCCCTCGCGCACATTCAATATCGCTATTATCAACTACGGCAAGCCTGAGGTAGTATACAAGATCCAGGAATTCCGCCGCGATGAGAACGATATACCCAAGGTACGTTTCTTCGAGAACGGCAAGTCCGTTGCCGATTTCATCCACATGGAGAATAACGGCTTTGTATACCTTATTCCGTTTGCTATCTCCGGTGCAAGACGCGAGGCTGCAAGGGTGCTGATGAGCAAGTACAACTACTTCTCCACCTTTGAGCTGACAGGCCTTGTCAAGGCGAGCAGACAGGAATTCTTGCAGGAGCAGCTTTCCGCATTCTTCGTAAGTGTTCCCAATAAGTACATAACCAACAACCGTGCAGGTATCCGTCACGACAGCATTGAAGAGGTTTCGGGCGAGATCGAAAAGCACATCGTTGAGATAGTAGATAAGTACAAGGCGCTGTTCGTGCTGGAGCTTGCTCAGCGTCCCGATAACGCAGAGCGCTATATGCTCCGCCCCAGACAGTATGTGTTTGAGTTCTTCTATAACTATATCAATACAAGCTCGCTCGTAAAGGGTCTGAAAGATCAGTTCTGCCAGTCCATTTCCGTTAAGATACCCAATATCGAAGAGCCTGTTACTTTCACTGAGATCAAGGAAAACGGCTTCTTTACGGAGCACAGCGGCATTTCCAAGGAGGAGCATGACGACGGCACTGCAATGCAGCTGCTGTACAATGACCTTGAGCAGATGGAGAGCTGGTTCAAGGGCGAGGAGAACCATGTTCTGTTCGCTAAGTACAACTGGCATGAGCAGGCTACCGATGAGAGCGGCAGCGAGTATGTCTATGCTTTCCATGAGGACGATCAGGTATACCTTATGTCCTCTGATAAGAACAGACAGATCAAGGATTATGATCTGGGTGAGGGCTTCAGGAGCATCATCAGCCTGAAGCTGAATAACTGCGTTGTAGACGGTGCTATCAAGGATGAAGATGCTCTGGCAGAGGCCTTTGCAGTGATCGACGAGATGTTCGGAGAGAGCTACCGCATCGGCATGAAGTACTTCCAGTTCATCATTACCAGCGGCGCTACCACAATTCAGTTTGAAGTATCCAAGATCGAGATCGGCAATCTCAAAAAGGCTATGGACGTTATCTCCGCACACGAGATGCGTTTCGAGAGCCATCAGGTATACAATTCCGTTGTTACACTCATCATGAACTCTTTCACAAACGGTAAGGACACTATGGACTTCCTGCGTGAGATAAAGAGTCAGGGCGGCGAGGTAACACTTGCGCTGGATATCAACAAGCGCTACCGTTTCGCAGCTTACGGCAAGCAGTTCATGATCCCTCCGATAATCACAAACGCAGACCTGCTTGAGATCATCGGTGATGTTTATGTGCTTATCGACAGCGGTATGTTCAACAACCGTGTGTTTGACTTCCCGTATTCCGCAGCTCGTTACAGCTTTGACGCAGAGGAGATACTCGGCGTACTGCCTGCTTGCGGCTCGGCTTCCGCTATTGAGGAAACTATTGCTAAGATCTATGTATGTGATCTGGGTCTTGATAAGATCGCTCTTATCGATGGCAACAACAAGATCATGAAGATCATCGATACTGCAGAGCCTATCAGCGACGCTGATAAGGAGAAGATCACAAAGTACATCGTACTGCGCGAGGGTCTGCCAAAGCCCCAGTTCGCTAAGTTTGTTGAGTTCATCCTTACAGGAAATACAACATCTGCTCTGGCAGCGTTGTATTCCAGCACAGAGGAGCCTAATCAGGTGCTGCTTGATCAGCTTCCTTATTACTACAAGCCTGTTCCCACTGTTCAGAAAGGCGAGTTCGGCTTCCTGCGTTCTGAGATCCGCCGCATTGCAGGTATCAAGAATCCCAGAATATATAAGAACTATTTCGCAAAGGATGTAAACGCTAAGCTGTTCGGTTATGGCGGAACATGTCAGTGCTGCGATTATGAATCCAATATCATCAACAGCTTTACCCTCAAGAGCTTCTCTATCGGCGTGCTCAACGGCGAGAAAGAGCAGAAGTTCAACTTCTCCCTTTATATGTGCGCTAATGACGCTATCAATGCGGGCGGCTGGATAATCGATGAGCTGAGCATCGGCGGTATGAGCCCGTTCCTGTGGCTGGAGGAGATCAATATGATCGACTACATCCCGCCTGAGTTCCTGTATGCACGCATCAAGTATCGTCCTCAGGTTACTTATGATCTGTGTGAGCCTGCCGAGGGCGACGAGGGTGCAGCTACTGCTGAGAATATCTATGACGGCGCTCAGGAAACTCTGGATATCATCCTTTCTCCCATGCTTGCAGCTAAGTGGGTAGAGGATAATACCAAGTAAAATAATATCATCTATAATATGCACGGTCCGAGGATATGTCTTTCGGACCGTGTTTTTCTGATATTTAGTTACAGCGTGCAACCGAAGTCGGATTTTGGCGGTATTATTTACAGAAGCCGTAAATTACGGCAGGACGGAGGAGAGCGTATGAATGACGAGGACATAATCGAGCTGTACTGGGCGAGAGATGAATCGGCTATCACCGAGACAGACAGCAAGTACAGAAATTATCTGCTGAAGATAGCTTATAATATATTGAGCAACAGCGAGGACGGTCAGGAGGTGCTCAATGATACATATCTGAAAGCTTGGAATGCCATGCCGCCGCATAAGCCAAGTCCGTTATCCCTGTTTCTGGGTAAGATAACGCGCCAGCTTTCCATTGATGTGTGGAGGAAAAAACACCGCAGCAAGCGCGGCGGCTCTGAGTATGAGCAATCGCTGGATGAACTGCAGGATTGCGTCAGCGGAAGTGAAAGCCCTGAGGAGAGCCTTGAAGCACAGGTGCTTGCTGAAGCGCTTTCAAAGTACCTGAGAACTCTTTCGCAGGAAAAGCGCGATGTGTTCGTGTGGAGATACTATTTCTGCGACCCGATAAAGGATATCTGCACCCGCTGCGGACAAAGCGAGAGCAAGATTAAATCCATGCTGCACCGTATGCGCGGCGAGCTGAGAGATTATCTCGAAAAGGAGGGATTTTCGGTATGACGACTGATAAGCTGAGTGAAGCTATCGGAATGATAGATGATGATATCATAGCGGCCGCTGAGAAGTCCCGTTCTGAGGTGAAGCGCTCGAAAAAGCCGCTGTGGATAGGTGTCTGTTCCACTGCTGCGTGTGCTGCGCTGATAACCGCAGTGGCTCTGACAGACCCTGCAGGCTATCTTTCGGGTACGGATATCGTTGATCCGAATGTGGATGGAGCGACCTCCTCGGTTACAACCGATCTCACAGGGGATCCGCCTGACCACAGTGCAGGAGTTGTTGACGGAGAACACAGTCTGATTAACTGGCATACAGGCGAAGCTACTGATTATACAGGTGATGTGGATGATGCGCCAGACTATCCGTCGTTTGTGGATGGCACAGATGATGCTCCTGTGATTGAAGTTGAGACGTGTGATGTGGCGGAAACGTGTGATCTTCCCGATATAATAGTGGATGATTCGTGTGAGGTTGGCACATTGGAGTCTATTCCTATTGACACTGAAGAGGCGCCGAGCATAAGCTACTATCCCACAGAGAAAGCGATAATGCTATACGGAGCAAGCTATCCGACTGTTCCGAAGCATCCTGATCTGTATGAGTTCCCCGAGGTATGGGAGACAGAGGAGATAGCTACCTGCGACGCTGCTGTGGAGACCTGTGATGCACCTGAGGACACCAATGAGGCTCCTGAGGAAGATATCAGCGAGCCTAAGAACTGGCAGGAAGCAGATGCGCTGTGGTATGCAAATCATGCGGCTATGCGTCTGCCTAAGGGTACTGCGGATGGTCTGCAGGAGTTCTTTACCCGCTCGATGCAGAGCTATCTGACATCCTCTGAGGGAGAGAATACCGCGTACTCGCCGCTTAATATGTACATGGCGATGGCTATGCTATCGCAGACTGCAGGCGGCGATAGCAGGGAGCAGATACTTAATGCGCTTAACGCAGAGTATCAGAGCGAGCTGCTGGAGCAGGCAAGGCTGATATGGAACAGCTCCTACAAGAATGACGGAGTTTCAAAGGCAGTGCTTGCAAACTCGCTTTGGCTGAGGAATGATATGCATTATGATTCGGCTACGCTTATTGCGCTGGCTGAGTTTCTTCACTCCTCCTCCTTTGTGGGAGAGATGGGCAGTGCGGAGTATAACCAAACGCTTCAGCAATGGCTGAGTGGGCAGACAGGCGGTCAGCTTGACAATAGCATTGGCGGAGCGGAGCTTTCTGAGGATACCGTTATGGCGATACTCTCCACGATAGATTTCAGCTCTCAGTGGAGCAGACGGGATACTTTCGATGAGGGCGATACTCAGACGGATGTCTTCCATGGGGCAGATGGGGATGTTATCGTTGATTTTATGAATAAATCGGGTAATATGCCGTGCTATTTCGGAGATGGCTTCACAGCGGTATATCTCAGTGGTGAGGATTACAGAATGTGGTTTGCGCTGCCCGATGAGGGTATAACAGCGGAGCAGCTAGCCGCAGGCGATGAGATATACGAGCTTGTTTTCGGAACTCTCAGCTGGACGCGCGATGGCTATTATGATGTTTTCCTTTCTCTGCCGAAGTTTGATATCACGGCTGAGACAGATCTGAAGCAGGGCATGATGAGCCTTGGTGTAACGGATGTTTTCAGTGCGGAAAGGGCGGATTTCACCTCGCTTACTACAGATACAGGTTCGTATCTCAACAGGGCAGACCAGGCGGTGAGAGTAGCCATTGATGAAAAGGGTGTAAAGGCAGCCTCCTACACTCTGATGGAGAATGTTCCTACAGGAGCGCCGCAGGATCTGGAGGATGTGGAGCTGACCTTTGACAGACCGTTCATGTTCGTGATAGAGAATGACGATGGTCTGCCGATGTTCAGCGGTATAGTGAATGAGATCCAGCCCACCGAAGAGTTGAGCGATGAGATCATCAGCGTCGATGTTTCGCTCTGCAGATACGATGATGTGGAGATACTGGATGACAGCGCCACAGGCGCTCCGCAATCCTATGAGGAGCTGCAGGATTATCTTTCTGTCTATTCCGACCGTATGAATTTCGTGCAGTATGAGATAACAGAGCAGTATTCGCCCGAAGAAGCGTATGAGCTTACGTGCAGCGATATATTCCTTTATTCCTCAACGCTTTATAAGGCGAGAATAACGCGCGATCTTCTGAATGATGAGCCAAAGGATATCGAATTCCTGCTTGTATCGGCAGGCGTTGCGGAAAGTCAGTTCAAGGGGTTCCCTCTGCTTTCTGTAGGTGAGAGATACGCCTCAATGCTGTTGGATTCCAGTTTCGACACAGTAAGTGTAAAAGTGGAATTTTCCGAGCTTACCTTTGCTCTTTACAGCAAGGGCGGCACAGATTACGCTTACCACCTGTGCTTTGATAAGATACGCTTTGTAACTGAGGATGGTACGGATATCGACTTGGGCGTATCGGATGCTGAGCGCTATGTTGTGACATCAACTGCAAATAATCCTGTAAATTATGTAAAGAAGCTGTATCTTGATGAGCTGGTAGACTTTTTACGCGATGACTGGACGAAAAGAGGCTATGAGTTCCCTGTGATACTTGCGCCTGTTTTAACAGAATAAAATAATTGGGTATATATACATGAGGTGACAGATATGAAAAAGAGAAAAATTATGATCTGTGCTGCTTTTGCGGCGGCGGTGCTTTTATCGGGCTGCAAGCCTGATGAACAGCCGCCGCACATTGAAGAAATACCTCAGCAGAGTGAGCCGTCGTCCGTACAGAGCGCAGAGGAGCTCTCGGCGGAGGAGTATGAGGATATCCTGACTCTGAGCGCGGCGGTGTATCCTCGGCTATCTGTGTATCCGCTGGAGGAAAACTATACCGATGATAAAGGCTACGTTGACAGCGACGCATATATGGAGGCTTACAATAAGTATAGCGGTGATCTGAAAGAGCTGCGTAAGAACAGCGATCAGATAGACAGGATATCCTACGATTTTTACAGGGATAGCATGCAGCAGTATCTTTCTGCGGCGGATGGGGAGAACATCGCGTTTTCGCCTGTGAATATGTACATGGCACTTTCCATGCTTGCTGAGACCGCAGGCTCTGACAGCAGACAGCAGATACTAACTGCTCTTGGTGAGGACATGGATACTGCACGCAGTAATGCAAATGCGCTGTGGCGGCAGTGCTATAACAGTACGCCGTTGTGTACGCAGCGCCTTGCAAATTCGCTTTGGCTGAGTGATGGTATGGAATACAACAGCGATACTATGAAAGCACTTGCAGAGAACTACTATGCCTCGGTGTACAGTGGAGAGATGGGCAGCGAGGAGCTCAATGCGGCTCACCGCAAATGGCTGAACGAGCAGACGGACGGAATGCTTTATGAGCATACACAGGATGTTGGATTCACTGCCGATACTCTGATGGGCTTATCCTCGACCGTTTATTATCAGGCGCAGTGGGTGGATGAATTCCAAAACATCAAGGAGGGTGTGTTCCATGCGCCTGACGGAGAGCTGCAGGCGGAGTTCCTAAAGCGCACTTATGACAATAAATACGTTTATTGCGGTGAGAATTATTTTGCGCTGACGGAATACCTTGAGGGCGGCGCGGTGATGTATTTCATACTGCCCGATGAGGATATAAGTGCAGAGGAGCTTGCCTGTGACGAAGAAATGTACCGTATGCTGGACGATCCCGAAAGCACGGAGAAAAGACTGCTTGAGGTGCATCTTTCCGTGCCGAAGTTCGATGTTTCCGCGCAGCTTGATCTTGCAGAGGGCATGAAGCAGCTTGGTATCACCGATATATTCAGCGGAGATACAGCGGATTTCACACCGCTTGCCAATATTGACGGAAATATATGGATAGATAAGGCGGAGCATGCAGTGCGCGTTACTATGGACGAAAAAGGCTGCACGGCTGCCGCGTATATCAATATTGATTACTGCGGTGACGCACTGCCTCAGGAGGTGGAGGAGCTTTATCTGACCTTTGACAGACCATTCATCTTTGTGATTCAGCAGAGTGGCCAGCCGCTGTTCTGCGGTATTGTGAACAGGGTGTAAATTGGAATTTATCGGCGCGATTTAATTAACGCATTATCGTAGGGGCGACCTGTGGTCGCCCGTGATAAATGCGTTATTGCACGGGCGGATATGGAATCCGCCCCTACGATCATCTGTTAATTAGATCGTACCGATAAATTAATATTTACATCACCACACGACCATCCGCAATGCGTATCAGCCGCTGTGCTTTCTTTGCAGCTTCGCTGTCGTGCGTTATCATGACGATGGTCTTGCCGCTTCGGTTGAGCTCGGAGAGTATCTCCATCACTTCGCGGCTGTTGCGGCTGTCGAGATTGCCGCAGGGCTCGTCTGCGAGTATCATTGACGGATCTGCGGCTATGGCTCGTGCAATGGCTGCACGCTGCTGCTGTCCGCCTGACATCTCACAGGGGCGGTGCTTTGCGCGGTCAGACAGACCCACGGTCTCAAGCGCTTCACGGGCGATGATGCGACGCTTTTCGGCCGGTACACCGCGGTATACCAGCGGCAGTTCCACATTCTCGGCTGCCGTAAGCGAGGGAATGAGGTTGAAGCTCTGGAAAACAAAACCGATCTTTCTGCTGCGAATACGGCTGAGCTGTTTGTCGTCCATTTCGGAAACATCGCAGCCATCCAGCAGATACTGCCCCGATGTAGGCGTATCAAGGCAGCCGAGGATATTCATAAGCGTGGATTTTCCTGAGCCGCTCACACCCGTGATGGTGACATATTCGCCACTGAGTATATCAAGACTGACACCATCAAGTGCGCTTACCACATTTCCGCCTATATCATAACGCTTGCAAAGCTCTATCGCTCTTATCGACATAAAAACACCCCACATTTCATTGGCATTAGTTTTGCCTGAAATATGGGGTGTTATTCGTTTTGCGGATTTATATGATAGAAAATGCAGCACAAATTCCGGAAAAGAGATTTGACACTGTATGTATGATCCAGCTGGGAATTATTGATCCATCAGAATTTTTCTCGTTGATATATCCCATAAACCATGCAACTCCACCTGTAAATATAATTATTAAAACAGCTTTTAATATTCCTGCGAGCGAGAGGAACATTGCTCCGTGCAATAATCCAAATAATAATGCTTGGATAAAGTTTGCTGTATTAAATCCGAATTTGTTTGCCAACCGCTTCAATAAGAATCCTCTGAACAGAAGTTCTTCGGGAAAAGCGGTGTTGAATGTCGCATATACAATTATTGCAGGAATAGCTGCAACTCCCAGTCCTGCAAATTCGGATGTTGCAGTTTCGATGTCCTTTATCAGGTGCAGTGTCAGTATTCCTGAAGCAAGAAATGCAATCGCCACAAAAATGACCGAGATCAGAGTTTTTTTACCGCCCTTTATCTTCTTTAAGCCTATCCATTCTGTGAATTTTTGTTTTTTTCTTGCGGTTATCAGCCACCATATAAACGGAATGATAGTGAATAAGATGATCTGAATAATACTGCTTAAAACTTTGTTGGCAAATAAGATCATACGTTATCTCCTGATTCATTTTGTTTTCCGAAATACTTTTTCAGCATTCTCTCGGTCATACCCACTACTATGAACACAACGATCATCGGAATTGCCGTCAGGACCATAGCAATTGCTGCCACTGCATCCTCGCTCAGCTTCAGTATCACACAGGATATCACCCATGAGATCACCATTATTACTATGACAGGTATCTGGGCTATGATCATCCGTATGCCGAAGTAGCTCTGTGCAGCCGACCATGCTTCTGGAGATCTTTCTGCAGCGGCGGTGTGATATCCCCAGATGCTTCTGTATTCCGCAGGGAAGCGCCACAGGAACAATCCCAGCAACAGCATGGTGAGAGGACATAGCAGCTCGCATATCAGCAGAATAACATATTCTCCCATAGTAGTCCTCCTGTTTCTTCGGCGAAATTATTTAGGCTCGCCATTTTTGTCAAAGCACTTGTGCAGCATCATCTCGGTCATGATGATAATGACAAATATCAGTATCACCTCGGCAACGATCAGCATCCAGAAGATCGATACCATGATATCCTGTGAGACCTTGCTCAAAGCGCATATCATCCATGCAACTATTGTTATGATCAGTGCGGTCAGATACGAAAAAAATATCCGTGATCCGCAGTATGTCTGAGCGGAGTGCCATGCAAGCGGCGAACTCTCAGAGGCTGAGGTATGATAACCCAGCCCTTTGTACTGTGGTGGGAAACGCCATATCACAAAGCCCGTTATCATCAATATAAGGGGAAGCGGCAGCTCTTCTATAAGCCATTCTATATATCTGAGCATATTATTCCTCGTCTTTCTTCGGGTGCTTCTTGTGATATTTCACGCACTCCGTCAGCAGGTATTCTATCTGTCCGTTTACGGAGCGGAAATCATCCTCCGCCCATTTCATGAGGTCGTTATACAGGCTCGCGGAAAGGCGCAGCGGGACCTGTTTCTTTGAGTTCTTTTCCTTTTCGTCTGCCATCGGCGCGACCTCCTTTCGTTTTAGTTGTTATATTCGGCTTTCAGCTTTTTGTAGAGCTTTATTGTGACAGGCAGCATTGCTATCAGGAACACCACGAGCAGCGCGTACATCAGCCACATGGGGCAGACGCCTACCTGATACAGCGCTACAGGAGTATCAAACAGCGCGTGTGCAAGTATCGAAGCAGGGAAGAGCCACAGGAGCTTCTTGTCATGAGCTGCTGCAAATACAGTTACAGAAAGCATTATGTGCAGAGTGATCGCAAGCACGCGCTCGACGCTTCCTAAGATATAGAATATCGGCTCGTTCAGGAAATAGCTTTCAAGCTGAGCCTGTGCAAGAGCCGTCTGCTCTTCGGGTACAGATGCCATCATAGCGCCGAGTATCGTTTCGCCCATACCTGCGTTTATCATAACGGCGATCATGCCGTAGGTCAGCAGATTTACCGAGAGCAGCATAACAGCTTCGATACCGCCGTGACCTATGCCGTACATTACAGCGTCTGCAGGGTTGCCCTCTGCGGTGGTCTTTCTGAGAAACAGCTTGTATGTTACAAATCTGCCTGTTTCCTCAAATACGCCTGCGGCAAGCGCACCATAGATTGTATACAGCACGGCACTGCCCTGCACAAGCGGAAGCATTACCATGTGGAGTGCCTGTTCAAGACACAGCGCCCATGCAAAGAATGTCACTGCACCTGCAAGCGCTGCTATAAGCTTTGCGGATCTGTTCTTTATCTTCCATACGATAAGAAGCGCTATCGGGAAGATAAGACAGAACAGACCTGATATGAACAGCAAAGCTACATTTAATGCGGGAACGTGTTCGATCATGATCTTTTCTCCTTAATAGATAGAGCCGCTGTTTACGATAGGCTGAGCGTCCTTATTGCCGCAGAGCACCACCAGCAGGTTGGAGACCATCTGTGCCTTGCGCTCCTCGTCCAGCTCGCATACATTGCTTTCGGAGAGTTTGTTCAGAGCCATCTCTACCATGCCTACCGCACCGTCAACTATCTTCTGACGTGCTTCGATGATAGCGGTAGCCTGCTGACGCTGGAGCATTGCAGCTGCGATCTCAGGTGCATAAGCAAGGTGAGTGATACGCGCCTCGATTATTTCAAGACCTGCATTTTCAACACGCTGCTGGAGCTGCTCTCTGAGAAGCTCGCACACCTCCTGTGCGGAGCCGCGCAGAGTCTTTTCGTCGCTGTCGGTTGAATCATAGGGATAGCAACGGACTACATCACGCAGAACGGAATCCGCCTGTGTGGAGAGGTATGTTTCGTAGTTCTCTACATTGAATACAGCCTTTGCTGTGTTTACTACTCTCCATACTATTACGATACCTACCTCGATAGGATTACCCATCTGATCGTTTATCTTCTGCTTGCGGTTATCGTGTGTGAGAGCCTTGAGGGAGATCTTGTTATTGTTTGCTACTCTTATAGCAGTGCCATTGGCAGTAAGATTTACAGCGGGAGCGTTTGCGTTGCGCGGATTTACCGCGGAGCTGAAGGGGTTTACATAGTAAAAGCCCTCGTTTTTAAGAGTACCCGTGTATTTGCCGAAAAGAGTCAGCACAAGTGCTTCGTTGGGCTTGATGATATGCAGACCGCAATAGGGAAACCAGCCGATACACAGCCATGCAATACCGATAATGAGCATTGCGATGCCCAGTGCGGAGGCGTTCTCCTCCATTATGATGCCGCCTGCTATAGTCAGTGCGAGTGCTCCGAGATACAGCAGAGTGATAAGGATAAGCGCGAGCCAGCCGTTGGCTGCTTTCTGTGTGCGTTCTTCATATTCCATTCGTTTTTTGGTAGTTTCCATAATATTACCTCCATTGTCTATTGAAATGATATCAAATTGATATCATCTACATATTAGCATATTCTCTTACGTTTGTCAATAGGTATGACGAAAAATTAACAAATTTTGTTGATATGGCTTATTTTGGCGGTTTATGCTTGATTTTTGTTAAAAATAGTATTATAATGATAAATAGGACAATCTGTACTTTACAGAGGTGATGCTTTTGAAGTCAATACAATCTAAATTTATTCTGCTGATATTGGTGGGAGTAATCCTGTCCTCCGTGCTTATCGGCGGTATCGGAATATACAGCTATAATATCGGTGCTAACAATGAATCTGCAGAAAAGCTCAATATGCTTGCGGAATACAATGCTTCGGAGATAAACGGTATCATGGGACGTATCGAGCAGTCTGTTGAAGTTATTGCAGGCTGTGCGGAGGAGTTCGTTGCCGATCCTGCAAGGCTTTCAGATCCTGCGTATTTCAATGAATATATGGATTATCTTCGGCCGATAATGCTGAATGCGGCGTATGCCACGGATGATTCGGTATCCGTTTATATCAGACTTAATCCGGAGATATCCACATCTAACGCAGGTCTGTTCTACATCCGCAAAAGGACCGACACATATTTCAGCTTAGAGCCCAATACCGATATATCCATATATGAAAGGGATGATATCGAGCACGTGGGCTGGTGGTACATACCTGTTGAAAATGCGCTGAACGGTCAGCCTGCAACTTGGATGAGACCTTACCTTAACAAGAATATCGATATTTATATGATATCCTATGTAGTGCCTATCTTCTGCGGTGATGAGCTGCTGGGTATCGTGGGCATGGATATAGATTTTACAATGCTGCAGGAGCTGGTGGACAGCCTGCATATCTACGATACAGGCTTCGCCTATCTTGCGGAGGAGGACGATAACTTCACCATAGTGCACCATAAGGCTCTTGAACAGGGAACTAACAGCATTGATGAGAATATCGAGTTCGTTTCCGTTATCGAGAACTATGATGTGGATATAGATAATGCAAATCTGTATGATTATGAGCATAACGGCGTGAAGAAGCGTATGTGCTACAAGCCGCTCAACAACGGCTTTGACCTGATGATAACAGCGCCTGTAAGCGAGATAGACCATGACAGAAATGTCATGCTTGCTTTTATGGCGTGTATCACTGCCGTTATCTGCGGAGCTTTCATAGCTGTAACCATTATCGTCTGCCGCAATCTTGTAAGACCTCTGAGGAAGCTTACGGAGGAAACAAAGAAGATCGCGGAGGGAGATATGAGCGTTGAGATACAGACCCGTACTCAGGACGAGGTAGGTGTGCTTGCAGGCAGCTTCCGTGATATGGCGGAAAAGCTGCGTGTATATATCGCAAGGATAAATAAGCTTGCTAATACCGATTCGCTTACAGGTGCCGATAACAAGACCGCCTACGCTGCGGCAATAGCGGAGCTTGAGGTGTTCTCGGGCGGGGATATGCGGTTTGCGGTGGCGGTGCTTGATATCAACGGACTGAAGCAGACAAATGATACCAGAGGTCACAGCAGCGGAGACGCTCTCATTACACGCTGCGCCGCTATCATACGAGGTTCGTTCAATGATTGCCCTGTATACAGGATAGGCGGAGACGAGTTCGCGGTGCTGCTCCGTGGTGAGCACTATGATAAGCGCGGCGAATATATGAGCGCTCTGGAAAGCGCGATAGAGGCTGACAGAGAAGCTTACGGAGAGGTATATGGCGTTCTGGCATACGGTATGGCAGAGTACACATCCCGTGATAAGTGCTATGAGGATGTGTTCAACCGCGCTGACGCTGAGATGTACAGCAAGAAGAAAATGATGAAGGGCGCAGCCCGATAAACAACACCGCCGCACAGGCTGAAATAAGGCTTGTGCGGCGGTATTTGTATATCAGTAAGAACGGCTGAATTTTTTCTTGTAATAATAGATGCCGAAGCCAAGTCCCACGAGACCTCCGACGATATGCGCCATCTGGGATATGCCGTCAGTCGGGTCAGCGAGCGCGTTGAATATCTCTCTGCCGAGATACATTATTGAAACGAGTATCAGCGTTATCGGTATCTTGCCTTTCTGCATATTCGTGAATGCGCTTAGTATTATCATCATGAATACAACGCCGCTTGCTCCGATTATTCCCGAGGAGAAGAGAAGTCCGTTGATTATGGCGGTGATAACTGCGTTGCAAAGTATCATGATAACGAGATTTCCGCTGCCGTAGCGTTCCTCAACGGCAGGGCCAACCAGAAGCAGCAGGATAAGATTGCTGAAAAGATGGTTCCAGTCTGCATGACCGCAGACGTGCAGGAATGCGCGCAGATATGTAAGCGGATTCAAAAGGCTTGCGTCACCGTAGCTTATCAGCAGTGTTGCATTCATCCAGCCTAAGGTGATATAATTGAGTATCAGCAGCACCGTGCAGATTATGGCGTAGGTAAGCACCACGGGGGAATTGTAGTGCAGCTTTGAGAGGGGATTGTTCGGTTTCATGAGTACTCCTTTCACAGGTGTTCTTACAGATAATTCTAGCACGATAACGGAATTGTGTCAAGTTCAGTAAAATTTTTTGCAGAAATAATGTAACCTTTTTGATAATAGCCATGTTATATGTTACGAGGAGGCGATAATGATGGATGACAAAAAGATAATAGATTTGTTTTTCTCACGCTCTGAGCAGGCTCTTGCCGAAACAGAAACGAAATACGGCAGGCTGTGCTCCAATATAGCATACGGAATACTGGGGAACAACGAGGATACAGAGGAGTGCGTGAGCAGCTCTTATGTGAAGCTGTGGAACGCTATCCCGCCGAAGCGTCCCGAATCGCTGTGCGGATATCTGTGCATGATAGTGCGTAACACCGCATTGACAGCATTCGATAAGCTGAAGCGCCGCAGTTATGAGGAGCAGTACGACGAGCTCGCAGAGATAATTCCCGATAATGCGACAGTTGAGAGCAGGTTTGACAGCTCTCAGCTGGGAGAATGGATAAACGAATTTCTGGCAAAGGAGAGCCGCAAGAGCCGTGAGGTGTTCGTTTCGCGCTACTACTTCAATATGTCGGTAAGCGAAACGGCGCGAGGACTCAGCATGACGGAGAGCGCCGTAAAAACGCGCCTTTCCAGAACACGCGCGGCACTAAAGGACTTTCTGAATGAAAGGGGAGTTGAGGTATGAGAGAGCACTGGGATGAAGCGATAAACAAGATAGATGAAAAGTACATAGCGGAAGCTGCTGAAACTCACGCAAAGCATGCTGAAAAGCAGCTTGAAGCTGAGAAGTTCGAGCAGGATGAGCGTCCTACAGCGATAGCTGCAGTTCCTGTGAAAAAGAGCAGCAAGGGTAAGATCATCGGTATCTGCTCTGCGGCGGCAGCAGTTGCGCTCATGGCTGTTGGCGGAGGTGTGATGCTGAGCCGTGATGACAGTATCCTCACAGGAGATACCACTACAGAGAGCACACTTGAAGCAACCGCCGAAAGCACCGAAAGCAGCGAGAGCATCGACTACACCGAGGCTGCAGACTATATCATAGATTTCGCTCGTAGCTATGAGGAGGGCTATATCAGCTTTGCGCCTCCCGAAAAGAGTGCATGGCTGGGCGGCAACGGCGTAAGAGGTCCTGTTTCCGACTGGGAGCGTGCAGGCGTGCTGGATTATGTGTTGGAGATATCGGATATAGATATCTCGATGATGGACAAGAACCTTATCGATAACGGATATATCCTTGATCTGAGCGACAACAAGTCCTATATGAATTCTCTTGCAAGCGCAGAAAGACAGAACAGACAGATCACCCTCGTCTACACAAAGGGCGAGGCTGAGTTACTGATAAATATCGGTGAGAGCGATGATAACTTCAGATATCACTTCTACGGTGATGAAGCCTGCCGCCTTGACGCGGCTGGTACAGGCTCTTATCTCAGAAGCTTCTGGACGGGCGAAAATGCTGTGATATCCATCAGCGGCATGATAAACGCTGACGAATGCAGCTACTACGCTGTGGATATCAGTGAGCTTGAGGAGGATATCTTCTGCACCATAAGCGCAAGAGGCTGCACTACCGAGGATATCCTCGATACCCTTGCAGGACTTGTCTGTGATACGGAAGCGCTTACCGAAAGAGCGGCTGAACCGCTTGATCTTTCGCAGTACGGCGCGTTTGAAACAAGCAGATACAATGTTGATCTCCCTCTGGATGAATACAGAGTGGATGAGCTTAAAGCAGCTGTATTTGAGCTTGAAGAGCCTGAGCCTGTCTATTCCATAGGCAGCTGTGAAACGTATTCTGCAAAGCTGAAGCTGTACCGCAGCGAGACCGTAGACGGTCACTATGAATATCTGCAGCTGCACAAGAAAACAGGCGGCAGCGTGGATGAATTCTATTACAGTATTTCGGATACCAACAACACCGCGTATTTCAGAATATCCGAGGACAGCTACAATAACCTTTACTGGTGGTTTGCGACGAACGGCCCGGCATATTTTGATGGCAAGGTGCTTGCTGAGGATGATATCGGAAACACTACCAGTCCCGAGGATGGAAGATATCTCATAGAACACGATGGCGGAGCGGTAATGCTGCATGACGATAACCTGTTTGCTGTTGGCGATACTGTTCGTGTCTGGTTTGGCGGACTTATTATGGAGAGCTATCCTGCACAAGTGAATGAGATAAAGGTAGAGAAGATATACGCAGCGGCAGAGGATGATAGTCCGCTCGTTCCCGAGGGGGAGGAGATAGGCGGCTTTGACGCGGCTGTCTATGAGGAGTATTTCCTCGGTCAGTGGTGTACTATGGATGCGCTGGAATATACTCACACCTTTGATTACAACAGCGGCTTTGTTGATCACATTGCCTGCGGTGAGCTTTCGGACGGCTACTATTTCTGCTGTTACAACGGCGGTCAGCCTGAGTTCTGCTTTATTCCCAAGGATTGCACCGATTATATGTTCGCATACGGCGCAGTGGATCTGCAGGCACCCCAGAACAGTAAACGCAGTGATTTCTATGACGAGTTCTACCGCAAGGCGGATATTGGAAATTTGTTTTCAGGTGCACTGAACATGATGGGCGAAGCGGCGCTTATCGACCGCATGGGCGGTAATTTCGAAGAGGTCTTCAGCGGTCTTTTTGAGGATATCACCGATAACGATGGCAGAGTATGGCGCTTCGAACAGGGCAAGGCAGGTATCAACGATACAAAGCCGCATCTGAAGAACTATTATCAGGATGGACTGGGACAGCTCGCTTATGCGGAGATATTCATGGAATATGCCGATATCGAGACCTATGATTACATGACATCCGATTATGACGCTGATACAAGATGGTACAGCCACTTCATCGCCATGGTCGACGGGGAATACAAGGTCTTAGCGACGCTCCCCTGCGACAGGAACGGCAACGTTGCTCCCGACGCGGAGGGCAGGAACTTCACCGAGGATGATCTTTACGGCCACGACGTTACGGCGGTGTTCTCCTGGGCAGGTACGGGTGATTACATTGCATACCCGCAGGTGTACGTTGAGGATACCAACACACGCAGGGTGCTGGCTCAGACACATATCCAAAACCCCTCCATGTGGTCCTATGGCGGATATATTCTGCAGGGCTTTGATGTCAAGGTCATGGATGTTCGGCTCAACGGTGGTGCTGTGTTCGCAGTGATGATTCCAGTGAGCCACAATCCCGGACCTGATGCAACGGGATATGAAGTTACTTTCTACTGGTACGATAAGCCGAACAAGGAGTTACATCTTGTTGGAGAAGCGGACGGAGGATTTTTCCCCATATGTGTTAACGAGGGTATCACCACCGAGCCTGAAAACAACATCGTGAGGATCGCCTGGACGTCCGGTGGCGAACGCAGTTTCCGTTTTGATTTCACTGATGACGGCGTAAAGGTAGTAGAGAACGATCTTTCTGACGGTACTTTCACAGTTGACTATTCAAAGGGCGGCACAGGCAAGGAGTTTGCTGTTTTCGGCAAAGCATTTGCCGGTAAATGGGGGAACGGCTCGGGAACATTGGAGCTGGATCTGTATTCAGATCTTTTCAGTTGGTCTGATCCATGTTCATTCTACGAGGAAGATTACGGTTATTTTATGATCGCTGAGGGCAGGGTGTGGTTTATTGCCAAGGATGAATTGGACCGTATGTTTTACTTTGAGAATGTACAGGACGGCGATGAACTAGTGTTTGGCGAACACAAGAGCGTTTATGGACGCACTGAGCCGCTTCAGGGCTGGTACGGCGGTAACGGTGAGATGGGCTGGTTTGGTCTGCTGGATTTCCTCTACACCGAGGACGGCAACGGTGTTGGCGTTGACGAGCTGTTCGATATCGAGATTACAGACCAGAACGGCAACGTATGGGTGCGTACACCCGATAAGGATATCGATTGGGGCGGTATCTATAGGATACCTGTAAATGGTTCGATGATGACGTTCCTGAAGATGCAGAGCAAGGATCATCCTGATGTATTTCAGTATTTCAGCTTTAAATTTTCTACCTCCAACGGCGAACTGAAGTTTACCGATGAGCATTATACATTCAATATGGGTGTATGTGATAACAAAGTGTTGGTGACAGATTATGCGACAGCTCAACAGGCTGAAGCAGAGGACATGGAGTATGGATATTTTGTCGTTGATACACAGTTCTTTGATACGGAGAGTGGTTACTATGCAGTCCGTATGATGGGAAATAATCAGGCACAGTGGTACGCAAACGGCGAGCTGTTCTATAATTCACGTGACTATGATGGCGTACAGGGCTATGAAAAGCTGGGCGAGATAGGCTTCAGTGATTTCGCAGTGAATGGAAACCATCTGTACCGTCTGTACAACAGATACGATGATGACGGTGCAACTACATTGTGGCTGATGATATATAAGGGCAACAATGTAATCGCAGATTTCAAGGTGGATGATGATGGCTTCACACCTGTGGACGCAGGTGTTGAAGTGTTTGGCAACGAAACAAAATGGCTGGTTGTGAGCTTCTATGATCCTGAAATAGAATGGAACAGATATGCTGTATATGATATCGCTGACCCCAGCGCAGAATTAGTGCCGATCAATGCGACCGAAGTTACTATACTGGACGATGGCAACATTATTGTGGATACCGAGGACGGCAGAAAGCTCACTCTCGGCGGTGCAACAGTGACTGAAGTCAACGGATAACTCCTATAAATAAAGACCGCACCAAGGTGTTTGCCGAGGTGCGGTCTTGTTTATGCAGTTTTCAGTGGCAGGTGTGATTTCCGCAGCCGTGTTCGCCGCAGGTGTGACCATCTCCGTGGGAGTGTCCCTCGCCGTGGTGATCGCACTTTACATCGGGGTTATAGCCGAGTCTGCCCTCCAGCAGAGCCTGCACAGCCTCATCCGCTGAGCCTGTCACGCCGCCATACAGCGTGATACCGGCCTGTGTGAGAGCCACCTGTGCACCGCCGCCGATGCCGCCGCATATCAGCGTATCCACACCCATTGAAGCGAGAAATCCTGCCAGAGCGCCGTGTCCGCTGCCGAGAGTGGGCATTACCGCCGTGCTGATTATCTTTCCGTCCTCGATGTTGTAGAACTTGAACAGCTCTGTATGACCGAAGTGCTGGAATATCTGTCCGTTGTCAAAGGTTACTGCTATTTTCATGTAAATGCCTTCTTTCAAAAAATATGTTATTACTATTGTAGCACAGATCTGCGAAAATGTAAAGTCACAAGTTTGTATATTCCCGCATAAAATAGGAATAACGACATATCACGAACACGGGAGGTACTTATGATAATCTATACAGTAGAAAGCGGAGACAGTATTAACAGCATCGCGCGGAAATTCGGAATACCGCCGCTCAGGATAGCGGCTGACAACGGTCTGCGTGATCCGTCAAAGCTGACGGTGGGGCAGAGCCTGCTCATAATGGCGGACAGTATACGGTATGTGATCAGGGAGGGGCAGACGCTGTTTTCGATATCGCAGGAGTACGGCGTGCCGCTGGAGGAGATGCTTGCAGCAAATCCCGAGCTCAATCCGCTGAATATTCGGGTAGGACAGATAGTGAAGATACCTGTTGGCGAGCAGCCCGAGCGGTATTCCGCGGTGGTGAACGGCTATGCATATCCATCTATCACGCCAAATGCACTCAATTGTGTGCTGCCATTCCTGACATTTCTCAGTCCGTTCAGCTATACGCTTACGCCTGAGGGTGATCTTGTCGCTCCGCAGGATGAGGAGCTGCTGTACCGCTCTCTGCGCTCTGCGGTCATGCCGCTTATGGTGGTGACCAACCTGTATGACGGCGGCTTCAATACGGAAACGCTTTCCGCAGTGCTGAACGATGCGGAGCTGCGTACAAAGCTGCTTGAGGGTATCCTGCGCGAGGTACGCAACAAAAATTACTATGGCGTTAATATGGATATGGAGTACATCTCGCCTGCCGACAGGGAGATCTACAATGAATTTCTGAGCAGCCTTGCGGATCGTTTGCATGAGAGCGGATATATCCTTACTGTGGCGCTTGCGCCGAAGATCTCCGCTGACCAGCAGGGTCTTCTTTACGAAGCGCATGATTATGAGGCGCAGGGCGCGATAGCGGATTATGTCATCATCATGACGTATGAGTGGGGCTACACATACGGTCCGCCTCTCGCTGTTTCTCCCAAGAACGAGATACGCCGTGTGCTGGATTACGCAGTGACCGCAATACCGCCCGAAAAGCTGCTTATGAGTATGCCGAACTACGGCTACGACTGGACTCTGCCATATACTCGCGGAACGGCGGCGCGCAGCGTGGGACTGACCGAGGCACTGGAGCTTGCACTGCAGTACGGTGCGGAGATATTCTTCGATGAAGTATCGCAGACGCCGTATTTCAACTATACTTCGGCTGACGGCATGAGCCATGTGGTATGGTTCGACGATCCGCGCTCGGTGGATTCAAAGCTGCAGCTGGTGCGTGAATATGGTATTGCAGGTGTGAGCTGGTGGACGGTCAACCGCTGCTATGTTCCTGCTTGGCTGATAATGCAGGAGCTATTCGATATCAGCAAGATATAAACAAATTTTCACTTGCATTTGATGTTAAAATATGTTATACTATAGTTGTCCAATAAATTCAGAAAGGAATCAAAAACTATGGATATCAAAGCAAAGATCGAAGAACTCGTTGAAAAGGTGAAGAGCGATAAGGATTTCGCTGCAAAGTTCAAGGCTGACCCTATCAAGGCAGTTGAGGGCGTTCTCGGCGTTGATCTTCCCGATGACAAGATCAAGGATATCATCGACGGCGTTAAGGCAAAGGTAAACCTTGATAACCTCGGTGATAAGCTCGGCGGTATCGCTGATAAGATCGGCGACCTGTTCAACAAGGACTGATATCTGATGCTCCCGTTCATTTATGGACGGGAGTTTTTTGTGGTTGAAAATTCCTGCTGTATGTGATACAATGGGTATCAGAAAGGCTTTGCCTACTAAATATAAGTGCATGACATGAAGAGGGTGTGTTTCTTGAAAAAACTTATGATAACAGCCATTGTGCTTTATTCAGCGATTATAAGCGTTATCGTCAACAGCTTTATTTTTATAAAGGACGATCTGCGGCTGCTTTTTGCGGCAGTGCCTTTATTTCTGCTGGTAAACGGTATTGCAGGATTTTTCGTTATCAGGAGCAGCTCGAAGCGGCTGAGAGTATGCTGCCACGGAACGGTAATGCTGCTTGTGTTCGTGGCTTCCGCTGTTATATCGCTCGTGTTCCATACAGTGCTTGCTGCAAATGCTATAATCAGCGGAGAGGGCTGGCTTACGCTGCTGTGGAGCGCGGTGTATTGTATCTGCCTTGAAGCGGTAGTGTTCTGGAACGGTATAATCAGTGTGTATCTTACATCGGTACAGCTTGGGATAAAGCAGCGTGTGATTGGTGCACTGTGCGGTATGATCCCCATAGTTAATCTTATAGCGCTTGCAGGAATAATCCGTTCAACATTTACAGAGGTGCTTTTTGAGAGCGAAAAGGAGCAGACAGATATTGAGAGAAGCTCAAAGCAGATATGTAAGACTAAATATCCCATCCTGATGGTGCACGGAGTATTCTTCAGGGATTCCGTGAAGTTCAACTACTGGGGAAGAGTGCCTGCGGCTCTTGAAAAGAACGGAGCAACAGTGCTTTACGGTGAGCACGAATCAGCGACATCGGTAAGGGACAGTGCAGAGGAATTGAGCCGTCGTATAAGTGATATAGTGCAGCAGTTCGGCTGTGAAAAGGTGAATATCATCGCACATTCCAAGGGTGGACTGGATTGCCGCTATGCGATCGCGAAGCTGGGAGCGGCTCCCTATGTAGCATCGCTGACTACGATAAATACGCCGCACAGGGGCTGTCTGTTTGCGGATCATCTTCTCAGCACCATTTCTCCCGATATAAAGAACGGCGTTGCCGATACATATAACGCTACGCTGAGGAAGCTGGGTGACAAGTCACCCGATTTCCTTGCGGCGGTGGGGGATCTTACCGCTTCTGCCTGCGAGATCCTTAACGAGGAGATAGGCGACGCACCTGAGGGTATCTTCTGCCAGAGCGTGGGCTCTATTCTAAAAAAAGCGAGGGACGGGCAGTTTCCGCTGAACTTTTCCTATGGGATCGTAAAGCAGCATGACGGACCGAATGACGGCCTTGCCAGCGAAAAGGCGTTTGCTTGGGGCGAGCGTTATACTCTGCTTACTACAGGCGCATCCAATGGTATTTCTCATGGCGATATGATCGACCTCAACCGCCGTAATGTGGAGGGGTTTGATGTGCGGGAGTTTTATGTTCAGCTTGTGAGCGATCTCAGAAGCAGGGGGCTGTAGATCGTAATTTGTCGCCCATAATAAAAGGAGGTAAGTTCCGTGAACGATATGTGGCTCAATTATTTTACGAATGATGAGAGCTTTCCGTTTTTCATACAGTACGGCGGTCACGATGACAGTATGTTCATCCACGGTCATGCGGATTTTTCAGAGCTTGTGATAGTAATGGATGGCACTGCGGAGCATATTGTTGAAAATGAACGCTTTGTTGTAAAAAAAGGCGATGTTTTTGTCATGGGCAGGGATATCCGTCACGGATACAATAATGCAGAGGATTTTCGTATCTGCAATATCATGTTCAGACCTGAAGCGCTTCTTAACGGCGATCATGATATAAAGCAGTACGCGGGCTTTCACGCTCTGTTTCTGCTGGAGGCACAGATCAATGACGCGCAGGGCTTCAGCAGCCGTCTCAAGCTCTCGCATTCGGATTTTACCGAGCTTGAACGCCTTACCAATATGGCAATGGAGGAATACGGCGCGGATCTTCCAGGCAAAAAGACGCGGCTGATGTCTTTATTCATGCAGATCGTTGTGATGCTCTCGCGTTTGTACGATGCTCCTGCAAAGCTGCGCGAGATCGGCGGCATGGCGGAAGCGGCTGCATTCATGGAAAACCACTATATGGAGGATATAACGATAGAGCAGGTGCTGGAGATATCGCATTACTCACAGCGACATTTTATCAGGCTGTTTTCTGCGGCGTACAACACTACACCGCAGAAATATCTCATGAATATCAGGATACGCCGAGCTTGTGCGCTGCTGAGGGAAACTGCGCTTCCGATAACGGAGATCGCTCTGCGCTGCGGCTTCAGCGATTCAAACTATTTCAGCCGTGCTTTCAGAAAGGTGAATGGTATCACTCCCTCGCAGTATCGGAATACAGCAGAGCTGTGAACGCTTAAGTAATTTAATATAACACGACCCGAAATGAGCTCACCGCCTTTCGGGTCGTGTTCGTCACGGGAATGGCAGAGCAATAGCTTCAGCTCATCCTGCACTGTGCCGATTGCAGATACGGGCTACTGAAAATAAATGTGAAAAACCTCTTAAAATTTTGAAAAAACCCTTTCATTATTTCTATATTTGTGCTATAATGATAATAAGTGTAACTATATCTTGAATATACGGGAGAAAAAAGTGAAAAAACTAAAAGCTCTTACCGCACTGCTGGCGGCTGTTATGCTGTCAGGCTGTTCAATGGGTGTTTCGGTGGAAAATCTTCTGATCCCGCCTAAGCTGGACGAGCAGCAGAATGAAATATATCAGGCTCTGATAAGCAGCACAGGCAGCGGTATCAGCCTGAAGTATCCCAAGAGCGGAGATCACCGTTCTGCTTTTGTAGTCACGAATATAGATAATGAGCCCTCGGATGAGGCTATGGTGTTTTATACCTCAGATTCGGTCCAGGCAGGCGAAGCAGGTCTGCGTATGAAGGTGCTGGATCAGTATGACGGCAGATGGCAGGCTGTATATGATATCGCCTGTATGGGAAGCGAGGTGGAGAGCCTCGGCTTTACCAACATAGGCGAGGGCGACAACCATGATATTATAATACGCTATACTATGCTCAACCAGACTGAAAAGACATTCAGCGTGCTGAATTATTCGGATGGTATCATCAAGGAGCTGTACAGCTCCCTGTATTCCTGCCTTGAGGTGGTGGATCTTAACAGCGATGGATATAACGAGCTTATAACCGTAGTTCCCGATAAGACAACGGGCAGTACCTTTGCAATGATGTTCGGAAGAGATGGAAGATCACTCAACAAGCTCAGTCAGGTGGAGCTTACGGGCGCGCACGCTGAGGTGGTGCACGTTGGCACGGGAAAGGTAGGCGACGATGTGCCTGCTCTTTATATCGATTATTCCAGAGGTCAGGGTCAGTACGGTACGGATGTGTTGTACTGCCACAGCGGGCACCTTATATGTCCCGACAGCGGCATGATAGGCAGATTTTCCAATAACTATACTGCCGATCTTGCATCTGCTGATATAGACAGCGATGGTTATATGGAAATGCCTGGCATGACACCGCTTCCCGGCTATGAAACACTGCCAAGGAACGAGCAGCTGTGTGCGGTGCAGTGGTACGGAGTAACGGCTCACACGGTCACTCAGGAGCATTACGGCTATTACAGCAGCAAGTACAGCTTTGCACTGATGTTCCCGAACCGTTGGTACGGTGTGGTCACAGCCGTTCCGAACCTGCTGGAGAACGAGATAATATTCATAAGCTATGATTCGGCAACAGGGCTTGAAGTCAATGAAACGAACGAGCTTATGAGGATAAAGATCGTTGACAAGGGTGACAAGGAATCCCAGAAGGCTGCGACAGGTATGACGCTTATCGGTGCCAATGTGGACAGCCTGTACTATTGCTATCAGACAGACGCCAACGCTGCGGCAAAGCTTGCACTGAGCATGAGCGAGCTGCAGGACAGCTTTATTTTACTGTGATGAAAGGATATGCTATGAAACGTATACTTGTTTGCGAGGATGAGGAAGCCATCCGCGACTTTGTGGTGATAAATCTGAGACGTTCAGGTTATGATGTAGTCGATGTTGCCAGCGGCGAGGAGGCCGTGGCGGTATATCGTGAGCAGGAGGGTGATTTTGACGTTGCTCTGCTGGATATCATGATGCCCGGTATGGACGGCTTTGCACTGTGCCGCTGGATAAGGGAGCAAAGCTCGGATATCGGTATCATCATGCTTTCTGCAAAGAGTCAGGAGATGGACAAGGTGAACTGCCTTATGATAGGCGCAGACGATTATGTCACAAAGCCGTTTTCTCCCTCTGAGCTGGTGGCGCGTGTTGACGCTATCTACCGCCGCGTGAATGTAAATCATGTGCGGCACGAGGAGGTCAAGAACATCGTTTCGGGACCGTTCCTGCTGGATTATCAGAGCCGTACAGTATGCAAGAACGGCGAGCCTATCGAGCTTACGCAGGTGGAATATCATATCATGGAATATCTGCTGAAGAATCAGGGCGCTGCGCTTGACAGAAAGACCATACTCCGCCATATCTGGGGCGACGCATATTACGGCGATGACAAGGTCGTTGATGTAAACATCAGACGTCTGCGCATGAAGATAGAGGAGGATCCGTCCAATCCTCAGTACATCCAGACCATCTGGGGCTTCGGCTACAAGTGGACAGTATGATATGAGTGCAGCGGTAGTTAAAACAGCTCAGCCGCACCGCAGGGGAGCGCCGCGCAGCTCCATAGCATGGCGCTGGATGATAAATACTCTAAGCGTGGTGGGAGTGCTGCTGATAGTTGCAAATCTCTGTGTGTATTACTTTACGCGGCAATATTATTACGGCTCGGCAGAGAATTACGTCGTTTCCGAGGCAAATGCCACAGCGACTATTCTTGCGAGATTGTATGAGGACCTTGCCGTGAATTACTCCAGCGAGGTGCGCGAGGTCATTGAGAACTTCGAGAAGAAAGACCAGATGGAGCTTATGTCTATCAACGGCAGCGGCAAGGTGACGCTTTCCTCCAGTGGATTCTCTCCCGACAGCAGCTATAATATGCCCGATTATGAGGACGCATTGAAAGCGGATGACGGAATCGGCGTGTTCATCGGAAACGATAACGGCGAGAATGTGCTTGCTGTTACGGTTACGATACCGCAGCCCAGCACCACATTCAAGGCGCTGCGCTTTGTAACATCGCTCAGTATGGTGGACGATCAGCTTTCCATGATAATGACGGTGACGCTGATAGTCAGCGGAGTAGTGATACTTCTTGTTGTGGCGACAGGTATGTATTTCGTAAAATCAATATGCGTGCCGCTTGTAGAGATAAGCGGTACAGCGCAGAAGCTTGCCAAGGGCGATTTTTCCGAGCGTATCGAGATAAAGAATAACGATGAGATAGGCGAGCTTTCAAGAGTGTTCAATTATATGGCGGATGAGCTTGAAAATTCCGAGGCGATAAAGAACGATTTTATCTCCTCCGTATCCCATGAGCTGAGAACACCGCTCACTGCCATAAAGGGCTGGAGTGAAACGCTTGCACATGGCTATGACGAAGCGACATTCAGCAAGGGAATGAAAGTTATCACAGGCGAAACAGAGCGTCTTGAGGGCATGGTGGAGGAGCTGCTTGATTTCTCCCGTATACAGAACGGTAAATTCACCATGCAGATGGCGAATACCGATATCATCGCAGAGCTTGATGATGCGCTGCTCATCTATTACGATAAGGCAGGCAAGGAAAACAAGACTATCAGCTATTCTGAACCTGAATTCCTGTGCGTAGTTTATGGAGATAAGAACAGACTGCGTCAGGTGTTCATAAACGTTATCGACAACGCTATAAAGTATTCCGATGAGGGCGCGGTGATAACAATTACTGTTGATAAAACAGATGAGATGCTGCATATCAGTGTGGCGGATACAGGTCTGGGAATAGCAGAGAGCGATCTCCCCAAGGTGAAATCCAAGTTTTACAAGGCAAACAGCACCCGCCGCGGTTCGGGTATCGGACTTGCGGTGGCGGATGAGATAATAACCATGCACGGCGGCTCGTTAGATATACAGAGCGAGCTGAATGTTGGAACAACGGTAACTATAACGCTGCCGCTCATCCAGAAGAAAGAAAGGAACGACAATGAGCAATAAGAATGAAAAATGCTGCAAGATGACCAAGATAGGCGGTCAGGCGCTTATCGAGGGTATCATGATGAAGGGTGTATCCAAAGCGGCTATGGCTGTGCGTATGAAGGACGGCGGCATAGACGTGGAGGAGTGGGATTTAAAGCCAAACAGATGGTACAACAAAACTCCGTTTATCCGCGGCAGCATAAATTTCGTTACCTCTATGGCAGAGGGTTACAAGTACATGATGAGATCCGCCGAAAAGAGCGGAATGCTGGACGAGGACGGCGAGGAAGAGCCTACAAAGTTCGAGAAGTGGCTGGATGAGAAGCTGGGCGATAAGCTGACAGGTGTTATCATGGTCATCGCAATGATAATCGGTATCGCGTTTGCTGTGTTCATGTTTGCATTTGTGCCCTCGCTGATATATGATCTCATTGAAACTGTTGTGGAGTCGGATATCTCCGTGTGGCAGTCTACCTTTGAGGGCATCCTCAGAATGGTACTTTTCGTGGCATACATGGCGGTGGTTGCAAGAATGAAAGACATCCGCCGTACCTACGAGTATCACGGTGCGGAGCACAAGACCATCGCCTGCTATGAGGCAGGAGAGGAGCTTACCGTTGAAAATGTGAAGAAGCACACAAGATTCCATCCCAGATGCGGTACAAGCTTTATCATTCTTTCTCTGCTTGTAAGTATACTTGTATACACGATAATCCCGATACAGCCTGCGGAGTGGTGGAATATCGATAACACACTGCTTGCTACTCTTGCTAGAGTTGCTATAAAGCTCCTGCTGCTGCCTGTTGTTGTAGGCATCGCGTATGAGCTCATCCGTATTGCGGGACGTCACAACAACATCTTCACAAGGATAATGTCCGCGCCCGGTCTGTGGATGCAGAGACTTACCACGTGTGAACCCGATAATTCTCAGATAGAGATCGCTATTGCGGCGATGAAGCCTGTACTCCCCAAGGAGGGCGAGGACGACAGATGGTAACTCTTTCGGAGCTGTTCCGTGATACAGTATCACAGCTTGCGGAGCAGGGAAATGACAATGCGCGCTTTGAAGCTGAGCAGCTCGTGCAGAAAGCAACAGGCTATGACCGCATAAAGCTGCTGACCCAGCCCATGTGCGAGGTGACACAGGAAAACGCTGAGGCTCTTCGTGCTATGGTGGAGCGCCGTAATTCGGGCGAGCCGCTGCAGTATATACTCGGTGAATGGGAGTTTTACGGGCTGCCGTTCAAGGTTGGTGACGGCGTGCTGATACCGCGTCAGGATACCGAATCTCTGGTGGAGCTGGTGCTCCGTTACGAGCCAAAGGACAAGCTGTGTGCGGATCTTTGTGCGGGCAGCGGCTGTATCGGCATAACTCTTGCAAAAGAGGGCGGCTGCACAGTACACAGCTATGAGCTTTCGGATAAGGCGTTCTCCTACCTGACCGAAAATATCGCGCTTGATCAGGTGCAGGATAAGGTCACTGCGATAAAGGGCGATGTTCTCTCGGAGCAGACTGTGGAAGCTGCGCCGATGTATGATATCATCGTATCCAATCCGCCGTATCTGACCGCAAAGGATATGCAGGAGCTTGAAAAAGAGGTAATGCATGAGCCTGAAATGGCGCTTTTCGGCGGCGAGGACGGTCTTGATTTCTATCGTGAGATACTTGCGAAGTGGTCAAAAAAGCTGAAGCAGGGCGGAATGTTCGCGGTAGAGATAGGAATGGGACAGGAAGAGGATGTTATGCGGATATTCCGTGAGAACGGACTGACCGCTGAAAGCATAAAGGATTACTGCGGTATCTACCGCGTGGTCTATGGTACAAAGTAAATAATTTCATTAAAATAAACGGAGGATAAGAACATGGCTATGGATAAGAAAAAGGGCGGCGTAGCTCCCGTTGTGAAGCTGGTTGATCCTGAGGAAAAGAAGAAAGCGCTTAAAACAGCGATGGCTCAGATCGAGAAGAATTACGGCGCAGGCGCTATCATGTTCATGGGCGAGAACCGTCACATGGATATCGAATGTGTCAGCACAGGCTCTCTGATGCTGGATCTTGCACTGGGTATCGGTGGACTTCCCAGAGGACGTATCATCGAGATATACGGTACTGAATCCTCGGGTAAGACCACTATTTCACTTCAGGCTGTTGCAGAGGCTCAGAAGATCGGCGGAACTGCTGCATTTATCGACGTAGAGCACGCGCTTGATCCTGTATACGCGAAGAAGCTGGGTGTCGATATCGATAACCTGCTGGTTTCCCAGCCTGATACAGGTGAGCAGGCACTGGAGATCATCGAGACTCTGGTACGCTCGGGTGCTATCGACATCATCGTGCTGGACTCCGTTGCAGCTATGACAACTCGTGCCGAGATAGACGGCGATATGGGTGATGCACACGTGGGCGTTCAGGCAAGACTTATGTCCCAGGCACTGAGAAAGCTCACTTCTGTTATCAATAAGTCCAACTGTGTGGCGATCTTCATCAACCAGATCAGAGAGAAGATCGGTGTTATGTACGGCAACCCTGAGACCACTCCCGGCGGACGTGCACTGAAGTTCTATTCCTCTGTTCGTATCGAGGTGCGCCGCGGTGAGCCTATCAAGGACGGCGCGGATATCATCGGTAACCGTACAAAGTGTAAGGTAGTAAAGAACAAGGTAGCACCTCCTTTCAAGACAGCTGAGTTCGATATCCTGTACGGTGAGGGCGTTTCCAAGATGGGCGAGATAGTTGACACCGCAGTGGAGTTTGATATCATCAAGAAGAGCGGCTCCTGGTTCAGCTATGACGATATGAAGATAGGTCAGGGACGTGACAAGGTGAAGCAGTATCTTATCGAAAACCCCTCTGTATGCGATGAGGTGGAGAAGAAGATACGCGAGCTGTTTGCAAAGAATACAGACCTCAACAACGCTCCTGAGGAGAAGGAAGAGCCCAAGGCTGCTGCCAAGCCTGCTGCAAAGGCAAGCGATGACGATGATTACGCAGAGTTCTCTCCCGAGGACCTTGAATAATGCTGATAACCGAGCTTTCGGTGTTCAAGGGCGATACATATAAGCTCGTTCTTGATGATGAGCAGACGTTTTTCGTGAGCAGCACGGTGGTGTCGGAGTTCCTGCTGCATAAGGGCGGTGAGCTTTCGGGCGACAAGCTTGCTCAGATACAGCAGGCGGATACACGCCGCAAGGCGAAAAAGCGTGCGCTGTATCTTCTGGGTACGAAGCAGTACTGCTACAAGGAGCTTTATACCAAGCTGCGCCGAAGCTATGACGAGGCTACTGCCCGTGAAGCTGCAGACGCAATGCGTGACTACGGCTATGTTAACGATGAGGAGTATGCCCCGAAGCTGGCGGAGTATCTCATCCATACAAAGCGCTGGGGCGTCCGCAAGGCAAAGTATGAAATGCTGCACCGCGGGCTTTCCGCAGAGCTTGTGGAGGATGTGCTTTCGGAATATTCCGAGGATGATATTTCCGAGGAAATAACAGAGCTGCTTGAACGTAAATATTACAATAAGATAGCCGACTATGACGACCGCCGCCGCACGATAGCGGCACTGGCAAGACGAGGCTATGATTATAATTCGGTGAAGCGCTGCATAGAAAAGCTGCTGAATGATGCCGAATTTGAGGATTACGAAGAAAACGAGGATTTTGATTAAATGAGCGAAAAGATCACAAAGGTTGCGATAGTTTCTCTGGGATGCGCAAAGAATCAGGTGGATGCAGAGCAGATGATGGCAAAGATCGCGGATAAGGGCTTTGCATTCGTGCAGGAGCCCGGACTTGCAGATATAGTGCTTGTGAACACCTGCGGCTTCATTCAGAGTGCAAAGGAAGAAGCGATAAACTGGATAATGGAGCTGATAGACCTCAAGAATGAGGGCACTATCAAGCACATCGTTGTTACAGGCTGTCTTTCCGAGAGATATCGTGAGCAGTTCGTGGAGGAGTTCCCCGAGGTGGATGCGGTAGTAGGTATCTCTGACTACGGCAGGATAGGCGATATCCTGCAGCAGGTAGATAATGGCGAGCAGGTCTATGTGTTCGGTGAGAAGGAAGCGCACTCCATGGAGGGCAAGCGTATCATCTCCACACTGCCGCATTACGCTTATCTGCGTGTTGCTGACGGCTGTGATAACTGCTGTACCCACTGCGCTATTCCGCAGATAAGAGGACGTTTCAGAAGCCGCAAGATAGAGGATATCGTAGAGGAGGCTAAGCTGCTTGCCGCTGACGGAGTAAAGGAGCTTATCGTCATCGCACAGGATACAACCCGTTACGGACTTGATCTGTACGGTAAGCTGGCGCTGCCCGACTTGCTGGACAAGCTGTGTGAGATAGACGGTCTCAAGTGGATACGTCTGCTGTACTGCTATCCCGAGCGTATCACAGATGAGCTTATCGACTGCATGAAGCGTCAGGATAAGATAGTGAAGTATCTGGATATCCCCATGCAGCACTGTGACGGAGCTATTCTGAAGAAGATGAACCGTAAGGGTGATGAAAAGTCCCTGCGTGAGCTGGTCGCAAAGCTGCGCCGTGAGATTCCCGGTATCACTCTCAGAACGACATTCATCACAGGCTTCCCCGGTGAGACAGAGGAGCAGTTCAATGCTCTGGGTGAGTTCGCTGAGGATATGCGTTTCGAGCGTATGGGCTGCTTTGCTTACTCCGAGGAGGAGGGGACACCTGCTGCAAATTATCCCGATATGGTGGATGAGAATACCCGTGAGCACCGCAAGGATATCCTTGAGGAACAGCAGGATACCCGTGTTGCAGAGCTGTATGACGGCATGATCGATACCGAGATGGAGATAGTTGTAGAGGGTTACGACAAGTATCTTGCAGAGGGCGGTCTTTATTTCGGCAGAAGCGCGATGTTTGCGCCTGAGATAGACGGCATGATATACTTCTCCGCGCCCAAGGAAATGGGTCTGAAGATAGGAGATTTCATCAACATCAGAATTTTTGATGTTATCGACAATAATCTGATTGGAGAAGCAATATGAATTTAGCAAACAAACTTACTCTTATGCGTGTGCTTTTAGTTCCGCTGTTCGTGGTGTTCATGATGGTGGACGCTATCCCGATGAACTACCTCTGGGCGCTTGTTGTGTTCGCTGTGGCAAGCATCACCGACCTGTTCGATGGAAAGATTGCGCGCAAATACAACATGATAACTGATTTCGGAAAGTTCCTTGATCCGCTGGCTGATAAGATACTGGTCACCGCAGCGCTTGTCTGCATGGTGGAGCTTAAGATGACCTACGCATGGATAGTTGTGATCATCCTCGTGCGTGAGTTTGCGGTATCGGGCGTGCGCCTTATCGCAGCAGGCAGCGAGAAAAAGGTAGTCATAGCGGCAGGCTGGCTTGGTAAGGTCAAGACTGCAATTACTATGGTAGCTATCGTAGTTGTGCTGTTAATGCATATCATCCTCGGTTTCGGCTGGATAGGCGAGAGCTTCCCTGTGCAGCTCATCAGCGATATACTGATGATAGCATCCGCAGTGCTTACGCTGTGGTCGGGCGTGCAGTATCTGTGGGATTATCGTGAGTTTATAGATCCTACAAAGTAAATATGAACACAGGCGGAGCGCATTGCTCCGCCTTAACTATTTCTTAAAAGAGTATTACTCGCCTTGACATCTTACTGAATTGGTGGTAGGATTAAAGAAAAACAATTCCTTACGGAGGTAATATATGAAAAAGACAGCAGTGATACTTGCTGCGGCATTATGTCTTACAATGACCGCCTGCAGCAACGAATTCGCAGAGCAGGAATATGTTTCTGCGGAAAAGATAGTGCAGTCGGGAGACAGGTATGCGACGAGCCATTCTGCTTCAACGTGGATCAATAACGAGCTCTCCTACAGCGCAGGCAGCTTTGACGGCCGTGAAACGCTGTGGTCGGAAATAGTGATAGATGAGGGCACGGTTGAGATAAGCGTATCACTGAGCCTTGATGAGGGTATGGCAAAGCTCGTTTACATAGACCCTGACGATAATATCACCGAGCTTATCGAGAGCACATACGGCAAGGATATCAGCAGAACGATAACCATGCCCGAGGGTGAAAACAGGATAAAGCTTGTTGGCTACGGCTGTAAGGAGCTGGAGCTGGAAATGTAGCTGGATTTTTGAGTTTGTGCCGCCACGACCGAAAAAGTTGTGGCGGCTCTTGCATTTTTCGTCAATATGTGGTATAATGAAACAGCTTGTATCAATTGCCTGCGGCAATTGCGCTGTTTCATTGAACGGCGGGGAGGTTGGCTTTGCCAACAGCGGCATTCGCCGCTTACGACCGCGTTGCGGTCGCTCTCCTGGTATACTCTAAAATAGTTTAGTATTGTTTTTCTCTCTACAGGGTGGCGAGAGTGTCGCAGATGCGAGGAAGCAGATGTGGTGCTGTTGACAGCCTGATGAAATTTAAAATGTAGGTGAATAAATGGCTAAAGAATCAAATTATAACGATCTCGTCTCGCTTAAGGGACCTGATCAGGTACGACTGCGCCCCGGAGTTATCTTCGGATCTGACAGTGTTGAGGGCTGCCGTCATTCGGTTTTTGAGATCATATCAAACTCCATTGACGAGGCGCGTGAGGGCTATGGTAAGCTCATTACCATTACTCTGCACGCGGATAAATCCGTTACAGTAGAGGATCACGGACGTGGTATCCCTATCGACTTCAACAAGGCTGAGGATAAGTACAACTGGGAGCTTGCATTCTGTACCCTTTACGCAGGCGGTAAGTACAACAATAATAACGACGCAGGCAACTATTCCTATGCGCTGGGTCTGAATGGTCTGGGTCTGTGCGCTACGCAGTTTGCTGCGGAGTTCATGGAGGTCACCAGCTGCAACGGCACATGGAAATACTCACTGCGTTTTGAAAAGGGCTTCAACGTTACCGAGGATGAGCGTGGCTTCAAAAAGAGCAAGGGCGACGGCTCCACAGGTACAAGGATACACTGGAAGCCCGATCTTGAGGTGTTCACCGATATCAACATCGGAACGGAGTTCCTGCAGGATATGCTCCGCAGACAGGCTGTTGTAAACGGCGGTATTGAGTTCCTGCTGCGTTCCGAGGATGAGGATGGCAATATTTCGGAAGAGCGTTTCTGCTACGAGAACGGCATTGCTGACTACCTTTCCGAGATAGTGGGCGAGAAAGCAATGACAACTCCCCAGAGCTGGAACGCACAGCGTCAGGGTAAGGACAGAGAGGATAAGGACGAGTACAAGCTGAAGATGAACGTTGCTTTCGTGTTCAGCAAGGAAGTCAGCTTTGTGGAGCATTACCACAACTCCTCCTGGCTTGAGCACGGCGGAAGCCCGCAGAAAGCTCTGAACAAGGCTTTCCTTTCCCAGATAGACGGATATCTCAAGACCAACAATAAGTATAACAAGGGCGAGAAGTCCATCAAGTGGGAGGACGTGGAGGATTGTCTGGTATTCATCTCCTCCAATTTCTCCACTCAGGCAAGCTATGAGAACCAGACCAAAAAGGCTGTTACAAACGCGTTCATCAATGACGCTATGACAGACTGGCTGAAGCATCAGCTGGAGGTATATTTCCTTGAAAATCCCGATGAGGCTGTAAAGATCGCCACACAGGTGCTGATAAACAAGCGTTCCCGTGAGAATGCGGACAAGATACGTCAGTCCACACTGCAGAAGCTGACAGGCACTATCGATCTCACTAACCGAATCGATAAGTTCGTTGACTGCCGCAGTAAGGATAAGAGCCGCCGTGAAGTCTACATCGTGGAGGGTGATTCTGCGCTGGGTTCTGTAAAGCTTGCGCGTGACGCGGAGTTTCAGGCTGTCATCCCCGTAAGAGGTAAGATACTCAACTGCCTTAAGGCAAGCCACGAAAAGATATTCAAGAGCGAGATCATCACAAACCTCATCAAGGTGCTGGGCTGTGGTGTTGAAGTAAAAACCAAGGCGAACAAGAACCTTTCCACTTTCAATCTTGACAATCTGCGCTGGAGCAAGATAGTTATCTGTACCGATGCCGACGTGGACGGCTTCCAGATAAGAACACTGATACTCACGATGATACAGGAGCTTTGCCCAACTCTTATTGAAAAGGGCTATGTTTTCATCGCTGAGTCACCGCTGTATGAGATAAACACCAAGGATAAGACCTATTTTGCTTATACCGAGCCTGAAAAGGCAAAGATACTGGATATGATCGGTGATAAGAAGTTCACCATCCAGCGTTCAAAAGGTCTTGGTGAGAACGATCCTGATATGATGTCTCTCACGACCATGAATCCCGAAACACGCCGTCTTATCAAGGTAAGCCCCACTGATGTGGACAAGACCAGATGGATGTTCGATGTGCTGCTCGGAAACGATCTTGAGGGCCGTAAGGATTTCATCAAGGAGCACGGCAGCAGATATCTTGAAACAGCAGATATTTCTTAATTTCGACAGAAAGAGGATATACAGTGAAAAAGAGTTCACCAAAAAAGCAGCCTCCGAAGAAGCAGCATAACGATGCTTATATCGAGGGCAGCGGTACTGTAGTTGACAAGGACATAGTAAGCACTCTTGAAGAGAATTATATGCCCTATGCGATGAGCGTTATCGTTTCCCGTGCGCTGCCTGAGATAGACGGCTTCAAGCCCTCTCACAGAAAGCTGCTTTATACGATGTACAAAATGGGTCTGCTGACAGGCGCGAGAACAAAATCCGCGAATATCGTCGGTCAGACGATGAGACTGAACCCTCACGGCGACGCTGCCATCTATGAAACGATGGTACGTCTTGCAAGAGGAAACGAAGCGCTGCTGCACCCTTATGTTGACAGCAAGGGCAACTTCGGTAAGGCATATTCCCGTGATATGGCGTATGCTGCGGCACGATACACGGAAGCAAAGCTGGAGAGCATCAGCTCGGAGCTGTTTGCCGAGATAGACAAGGACGCCGTAGACATGGTGCCGAACTACGATAACACCATGATGGAGCCGTCGCTGTTCCCTGTGCGTTTTCCGTCCGTTCTGGTCAACTCCAACTTCGGTCTGGCGGTATCAATGGCGAGCAATATCTGCTCGTTTAACCTTACTGAAGTATGTGAGACAACTATCGCTCTGATGAAAGACCCAGATCACAATGTGCTTTCTACGCTCAAAGGTCCTGATTTCCCGGGCGGCGGATATATCGTGTATGACGAAGCGGAGATGGAAAAGGTCTACCGCACAGGTCAGGGTGCTATAAAGGTACGCGCGGTATATAATTACGACAAGGAATCCCGCTGTATAGAGGTAACTCAGATACCCCCAACCACTACTGTAGAGGCTATTATCGATAAGGTGGTGGAGCTTGTAAAGGACGGCAAGCTGCGTGAGATATCCGATGTGCGTGATGAGACCGACCTTTCGGGTCTGCGTCTTGCGTTTGATCTGAAGAAAGGCTACGATCCCGATACAGTAATGCAGAAGCTGTTCAGGCTGACGCCTTTACAGGATAACTTCAACTGCAACTTCAACGTGCTTATTGCAGGTACTCCCAGAGTTATGGGCGTGTATGAGCTGCTTTCCGAGTGGATAGAGTTCCGCCGCAGCTGCGTGCGCAGGAGAGTTTACTTCGATCTGCAGAAGAAGAAAGAAAAGCTGCATCTGCTGCTCGGTTTAAAGAAGATACTGCTTGATATCGATTATGCCATCAAGGTCATCCGTGAGACCGAGGAGGAATCCGAGGTAGTTCCCAACCTGATGATAGGCTTTGGCATCGATGAAGTGCAGGCGGAATATGTTGCGGAGATAAAGCTGCGCCATATCAACCGTGAATACATCCTCAAGCGCACACAGGAGACCGACGATCTTGCAAAGGAGATCGAGGAGATGGAGGGCATACTCGGCGATATGCGTAAGATAAGCCGCATAATCGTTGAAGAGCTGCGTGAGATCATCAAGAAGTATGGTCAGCCGCGCCGCACCATGTTCCTGTATGACGTTGCGGAGGAAGCAGCAGTTGTAGAGGAAGAGAAGCCCAAGGCTTATCCTGTCAATATCTTCTTCACAAAGGAAGGCTACTTCAAGAAGATAACGCCGCAGTCCCTCAGAATGAGCAATCAGCAGAAGCTCAAGGAGGGTGATGAGGTCATCTACCAGCGCGAGGTGTCCAGTAATTCCGAGCTGCTGTTCTTTACGAACAAGTTCCAGTGCTACAAGAGCCGCTGCGCTGATTTCGATGAAACCAAGGCAAGCGTTATGGGCGATTACGTTCCCGCGAAGCTTGGTCTTGAAGAGGGCGAGAGCATAACGTTCATGGCTGTTACAGAGGAATACAAGGAGCAGTTCGTGATATTCTTCCGCAACGGTAAGTGTGCAAAGATACCGCTCAGCTCCTATGAGACAAAGACAAAGCGTAAGAAGCTCCAGAATGCGTATTCCGAGCTTTCCGAGGTAGTCGGAATGTTTGTTGTGGATGGCGAGGCGGATTTCGTTCTGAAGTCCTCCGCAGGCAAGGTGCTGGTATTTAATTCCGCGCTGGTGCTTGCAAAGTCCACCAAGAACACCCAGGGCGTACAGGTAATGCGCCTTACGAAGGCAGAGCTTGCAGGGGCATATCTGCTTGAAAACAGCGACCTTAAGAAGCCTGAGGATTACCGCATAAAGACGATACCCTCGGCAGGTATGTTATCAGGCAAGGATATTTCTCAGCTCAGCCTGTTTTAACTGAAGCAATATAGGAGGATAAGGCGGCTATGAAGATATATACGATAATTGCAGGTGTCAATGGTGTAGGTAAGAGCAGCCTTACCGGTGTTTTGATTGGAGAGAGCAGCGACCTTGGAGTGATCGTTGATACTGATAAGATCACTGCTGAGCTTGGCGGAGATAAGCTCAAAGGTGGTAAAGCCGCAATAGAGCGTATAAATGACAGCCTTGAAAAAGGAATCAACTTTACGCAGGAAACCACTCTTTCAGGCGCAAAAACGCTTAGGACAATAAAACAGGCGAGGGAGCTTGACTATTTTATACGCTTGTATTATATTGGCGTGAACACTGCCGAGGAAAGTATAAAACGTATAAAGAACCGAGTTGAAAAGGGTGGTCATGCGATAGCTGATAATGACGTCATCAGACGTTACGACAAGCGCTTCGATGATCTTATTATGATATTGCCGTACTGCAATGAAGTCAAATTTTATGATAATGAAAACGGATTTGTTGAAAAGGCAGAGTATAGAAACGGAAGCCTTATTATAAAGAGCGCTGATATACCTCAGTGGCTGAGCGAGCTGCAAAAGAAGCTCGAAATCTGAACTTCACGGGCATGACCCGTAAAAATACGAACATATCAACATTGGAGGAACACAACTATGCTGACAGATATTGAGATCGCACAGCAGGCGAAAATGATGAAGATCAAGGACGTTGCAGCAAAGCTGAACGTCACAGAGGACGAGCTGGAGCCTTACGGTCACTACAAGGCAAAGCTCTCTCAGCAGCTTATCGACAGAGTAAAGGATAACGCTGACGGAAAGCTCATCCTTGTAACAGCTATCAACCCCACTCCCGCTGGCGAGGGTAAGACTACCACTTCCGTAGGTCTTGCAGAGGGTATGAACAAGATTGGCAAGAAAGCTTGTCTTGCACTGCGTGAGCCATCTCTCGGCCCTGTTTTCGGCGTAAAGGGCGGTGCAGCAGGCGGCGGATATGCACAGGTAGTCCCCATGGAGGATATCAACCTGCATTTCACAGGCGATATGCACGCTATCACAGCAGCAAACAATCTGCTTGCAGCAATGATGGATAACCACATCCAGCAGGGCAACGAGCTTGGCATCGATGTAAGACGCATCCTGTTCAAGCGTTGCCTTGACATGAACGACAGAGCGCTCAGAAACTGCGTTGTAGGTATGGGTGGCAAGGTGAACGGTGTTCCCAGAGAGGATCACTTCCAGATCACCGTTGCGTCTGAGATAATGGCTATCCTGTGCCTTGCAAGCGACCTTAACGATCTCAAGGAGCGCCTTGGCAACATCCTCGTTGCATACAAGTACAACGGCGAGCCCGTTTACGCACGCGATCTTAAGGCAGTCGGCGCTATGACAGCACTTCTCAAGGAGGCTATCAACCCCAACCTCGTACAGACTCTTGAGAACAATCCTGCTATCATCCACGGCGGTCCTTTCGCTAATATAGCACACGGCTGTAACTCCGTAAGAGCTACAAAGCTCGCTATGAAGCTGGCTGACTACACTATCACAGAGGCTGGCTTCGGCTCTGACCTCGGTGCAGAGAAGTTCTTCGATATCAAGTGCCGCTTTGCAGGTCTCAAGCCCGACTGCGTAGTGCTCGTTGCTACCATCCGCGCACTGAAATACAACGGCGGCGTTGCAAAGCCTGATCTCACCACAGAGAACGTTGAGGCTCTGAACAAGGGTATCGTGAACCTCGGTGTTCATATCGAGAACATGAAGAAGTACGGTGTTCCTGTAGTAGTTGCTATCAACCATTTTTACACCGACAGCGAGGCTGAGATCGCTGCTGTACGCAAGTATTGCGAGGACAAGGGTGTCAAGGTGGCATTCTCGGATGTGTTCCTTAAGGGCGGCGAGGGCGCTGTTGAGCTCGCAAATGCTGTTGTTGAGACCATCGAGACAGAGCAGAGCAACTTCAAGCCCCTGTACGATGAGAAGCTCACCATCAAGGAGAAGCTGGATATCATCGCAAGAGAGATCTACCGTGCAGACGGCGTTACCTATACCGCAGCGGCAGAAAAGGCTATCAAGGAGATCGAGAATCTCGGCCTTGACAGAGTTCCCGTATGCTGCGCGAAGACACAGTATTCTCTCTCTGATGACCCTGCAAAGCTTGGTCATCCCAAGAACTTCACTATCACAGTAAGCGATGCTCGTGTATCAAACGGCGCAGGCTTTGTTGTTGTATACACAGGCGATATCATGACAATGCCCGGTCTGCCCAAGGTTCCTGCCGCAAACAACATCGATGTGGCAGAGGACGGCACCATCAGCGGTCTGTTCTGATATGAAAGAATTTATAACAAATTCCGTGGAGGAGACGCTTGCTGCGGCTGCAGAAGTCGCGGCAAAGCTCTCCGCAGGGGATATCATACTTTATGAGGGCGATATGGGCGCAGGCAAAACTCACTTCACCAAGGGAATTGCAAGGTTCCTGAATGTGGATGACGAGGTCACCAGCCCCACCTTTGCACTCGTTAACGAGTACAGCGGAGATCTGCCGCTGTTCCATTTTGATCTTTACCGCATCGACAGCTATGATGATCTATATGCCATAGGCTTTTTCGATTATCTTGACCGTGACGGTATCATCGCTGCCGAATGGAGCGAGAACATTGCAGAGCTGAAAGAGGAGCTCGGTGAGGTAGTTACTGTATGCATTGAGAAGCTGTCCGAAACTGGCAGGAAGATAACGGTGAGCGGTAAGTACTTCGACTGACAGGAGGATGTATGAGCATAATCGACACCTTTGACGGTAAGAGTGCAGAAATATTGACTGCGCGTGATATGATACATCCGAACACAGCTATTCCCGAAACAGTTGTTTCGGTGTTCAGCGAGGATTTTATATCTCTGTTGGTGAACATGAAAGGAGCGGCTGTTGTCGGCTATCTGTACGCAGGTGACGCTATCCCGATATACAGCTTCGAGCACAACGGAAAGAAGATAGGTTTTTTCCGCAGCTGTATCGGCGGCGCTGCTGCCGCAGGTCTTCTTGAGGAGATCACTGCCATGGGTGCGAAAAAGGTGCTGTATTTTGGCTCATGCGGCTCGCTGGATAGGAATATCACAGCAGGACATCTGCTGGTACCAACAGCAGCTTACCGTGACGAGGGAACGAGCTACCACTACGCTCCGCCATCTGATTTCATCGATGTCAGATCAGCGGACAGGCTTGCGGGCATATTCGATGAGCTTTCTGTGCCCTATATAAAAACAAAAACATGGACTACTGATGCTATCTACCGTGAAACACAGGATAACATGGCTAAGCGCAAGAACGAGGGTTGTTCTGTAGTTGAGATGGAGTGTGCCTCTATAATGGCGGCGGCACAGTTCAGAGGTGTTGCGGCGTATCAGTTCCTGTATGCTGCGGATTGTCTTGACGGAGATGCTTGGGACAGCCGTATTCTCGGCAGAATGCCCGATGATATGCGTGAGCGTATCCTTATGATAGCTATTGAAACAGCTTCACGGCTGTAACGGAGGCAAACAATGATCTTAGGTATAGATTCATCCGCCATCACTGCGGGCTGTGCGCTTTATGACAGCGGACGAGTGATAGCGGAGCAGTTTCTGAACACAAAGCACACCCATTCCCAGACGCTTCTTCCCATGGTGGAGAATATGCTGAAAAGCGCAGAGGTATCTCTCAGTGATGTTGAAACGATAGCTGTAACGGCAGGCCCAGGCTCGTTTACAGGTCTGCGTATCGGTATTGCGAGCGTAAAAGGAATGGCAATGGGCGCAGGCAAGAGGTGCGTGAGCGTTTCTACGCTTGAGGCGATAGCATATAACTTTGTCGGCGTGGACGGCATCATCTGCTGTGCTATGGATGCGCGCTGCGGTCAGGTGTATAATGCACTGTTCAGAAGCGAAAACGGGATTATCACAAGACTATGCGAGGACAGAGCGATAAAGGCTGTCGATCTGTATGAGGAGCTGAAAAAGCTGGATGGAAGCATCATCCTTGCGGGCGACGGCGCAGAGATACTCCACAAGGCAACAGAGGAGAGCTTCACGCTTGCGCCTCTGCCGCTGAGATATCAGCGCGGCTTGGGCGTATGTCTTGCGGCTGAGGGTAAGGAGAGCATAGATGCGGCAGCGCTTATGCCTAGCTACCTCAGACTTCCGCAGGCCGAAAGAGAGCGTCTTGAAAGGGAAAAGGAAAATTGATATCAGAAGCAGTGTGGCATTCTACACTGCTTTGATTTTTATCTGACCCCCAATATGTGCGGTTTTTGTCGGGCGGCTACACAATAAATTCAAAAAAGCTATTGACCAATTCAGTGAAATGTTGTATAATGATTATATAGTTTGGATAGTATTGTATACGATATATTAGCAGGTTTTGATATGAAAGAGTTTTTTGGTAAATTTTTTGCTTGCTTATTTTTGCTTGCTTTCGTTGCATTAAGTATTTATCTTGCATTTTTTATGGATGGCACATGGGTATCGGAGGATGGCGGAGCGATCAATCAGATAATTCCTAAGGTACTGATACTAGTGTTTTTCGGCGCAATGCCGCTGTTCCTGCTTTTATGGATATTGTTCCCGAAGCCCTTTAATAAGCTGTTGTACAAGGGTGTAAATAAATTCATGCGTTCAGGCGCAAAAATGATGAAGTATAAGGAACAGCGCGAGGAGCAGAACGTTCCCGATATAACCATAAACGGTATGAACATCCCCACTGTGATGGCTGCGGCTGATATGCTGGCTGACAGGATTAACGGGGAGGAGCCCTGCGAAGAGCTGAAAGAGCTTCCGTATATCTGCGAGGAGTGCGGTTTTGTTCTTGAAAGCACGGCTAAGTTCTGCACTAACTGCGGTGCTGCACGAAAATTATGAGATCGTTGATATAGCGCAGCAGAAGATGCGCTTTTCATAAATAAAACATCATCCGAAAAGAGGAATAAAATGATAGCAATTGGATCAGATCACGCAGGCTATGAGCTGAAATGCTCAGTGATAAAGCACCTTGCGGAAAAGGGTGTGGAGTTCATTGATTGCGGCTGCAACGGCGAAAGCGTTGATTACCCTGATATCGCTGAAGCTACCTGTGAAAAGGTCGTTTCAGGTGAGTGTGATAAGGCTATACTTATCTGCGGTACAGGCGTAGGCATTTCAATGTCCGCGAACAAGATAAAGGGAATACGCGCGGCGCTCTGCGGCGACTGGTATTCCGCAATGTACACAAGACTTCATAATGACGCAAACGTTCTCTGCATGGGTGGCCGCGTTATCGGTATAGGCCTTGCAAGCGAGATCGTTGATATATTCCTCGAAACTGATTTCGAGGGCGGCAGACACGCCAGACGTGTTGAAAAGATCATGAAACTGGAGGAAAAATAATTATGAATAACGTTCATGTATGCGATCATCCCCTTGTGCAGCACAAGATCTCCCTGCTGCGTGATAAGAACACAGGCTCCAAGGAGTTCAGAGAGCTGGTATCTGAGATATCCATGTTCATCTGCTATGAGGCTACACGCGATCTTCCCCTCAAGGAAGTAAAGATCGAAACACCTCTGGCTCTGGCTAACGCTAAGATCATCAGTGGCAGAAAGGTTGCTTTCGTGCCGATCATGAGAGCAGGTCTCGGTATGGTTGACGGTGCTCTGGCGCTCGTTCCTGCTGCTAAGGTCGGCCATGTAGGTATCTACCGTGACAAGTCCAACAGCAACTCCGCGGCTGAGTACTACTGCAAGCTCCCCTTTGACATTGCAAACCGCGAGGTCATCATCCTTGATCTTATGCTGGCAACAGGCGTTTCCGCTATCAAGACTGTTGACATCGTTAAGAATGCAGGCGCAAAGAATGTTAAGTTCATGTGCGTGCTTACCTGTCCTGAGGGCATCAAGGCGCTTCAGACAGCTCATCCTGATGTTGAGATCATCACAGGCGCTATCGATGATGGTCTGAATGAGGATCTGTACATCGTTCCCGGCATTGGTGACGGCGGCGACAGACTGTTTGGTACTAAGTGATCAAGGCAAGATGATATGATACAATGGATAAACACTGAGGGCGATAGCTGGGAGGGCTTATTCAAGAGCCGGATCCTCCGTGATGATGAGGGCGGCGACGAGCTTTCCGTCTATATCGAGCACTATTCTATAAAGGACTATGCGGAAAAGTGCATCGAGGCGCTCAATTCGCTGTCCGACGGCGCTCTCAAAAAGCTGTGCAAGGGCTTTTTCAAGGCGGCAAAGGAATGCGGTGACGCGCCTGAGATAAGCGATCCGCTTGAAATTCTTGACTACTGCTGGTTTACCGCGGTATACATCAATATACCCAAAAATCCCAAGCACCTTGAATATATCGTAGAGGGCGAGGGTGATTGGGGCGATGTTATCGGCTTCAGAATGAAAGATGGCAAGCCAGTTTACATCGGTGTTGATTACTTGACATAACATACCTTAGAGATATTTAAAGAGAAAACTGCGGCATGACCGCTCGTAGACCTTGAATGGGGAAACACAGAACTTCGCTTATGCGGAGGCTTTTGGTGAGCCATTCAAGGTTTTTTTATTCAGGAGGACTATCATGGGTCTTTTTACAAAGCTTTTCGGTAAGAAGAATAACAGCAATGACGAAGTAAGCAAGATAGCTGAAATGTTTGAAGATAACAGCAACGAGCTTTACGGTCTGCCCGAGGGCTACAAGCCAGGCGAGGCGGCGGATACCTCGGATGAGGAAAAGGCTAAGGTTGCAAGAGTACTGGCGCAGCTTGATGCGGATATTCCTGCAAAGGCACGTATCAGCCTTAAGCCTGTGCGTGAGCATACTTCTGTGTTTGACAGTAAGCTGGGCGGAATTCCGTATCTTCCCAAGGGATATGAATATCCCGTTGTCAATACAGGCGAGCACTTCGGCAAGCCGCTGAGATTTCTAGCACAGCTCAATTTTGCGAAGCTTCCGCACATAGAGGGCTTTCCGCAGAGCGGAATACTGCAGTTCTATGCAGGCTGTGACGGGGACGATCTTATCGGTATGGATTTCGAAAACGGCTTCAACCAGAATGGTTTCCGCGTGATATATCACGGAGAGATAATTGAGGACGAAAGACAGCTTTATTCCGCAAAGGATATGCCATCCTTTGATATGGATGATTGCGCTTTCCCGTTCAGGGGCGAGTTCAGACTGGATGCATCCGAGCCTGAAATGCAGCCTGTTATTGCCAGCGACTATCACTTTGATAAGGCGGCTGTGGCAGCATATAACAAGGTGTTCGGCACACAATATGATTCGGTATTCGGTACTGCAGACAAGAACTGCATCTATCATCACGACAAGGATCTCTGCGATCTGCTGTACGAGATGAGAAGCATTTCAGGTAGTGCTATCGGCGGATATCCATATTTCACTCAGGACGATCCCCGTGGGTATGGAGAGGAAGCAGGCAAGTGCGATATCCTGCTGTTCCAGCTTGACAGCGAGGGCAGCGGTGCTGATGAGATCATGTGGGGCGATTGCGGCGTAGGTAATTTCTTCATCAGCGCAGAGGATCTTGTAGCGCTGGATTTCACAAAGGTGCTGTATAACTGGGATTGCTGCTAGTGTGACCGCAGAGCGGTCACCTTGCAAACTTCATTTCGATTTTCCCTTACGGAAAATCGGTTTTGCTGAGCAAAACCATTACGTTTGCCGCTGATCGTTGTATTTTTTTGTAGTTATTAATTAGTAATGATTTAATTATAGATTTATGTTTTCTGCACGGGAACGTGCCTTGCGTTTCCGTGCGGATTTTTTTGTAAAAATCATTGACATATACAATGCTATGTGGTATTATATTATTAAAACCACTAGATGTTGATGATAGAGAGGTCGAAATATATGATAAAGGTCGTTAAAAAGGATAATACCAAGGAAGAATTCAACGTACAGAAAGTAGTGGACGCTATCAACAAGTCCGCTACCCGTGTGCTGTATAAATTCACCGATGCCGAGATAGATTACATCTGCCGCTTTGTTACGGAGAAAGCAGAGGCTCTGGGCGTGGAGGAGATTTCCATCGCGCAGATGCACAATATCGTAGAGGGTGCGCTGGAGGCTACAAATCCCGCAGTTGCAAAGAGCTACAAGGACTACCGCAACTACAAGCAGGATTTCGTACAGATGCTGGATGAGGTGTACAAGAAGAGCCAGTCCATCATGTACATCGGCGACAAGGAAAATTCCAACACAGACAGTGCGCTGGTATCTACCAAGCGCAGCCTGATATTCAACCAGCTCAACAAGGAGCTGTATCAGAAGTTCTTTATGACCACTGAGGAGCTTCAGGCGTGCCGTGACGGATATATCTATGTTCACGATATGAGCGCACGCCGCGATACCATGAACTGCTGCCTGTTTGATATGAAGACCGTCATGGAGGGCGGCTTTGAGATGGGCAACCTCTGGTATAACGAGCCTAAAACTCTCGCGGTTGCGTTTGATGTTATCGGTGATATCACCCTGTCTGCGGCAAGCCAGCAGTACGGCGGATTTACAGTTGCCAGCGTGGACGAGCTTCTCGCCCCCTACGCTGAAAAGACCTATCAGAAGCAGTTTGACCGCTACAAGTCCCTCGGCTGCACTGACGAGGTAGCCGACCGCGAGGCGATGGCAGATGTAAGAGTGGATTTCGAGCAGGGCTTTCAGGGCTGGGAGTACAAGTTCAACTCCGTAAGCTCCAGCCGCGGTGACTATCCGTTCATCACCATGACGGCAGGAACAGGCACAAGCAAGTTTGCAAAAATGGCAAGCATCATAATGCTTGAGGTGCGCCGAAAGGGTCAGGGCAAAAAGACCTGCAAGAAGCCTGTGCTTTTCCCTAAGATAGTGTTCCTGTATGATGAGAACCTCCATGGTCCGGGCTGTGAGCTTGAGGATGTTTTCGAGGCGGGTATCGAGTGCTCTCAGAAAGCGATGTATCCCGATTGGCTCAGCCTTACAGGCGAGGGCTATGTGGCTTCCATCTACAAGAAGTACGGACGTATCATAAGCCCCATGGGCTGCCGTGCGTTCCTTTCGCCATGGTTTGAGAGAGGCGGCATGGAGCCTGCGGATGAGAACGATAAGCCCGTTTTCGTGGGACGCTTCAACATCGGCGCGGTATCTCTCCATCTGCCGATGATATACGCAAAGGCGCAGCAGGAAAGCAAGGATTTCTTTGAGGTTCTGGATTATTACCTTAACCTTATAAGAAAGCTGCATATCCGCACATACGCTTACCTCGGTGAGCTTAAGGCAAGCACAAATCCGCTTGCTTACTGCGAGGGCGGCTTCCTGGGCGGACATCTCGGCATACATGATAAGATAAAGCCGCTGCTGAAATACGCTACTGCATCCTTTGGAATAACTGCGCTCAACGAGCTGGAGCAGATCGCAACAGGCAAGTCCATTGCAGAGGGCGGCGAGTTTTCCATCAGGACTATGGAATACATCAACAAGCGCATCCAGGAGTTCAAGAAAGAGGATGGGCACCTCTATGCAATTTACGGCACTCCTGCGGAGAATCTCTGCGGACTTCAGATACAGCAGTTCCGTAAGAAGTATGGCATTGTGGAGAATGTTTCTGACCGCGAATATGTATCCAACAGCTTCCACTGCCATGTGGCGGAGGATATATCGCCTATCGAGAAGCAGGATAAGGAAAAGCGCTTCTGGGATCTGTTCAACGGTGGAAAGATACAGTATGTACGCTATCCGATAGATTACAACAGGGAAGCGGTAAAGACGCTCGTGCGCCGTGCAATGAGGATGGGCTTCTACGAGGGCGTCAACCTTTCGCTTGCTTACTGCGACGACTGCGGTCACCAGCAGCTTGAAATGGACGTATGCCCGAAGTGCGGCAGCGCAAATCTCACCAAGATAGACCGCATGAACGGTTATCTCTCATATTCGCGCGTTAAGGGCGATACAAGGCTCAATGCCGCGAAGATGGCGGAGATAAAGGACAGAAAGAGTATGTGATATGAAAAATGGACGGTTGTTTGTAGAAAAGAAGTCCAATGGCAGGATAATTGCGATAGTCTGCTCGGTGTTATCATTGGTTACAGCACTGTTTACAGTGTTCGGCTCTGCGCTACTCGGGGTGTTCGGTGCGTTTGAGGATGAAGTCACGCGTGAAATGAGCACAGCCATCATTGTCATGGCTGCGGTATCGCTGCTGCTTACGGCTCATGCGGTGTATGAGCTTTACGGCGCGGTCGTTTCCTACAGAACACTGAAGCATATCGGCTGGGCGTGGGTGGTGTATCCCGTTCTGGCTGAGTTCAGCAAGCTTGCGACTACTTATATGAATTATCTCAAGGCGACGTACATCGGGGATGGTATGAGGCAGGATGTGAACACCCTCGGTGTTGTGAACAATGTTGTGACTATGCTTGCGTGGCTTGCCATCGGTATCGTGTTTCTGATGTATGAGCGTGGCAGGCTGAATGATAGGTGTATACTGATGTATCTCAGTGCAGGGATATTTCTGTATGTTACGGTCGTAAATACGATACAGTATATCATTTTTTTCCTGCCGACAGGAGTGACTTTATCCAACGTTATTCCGATGATAACTGCAATGATCATCACATTGACATCGGATTTCGTTGCTTACGCGCCGCCGTTCTTTCTTGCACTTTCAATGAAAATAAAGGATAATGACAATACTTAAAGGAGAAGATCATGCGTTATCATAACATAACAACAGATGATATGCTCAACGGTGACGGACTTCGCACCGTGCTGTGGGTGGCAGGCTGTTCGCACCGCTGTCAGGGATGCCACAATCCCATTACATGGGATGTGGATGGCGGTCTCCCTTTTGATGAGGCGGCAGAGCAGGAGCTGTTTGAAAAGCTCTCAAAGGATCACATAAGCGGAATCACGTTCAGCGGCGGAGATCCTCTACATCCTGCAAACAGGGATGAGGTGGCAAGGCTGGCAAGACGAGTTCGAGAGGAGCATCCCGAAAAGACTATATGGCTGTACACAGGCTACAACTGGGAAGATATCTGCGAGCTGGAAGCGGTAAAGCTTACCGATGTCTGTGTGGACGGAAGATTTGAAAAGAGTCTGTTTGACGCAAAGCTCCACTGGAAAGGCAGTTCAAACCAGCGTGTTATTGATGTAAAGGAAACGCTGGAGCACGGGAAGATAGTGCTCTGGGCATAAAGGAGAAGCAAATGAAAAGAATAGCAAGATTTGAAAAGGTCAGTATACAGCAGTTCCGCGAGGGATGTGAGGCGGCAGCTGCTGACGATATCTACGAAAGCATAAGGCTCCCTAAAAGGGCAACCAGCGGCTCTGCTGGATATGATTTCTATGCACCGTTCGACATCGTACTGAAGCCCGGTGAAACTGCAAAGATACCTACAGGCATCAGAGCGTGGATAGAGGAGGGCTGGGTGCTTAAGTTGTATCCTAGAAGCGGCCTCGGCTTCAAGTTCAGACTGCAGCTCAACAATACTGTGGGCATCATCGACAGTGATTACTACAATTCCGATAACGAGGGTCATATCTTCATCAAGATAACAAATGATACGAATGAGGGTAAGACGATAGAGATACCCGCAGGCACAGGCTTTGCTCAGGGTATTTTTGTGGAGTACGGCATCACACTTGACGATGATGCTGACGGTGTACGAAACGGTGGCTTCGGCAGCACCACATAAGTTATCATAGTAAACAGGGCGGCATTGACCGCCCATTGTTGTTTTCGGTGTTGACAAAACTCAGGTTTTGTGATAATATAATGTCGTATGGCTTATTGTGGGTTGGCACAGTATGTCCATTAACTTTAGCGCGGTGCCATAATAACATGGTGCTGAAATATCAAAACGATACAGAAACGAAAGGAAAGACAAAAAATGAAAAAGATCGCAGCATTATTCATGAGCGCTGTTCTGGCACTCGGTATCACAGGCTGCTCCGCTTCTGACAAGACAGACTGGGAGTACATTGAGGACAAGGGCGAGTTCGTCGTTGGTATCACTCTGTTTGAGCCGATGAACTACTATGATGAGAACGGTGAGCTGATCGGCTTTGAGACAGAGTTCACAAAGGCTGTATGCGAGGAGCTCGGCGTTGAGCCCGTATTCCAGGTTATCGACTGGGAGAAGAAGGAAGTTGAGCTTCAGTCCAAGGCTATCGACGCTATCTGGAACGGTCTGACCGTAACAGAGGAGCGCAAGGAGAACATGGCTTTCTCTACACCTTATGTAAGAAACAAGCAGGTTGCTATCATCAAGGCTGACAACGCTGAGAAGTATGTTGATGTTGCTGCTATGGCAGGCGCATCCATGACAGCTGAGAGCGGCTCTGCCGGTGAGACAGCTATCAAGGCTGATGCAACACTCGCTCAGAACGAGTACATTGCTTCTGCAGCTCAGAAGGATGTTCTGATGGAGGTAAAGGCAGGCGCTACAGATATCGGCGTTATTGACTACGTTATGGCTAAGGCATCCATCGGTGAGGGAACAGACTACGCTGATCTCGTTATCGTTGAGGGCGTTGAGCTTGCTCCCGAGGAGTATGCTATCGGTCTGCGTCTTGAGGATGCTGAGACTCTCGCAAAGGTAAATGAAGCTATCGATGCACTTGTTGCTGACGGTACACTGAAGGCTCTTGCTGAGAAGTACGATCTCGCTGATGTTTACGCATTCCAGTAATACATAAAAATAAAGGGCAGCCACCACTGCCCTTTAGATATCGGCATTATGCCGTCCAAAAAACGACGGGGCTGCTCCCGTAAAAAAAGGAAATCAACATATGTCATTTTTAGATGTAACATTACAGCTTGCGGATGGCTTTATGACCACGCTGCTGATATTCGGTATCACGCTGCTGTGTTCTATTCCGCTGGGACTTATCATAACCTTCGGCTCGATGTCAAAGTTTGCACCGTTTAAGGCGCTTGGCAGAAATACAAGCTCAAAGATAGTCAAAGCGATAGCGGATTTCAAGCCTATCCGCTGGATAACAAGAACATTTGTCTGGATAATCCGCGGAACTCCGCTCATGCTCCAGATAATCATTGTGTTCTATGGTCCGGGTCTGCTGTTCGATATGGGTCTGCTCCCCAGAATGATGGCGGTGCTTATCGCATTCGTTATCAACTATGCGTGCTATTTTTCCGAGATATACCGTGGTGGTATCGAGAGCATTCCTCAGGGTCAGTATGAAGCTGGTCAGGTGCTTGGCATGACAAAGACGCAGATCTTCTTCAAGATAGTTCTGTTCCAGGTGATCAAGCGCATTGTTGCTCCTATGGGTAACGAGATAATCACTCTGGTAAAGGATACATCCCTTGCACGAGTTATTGCGGTAACTGAGCTTGTTAAGGCTGCGGAGACTATCATCTCCCTCAAGGCTATCATCTGGCCGCTGTTCTACATAGCTGCGTTCTACCTGCTGTTCTCAGGACTTCTGACGATACTGCTCGGAAAGCTTGAGAAGAAGCTGAACTACTACAGCGGATAAGGAGCGAACAATGGCATTTCTTGAAGTAAAAAACATATATAAGAGCTTCGGCAGGACAGAAGTTCTCAAGGGCATAGATTTTGAGCTGCAAAAGGGCGAGGTGCTTGCCATCATCGGCTCTTCGGGCAGCGGTAAGACAACTCTGCTCAGGTGTATCAATTTTCTTGAGCGCCCCGATACAGGAGTTTTCCTGGTAGACGGTGAGGAGATATTCAACGCTGAGGACAAGGCATACACCGATAAGCAGATACGTGAGAAGCGTCTGCATTTCGGAATGGTATTCCAGAGCTTCAATCTGTTTCCTCAGTACACTGTGCTTAAGAATGTATCGCTTGCACAGGAGCTTATGCGGATAAACGGCAGCGATAAAAAGCTGAGCAAGTCGGAAAAGCAAGCTATCAAGGCTGAGATAGACGCACATTCCAGAAATCTGTTGGATATGGTTGGTCTTTCCGAAAAGGTGAACAGCTACCCCTGTGAGCTTTCTGGCGGACAGCAGCAGCGAGTTGCCATTGCAAGAGCGCTTGCAATGAAGCCCGACATCCTGTGCTTTGACGAGCCTACCTCCGCGCTTGACCCTGAGCTTACGGGCGAGGTGCTCAAGGTAATACGCGAGCTCAAGACCAGCGACCGCACGATGATCGTTGTAACGCACGAGATGAATTTTGCGCGCAGCGTTGCGGACAAGGTGATCTTCATGGCGGATGGTATCATTGAGGAGATAGGAACTCCCGATGAGGTGTTCGGCTCTCCGAAGAGCGAAAAGACGCGAGCTTTTCTTGCGAAATCCCTTGAAAATCCTATGGATTGATATAAATATGACCTGAGAGTCTGAACTCTCAGGTCTTTTGCTTGTCAGCGCTCCTGTTCCTGCTGTATTGAAATATCAGCAGAGAGCATGGGGCGTATTTTTGCGCCTTTGAAAGTACGCAGGGCATAGTTGCGCGTGATCTCAAATACTTTTGGCGAGAGTATGAACAGCGCAAGCAGATTTGGCAGTGCCATTAGTCCGTTGATGAGATCACACAAGCCCCATACTGCGGAGAAATCAAGCAGAGCGCCTATGGCAGTCACAATTACGAACATCCACTTGAACGGCTTTTCCGCCTTTTCTCCGAAGAGATACACAGCCGCCTGACTTCCGAAGCAGCTCCAGCCGATGGCGGTGGAGAACGCAAACAGAAGCACTGCAACCGCAAGCAGCTTGCCAGCGGCAGAGCCGAAAGTACGCGAAAATGCAAAGGTCGCGAGCTGTGAGCCGTTTACCTCTGATATTACAGCGGTTTCTATGAGTGGTACTGTTTTGGCAGAGTCAAGAAACACAGGCTCTCCGTCTTCCGATACTGTCTGGATGCCTTGTATCGTCATGACATTGGAAAAGGTATGCTCTCCTTTTCCGAGAGATACTGCGAAGCCCGTGGAGTATATCGTACGCATATCACAGTTAGGCTCGGTATCGGTTACAGTTAAGGTGTATGTGCCGTCCGTTATGATGGTATCCTGCTCTGTAAGTCTGAAATACTGCGGCTGAAGCGATATCGCGCGGAATGCTTCATCGGCGGTCGGGATGTTGCAGGGGCTTGCAAGAAGTATAACCGCTGTGAGCGTACACATTACGATAGTATCAAAGAATACCTCGAATATGCTCCACATACCCTGAACGCACGGTTCTTTCACAGAGGAAGCTGTATGAGCGGCCACAGATGTTCCAAGCCCTGCTTCGTTTGAGAATACTCCGCGGCGCAGACCCATTGAAACAGCCTGCTTGATAATATATCCGCTCACTCCGCCCGTTACGGCATTTATTCCGAATGCGCTTTCGATTATCGTACCGAACACAGATGGCAGACGCGATATATTTGCCGCCATTATCCAGACAGCGCCGAGTATATAAAAGCAGGACATAAGCGGAACTATCTTTGCAGTGACGCTGCCTATGCGTTTTACTCCGCCGAAGATGATGAACACCTCAATAATCGCCAGTACGATACCTGTTGCTAAAGGCGGAACTGAAAAGTTTGTGTTGAGCGCTCCTGCGGCTGAGTTCATCTGAGCCATGTTGCCCATACCGAATGCGGACAGCACGCAGAGTGCGGCGTAGATCACTGCGAGAGGCTTTGCAAGTCGGCTTATGTGTTCTTTTTCACTGAGTCCGCGTTCTATGTAGCACATTGCGCCGCCTGTCCATTCGCCGCGTGGGTCTCGTCTGCGGTAGTACAGACCGAGTACATTTTCGGCAAAGCCCGTCATTGTGCCAAGCAGGGAGGATATCCACATCCAGAACACAGCGCCTGCACCGCCTGCTGCGAGTGCGGCTGATACTCCTGCGATGTTGCCTGTTCCCAGAGTGGCGGCAAGCGCTGAGGACATGGCTTCAAAAGGCGAGACTGAGCTGCTGTCTTTATCTGCACTGCGTGAGAAGATCGTGCATCTGAGCCAGTGGAGAAAGTGCCGCAGCTGAAATAAGCCTGTGCCGACAGTGAACAGACCTCCTGCTGCAAGCATTAAAAGCAGCGTGGGAGTTCCCCAGATGATATCGTTTAGCTTGTTTATCGTATCCATTTGTACTCCTTTTGGAATGATAGGCGAAAATGAGCCTTTTTTGATACAGTTCTGAAAGTTGGCGATGTTTGCTTCAAGTTATAATTGTTCTGTAAAAAGTGACAGAATGATGTTGAGTAAAATCAAAATGATGTTCAAAGCCATGAGAAAGTGATAAAATGGATATTGTCGTGTTTTGGCGGCAAATAAATTAAGCAGGTAAATAACAAATGAAAAACAAGAAGAAAGTACTGATCGCCTATGAATGCAAGGCAAACGCTTTGGATATCGGCAGAGTTCTCAGGGACATGGATTATGAGGTAGTTATGACGGGATCGGGCAGGGAGGCGGAGATCATCGTGCAGTCGCATTGCCCTGATATCGTTTTGTTGGGAGTGGCACTGGATATAAAGGATGGGATAAGTGTGCTGAGATCCATACGCCGCTGGTACTGTATGCCTGTTATAGTGTTTTCGTCAAGCCTGAACGAATGTGATATGCTTGACGCGCTGGAAAGCGGTGCGGATGATTATATTGGAAAGCCGTTCAGCATGGCGCAGCTGTTATCCCGTATGAAAGTGGCTATGCGGCACTATATCAGCTCGTATGATCTCAGAGGTTCGGCTGAGATCATAAGGATAGGCGATCTGGAGATAGACTGTGATGAGTGCAGGGTGCTTGTCTCGGGCAGAGATGCGGAGCTTACAAAGAATGAATTCAGGATAGTAGCGCTTCTTGCTAAGCATCCCGGAAGGGTATGCACCTATGATTACATAATGGAGCAGCTGTGGGGTCCGAACTACTTTGCTGACAACGAGATACTTCGTGTGAATATGGCTAAGATACGCAGAAAGCTGAATGATCTTGCAGCAGCCCCGCGATATATCTTCACTGTTTCGGGCGTTGGATACCGTATGGCAGAGAGCTGAATGTTTTTTTCTGTATGGGCTCGAAAATAACTATTGACTTTTTCGCTTTATTATGGTAAAATAGTTCCAAGGATAAATAATCACGGTTTAAAGCGTGAAAAGTTGCTCTACGGAGGTATTTTATGATCAAGGATGCAAACATGGATTATCTGTTCGAGGCGATACTTACACTGAAATCAGTGGATGAGTGCTATGCTTTTTTTGAGGACCTGTGTACTCCTCAGGAGCTGAAGGCTATCTCTCAGCGTCTGCATGTGGCAAGACTGCTCACAGCTGATTGCGTTTATAATGAGATCGTCAAGCAGACAGGCGCAAGCACTGCAACTATCAGCCGTGTGAACAAAACTCTGAATTATCAGGCTGCAGGCGGTTATAAGATCGTATTTGACAGACTCAAGGAAGATCAGAAGTAATGTCAGGCTACGGCGAGTTCGCTCTGGTGTACGATCTGCTGACGGAAAATGTCCCGTATGACGAGATAGCAGAGTATTATCATGGGCTTATTCAGAAGCACGGTGCACAGGGCAGATATCTGCTGGATATGGGCTGCGGTACGGGAAATCTCACGCTGCGTCTTGCGGATATGGGTTATGATGTCATTGCATCCGATGCTTCAACGGAGATGCTGACTATAGCCTCGTCAAAACCGAATCACGGAAATGTTCAGTTCATCTGTCAGAGCATGACGGAGACGGAGCTCTATGGTGCTGTTGATATAGCGATATCAACGCTGGACAGCATAAATCATCTGGACAGCTTCGCTGATATCCTGCTGTGCTTCAGAAAGACAGCAGAGAACATGAACAGCGGCGGCTTGTTCCTCTTTGATGTGAATACTATATATAAGCACAGGGAGATACTTGCCGATAATACGTTCATCTATGATGTGGACGGAGTGTACTGCGCTTGGTCGAATACATACGATCCTGCAGATCACAGCGTCACGATAGAGCTTGACTTATTCTATGAGAATGAGGACGGTAGTTATGACAGGGGTTATGAGAGTTTCTGCGAAATAGCGCCTGACCGTTTTATGCTGACGGATTTTCTGGAGCTTGCCGGCTTCGAGGTGGTGGGTATGTACGAGTACCTTACTCATGATAAGCCGACGGAGGACAGTGAGAAGCTGATGTTCGTTGCAAGGAAAAAGTAAAACAGCCGCTTTCGGACAAAGTTCGGGAGCGGTTTCGTTTTGGTTGACTTTTTTGCGGACGGGTGATATAATTAACTTTACGATCGTTATAAGGAGATGAGCTTATATATACATCCGAATACTGCGATGTCAGGTATATCGAAGAAAAGAATGTAGTCTTCGTAACATGGAAGAAGTTCTGTTGCAGAGATGATTACAGAAAGCCACTGGAATATGCGCTTGAAATAATAAAGGAATACCATTGCGATTATGTGGCTGATACACGCAATGGCTTTGAGAACATTCCCGAAGATACCCGTTGGGTGGCGGAATATTTTATGCCAACGGCGGCTGAGCACGGGTGCGGATGCATCTGGTTTATAATTGATGAGAGCAATTCCTTGAAAGAGGAGCTTGAGGGTCAGCAGGCAGACAGCGAGAATATCATCGGTTTCAGATATATTTATTCACTTGACGATATAGCGGCTTGCAAATAAATATAAAGTGTGATATTATAATATGGTGCGTGATAATTCGCACCAGAATTTAAATACAGCATATAATGGAGATACAGAAATGGGAAAGATAGTAAGAACGCTCTCCGAAGACGGAAGCGTATTATGCTCGGCAATAGATTCCACCGATATGGTGAGAGAGCTGCAGCGCCTGCATGAAAGCACGCCTGTGGTCACAGCGGCGCTTGGCAGGATGGTAACTGCTGGTTCTATAATGGGCGCAATGCTCAAAAGTGACGGAGATACACTGACGCTCCGCGTAAACGGCGGCGGTCCGGCAGGAACACTGATGGTCGTTGCGGATAACTGGGGCAATGTGAAGTGCTGTGCGGGAGAGCATCAGGTGCAGCTTCCGCTCAGAGCTGACGGCGGTCTTGATGTGAACGGATGTGTAGGCGGCGACGGATTTCTCACCGTAGTAAAGGACATGGGGCTGAAAGAACCTTATGTTGGTCAGATACCGCTGGTTTCGGGGAATATTGCGGAGGATATCACGGCATACTATTCTATAAGCGAGCAGATACCTACCGTATGCGCTCTTGGCATCGTGTTCAATGATGACGCGACTGTAAAGGCAGCGGGAGGTTATATGGTACAGCTCGTTCCTCCTGTTGTGGATAAGGCTGTGGATGTTATAGAGAGAAACCTCACATCCATGGAGAGTATAACCGCAATGCTTGAAAAGGGAATGCAGCCCGAGGAATATGCGATGATGGCACTTGAGGGACTTGGCGCAGAGGTTCTGGACAGCTGGGAGGCTGTGTATCACTGTGACTGCTCCAGAGAAAGAACTGAGCGTGTTCTTATAAGCATGGGCAGGGAAGAGATAGAAAAGCTTGCTAAGGAGCAGGAAAAAACAGAGGTTTGTTGTCATTTCTGCAATAAGAAGTATGAGTTTTCAACAGAGGATATGTTGAACCTGCTCAAATGAAAATTTTTTTAAAAAAGTTTTAAAAAAACGCTTGACAAATCGATTGCAAATGTGTATAATATAATAGTCGTCAGCGAGAAAGACAAAAACAAAGTCGCTCGAAGATGACTAAATGGGAGTTTAGCTCAGCTGGGAGAGCATCTGCCTTACAAGCAGAGGGTCACAGGTTCGAGCCCTGTAACTCCCACCAATATGGCCCGGTAGTTCAGTTGGTTAGAACGCCGCCCTGTCACGGCGGAGGTCGTGGGTTCGAGTCCCATCCGGGTCGCCAATCGCTTACATAAGCGGTTGTGCCTCTGTAGCTCAGTTGGTAGAGC
>JAFTVU010000010.1 GCA_017465665.1 Oscillospiraceae bacterium | reverse complement strand
TATATATATTTGCGGAGAATTTGTTAGCGGTTTTCCATGTTGACCGTAAATTCGATTTTCAGGTATAATGTTTATTGGCGTTAGGCCATCTATTTTATGAACGAAAGGAAAATACAATGAAAAAATTCATTTCCGTTATTGCAGCATTTGCTTTGGCTTTGAGCGTTTCAGGCTGTGGACAGGAGGAAAGCAGCATATCCCCTGAACATTCTGATGATATCGAATCCACACTGAACGACACTAATGTTTCACTAAACGATACTAACATTCCGCTTTACGATGAAAACAACTTGACTTTAGGAAATTTTTACATAAATTTCTGGGAAGAACATACGAACGGCGGCAGCCAGACACTTTTTTGGGTTGGAAAAGATAGTTGGTACGGAATGCTGTTCGAAAATAATATTCTGAATTTACATACCGTAGATAGGACCTTTGAGTTTGATATTACATCCAACAATGAGAACAATCTCAAATACAATTTTACAGGAGCCGGACACGCTATCTGTGAAGATAACACATTCTATATTGGACTCAGCAAAGACGGCACTGCCATCCCTGCTGAAGCAATTCTCAGCGGCTCTGCCGATTATTCCGATGCAGAGATCACGGTTATTGCTTCTGTTCTTAATGAAGACTCTGTAAGCAACATGATCCCCGAAACGCCTAAAGAAGGATCGGCAGTGTGGTATACGATCGAATTTTCTGATTATTGCATGGACATCTATGCAGGCATGGAATACAGAAACCTCATAGAAGCTATCGGTCAAGGAATAAAAACTCAGAACGGCAAAGACACTTATTACGTATATAAAACCGACGGATACTCCCTTATTATCGGACATGACACATACGATATTGGCGGAACCAACTACGACCTTATCAATACAATAACACTTATGGCTAATGAGGCAGAAACCCATGAAGAGACAACACATATCGACGAACCCGACACACAGGATACAACAGCTATTAATGAAAACATCCTTACAATTGAGAACAATGTGCTTATAAAATGCAACACAGCAGCAACGGGCGAGATCATGATTCCTGATGGAGTAACATCTATTCATACTGGTGCATTTGAAAAATGCAGCGATATCAATAGCGTAATAATACCCGAAGGAGTAACCTCCATCGGAGATAATGCTTTCTCGAAATGTACTGATCTTATAAACATTACTATTCCTGATAGCGTGACATACATCGGCAAATGGGCATTTAGCGGTTGCACCAGTCTTGAAAATATAAATATACCAAACGGAGTAACCGCCATTGAAGACTATGCATTCCAAGAATGCAAAAGCCTTACCAGCATAATTATTCCTGACGGCGTAACTCGCATCGGAAGTAACGCTTTCTGGAGCTGCACTAACCTGTCAAGTATAGTTATCCCTGACAGCACAACATTCATTTATATTGATGCTTTTGAGTGGTGCCAAAACCTCACTGATATCACATATAAAGGACATACCTTTAGCGACAGGGACGAGATCTACAGACTTATGAACGAATAAAAAACGGCTGTGCCGAGGAAACTCCTCTGCACAGCCGTAATTATTTATCTTCCGCAAAGCTCAGGATGATTCTTTTTGATCTCCTGCTTATCCGAATACATCAGCTCATCCGCCTTGTTGTAGATATCCATGTAATCAGCCGAATATTCACCCGAAGCATATCCCATCGCAATGCTGAGCATGATAGGACTGTCCTTGTATTCCGCACAAGCAGAGCGCACCTTTTCCATCTCGTTCTTTACAATGTCATCATTGGGAGATATGTAGATGGCAGCAAATTCATCTCCGCCTATACGATAAACGCCATACGCTGAGCTGAGGTTATCCAGCAGAGCTGATGCCGCCGCCTTGATGAGCTTATCGCCCTCGGCATGACCATAATTATCATTGATGACCTTAAGTCCGTTCATATCGCCAATGATAAAGCCGACAGATATCTTTTTGCCCGCGTATTTCTTCTCCATATATGCCAGCTGCTTCTGAAAGCCGTTTTTGTTCTTTGCGCCTGTGGCTTCATCCCAGTATGCCTGCTCCTTATATGCACCCACAGGGTCGTTCACCGTAACGAAAAGACCTATACATACGATGGTAACGCCTGCGCCTGTCATCAGCAGCTCCGGTATCACGGCCTGCACCGCGATCATTATGAACATAAGCACCGCCGTAGGAAGAACGGCAAGTCTCACCTTAAGATCAAGGCTGTTCCTCTTGGTAACTGCCAGCACCATGCAGGTTATACAGTACACCATGAATATACCATAGCCCGCGAACACCAACGGACCATAGCTATAGCAAGTACCGCGTCCCGCCACATACTGTATCGGAAGTATGAACGAGAGCACCACAAACACCGCCAGAGGAATATATCCGATGATACGCATACGCTTTATCATGTTATGCGGAACAGTGAGTTTGACCACATAATTATAAAACGCAACAGTAAACAACATGCTGAAATAATAGTACAAAATATGCAGCACCTTGTTCACCACAGGCGGCACCACATCGAGATTATTGACAGTGATGACGGTGATAAGATCAAACAGCACATGGCACAGCGCATATACAGCCACTTTGATGAATGAATTATCGCCGCTTTTTCCTTTGTAGATCAGCTTGTAGCTGATGAGGAATATCAACACCAGCATACATACTATCTCTTCCCTGATTATAAGAACGGTCATGGTTCCACATCCTTTATATCAATTTAATTAATTATACACCTAAACAGACAGGCGTGTCAATCATTGCTGATAAAATTCCGTCTTTTTCTTACCGAAAGATTATTTTTATCATGAGCGCAGATACTATACAAAACACACTTTGCGGATGTCTGCGTTTTGCCAAATATGTGTAGTTTTCAACTGCGTTTTTGTTGAAAGCTACAAAAAGCTAAAATCTGTAACTTTTTTTAATATTACCACTTTTATTTTTAATTAGGATATGATATAATATTAGAGTGTGAGCGTGTATGCTTTTCACATTTACATGAATTTCAGTGCGGATATGAATTATATAAAGACCGCATTTAAAATAAAATGAATCGGGTCCCGCTTTTGGTCGGGGCGAGGGGATGTGTTTCTTTGGAAAAATACGTTATCAGGGGCGGCAAGAAGCTGAATGGTGAGGTAGTTATTAGCGGCGCAAAGAACGCTGTTGTAGCTATACTTCCTGCGGCTATCCTCTGCGATGAGCCCTGTGTTATTGAAAATATACCAAATATCAGTGATGTTACCATCATTCTTCAGATATTATCCGAAATGGGCGCAAAGGTGCGCATGATAAACAAGACTACGGTGGAGATAGATCCCACCACTCTGCGCAACGTACCTGTTCCCTATGAAAAAGCAAAGCGTATGAGAGCATCCTCGTACTTCCTCGGCACACTGCTGGGTCGTTTTCACGAGGCTCATGTTTCCATGCCCGGCGGCTGCGATCTCGGTGACCGCCCCATCGATCAGCACCTGAAGTGCTTTACAGCTCTCGGTGCAACATACTACATCGACGGAGGCATGGTAAATCTCTCCGCCGATCATCTCATCGGCAACCAGATCTACTTTGATAAAAACTCTGTCGGCGCTACCATTAACGGTATCATCGCCGCTACAAAGGCAGAGGGTCTTACAATAATCGAAAATGCTGCCAAGGAGCCCCATGTTGTGGATCTTGCAAACTTCCTCAACTCCATGGGCGCGGATATCCTCGGCGCGGGCACCGATGTTATCAAGATCCGCGGCGTCAAGTATCTGCATGGCACGAATTACAGTGTTATCCCCGATCAGATCGAGGCAGGCACATTTATGACGCTTGCTGCCGCAACACGCAGCAATATCCTTATCAAAAACGTTATCCCGAAGCATCTGGAGCCTATCACCCAGAAGCTCACAAAGATCGGCGTTACAGTAGAGCAGTTCGATGACGCGGTACGCGTTATCGGCAGCGATAATTATACAAGCACCTCTGTAAAGACTCAGCCGCACCCCGGCTTCCCCACAGATATGCAGCCCCAGATGGCAGCAGTTCTTACCTGCGCCAAGGGCACGAGCATGGTTACAGAGAGCATCTTTGATAACCGCTTCCGTTATGTGGATGAGCTCCGCCGCATGGGCGCAAACATCTCCGTTGAGGGCAGGGTTGCCGTTATCGAGGGTGTTGACGGACTTAAGGGCGCACCTGTAAAGGCTACGGATCTTCGTGCAGGCGCTGCACTTATAGTTGCAGCACTCAGCGCCGAGGGCACTACCGAGATATATGATATCTACCACGTTGAGCGCGGATATGAGAATATGGAGCTTAAGCTGCGTTCTCTGGGCGCAGATATCAAAAAGGTGGATGAGCCAGATCCCGCAGAGGCAGAAAAGGCACTGAGAAAGGCTCTTTAATGGCTAGGATATACCCGATATGCAGCTCCAGCACAGGCAACTGCACCTTTATCGGAACAAAGGGTCACGGTATCCTTATAGACGATGGCTGCTCGTTTGCTTCACTGAAGAACGCGCTCAGCCTTATCGATACCGAGATAAACCAGATAGAAGCTATCTTCATAACGCATGAGCATATAGATCATGTGAAAGGTCTGAACGTCCTTGCGAAGCACAGTAAGATACCTGTATTTGCAAGCGCAGGCACTATCGCAGCGCTCACTGCGGAGGATAAAGCCCCCCTCCCCGAAAGCCTGAGATTATATAATATCTTTGAAGAAAGCTACAAAAGCGCAGAATTTGAAGTCACCGCATTCCATACGCCCCATGATACTCCCGAGAGCGTAGGATATGTGGTGAACTATAACAATACAAGGATCGCGGTCTGCACAGACATCGGCATCGTCACCGAGGAGATAGAAAAGAACCTGCTCGGTTGTCATGCGGTGCTGCTGGAATCCAATTACGATCTGGACATGCTCCGCAGGAACGTGAACTATTCCCCTGCTCTGAAACGCAGGATAGCGTCAGATACGGGGCATCTTTCCAACGCTGCCGCAGCAGAGTTTGCCGAAAAGCTGGTGAACAGCGGCACTACACGGCTGATACTTGGACATCTCAGCCGTGAGAACAATACTCCGAACACCGCTTATTCCTGCACCTGCTCTCATCTGCAGAGAAAGGGTATGAAGCTCGGTTCGGATTTCACCCTTGATATAGCACCTGTTATAACCGAGGGTCAGTACATAGCCCTTTAAACACGTCATTTACCGCCGCGCTGCAAAGTGCGGCGGATTTTGATAAAGAAGATAGTTTACTTTGTTACTTAACACAGGAGGTCTTATGAACAACATCAGAAAGCTGCTCTGCGGAGCACTTGCGGCATGCGTACTGCTGACAGGCTGCTCTACAACCGACGATCTGCCGGAAGTCCCCACTCCCACAAACGAAGCCGCAGCCACCGGCACTGTTACCAGCGAGGCGCAGGCGGAAGCTCCCACATCCGAATACGACGGCGTCAACATCTACATAGAGGACGGCACATTCAAGCTTGGCGGAGAGGAGATATGGCTCACAGGTATGAACGCGCCCTGGCAGAAGTGGAACGACTTCGGCGGCGGATATAATGCCGAATACTGGAGCGAGGTATTCTCCATGATGCATGAGGACGGCTTCAACTCCTGCCGTATCTGGATAACCTGCAACGGCGATGTGGGTATAAACATCGATGAAAACGGCTTTGTTTCGGGCGCTACCGACAAGCACTGGCAGGACCTTGATTCCCTGTTCGCTCTTGCGGCGGAGAACGAGATCTACGTTATGGCTACACTCATCTCCTTTGACCACTTCAAAGACTCCAACACCAACCACAAGCGCTGGAGAGCAATGATACAGAACACCGAAGCCATCGACAGCTATGTGGATAACTACGTTATCCCGTTCTGTCAGCGCTATGACAGCAACGACTATGTATGGAGCATAGACCTCATCAACGAGCCCGACTGGGTATATGAGAATGCAGAGTGCGGTCAGATACCCTGGGAGAACATCGGTGATTACTTTGCAAGAGCCTGCGCGGCTATCCACGAAAACACAGATGATATGCTGGTGACTATCGGCTTCGGTATCATCAAGTACAACAGCGACAAATACGAGGGCAACTACGGCTCTGATGAATTCCTCAGAAGCCGCTACGACAACGAAAATGCGTATGTGGATTTCTGGTCCACGCATTACTATGACTGGCAGGCAACATGGTTCAACTGCCCGTTCCTGCTGAGCGCTGAGGAGTTCGGCATCGATATGTCCAAACCCCGCGTCGTGGGAGAATGCTCTCACACAGGAATCAAGGCGCTGCGTAACATCAAGCCCATCGAGGACTGCTACGAGTGGGCATACAACAACGGCTGGAACGGCGTTCTCGCATGGACTGACCGCGACCTGCTGGACGGCGACGGAGTTCCCCAGTACGCCTGTGTAAAGCTCGCAGGCGAGCGCATGACAGCCATCGAAAACGGCACATACGTCCCAGTGGAAGACGCTGCTGACGCCGCATGATAAGGAGGAAGAAATTATGGTAAAGCACATCGTAATGTGGAGATTCAAGGAGGGAGAGCAGGAAAACATGCTGCTCTTCCGTGACAGACTTCTGGCGCTCAAAGGTCAGATCCCTGAGATAAAGGCAATGGAAGTGGGAATAAACATCAACCCCAGCGACCGCAGCTATGACGCGGTGCTGGTATCTGAATTTGAGAGCATGGAGGCGCTGAAAGCATACTCCACCAATCCCCTGCACGTAGCCGTTTCCGATTTCTGCAAGAGCATCAGAACAGAATCCGCAAGCTGCGATTATGAGTTCTGATAAACGCGTAATGCACGAGTTTCCGCCGCTTTTCAACGCAAGCTCAAGGGTGCTGATACTCGGCTCTATACCCTCCCCAAAGTCAAGGGAGCAGGGCTTCTACTATATGCATCCGCAGAATCGCTTCTGGCGAATGCTGTGTGCAGCTCTGGGTGAGGATATCCCCACCGACATCAACGGCAGAAAGCAGCTCTGCCTGCGCCGCAGGATAGCCCTGTGGGACGTACTGGAAAGCTGCGAGATAGATGGCGCTTCGGACAGCTCGATAAGAAACGCAAAGCCAAACGACCTTTCGCGCATATTTGGTACAGCGGATATAAAGGCAGTGTTCACCACAGGCAAAAAGGCTCACGCGCTGTACTGCAGATTCTTCGGAGATTGCCTGCCCGAAGCGATATGCCTGCCCTCCACAAGCCCCGCAAACCGCACCATATCCGAAGCGGAGATGCTTGAGCAATACAGGCGCATAACGGAATTTCTATAAGCAAAAAGACAACAGTTTCACGGCTGTTGTCTTTTCTTTATGTCTATTATACAGAGGTTATGATTTTTGGCATATCTGTAGGTCTGTGCCGCGCCGCCGTAGCTGTGGGTGACATAACACACTGCATAAGCCGCATTGTCTGCCATCCAGCGGTTGCGGTGAGAAATACGGTAGCGGTACGGCACAGTTTCAAGGCACTCGGGAAATTCGCTGCCATCAAAGCAGGACGGCTCGAAAATCTTCTGATCGAGGTAGGGAATGACTATGTAGCTGCGGATATGCGGAAAGGACTTTTTCAGCTCATGTATCATACGCGCGCAGAGCCTGTCAAAGCCGCCTGTGCCGCCCGAAATAAAAGTGGTCACACCGCTGTTTATCAGCTGTATAAGTTCAGCACGCAGGTGGTCGGTGTCAACGTCGCGGCATTCGTTGTGACCTATCACGGTGGCGGTGGTTTGTTTATTGTACATAGCATTACCTCACGCACATATTTTGTAACATATTCTATAACATACTTTAATGTGATGTTATTATAGCATATTTTAAACATTAAAGTCAATATATAATGATGTTAGAGGTGATGTTATGGATAATAGAATAACTATAACTAAACGAAAATATCTCAGAGGCGAAGATGGACATAAAATCTTCTCTATTCGCGTAAAAGAAGATACGGTCAATAAACTTGATGAAATAGCCGCCGCAACAAATCGTTCCCGTAATGAGCTTATCAATATCATGCTCGAATTCGGAATTGAAAACTATGAAATAAAAGACAACAATGAAACAGACGAATAGGGCGGCAATATTGCCGCCCTATTTTTTTGCAATAGTAGGGGCGACCTGTGGTCGCCCGTTTTATGAGATCGTGTTCAGCGGGCGACCACAGGTCGCCCCTACATCAATAATTCTCCGCCTTTATCTCGAAATAGCTCTTTGAATAGGAGCACACGGGGCACTGCTCAGGCGCTTTCTTGCCGATGACGATATGTCCGCAGTTGCGGCATATCCACATCACCTCGCCCGTACGCTGGAACACCTGCTGCAGCTCGGTGTTATTCAGCAGCTGCAGGAAGCGCTTTTCGTGCCACTCCTCTATCTCCGCCACCATGCGGAACTTCTGCGCGATCTCGGTGAAGCCCTCCTCGTCTGCCTCCTCGGCAAACTTCTTGTACATATCCGTCCACTCGAAATGCTCGCCCGAAGCGGCATTCTGTAGATTTGCTGTGGTATTGCTCAGACCGCCCAGCAGCTTGAACCACATGAACGCGTGCGCCTTTTCGTTTTCGGCGGTCTCCTCAAAGATAGCCGCGATCTGCTCGAAGCCCTCGTTTCTCGCCGCCTGTGCAAAATAGGCATACTTGCTGCGCGCCTGAGTTTCTCCCGCAAACGCCGACATGAGGTTTGCTTCTGTTCTTGTGCCTTTGATATCCATAATATTTCTCCTTTCGGTTGCTTTTATGGATATTATGGCACGTTTTTCCTTGAATATGCAAAAAGGCGGATGTTATCATCCGCCTTTCGTTATTCTGTTACTTGCTCAGTGCTTCCTTTATAAGCTCCTGAACTCTGTCTGCAACCGCTTCGGGAGCCAGCTTCTCGCTCAAGCTCTTGTCTCTTGCGGAGACCTCGATAACGTTATCCTTGAGATTTCTGGGGCTTACGATAAGTCTGAGAGGACAGCCGAGGAGGTCTGCATCACTGAACATTACACCTGCGCTTACAGTTGCTCTGTCATCATAGATGACCTCAACACCGCGGCGCTGGAGCTCCTCATACAGTGCGTCAGCCTTTGCCTTTACCTCTGCGTCATCTGCTCTTACAGCGCAGATGTGTACCTGCCAGGGAGCGATAGCCATAGGCCAGATAGGGCCGTAATCATCGTGGTGAGCCTCACATACGGAAGCCGCAAGACGTCCCACGCCGATACCGTAGCAGCCCATAATGGGAGTCTGTGCATTACCCTCGCTGTCAAGATAGGTCATGCCCATGGACTTGCTGTACTTTGTACCCAGCTGGAAGATGTTGCCGACCTCGATACCACGGGAAATGGAGATCGCGTGCTCGCCGCACTCGGGGCAGATACCGCCATCGATGATCTTAGCGAAATCATGATACTCTGCGTCAGCCACGTCACGGGACATATCCAGACCTGTGAGGTGGTATTCCTCTTTGTTAGCACCGCAGGAAAGGTTGTTCGTGCCCTCAAGGGACTTATCATACAGAACGGTGTAATCACCGTTGATGTGCAGATCAACAGGGCCGATATAGCCTGCATTCAGTCCGCACTCCTCTGTGATAACAGCAGGGTGAACATCACAGCCGAGGTAATTTGTAAGCTTTGTCTCGTTGATATCAAGATCGCCGCGGATGAAGATAACAACAAAGCTGTCATCGTGGTTCTTCTGGTACACTACAGCCTTGCAGCTCTTTTCCAGAGGTGTCTTGAGGAAATCACAGATCTCCTCGATGGTGTGGATGTTGGGAGTGTATACCTCCTTAAGCTCCTCGGATGCCTCATCACGGGTGTTCTCGATGATGCTTGCAGCAGCCTCCATATTAGCGCAGTAGCTGCAATTCTTACAGATAGCAATGCTGTCCTCTCCTACAGGAGTAAGCAGCATGAACTCATGGGATACGCTGCCGCCCATCATACCGCTGTCAGACTTGACAGAGATAACCTCGGGCACGCCTGCACGCTGATAGATACGCTCGTATGCCTTATGGCAGCGATCATAGTAATCCTCCAGATCCTCCTGAGAGGTGTGGAAAGAATACGCGTCCTTCATTGTGAACTCTCTTACACGGATAAGACCGCCTCTGGGACGAGCCTCGTCACGGAACTTTGTCTGGATCTGATAGATCATAAAGGGATACTTTGTGTAGCTGTTAGCATACTCACGAACGAGGTGCACAGCAGCCTCCTCATGGGTCATACCCAGCACCATCTGTGCCTTGTTGCGGTCTGTGAAGCGCAGCAGCTCGCTGCCGATGCTCTCGTATCTGCCGCTCTCCTGCCAGAGTGTTGCGGGCATTACAACAGGGAACATTACCTCCTGACCGTCGATAGCGTCCATCTCCTCACGGATGATCTGCTCGATCTTACGGGTAACTCTCTTAAGAGGCATATAGCTGGAGAAGATACCGTTAGCCACATACTTCATGTAGCCGCCGCGTACCATCAGCGCATGGCTGTCAATGTTGCAATCAGAGGGGCGCTCCTTAAAGCGCTCGCCTACTAACTTTTCGAGTTTCATAATGTCTGTTTCCTTTCGATTTTGATTTCTGAACACAAAAAAGTCCTGAACTGATCACTCAGCTCAGGACGAACTGTATAAGTCCGTGGTACCACCTGAATTCGGATAGATATCCGCACTTTAGGCACGATAATGCCCTTTCTCGATAACGGGAGAACCGCCGCCGCTTACTTAGTTTCCTGTTCGGGGCGAAGCTCAAAGACGGGTTCGGAATTACTTCAATAGCGGCTCGCACCACACGCCGCCTCTCTGATATCTTTGCAAGACCTACTGTTTCTTATCACAGCTTTTCGTATTCAATTAAAGATAGTATAGCACGAAAATGCGATGTTGTCAAGCACGGGTGCTCATTTTCTGCCGCCGTACTCCTGCTTTAATATCTCTGCCATCTCTTCGGGAGATTCAATACATCCACCACCCAGCCACATCTTTATCAACGCATTCAGACCACAGCGGAAAAATTCGATATGATATCCGATGTTGCGGTTGCCGAAGTCCTTATCTGCACGTTCAAGGTCGTAAACGTACGAATCAACGCTCTTTTCCTGCTCCAGCTTGAAATAAGTCTTATAGAAGAGCTGGTTATCCTTTATGTGCCTGAACATCCTCACAGCGCCATCGCCTGCCACTGCCCTGTCAGCAAACTCCTCATTGAATTCCTGCTCCAGCTTTTCACGCATCTTATCCGCAAGATCGTATACATCCAGATAATTCGCATAAAACGTACTTCTGTTAAGCCCTGTCTGCTTACATATCTCTGATACTGTGATGTTTTTCAGCTCATTATCCTGTATCAGCTCAATAAAGGCTTTCTCTATCTTCTCAACGGAGTCTCTGTGGCGCTTATTGTTCTTTGTATTCATTTCTCCTCCATTATTCCAACACTTGTCCGAAAATTGATGATTGTTTTTTCAGTCAATAAATATTATAATACAATTGCAATAAAAAAACAACTGTTGGTTTAATGAAAGGAGTAAAAACCATGAAAAAAAGCAGTTTTGTAGCAATGATCTTAGGTACTGTAAGCGGGGTGCTGTTTGCACTGGGCATGTGCATGGCTCTTCTCCCCGAATGGGATGCCTTTATAGAGGGTATCATATTCGGTGCAGTAGGTCTTGTACTGGGACTGGTAACACTTATCGTGTGGCGCAAAATGGAGCATAAGGAACCCATTAAGGTAAACGGACGCTCTGTTCTCTTCACTATATTTGCAGTACTAGGTGCTCTGGTACTTGGACTTGGCATGTGCTTTGTCATGGTATGGGAGAACATCATCATCGGCACTGTCATCGGACTGGTAGGCATAATCATGCTTCTGGCTCTCATTCCCATCACTAAGGGCATCAAATGATAAGGGACAGGTCGCTGAGGACAGTACTCCCCGGACTATGCTTCGATATAGTATATGGTCTGTACAATGCAGTGCTCGGTATCCTGATGAGCTCATGGTGGCTGATAACACTCGGCTCTTATTATATCGTACTGGCGGTAATGCGTTTCTCACTGGTACGGATAAAGCAGAAGACCGCAGGAGATAATGAACTCGAGCTGTTTGCACGTCGTTTTACGGGAGTGCTGCTCATCATCCTGACGGTGTGCCTTGTGGGCACTGTGATACTCTCAGTGACTGACAACCGAGGTACTGATCATCACGAGATAATCATGATAACCATGGCGCTGTACGCATTTACAAAGGTGACCATGGCAATAATACAACTGGTGAAAACGGCAAAGCAGAGCCCGCATGTACTTACGTCTCTGCGTAACGTATCACTGGCGGATGCGCTGGTATCGATATTCTCACTGCAGCGTTCGATGCTGGTGTCATTCGGAGAGATGAATGCAAAGGATATCACACTGTTCAATGCGCTCACAGGCACGGGAGTGTGTATTGCAGTGCTCATTCTAGGTATAAATCTTATAGGAGGAAAAAAGGTAGATATGGCAAGATCAAAGATAGTTCAGGCAAATGAAAAGATAGCCGAAAAGGTCGTTGACGGTTACAAAAAAGTAGAAGACACCGTAGTAAGCGGCTATAAAAAGGTTGAGGATACAGTTGTAGGCAGCTACAAGAAAATAGAGGACAGCTTCGTGGACAAGTACCTCACCAAGGACGGAGAGACCGTCGAAGAAGCCAAGGAAAGGCTGAAGAAAAAGTAATAAGAAACACCCGCTCTGTTTTTTTGGCAGAACGGGTGTTTTGATGCACGCGACGAAATAATCTGTAATGACAAAAAGACCGTCTTTTTCAAGACGGTCTTTTTGTTGGTGGGAGCGGGTGGATTCGGACCACCGAAGCGAAACGCAACAGATTTACAGTCTGCCCCCTTTGGCCACTCGGGAACGCTCCCATGATATTAAATTGTAAGAAAAAATTGGAGCTGGTGGACGGACTCGAACCCCCGACCTGCTGATTACAAATCAGCTGCTCTACCAACTGAGCTACACCAGCTTGTATTTTGTTGTCGTTCCCTGACGACTAGTATATTATATCACAGCTTTATTTATTTGTCAAGCCTTTTTTTAAAAAAATTAAAAAATTTTTTATTAAGAAAAAAACATAAAAACAAACGGTATCTTTACGATACCGTTTGCGGTTATGTATCCGAAAAATTACTTCAGGATCTGGAACTTGCCGAACAGGGGAACTGCCTTGTCAACGCCCTGAATAGCATAAACGAGACCCATGATCTGGAAAATGAAGATCACGAAAGAAGCAAGACCCAGAACAAGTGCGATGATCCAACCAAGGATAGGAATGATAGCAACGATACCTGCTGCGAAGCTGCAGATAAGGCTAGCGATCAGAAGAACGAGAGCCTGGTTCAGATGGAACTTAGCGCCCTCCTTGTCGCCTGCTAAGAATGCGATAAGAGTACCGATCCAGGTAAGATATGCAACGATACCGGTAGTTTTAGCGTTCATGTTTTAATCCTCCATATAAATATTACGGCATCCAAACCGCTTGATATAATGATATACTAAATTTCACGGTTTGTCAACGGTTTGTGCAGTTTTTAGACACTTTGCTACAGCAAATTATACGAAAAAGTCAAAAATCTGTTCTTTGAGCTGGAGTATGTTGTCAAATCTATCCAAGTATTCGTATGGAAATTTATGATTTGTCAGGCGTTCTATCCTGCCGCCAGCCGTATCAACCAGCTTTGTGGATGCGCCTGCACCTACCGCAAGGATAGTCTGAAGCTCCTCCATTATGTACATATTATAGAGGCTCTCGGTATCGGGAAGCGCATAACCTGTGTTCTCCTGATTATCTGCAGTGTTCTTCTGCCGATAAAGGTAATACGGCGCGTAACCGTCCTGCTTGAGAGCTACATGAGTGTAGTCTATCATCTCCGCTGCGCCGCCTGCTGTTTTTCTGTCCTGCTCATGGAACAGCGTTGCCGCTCGTTTGAGCGAAAGGCTGTGCACTGTGATATTCTCAGGCGCAAGTGCCCTCACCTTGTCCAGACTGTAGCGGAAGCCCTCAACATCGTCCGTCGGCAGACCTGCTATAAGATCCATGTTTATGCAGCGGAAACCCACCGCTCTCGCCAGTGCATATGCTTCCTCCGTTTGTGCAGCTGTGTGACGTCTTCCTATCGCCTCCAGCACGCTGTCACGCATGGTCTGCGGATTTACCGATATCCTGTCTGCACCTGCCGACTTTATCACCTCAAGCTTTTCACGGGTAATGGTATCGGGTCTGCCAGCCTCCACGGTGAACTCCCGCACATACGAGCAGTCAAACGCATCCAGAGTGCCAAACACCGTTCTGAGCTGCTCTGCAGAAAGCGTTGTGGGAGTGCCGCCGCCGAAATAGATAGTATCCAGCTGCAGCCCCAGCTGCTTTGCTATTTCCGCAGTGCGCTTCATCTCCTCGCAGAGCTTCTGCACATATTCATCCATCCTCGCTGCCGCCTTGTCAACGGAGTGCGATACAAAGCTGCAGTAGCTGCACCTTGTCGGGCAGAATGGTATTGAAACATACAGACTGTATGAGTTCTTCGGAATTGCCGCTATCATCGGCTGCTGTATGCGCTCTATAGTGCGTGCCAGCTCCAGCTTTTCACGGGAGACCATCAGCTTTTCCTGCGCCTCTCCGTCACCGTACTGCGAAAGCAGCTTTACAGGACGTACGCCTGTCAGTATGCCCCAGGGCATGGTTCTGCCAGTGTATTCCCTCAGCAGCTTGAACAGCAGCACAGACATGATGCGCTCCTGCTCCTTATCCGAGGTATCGGCAGGCAGCGTTTTGGAAAAGCAATACTGCTCTCCCTGCTCACGAAGCTCAACCGAAAGAATGACAGTATCCCCGTCAAAGCTGCGCTCGGTAAGGCAGTAGCTGCCATGAGCATCCGCCTTATCGGTAGAAAGAGCTATCTTTACAGGCGGGAAAAAGCTGCGGAACAGTCGTTCTATCTCATACTGGAATTTGTGGTTGCAAAAAATCAGCGTCATGTTTGACCTCACAGGTAAGGGTTGTACTCTTTTTCAAAGGACAATGTTGTGTGCTCACCGTGTCCCGAATAGATCCTGTATTCGCCGTCAAGGGCGGCTATCTTGTCAAGGGAGCGGCGCATCTCTCCTCCGCTGGCGGAATAACCGTCAGTTCTACCGATGGAACCGCAGAAGATAGTATCACCTGCAAATATAACATCCTCGCAGAACAGCAGACAGCAGCCTGCGGTATGCCCGGGAGTACCCATTGCTCTGAATGTTATTCCGCAGGCAGTGAACTCATCGCCATCCTCAAAACCGCGGTCAAGATACACAGGCTCAAAAGGTGTGTACGGCATGAAGCTCGCCCAGCTTTTGGCGGCACTCTTAAACATCTCCTCATCGCCCTTTGCTCCGATTATCTCGCAGCCAGTCTGACGTTTGAGCTCAGGCACGCCAGCAAAATGATCGAAATGTCCGTGAGTGAGTATTATCGTGCCCAGCGTCAGATCCTTGCTCTGCAGGAACATCAGCACCTCTGTGCTGCTTGCAGGATCGATGACCACCGCTTTCTTATCCTCGCCCTCAAGGATGTAGCAGTTGGTATGCAGCGCGCCCAGAGGGAATTCATATACCTTGTTCATGTTTTCTCCTTTTCATCAGACGGAACGTGACAGCTTCAGAAGCGGTATCCAGTCATCCTCAAGCATCTTTTCACCCGTCAGTTCAAACCCATGCTTCCTGTAGAATGCAATACCACGCTCATTATATTCAAGCGCCCACAGCCATGAAGCATGCAGCGTTTCGACAGCGTATTCCAGCAGCTTAGCGCCTATGCCCATACTCTGAAACTGCGGCTCTATATACAGCTTTTCGATCTCGTCACCGTTTACGCGTATCATTCCGCGTACCACTCCGTCATCGTACACATAAGTACTCTGCAGCGCCTGTGAGCCTGCGGAATACTCCGCCGCCATCTCCACCACGTTCAGCTCGCCGAAATAGAACGGATCATTATGAAAGAACGGATAAAAATTCACGCGATAGTTAGTGACTACCATCTCCGCGATGCGTGATGCATCCGATGGCACTGCAGGCCTGATATGCTCCATTTCATCCTCCCACGAGCATTCGCATTACTTTTTCGTCAGCTTTGCTCCGCCCCTTGTTTTATTGTACGACTCAGTTGCATTGAATGCCTCTATCAGCTTTTTCTCCATCTGATTCAGCTTTTTCACCTTACAGGGGATTATCCTTACATATGCCTCCATGCCATATTTGATATCCGCATACACATCGCCCTTGCCCTTGCCGCAGAAGTGATTATGCACCCTCTGGCAGACATTCACCGACTGCCCGATATAAATGTTGTCATAGTTTCTGAAGCGGTTGAAGTGCACCTTTTTTTCGAATATCATAATAACGTAGCAGCCCGAAAAGTCATTGTACTTGTACCCTGTCCGATCGCCGTCCGCATCCTGCGTGCGCCAGTTCTCCTCAAACTCGGTATAATGGATGAACTTCCCTGAGCGGATACGTCTGCGCAGGCGCGCATTGGTCACTCTCCTGCTGTTATGCACTATAAGCCAAAGCACCAGCAATAATGCCAGTGCTGCGATAAGATATATCTGTTGCTGTGTAAGCTCCATTACTGCTTTCCTGTTCTCTCCACAGAAATGACGCCCGGTATCTTCTTCAGCTTCACCATAAGGTTTGTAAGCTGCTCCATACCTGCGACCTCTATAGTCACCACAAGGCTCGCATTGCCATTCTTGAGCTGATGCGCGTTCATCTCGAAGATAGGGATACGGTTGGATGCAATAGCGACCGTAACATCAGCGATCATGGCTGTTCTGTCCTCGGTTATGATATCGATGGTAGCACGGTAGGAGGAGGTGTCGTCCACACCTGCCCATGTCGCCTTTATCCAGCGCTCCTTGCTCTCGTCATGCTCCATGTTATTGATAACGTTTATACAATCCAGCTTGTGGATGGATACGCCAAAGCCCCTCGTAACAAAGCCGATAACGGGATCTCCGGGAAGCGGATTACAGCACTGTGCAAACTTCACAAGGCAGTTATCCACGCCCTCGATAATGATACCTTTCTTGCGGCTGCGGCGCGTGTTCTCCTCGATATTCTCAAAAGGCTTGGGAGCAAGGGCTGCCTGCTCCTTCTGCTGGCGCAGCTGAGTTTCCTTTATGCGCTGTATGATCTTGGAGAGCGATACACCGCCATAGCCTACAGCCGCATACAGATCGTCCACTGTATCAAGACGCTGGCGCTGAGCTATTTCAGCCAGCATCTCAGGCTCGGGGATGATGCCATTGCGCCTGAACTCATGCTCAAGATCCATCTTTCCGCGCTCGATATTCTCCTCGCGGCGTTCTTTTTTGAACCAGCTTCTTATCTTGCTCTTTGCGGAGGTGGTCTTTGCTATCTCCAGCCAGTTTCTGTTGGGGCCGTGCGTTGCAGAGTTGGTGGTGAGTATCTCCACGATATCGCCCGTCTTGATGACGTAATCTAGCGTCACCATTCTGCCGCCGACCTTTGCGCCTGTCATCTTGTTGCCGACCTGTGTGTGGATAGCATACGCAAAATCGATAACGGTAGAGCCTAAGGGCAGCGCAAACACATCGCCCTTGGGAGTGAACGCATACACCTCATCGGGAGCAAGGTCTGTCTTTATAGCGTCCGCTATCTGCTCAACATCATCCGCCTCCTGCTGACGTTCCAGCAGCTGACGTATCCAGTCGAAACGCTGCTCGCCTGCCGCGCTCTTTGTTATGCCTGCCTTGTACTTCCAGTGCGCCGCGATACCGTACTGAGCGGTGTTGTGCATCTCCACTGTGCGTATCTGCACCTCAAACGGGATACCCTCACGACCCATAACGGTAGTATGCAGGGACTGATAGCGGTTAGGCTTCGGCGTAGCGATATAATCCTTGAAGCGGTAAGGGATAGGTCTGAACATATCATGGATAACGCCCAGAACATTGTAGCACTCTATAACAGACTGCACGATAACACGCACCGCATAGATATCATATATCTCATCAAAGCGCTTGTTCTTTACATATACTTTTTTATAGATGCTGTAAACGGATTTTACGCGTCCCTCTATTATCGGCTCAGGCTTGATATCAGTGATACGCTCGCTGATACGACGCTTGATGCTGTCGATAAATCTGTCGCGCTCCTCCTTGTGCAGTTCTATCTGACGCTCTACCTCAGAGCAGCCGTACGGATCGAGATAGTGGATAGCAATATCCTCCATCTCCTCCTTGACATCGCTCATACCAAGTCGGTGCGCTATGGGCGCATAGAAGTTCATTGTCTCAAGGGAGGTCTTGAGCTGCTTGTGCGGAGGTCTGGCGTCCAGTGTACGCATATTGTGAAGTCTGTCCGCAAGCTTGATGATGATAACTCGTATATCCTTAGACATCGCCATCAGTATCTTACGGATATTCTCTGCCTGCTGCTCCTCCTTGGAGTTCAGCGGCACCTGACCGATCTTTGTAACGCCGTCAACAAGCAGTGCCACATCCTCGCCGAACTTCTTCCTGAGCTCGTCAAGAGTTACATCCGTATCCTCCACCACATCGTGCAGCAGTGCAGCACAGATGGTATCCGTATCCATGCAGTAATCCAGCAGGATAGACGCTACGGATATAGGGTGTGATATATACGGATCGCCCGATGAGCGCATCTGCCCCTCGTGCGCCTTGTTCGCAAGCTCGTATGCCTGCATTATCTTATCCAGATCGTACTGCTTCTCTATCGAAGCTATACGCTCCGCAAGCTGTTCAATGGTGGTACAGCCCACTGTGAACGCCCCTTTCCTTTGTCAAATAAGTTCAGCCTTTAATCTCGCCAGCAGCCCCTGTGCAAACAGGTCACGCTTCTCCTTTACAGGAACCACGCTGCACCTGCCCGCATCGGCAGTAAGCTGCAGCATTCCTGCCTCGGCAAAAGCGTCCAGCGCTATCCTCAGCATACAATAATTGATATCTCCGCCGTAAACGCACATATCCTCGGCAGACATCCGTCCGCCGTCCCTGCGTGCAGCGTCATATATGCCCTTAAGTGCCTCGCGGTCGGGGATGACCCTCGGGGCAAGCCTGCTGTCACAGCCCTCGCCGCGCGATATCTCCTCATACACACGCTTAGCCGCAAAGAAGCGCTCCTCGTTGAAATCTGAGGGTCTTACCTCCTGCACCTTAAGGTTCACGGAGCGAACTCCGTTATATTCGTTTATCTCAGCAGCAGCAAGGATATCCACGCTGCTGCCTATCTCCGCATAAAACTCCGCAAACGGTATACGGAAGCTGAGAGCTTTCAGCACTGCACCGCCGGACTGCACCTCAAAGCTGGTGAACTTACCATCCTTGAGCGCTCTCTTGGAGCGGACGGTGCAGTTCTTCAGCAGGAACACGGGCTGCCTGTTACCCTCGCCAAACGGCTCCAGGCGGGAAAGCAGCTCCACATTTTCGCTCGTAAGCTCGCGGCAGTTGGTCTCCATATCCGCGCTTACCATATACACAGGCATTTTTGCGTAGTTTGTGCGGCAGTACTCATATATGCGGCTGCGGAACTCCTCTATCCTGTCCGCAGGAAGTGAAAATCCGCCCGCCTTGGGATGTCCGCCAAACTTCGTCAGCAGATCGGAGCACGCCTCCAGCGCCTTATATATGGAGAAGCCGTCTATTCCTCTTGCCGAGCCTCTGCCCTCGCCGTTTTCCGTGCCGATGATGAATACGGGCTTGCCGTATCTCTCCATCAGCTTAGCTCCGACGATACCGATTATGCCGTGATGCCAGCCCTCGCCCGATATCACAAGCACCCTCTGCGTAAGCAGCTTAGGGTCTGTTTCCAGCTTTGCCGTAACCTCACGCAGCACCAGAGTCTCCGCACTTCTTCTGCAGGTGTTGAGCTGCTCCAGCTGCTCCGCCAGCAGCGAAGCCGTTTCGGGAGAATCCGCCAGCAGCAGCCTTGCCGCTGTATCAGCGCCTGCCATCCTGCCTGCCGCATTTATGCGGGGACAAACAGAATACGCTATAGCATTTGAAGTGGCGCTCTCGGGCGCTACCCCTGCAGAGCGCAGCAGCCGCTCTATTCCGAGGTTCTGACAGCTCTGTATATTCTCAAGTCCTCTGCGGACTATGTAACGGTTTTCACCCGTAAGCGGCATAACATCACCGATAGTGCCGATAGCAGCGAGCTCGGCGTACTGCTCCATAACGAACTCCTCGTCCTCTTCTAGAGCGCACAGCAGCTTCAGCACCACGCCTGCGCCGCAAAGCTGCTTATATGGTGAGATATCATCCGCACGGTGCGGATCGACGCACGCACCACATATCGGGATATCCTGCGGCGGCTGATGGTGGTCGGTAATTACCAGCTCCACACCCTGTTCATGCAGGAACTGCGCCTCTTCAATGGCAGAGATACCATTATCCACCGTGATGACCAGCTCTGTTCCCTCAGCAACTATCCGCTCCAGTGCAGGTATATTCATTCCATAGCCCTCAGAACGGTCTGGGATATAGTAATCCACCTCTGCGCCCATGGCTTCAAGATATCCGTACAGCATTACGGTAGCTGTAACACCGTCGCAGTCGTAATCTCCGAAAACAGTGATCTTCCTGCCCTCGTCAAGCGCATCACGGATGATCTCCACCGCCCTGTCCATATCACGGAGCTGAAACGGGTCTCCGAGGGAGCTGCACGCGAAAAACTCCTGCGCCTTTTCCATATCATATATACCTCTGCCGACAAGGAGTCTGCCGAGGAAATCGCCGAATTCACGCTCCATCTCTGCGCTTTTTACGGGAGCAGCGGCTGTTATCCATTTTTTCATATCATACACTCAATTCCGCCTTTTCAGCCGCAGCACAGCGCAGAAAGGTCTTTATCAGAGTAAGCGCCTGAACGCATTCGGGTATACCTGCCCAAAATAAAAAATATATATAATATTGTATCATAAAAACGGAAAATGTACAAGGGCTTTGCTGAAAATCCGCGTATCCGCAAGGCTGTTTTTTGAAACAAAAAGCACTCTTTTATGCATACTGCACAAGAAAGAGTTAAAATTTGTTGCTACTTTTGTACACACAGTACCTTGCAAAACAAAATAGCTTGTGGTACAATAAGAGCACAGGGAAAAACTACATATATTTCGGAACATAGAGTTCCATTTTTTTAAAGCCCACTACCTTGTAACACAAAATACCTTGTTACGAACATAGGGATATGGAGGTACACATGAATTCACAGTTAAAGCGAGGCACTCTTGAGCTTTGCGTGCTGTCGATACTCAACGGCAGCGACTGTTACGGCTACGAGCTTGTAAATAAGATATCGGAATGTATGCAGGTAACAGAGGGTACGATATACCCACTGATGAAACGCCTGAAAGAATCGGACACTATAGATTCGTACATTGTGGAATCACAGGAGGGTCCGCCGAGAAAATACTACAAGATAACCGAAACAGGCAAGACAGAGCTTGAAAGATTATCCACCGAATGGTTTGAGTTTGTAAAAAGTGTTAATGAGCTTCTGAAAGGAGACAAGCAAGAATGACAGCCAGAAATAAAGACGACTTTTTATTCCAGCTCCATAACGAGCTGCACAGAATTGGCGTTGACAATAACGAAGAGATCTTCGCAGACTTTGAAGAGCACTTCCGCGCAAGCGCAGAACAGGGTCTGACAGAAGAACAGACCTGCGAAAAGCTGGGCGATGTCAAGGAGATAGCAAGAAGCTACGTTGATATCGAAAGCACAGCGATAAACAGCATACTCGCAAACGCTATCGAGGACGCAAGACCTCATGTAAGCCTCACAAAGCCCGGCAGAGATATTCCCGCTTCCGTGCCGATGCCTGTGGAAGCAGAGCAGTCCGCACCTATCAGAGAATACACTCCCGAGCATATTGCCGAGGAACAGCCCTCCCCCTCACAGCCGATAAGCTCCATGCGTGAGTTCACACCCGAGCATATCGCTCAGGAGCCTGATAACACACAGGGCGCTGCAAGCTCCGAAAGAAGCTTTACTCCCCAGCACAGCGCTCCCGAAGCCGCTCCCGCACAGGAACAGCCCCAGAGCGTTCCCGCTCCCGAGCAAAGAGCGCAGGATGCCTCTCATACAGCAGAGATGCCCAAGCAGGACAGTACAGGCGCAAAAACAGGCGAAAGCAGCTTCCGCTTCAGCGATCTCAAGGGTAAGGAGATCAACATCAACCCCGGCAAGCTGATACTTCAGATATGTCTGGATATCTTCCTCTGGAGCTGGCTAGTGCCCATGCTGATCAGCATAACCTGCTCCATATTTGGCTCGGTGGTCGGCGGTGTCTTCGGTATGATCTTCAATGCCGTTCTTCCATTCCACCTGCTCAGCAAGATCTTCCTTTCCGTTGGTCTTTTCTCCCTCGGTATCCTCATGATACTGTTCGGCGTTCAGATGATCAAGTGGATAATCAAGCTTATCAAGTTCATCGTTGTAAGCCATATCAAGGCTTTCTACGATCTGTAAGGAGGTGCCTGAATAATGAAGCATGCAGTCGGATTTTTCCTCCCGTTATGTATATTCTCTTTCCTCGCTTTTGGCATCTCGGTTTGGGTGCTGGGTGTGGAGGATGTTCCAACAAGCTCTGCGGAGCTTTCGTTAGCCTCCACCACCACAAGGCTTGACGAGGATTACAGCCGTATCGAAGTCACCTCAAACTTCGGAGATGTACACATCTTCCCCAACGACGATGATTCCACCGTGATCATCGTAGATGAGGTGCTGGTAGATGATGTGACAGCCAGCGTTGATAACAACACCCTGCATATCTACTGTGGCAACATAAACAGCAAAGAGTTCAGTTTCTCTGATCTGTTTGATGGTATGTTTACTTTCAACAGCGGCAATGTAACGATATATGTTCCCGAAAAGACATACGATGCTCTCTACGCTACAAACAACGCAGGCAGCACCGAGATACTCAACATCTCAGCAAAGGTTGCCGATCTTGATACCAATGCAGGCGATCTCACCTACGCGCAACCCAGCGATTTCCGCTGCGAAAAGCTTTCTGTCAAGACAAACGCAGGTACAAGCAGAGTATTCAACGCGAACACCTACAGCTATGATGTAGATTTAAACGCCGGTGACATCTATATGTACAGTCTGACAGGCACAGGCACGATAGAAGTAGACGCAGGCGACTGCCATCTCAACTACGCAGAGCTTAACGGCAATATCAAAGCAGATGTTTCTGCGGGCAGCCTTGATATCAATCTTCCTGCTGATGTCTCCGCAGAGATAATCGCTGATATCTCCGCAGGTGATGTGGAAATCGACTACTACAATACCGAATGTGACATGGATGACAGCGATACTCTCACCATCGGCAGCGGCAAATATCAGATCGCTGCCAAGATATCCGCAGGTGATATCGACATCACAGATGATGTAGAGTATATGCTCCCTGATCTCCCCACACTTCCTCCAATAATCGACACAACAGCCGCAGTTGAAGCGGTTGTGACTTCAAGAGTGGAAACTACAATGCTCCCTGTCGAAAGCGATGTAGTCGATATCGACCTCGGCGCTCTGGGTGGAGTAAATGTAGGCGAAGATCACGTTGATGTAAATGTAGGTCCTGTCAATGTAAATGTTGACGAGGACAAGGTAAAGGTAGATATCGGTGCATTAAAGGTCGATATCGGATAATTTCAGAACTTATTAATTCGTTATAAACGCATAGTGGAAAGGGGCTGCACGAAAAATGCAGCGGCAGCCCTCTACCACTGGTGCGCTCAAAATAAAGCCATATTTTTACAGACTTGCTATTTTATAGCACGATTTTGAAAGGAGTTTTTCACCATGGAAAAGCAGATCTACAGATTCAATAACAACATCGAAACATTAGAGGTTGGCTCTATCGGAGCAAAGATCATCGTCAAGACACACGACAAGGATGAGTTCGTTGCGGAATACGAAAATCCCAAGGACACACCTGAGTTCTGTGCGGTGCTTTCAGGCACTACTCTTACATTCAAGGAGAAGATGTCCTTCAGCATCTTCGCTCCCAAGCCCACAGAGGGCTACACCATCACAGTGTACGCTCCCGTAAAGAAGCTGGGCAAGCTTCGCATCAACACCGCAAGCGGCGGTGCTGATATCAGCGAGGTGACCGCCACCGAGTTCGATCTGAACACAGCTTCGGGCAGCATCAGCGTCAATGCGTTCTTCGACAATGTAAAGGTACAGTCCGCTTCGGGCAATATCACCATCACCAATCCCACCGATGAAAAGGCAGTTTCCGTAAAGATATGCTCCGTTTCAGGCACAGCTATCATCAACAACTACAAGGCAGATACATTCAGCCTGCACTCCGTTTCGGGCAAGACCGAATTCAACGGCGCTACAGGCTGCGGTAAGATCGCAGTTACCTCAGGCAACATCATAGTGAACTACGCTGAGTGGAACAACGATCTCAGCATCAGCGCCATCAGCGGCAATGTAAATGTAAACCTCCCCGAGGGCTCAGGAATCGACGTTTCCTTTGACGGAGTTTCGGGCAACCTGCGTACCGATCTGGGTCAGGAAAAGGGCCGCATGATGAATCTCGGCAAGGGCACAACAGGCACATTCGGCGGCGGAAACATCCACAAGCTGAACATATCACTCACAAGCGGCAACGTAACAGTAGCCCAGCAGTAAAAAACAATTCCGCTGTCAGTTCAGCCACAGTTCTGACAGCGGCTGAAAATAACGATGCTCCTGCCGTTGGAGCAAAAACGGCAAGGAGCATTAATTTTGAAATGGTTTTGAGGTGATCGTAATGAAAAGGCATAAGACAGCGCTGTGGTTCGTTTTTCTGGCGATAATGGGTTTTGCTACTATCGCACTTGAAGCGGTACTCGCTCTGGTACTGGAGCCGATAGTATACGGCTATGAGATGTCCGCATGGTCCACACCGCAGTTCATAATGCACTGGTCGATCACCTGTGCGATATGGGGAGCAACCTCAGCGGCGCTGATATATCTGGCTAAGGAAAAGTGCGATTTCAACATCTTCAGAAACGGCAGCAAGATGTCCACAACGCAATGGCTGATTATCGCCGAGATAGTGGTTGGAAGCCTTATCATCTCCTGCATCGACTGGAACGGTGCAAAGATCGTCAGGGAATTCATGATGTACGGTTGTCTGAAATTCATATTCCAGTACATCTACTATCTGTTTGAGATGGTGCTGATAACGCTGATACTGGTATTCAGCCAGAAAGCAGGCGAGCTGTGGTTCAGGAACAAGAACATCCCCTACGGCGGTATCGTGATAGCTCTCACCTGGGGCGTGGCGCACTTCTTCACAAAGGGTGTGCTCTCGGGAATACTCGGCATGGCGGCAGGAATTGCATTCGGCTTTGTGTACCTGCTGGTAAACAGGGATATCAAAAAGGCTTACCCGATATTGTTCGTTATGTTTGCATTATAAAAGATCCGCTCGTTTTATGACGAGCGGATATCTGTTTCATACACAAAACCCCCGATGTTTCCATCGGGGGGAGTTATTTATTACAGCAGATTTACTGTGCACGCTCATAGATATACAGCACCTCGCCATCTGTAGTGGAGAACTCCAGCACATACGGTCCGTCATAGGAATATCCTATCATGCCTGCGGGAGTTGCACCCTCTTCAACAGGCTCTTCGCTTAAACCGACAAACGGCAGCACATCCGAAAGCACATAATAGCAGCGCTTATTGAATATCTCAGTTACACTTTCATAGCCATACATGCACATCGTTCCGTCATCATATACCTCGATGTATTCGTCTGCCGTACCGCCTGAACGGTAATAACGCCCAACCAAAAGCTCATCGATGATTACATTTGTATCATCCGCGCCTGCTCTTGTGATCGTAATAAATGCAGCCACACCCACACAGATCACCAGCAACAGCAAAACGGGTATTATTATCTTTTTCATGATATATCACCCTCCTTGTGTTGATTATAGCACTGCAATCAGCGTTTGTCAACATCAAAAACCCCCGATGTTTCCATCGGGGGTCGTTGTTATTAAGCTGTTATGTCGCTTCGGGAATTAGCCCTCGAACTCAGCCTTGTACATCTTGTCCATCTCAACAAGGTGCTTGTACTTATCCTTAGCATTCTGCTCTGCGATATCGAACAGTACCTTAGCTCTGTCGGGGTTAGCACGCATCAGAGAGTTGTAACGAACCTCTCTCATCATGAATGCCTGGTAATCGCCTGTAGGAGCCTTGCTGTCGAGAGAGAAAGGAGACTTGCCCTGATCCTTCAGTGCGGGGTTGAAGCGGAACAGGTGCCAGTAACCAGCCTCTACTGCTTCCTTCTCAACCTGCTGAGCGATTGTCAGACCGCCCTTGATACCGTGGTTGATACAAGGAGCGTAAGCGATGATCAGGGAAGGACCATCATAAGCCTCAGCCTCAGCAATAGCCTTCAGACACTGGTTCTTGTCAGCGCCCATAGCGATCTGTGCAACGTATACATAGCCGTAGCTCATTGCGATGCCTGCAAGATCCTTCTTCTTAACATCCTTACCACCAGCTGCGAACTGAGCAACCGCACCTACGTTAGTAGCCTTGGAAGCCTGACCGCCTGTGTTGGAGTAAACCTCAGTATCGAATACGAAGATGTTAACGTTCTTGTGGGATGCGATTACATGGTCAAGACCGCCGTAACCGATATCGTAAGCCCAACCGTCACCACCGAGGATCCACTGGCTCTTCTTGGAGAGGTAGTTCTTAGCCTTCAGGATCTCCTTAGCGCCGTCGCAGTCACAAGCAGACAGAGCGTCAACCAGTGCCTTTGTAGCAGCAGCGTTAGCCTTAGCGTCATCCTTAGTGTCGAGATATGTGTCGATGAGAGCAACTGTCTCAGGCTTTGCAGTTTCCTTCAGAGCCTCGAGCTGCTTCATAGCGCGGTTTCTCAGTGTATCCTGAGCAAGGAACATACCGAGACCGAACTCAGCGTTGTCCTCGAACAGGGAGTTGCCCCAAGCGGGACCCTTGCCTTCCTTATTCTTTGTATAAGGAGTGGAGGGAGCGGAGCCTGCCCAGATAGAGGAGCAGCCTGTTGCGTTAGCGATGTACATTCTCTCACCGCAAACCTGTGTGATCAGCTTAGCGTAAGGTGTCTCACCACAGCCTGCACATGCGCCGGAGAATTCGAGCAGGGGCTGCTTGAACTGAGAGCCCTTAACAGTAGTATCAGCGAACTTAGCAAATACCTCAGGCTTGTCAGATACTTCCTTAACAGCATAGTCGAATACTTCCTGCTGCTTCTTGTCGAGCATCTCCTCGATGGGCTTCATAGCCAGAGCCTTTGTCTTTGCGGGACAAGCCTGTACACAAGCGCCACAACCTGTACAGTCAAGTGTGGAGATAGCCATTGTGTACTTCAGACCGGGCAGACCTGTTGCATCCTTAACAACTGTAGCCTCGGGAGCAGCAGCAGCCTCAGCGTCGTTCAGGATCATAGGACGGATTACTGCGTGAGGACATACGAAAGAGCACTGGTTACACTGGATACAGTTCTCGGGGATCCACTCGGGAACGTCAACAGCGATACCACGCTTCTCATAAGCAGCAGCACCCTGGGGGAATGTACCGTCAGCCATATCAACGAATGTGGATACGGGCAGCTGGTCGCCTCTCTGAGCGTTTACGGGGATAAGGATGTTGTTTACGAAGTCTACCAGCTTCTTGTCGTCGCCTGTAGCCTTAACAACGGGCATCTCACCCTCAGCGTTAGCCCACTCAGCGGGAACGTCAACCTTAACAACCTCACCTGCACCTCTGTCGATAGCAGCGTAGTTCATGTTAACGATCTCGTCGCCCTTCTTAGCGAAGGACTTGTAAGCAGCCTGCTTCATGTACTCTACTGCCTCTGCAGCAGGGATGATGTTAGCAAGAGAGAAGAATGCGGACTGAAGAACAGTGTTTGTCTTGTTGCCCAGACCGATCTCCTTAGCTACCTTGATAGCGTTGATGATGTAGAAGTTGATGTTGTTCTTAGCAATGTAAGCCTTAACGGGAGCGGGGAGCTTCTCGTTCAGCTCATCAACAGTCCACTGGCAGTTCAGCAGGAATGTACCGCCGGGAACAACGTCCTGAACCATATCGTACTTGTCGATATAAGAGGGGTTATGACATGCAACGAAGTTAGCCTTGTTTACAAAGTATGTAGACTTGATGGGGCTCTTACCGAATCTCAGGTGAGAGATGGTTACGCCGCCGGACTTCTTGGAGTCATATGCGAAGTATGCCTGAGCATACATGTCTGTGTGGTCACCGATGATCTTGATGGAGTTCTTGTTAGCACCAACAGTACCATCAGAGCCGAGACCCCAGAACTTACAGCAGGTTGTACCCTCAGGTGTAGTGTTGGGGTTCTCTGTGATAGCGAGGGAGAGGTTTGTAACATCATCCTCGATACCGATTGTGAATACAGGCTTCTCTGTATTGTTGTAAACTGCGATGATCTGAGCAGGGTTGCAGTCCTTGGAACCGAGACCGTATCTACCGGAGAATACGGGAACATCCTGGAACTTGTTCTCCTTCTTGAGAGCAGCAACAACGTCGAGGTACAGAGGCTCGCCGAGAGAGCCGGGCTCCTTGGTTCTGTCGAGAACGGAGATCTTCTTAACTGTTGCGGGGATAGCGTCAACAAATGCAGAAGAGCAGAAAGGTCTGTACAGTCTAACCTTTACGAGACCAACCTTGCGGCCCTGCTTGAGCATGAAGTCGATCGTCTCCTCGATAGTGTCACAAGCAGAACCCATAGCGATGATAACTTCCTCAGCGTCGGGAGCACCATAGTAGTTGAACAGCTTGTAATCTGTACCGATCTCAGCATTAACCTTGTTCATGTACTCTGTAACTACCTCAGGGATAGCGTTGTAGTACTTGTTGCAAGCCTCACGAGCCTGGAAGAAGATGTCGGGGTTCTGAGCTGTACCGTGGAGAACAGGGTTCTCGGGGTTCAGAGCTCTGTCACGGAATGCCTGGATGGAATCCCAGTCAACCATCTTGGAGAGAGTCTCGTTGTCCCAAACCTCGATCTTCTGGATCTCATGGGATGTTCTGAAGCCATCGAAGAAGTGCAGGAAAGGAACTCTGCCCTTCAGAGTAGACATATGAGCTACTGCACCGAGGTCCATAACCTCCTGAGGGTTAGTGGAGCAGAGCATAGCGTAGCCTGTCTGGCGGCAAGCGTAAACGTCGCTGTGGTCGCCGAAGATGGACAGAGCGTGGGATGCTACTGCACGAGCAGAAACGTGGATAACAGAGGGAAGCAGCTCACCTGCGATCTTGTACATGTTGGGGATCATCAGGAGCAGACCCTGAGAAGCGGTATAAGTTGTTGTCAGAGCACCTGCGGAAAGAGAACCGTGAACAGCACCTGCTGCACCTGCCTCGGACTGCATCTCTACAACCTTAACAGTTTCACCGAAAATGTTCTTTCTTCCTGCGGTAGCCCAGGAGTCAGTAACCTCTGCCATTACGGAAGAGGGGGTGATGGGGTAAATAGCAGCGAGATCTGTAAACGCATAGGAAACGTGACCTGCGGCGTTGTTACCATCCATCGTAAGCTTTTGTCTTGCCATTGGTTTTATCCTCCTTATAATATCAGAAAATCCCACACCTTGTTTACACATAGGCATAGTATTTCTATTTTGCTTATATATTGTACCACATTTCTTTGATTTTGTAAATAGGCAAAGAGAATTTTTATGATAATTTTTAGACAATTTAATGACGGGAATTATAGGCAGATTGGATAAAGGTTACTATCACACCAGAATTGAACTGAATTCAATAGAAACAAAAACACCACCGTATCACAATTGATACGATGGTGTTGATTATATATGTAATCCTGTATGTATCTTATACTCGCTGCTTAGCCCTGATACTCTCAATTACCTCTTTATCGTCATCAGTTTCCAGCTCAAAGGAATAATCACCTGATTTTCCGATAATAAATCCATACTCGCCGCTTAAGAACTCTTCCTTGTCGTCATTATCGAACTTAACTCCCAGCTTCTCAAAGGCAAGCAGAGCCTCTTCTTTCTCCATTCCGCCCACATCAATGCCGTTTATAGACACCTCGGTATCGGAGAAATTAAGACGTGAACTGAAAGAAAAAGCATATATCCTGCTGTCCTTGAAATCACAGGAATTCACACTTTTGTTATAAACACTGAAATCAACATTCGTATATTCACCGTCTTTAAAAATATAATAAGACGTTGAACTATACTTCTCACCAGGAACCTGTGGCTGTGCATCCAGATCCAGTCCGCCACTGCCCTTCATTGAAATGCCTACCGAAAAGCCAGCATCCGTCAGCTCCTGTACCGTCATGCCTACGCTGAGTGTCTGTCCGTCGATCGATACTTCGGGCTTTACCTGATTCAGCAGGTTAATGGCAGCTATCACCGCTACCACAACGATTACAACACTAAAAACAATGTTAAAAAACTTGTTCTGTTTCTTCTTTTCCATATACTTGTCCTCCATGCGCGAGCTTAATTCTATATCTGATAATCACCTTTATAAATGTATATAAATCTTTTAAGGTGTTAATATTATAACACCCTTTAAGATGTTTGTCAAGACATATTATCAGATGTATAATTGTATCAAGAGAAGATGGAGGGCGCACATGGAGATAAATTCTATACCTTTTATTTTGAAATCAATAAGAAGTCAGCGCCGCCTGAAGCAGACTGATATCGCGGAGCTGCTTCAGACCACCCAGCAGCAGATAGCGAAATACGAAAGCACTAACCCGAAATATGCACAGGAGATACCTGTGCGTCACATCATCACGCTTGCCCGCTATTATGGCGTAAGTGCAGATTATCTCCTCGGCCTTACAAACGACCCTGTTCCTCATTATGAATGATAAACAGCACCGATATCGGTGCTGTTTTTGTTTGCGAAAACAAAATATCCGCCTGCCTTAAGCAAACGGATATTATAACTGTTTTGTTCCCTTGGCGGCAGCCTTTACTTCCATTATGCCCGTTTCGGGATAGAAGAACACTGTGCGTCCGTAATCAAGTCCCACATCCTTTGCGATGATGGGGATGTTTGCCTTTTTCAGAGCCTCTGTAACTGCAACGATATTTCGCTCGCCAATGTTGAAGCGGTCATTCGCTGTGGCGAACATCACCGCACCGCCCGCGATCTTTGCCCTTAATCTGCTGCGGCTTGCACCCATTGAAACAAGCTGATCTATCAGCATAGGCACTGCCGTATCTGCGAAACGCATAGGCATATCCTTGCCGTTCATGGACTGCGTGCTGTCAGGCAGCATGATATGCGACAGGCCGCCTATGCCCGTCACCTCATCTGCCACACATATTCCGATACAAGAGCCAAGCGCGTATGTAACCAGCACATCAGGCGCCCTGCAGGTCTTAAGATCGGATATTCCGACTGTAAAATTTCCCATCACATAACTCCAAGCTTTTTCATAAGAGTAGCCAGAGACGCCATCTCCGGAATAAGGATGATACTGGATTTGATATCCACACCGTCAATAACAAAGCCATCGTCGATAAACAGCACCTTGTCACCGACCTCCGAAAACTCGATGATGGGAACGCTCATTATAGCGCCAAGCATATCCACCGTCATGGATGGAACGCTCATATCTATAGTAAGACCCGTTAGCTGAGAAAGTGCCAGCAGATAGCTGCCGCCCATGATATTGCCCATTTCACTGATGGCGGAAAGCTGAGTCTCATCCAGCTTTATCATCGATACATCCTGCACATTCATGAACGTGGAAAGGACTACCTTTGCAAAGTTATCCTCCAGCAGGAACATTATCATGCCTGTGATATCACCCTCAAGGCGTACCAGTATGCCGGTGATGACCTTTTCAGGTCCGCCCATGTGATCTATGACCTCCTGATAATCCATTACGATAACATCAGGAACGCGCATAGTAACAGGCTTGCCCAGCATTTCAGACAGCGAACACGCCGCACTGCCCGAGCCTATATTACCTATCTCCTTAAGGCAATCGATAGCCACAGGAGAAAGCTCATCATAGTTATTCAGCATACTGTCACTCCCCTCTCAGAAATAAGCGGTCATTAACCGCGGAGATGATTTGCAATTCTGGTGAACTCATCAGATGTGGTAACCACTCTGGAGCTTATCTGGTATCCGCGCTGGGTCTCGATCAGCTTTACCATCTGATCGGAAAGCTCTACGTTGGAGGTAACAAGAACGCCCTGCAGCTTGTCGAACTCGGGAGCGGCTGTGACCTCGCCCGATCTTTCTGTGGCTGCATAACGGTTTGTGCCTGCCGCCTCAATGCCATATACATTCTCGAACCTGAAAACACCTATCATGCCTGCAAGCTCGTCATAATCGGCAACTGTACCCTCATCATTGAAAGGCACTACTATTCTGTTGTTATCGTAATCCAGAACATACTCTCCGTCACCGCTTACAAGATACCACTCGCCCTCGGCTGCCTGCGTCATGGAGAACGCACCATCACGGGTATAATGGATATCGCCGTATCTGTCCTGTACAGCGAAGAAGCCCTCATTCGGCAGAGCGAAATCCAGAGGTCTTTCTGTATAATACAGGGAGCTCTCCGCAAACATAAGGTCTGTCTTCTGGATGTATGCGCCGTGACCTGTCTGCCACTCGGGCTCAGTGCTGCGCTGAACGGAATACAGAGTATCCGCAAAAGAGGGGCGGATGGTCTGATATCCGAATGTGTTTATATTAGCGATATTGTTGCCGTAGATGTTCAGTGCCTGTGACTGAGCGATCATGGCTGTTTTACCGGTATGGAATGCTATATTCATAATCTACTCCTTTATCACATTATCTGCTGAGCTTTGCTATCTGAGAGCTTGCTTTCTGGTTCATGGAATCCATCAGCTTAAGTATAGCGCTGGACGCCTCGTAAAGACGATTAGCGTTCATCATCATCGTCATCTCATAGTTGAGATCGATATTGGAACGCTCATAAGCGCCCTGGATTATCTCGAACTTCTCGCCCTCGGGGATATCCGCCACATCAACGGATGTGAAGAGGTTAGCGCCGAACTTGTCTATGTTGCCCTCAGGATCGATATAGGAGAGCATCAGACGATCTACCACCTGACCCTCCTGATAGATAGTACCGTCAGTGCTGATTGTAAAATCCTTGTTGCCGAGGAATATCTCGCCGTTCTCGCCGAGAATGCGTCCGGAATTGGAAAGGCACAGATAGCCCTCGCCATCCAGCTCCCACTGACCGTTTCTTGTCAGCATGGTCTCGCCGTTGTAAGCAGCCACATTGAAATAAACGTTGCCGTTTATACCCACATCAAAGGGGCTTTCTGTGAACTCGAAAGAGCCCTGCTCAAGATTAGTGTAGGATGTATCAACGTATGTATGACCGAAAGTGCCCGAAAGCTTCTCGCGGTGCTCAACGAGTATCATAGCCTCGTCAAATCTCTGGGTGAGTATGGTATCAGCCTTGTAGCCCGCGGTGGACATATTTGTGAGATTGTTACCGATGGCATCCAGCTTGCGCTGATTCATTATCATGCCGTTGGCAGCGTAGTAGTATCCTCTGTTCAAGACTTATTACCTCCTTTTATATATGGTTCAAGCAGCGTTTTCAGTGTGAGAGTTGCTTTAGTGTTTATCTGACATACTCTGGATTCGGATATTCCGAGCGCCTTTGCGATATCGGAATACTTCATGCTCTTGAAATAATACAGCGTTATTACCTGACGTTCCTTTTCCTTGAGCGATTCTATAGCCTCTGCTATAACGCGGTGACATTCCTCGCGCAGAACGCCTGCGTCAGTAGCGTCGCCTGCGGAAGACGGACCCTCGAAATTATCCTCATACAGCAGCTCCTCAAAGGAAAGAGTGACCGTACAGGAAGCCTCGCTCATAAGCTTCATCAGCTTATCCTCGGGAATATCCATGTACTCGGAAAGCTCCGCCGTAGTGGGCATTCTGTTATATTGATTATACAATGAACTGTTGGCGTTGTCAAGGTCACGGGCAAATTTACGCACACTTCTGGGTATCCAATCCTGGCTGCGTATGTAATCTATGATAGCGCCCTTTATCTTCAGCGATGCGTAGGTCTCAAACTTCGCGCCCTTTTCGGGGTCAAAGGTCTCTATAGCTTCCATGAGCGCGATCACGCCCTCGTTGACTACATCGTCCACCTCGCCGAACTTTATGTACATATTACGCATTGCCATCGCGCAGCTGCGGACAAGTCCCATGTTCTTGAGCACTATTTCGTTACGCAGGGCTTCATCACGGGTATTCAGGTATGAGTCCAGCAGAGCAGCAGTGCTGTTGTTCATCGTCCGCACCTCCTTTGGTAGTGTAATTTACGCCATAACGGGGCTGAGAGATATGTTGCCTATTGCCTGTATCTGCGCCGCCGCGTCTATCTCGCTGTAGGAAAGCACGGTAATGTTCGGGATGAACTGATCCGTAAGCTTCTTGAAATAGATACGCACAACGGGCGAGGTCAGTATGATCACTGTGGGGATAACATCCTTTATCTTGTCGATCTCGCGGTTTGTCGCATTGACTATCTGCTGGATGATATCGGGTGACATTGCAAGATAGCTGCCCTGATCGGATTTTTTGACCGAGCTTACTATCATATCCTCTATCTGGGTGTCAAGAGTTATTACACGCAGCGAATTTGCCTCAGCAAAGCGTCGCGTGATAGTACGCTTCAGCGACTGGCGCACATACTCTGTAACGATATCCATATCCTTGAGGACGTTTGCATGGTCGCCGAGAGTTTCCATGATGGTCTCCATATCGCGTATCGGAATGCCCTCCTTGAGGAGATTCGACAATACTTTCTGTAAATATCCGACAGATATAACCTTTGGTATAAGATCTTCGACAACGATCGGGTTGGTCTTCTTGACATTTTCGACCATCGTATTGACGTCCTGTCTGGAAAGCAGCTCATGAGCATACTGCTTCATGATCTCCGACCAGTGGGTTATCATTACCGATACGGGGTCGATAAGGGTATAGCCTGCCACATCAGCCATGATCTTCTTATCCTCGCTGATCCACTTTGCAGGGAGTCCGAATGCAGGCTCAACGGTGTCGATACCATCCACCTGCGCCGTAACATCACCGCTGTCAAGAGCAAGGTAGTGGTCTACCAGTATCTCTCCGCGGGCGACTTCTTCGCCCTTTATCTTGATTATGTACTGGTTGGGATTTATCTCAGGGTTATCCGTCATTCTTACAGATGGGATTACCATACCCATATCTAAAGCGAACTGCTTACGGAATATTACAACACGCTCAATGAAGTTACCACCGCTCTTTTCATCAACAAGACGAAGCAGCGAGTAGCCGAACTCCATTTCTATCGGTTCAACATTCAGCAGCTTGAATACATTATCGATATCACGGAAATAGTCGTTATCCGCATTCGTTGCTTTTTCAAGCTCACGCTGTTCTTCCTTAGCACGCTGAGCAAGCTCCAGCTCTGCCATCTTCTTCTTGTTTCTGTCAAGGAATACCGCCGCAACTATCAGCAGTACGCCGAGGATAAGGCAGACGAAAGTCGGGAAGCCGGGGATCAGCATCATAACTACCATTACCATTCCTGCAATAAGCAGAACGAACGGCTGTGCGGTGAACTGGGATTTTACATCGTTCATCAGGCTGTCCTGGCTGGCTGCACGGGTAACGATCATACCTGTTGCAACAGAGATCAGCAGCGCAGGGATCTGGGAACACAGACCGTCACCTACAGTTGCCAGCGAGTATGTGTTCAGGATGGACATGAAATCGCCGCCATCGCGTATCATACCGATGATCATACCGCCGATGAGATTTACAAGCGTTGTGATGATGGACATTATCGCATCACCCTTTACGAACTTCGTAGCACCGTCCATGGAGCCGTAGAAATCCGCTTCGCGCTGGATATTGGAACGGCGGATCTTTGCCTGCTCCTCGTTGATAAGTCCTGAGTTCAGGTCAGCGTCAATAGCCATCTGCTTACCGGGCATAGCGTCCAGTGTAAAGCGGGCTGCAACCTCTGATACTCGCTCAGAACCCTTGGTGATAACGATAAAGTTTACCAATACGATAATAATGAATATCAGGAAGCCTACGATAGCGTCACCGCCCATTACGAAGGTACCGAATGCCTCGATTACCTCGCCGGCGTAGCCACTTGAAAGGATACCTCTTGTAGTGGAGATATTCAGTGACAATCGCAGCACTGTAGTCATCAGCAGCACTGTCGGGAAAACCGAGAACTCCAGCGCCTCCTTGATGAACATAGTCATTACAAGAATTACAAGGCTTAGGGCTATATTTACAAGGATGAGAAAGTCCAGCAGCCAGGATGGGAGCGGGATGATGATAGCCAGTACGATAAAGATAACGAACAGTACCAGCGAATTGCTGAGCAGCTTCTTTATCACTCTATCATCACTCCTCTCTGTAATAATTTATCGAATTTTAACATTTAGTGTATTAACCTGCCATATATTCAAATTACAATTCGTATATTATTGTCGTATTTTAACATAAAGTTACGCATGAAGCGTCTTATTTTTTGCCTTATATACGATAGTAAGCACTTCAGCCACTGCATTATACAGCTCAACGGGGATCTCTCGTCCCAGCTCAACAGTGCTGTAAAGTGTTCGCGCAAGAGGCGGATCCTCTATGCAGTAAACATCATTTTCCTCCGCTATCTTGACGATACGCAGAGCTATATAATCCTTGCCCTTTGCTATGACCTGCGGAGCACGGTTCGCGTCCTGGTCATACTTGAGTGCAACGGCATAGTGAGTAGGGTTACGGATAACGACATCCGCCTTGGGGACTTCCTGCATCATACGCGACATCGCCATCTGACGCTGACGCTGCTTGATCTTGCTCTTGATCTGCGGGTCACCCTCGGTCTGCTTGTATTCCTCCTTGACCTCCTGCTTGGACATCTTGAGCTTCTTCTCAAACTGCCACCACTGGAACAGATAATCCGCAGCAGCAACGAATACCAGCAGTATGCATATAAGCATTACAAGGTCGAAGATACTGAGCAGAATGTATGCTGAACCCTGCATGATGCCTGCATTCATCAATCCGATGAACTTCGGCATACGCTCAGCAACCTCGCTGTAGATAACATAGCTTATTACTATTACCTCAATAAGTCCCTTGAGGATTCCAACTACAGCTTGCAATGAAAACAGCTTCTTTATGCCCGAAAGCGGATTCATACGCGAAAACTTCGGCTGAAGCGCCTTCATGGTGAACAGGCCCTTTGTCTGTGCCACCGTCGGGATTATACCGAGAATAAGCGCTACACCGCATATCGGACCGATGGTCATTACAGCAACTGTAATAACATCCACAAACACCGTCAGGAAATTGTCCTGATCTACCTGAAATGTTCCCGCCTTAGAGAACACGGACGCGGAATATGCCAGCACCGTTTCGGTAACAAAGCCCATAAAAAGCCTCATAGCCGCAAAAATACCCAGCACCGATACCGCGATAACTATCTCCTTGCTCTGGAGGACATCGCCTTCCTTGCGCGCGTCATCACGTTTTTTCGGCGTGGCTTTTTCGGTTTTTTCTTCACCTGCCATATCGCCACCGCCCTTTCGCGCAGGAATCTATATTATGCTAAACGGTCATGCCTTGCAGCAGACCATTGAGATTTTCAAACATAAGGCTCATCAGCTTACCCATGAATTCCGATACCGCGCCGCAGCTTGCGGTCAGCACCACAAAGCCCACAAGCAGCTTTATCTGGATATTGATAACAAAAACATGGATAGTGGGAACAGCCTTCATCATTACTCCGATACAGAACTCAGTAACCAGCGAAGCCGCAATAAATGGCATAGCCAGCTTCACGGCAAGCGTGAGCACTGTTTCAAAATAACTCACAAGAATAAATGCTATATTGATATTGAAGCCGTCAAAGCCTATCGGTATGGTATCATAGGATATAGCGAACAGCTCAATGTAAGAAAGATGTCCGCCGACAGCGAAGAAATAAAGGATAAACCAGTAGTTGTATAGCTGAGTAGTGATACCTACGCTGCCGAATGTGGGATCATAGCTCTTAGCCATTGCAAGACCGAGCTGCATATCTATGACCTCGCCTGCCATACCGAACACCGTCAGCATAAGGTTGACATAGAAGCCAAGCATCAGTCCAACCACGAGCTCCTTAAAGATATCGAACAGGAATGGCAGAAGTCCACTCGGGAGCGTGTATTCCATCCCCCCGCCGGATACCATAACAAGCGCCAGCATGAGCGTTGCGCCGGCCTTGATGAACGCAGGGGTGTTATTTCTTCCGAAGATGGGGTTAAATGTAAATATACCGCTGACTCGCGTCAGCACCATGATTATAACGACGAAATTCGTCTGTATAGTTTCCCAGATCTCAGGCACGGCAGCGTCCTCACGTTATGGGGATCTGCTGTATCTTCTCGAAAATAAAATGGACGAAATCTATACACTCATTTGTCATCCAGGGCGCCATGAAGAACAATGCAAGTCCCACTGCAACTGCCTTAGGCGCAAAGGACAGCGTCTGCTCGTGGATCTGAGTCGCAGCCTGTAGGATGGCAATGACCAGACCGACTATCATAGCAACAAGAAGCACAGGGAGCGCCAGCTTGAATGCAAGCATGACAGCCTCGCGGATGATCTCCATTACGATATCCTGAGTCATTCGTCACATCTCCTTTCATAAGATCAAGAATACAGCAGCGCTATAAGTTATAGCCTGAAACGATAGAGCCGATCAGCAGGTTCCAGCCATCTGCTAATACAAATACCAATATCTTGAACGGCATTGAGATCATCGCAGGCGGCAGCATCATCATACCCATAGACATCAGCGTACTGCCGACAACAAGATCGATAACAAGGAACGGTATAAACAGCAGGAAGCCTATCTGGAACGCTCTTTTCAGCTCGCTTATCATAAACGATGGTATGATAACAGTAAGGCTGAGATCGTTCTGTATGTATTCCTCGGTGAAGCCGCCCTCAGGCTCTTCGATATTGCCTAGCTCAATGAAAAACTGCAGATCATCATTGGTGGTCTGATTCAGCATAAAGGTCTTGATGGGCACAGCAGCCGCGTCAAGCGCTTCCTCAGTGGTCATCTCGCCGTTTACATACGGCTGATACGCTACCTCGTTTATCTCAGTGAAAACAGGCGCCATAATGAACAATGTCAGAAGCAGCGCCATACCTGTCAGCACCATGTTGGGCGGTGTTGTCTGGGTCTGCATCGCGCTTCTTAAAAAGCTCAGCACGATGATGATACGGGTAAAGCTGGTCATCATTATCAGCAGCGACGGTGCAAGCGCAAGCAGCGTCAGCAGCAGGATGACCTCCAGCGGCTGGGACGCATCAACGCCTACCAGCTCCTGAAGTACGGACGAGCCGGGCTCATCACCCACATAAACAGGATCTGTATCGAGGTAATCGCCTGCCTCAAAGCCTGATTCCGCTGTCTGTGCCGCCGCTTCTGCTTCGACAGTTTCCGCCATTGCGGATACTCCCATAAACATCAAAGCAAGTACCACACACAGGAGCAGCGAAACGACAAATCTCACAACGAGCTTTTTATCTGTATTGATAAGCTGTTTTATCACAACGCTCCTCCTATTATTTGTTCTTGTTCATCATATTGCCGAGAACCGTCTTAAAGCTCTCCCCGAATGAGGGATTACCCTCAGAGAGCTGTGTCAGCTCCTCTTCGGTCTGCTCAAGATCACATATCTTCTCGGTGTGGTTTGAAGTTACTCCAAGCACCATGCACTTGCCGCAGATGCTCACCAGCAACAGCATCTTATCAGGACCGAGATTTATACGTTCCAGTATCTTCATATTGCGGCTGTCCGCGACCATCACATGCTTGTTGAGCTTCTTCATCAGCCAGAACAGTGCAAACACCAGCGCGAGCACTCCGATAAGTGCCATTATCATCTGAAAATATTGCAAAACGCGTTCTCCTTTCCTGAAAAATGCGGAAATTTATCCCTCTTTGAAAAAAGCCAAAAGGCGGGATGTTTCTCCCCCGCCTTGGTGATTTATTGATTAGCCGAGGACTTTCTTGACAGTCTGCAGGATTCTGTCGGGCTTGAAGGGCTTAACGATGAAGTCCAGCGCGCCCAGCTTGATAGCTTCAACTACCATTGCTTCCTGACCCATTGCGGAGCACATTACTACCTTAGCCATGGGATCGGAGCCCTTGATATCCTTGAGAGCTTCGATACCAGTCTTGTTAGGCATTGTGATATCCATGATAACGAGATCGGGCTTTTCGGAAGCGTATACATCACAAGCGATAGCGCCATCGGCAGCCTCGAGGATGTTTGTGTAGCCGTTCTTTGTCAGAGTGTCCTTAATAAGCATTCTCATGAAAGCAGCGTCGTCAACTAATAATATCTTCTTGTCCATTACAATATTCTCCTTGAATGTATTAATTTAAATAAGTGTTAATTAATTTTATTCCTTACCAAGACTATCCATGAACTTGGATTTCACTATTTCGGTGATTCTTACAGCGAAGTTATCATCGATAACGACCACGTCACCGCGAGCGATGAGGTTGCCGTTTACGACCACATCAACAGGTGCGCCTGCCTGACGCTCCAGTTCGATGATCGTTCCCTGTGTGAAATCCAGAATATCCTTGACCTTGCGCTTTGCCGTTCCGATCTCTACGGAGATCTCCAGCGGAACGCCCATCAGGAGCTTCAGGTTATCCTGCTGATCGGTAGGAAGACCGTAATCAACATTATCAAACTGATGCAACTGTGCATTCTGGATGTTGACGGGGGGTACAGGCGGCGGATAAGCACCGTAAGCCGCATACTGAGGGGGATATCCATAGCCTGCCTGCTGAGGCGGATAAGCCATCTGCTGAGGCGGCATCTGATATGCTGCAGGCTGCTGAGGCATTGCAGCAGGTGCGGCTGCCATAGGAGCGGCAGGTGCAGGTGCTGCAGGAGCAGCGGGTGCTGCCGCAGGAGCTGCAGGTGCAGGTGCGGGAGCAGGCTCGGGCTCGGGCTCAGGCTGGAAGCTGTCTATCATCTTGCCGGAAAGCGTCTTAGCAAGATCTACCGACATGATGGACATGAACTCACTGTTCATTACTCCGTCAACGTTGAGGTTGAAAGTAACTGCGACTATCGTTTCCTCGGGACTGAGCTCTGAAAGCTCGCAGAAGTTTGTTTTCTCGATTATGTAAGGTGTGGGAGTGGAGATATCCACGGAAGTTCCCAGCAGGTCTGACAGAGCGGTAGCCGAAGCACCCATCATCTGATTCATTACCTCGGAAACAGCGCTGATATTCAGCTCATCGAACTCGAAATCGGGAGAGATAACGAGCGGATTGCCCATCAGCTGATTAAGGATCATCTGAACATCATCCTGCTTGAGCACCATCATATTAACGCCCGTGATACCAGCTACATACACGATCTTAACGCAGATAGCAGGCTCAAGACGAGTATAGTTGAGCTCAGCGACCTTTGCCACGCTTACCTGAGGCGTGGTGATCCAGACCTTTGCGTTCAGCAGCTCCGAAACAGCGGTAGCAGCAGCGCCCATACTGATATTAAGTATCTCGCCTACTGCGTCTATTTCGTATGTGCTGAATTCAACGTTTGTATCCACTTCGTTTGCCATCAGTTATCATACCTCAATTCTGAATAAAATTATCTATCATAATAGCTTTTTTGTTGTTATACGTTCCCATCTTGCCGTCGCACCAAAGCTTGCCGCCGACTCTCACCTGAACGTTGGAATTGATGTTCTTACCCAGCGGAATAACATCATTCACCTGAAGCGTCAGCACCTCGTACAGATCCAGATTGATCTCACCGAGAACAGCTGTGATATCAAGATCGGTGGTGCTGATACCTGTCATGATGCTGTCGCGGCGCTCTGCCTCGCGGTTAGCGTCCGTCTTACGCTTGGTTGACGAATAACGGGGTATAAACTTGCCCATGATCTCATCGAGATTTATCGCAGGGATACATACCGATACAACGGACTTGACGCCGTTTATCTCAACCTCAAGGGCAACGATGATTACCGTGTCCTCATGACCTATCGTCTGTACCACACGCGAGTTCGTCTCAATACCGATCAGCTTGGGATTAAGCTCGATATGCATTGACCACGGCTCCTGCAGCAGCTTTGCAAGCGAAGCCATAACGTCATTCATGATAGTTATTTCTATTTCTGTGAAATCGCGGTTTACATCACGATATTCACCCTTACCGCCCAGCAATCTGTCTATCATGGTGTAGGTGATAGCGTTTGATACCTGAACGATAACGTTGGTCTCACTGACCTCGTCATTGACGATGCCCATATCGACCATGCCCATCATTACATAATCGGGCAGTGCGTTATTGAACTCACTGTAACGCTGCTCCTCAATGCTGACGAGCGTTACCCTGCAGTAGAGTCTGAGCAGACCTGTAAGGTATGACGACATAAGACGTGCATAGTTCTCAAAGATACTGTCAAGGACCTTTATCTGTTCCTTGGTGAACTTCTTAGGAGCACGGAAGTCGTATTCCTTGATCTTCTCTTCCTCTTTCTGAGTAACCACAGGAGCTGCTCCGGCTGCGACGTTTCTCAGCATCTCATCGATCTGCGCTTGCGTCAGTACGTCAGCCATCGTGATCCCCCCTCGGAATAATTAGAATATATTTTACTCTGCATCTGCGTCCGCGGCGTCATCATCAGCAGGGGCTGCGTCAGCCTCTGCTGCGGTGTCCTCGGACTTGATGAAGTTTGCAAATTCATCATAAATGAACGGGCCTGTAATGCCGTCAGTGCTGCTAACTGTGCTGCCGCTCGGGAACAGGCTCTCAATGGAGTTGATGATACCCTGTGCGGAATCATTAGGCAGCTTGCTCTCGTCCTCAGTCTGATCATCGGGATCTATCTGATCGGAGAAGAGACCGTAATCGTGCTTGAGGATATCCTGAACCACCTGAGGATCAGTCAGATCCGCGTCGTTTCTCAGAATGACCATCTCAACACGGCGGTTCTTTGCTCTGCCCTCTGCTGTTTCATTATCTGCAACAGGCTCGTGAGGACCTACGCCCGAAGTTCTGAACTGACTGCTGTCCAGCACTGTTCTGAACTCCATATAATTAACAACGCTAACAGCACGGTCAGAAGAAAGCTGCCAGTCATTCACCTCGGATATACCGTAAGCGGTATGTCCGCTGACTGTCATTCTCTCAATAGAGCTGCGTACCGCCCTTATACCGGGGGATATGCCATCGATGATATCCATACCCTCAGGCTTCAGTGTTGCGCTGTTGCCCTCAAAGAAAACGCTGCTGTCAAAACGGATGTATATATGCGCCGAGTCCTTGGAAACAGAGATCTGATTGGAGAGCTCGTTTTGCTCCACATAATCGGAAAGATACACATAAAGCTTATCGAAGCTCTGGGGGAGCTCGCCCTCACCGCCCGCCTGGGACGGATCCTCATCCTGAACGTAGCTGCCCTCATCCTTGGTATGCTCGGGATGATCGACGTATTCATTCAGGTACTTGCCTCTGGACTGGAACGCCTGATATATGTACTGCCATTTCTGTTCATCAAGGCTTGAAGAAGCGTACAGCATTACGAAGAAGGTAAGCAGCAGTGTAACCATGTCGGCATATGTATTAAGCCAGTCATTATCATGATTTTCCTGCGGCTTTTTCTGCAATTTTGCCACGACGCGCCCTCCTTTTCCTTAACAGGTGGGCGAACAATCAATTACACCACACCTATTATATTATTGTAACATATATTTGCGGATTTTGCAAATACTTTAGAAGATTTTTTTGAAATTTCTCGGATTTTTTTATTACTTGCTGCCGCCGTCAGACTTTTTCTTGTTCTTAGGAAGCATAAATTCGAGCTTCTCCTGGATATATCTGGGGTTTGAGCCTGCTGCGATAGCAAGCACTCCCTCCTCGATGATCTGCATACAGAGCAGCTCATCCTCATGAGTATTCTTGAGCGCGGAAGCGAGAGGCGCAAACAGCACGTTTGCAAAGAGCGAGCCGTAGAATGTGGTGATAAGGGCAGTAGCCATACCGCCTGCAAGACCATCAGGGTTAGAATCCATGGTAGCCAGCATGTTTACCAGACCAACCAGCGTACCCAGCATACCGAATGCGGGGAATATACCTACGCCCTTTTCAAAAAACGCACGTCCGTTTTCGTGACGCTCGACCATGAAGCTGATAGCGTCATCCAGCATTCCGCGAACCTTGTCGGCATCGTTAGCGTCTACGATGAGCATGAGCGCAGACTTCATAAAAGGATCCTTACAGTTATTTGCGCTCTCTTCCAGTGCCAGCAGACCGCGTCCTCTTGCGATCTTTGCGTATTCAACTATCTCATCTATGTACTTTTCGGGCTTGTACTTCTTAGGAAACAGCGCCATGGCAAATTTCTTGGGCACTCCTGCCAGATAGGACAGCGGAAAGGAAGCAATAAGGCAGGCTATCGTACCGCCAACCGTAATAGCAAGCGACGCGATCTCAATAAACGAGCTAATCGAACCACCATCGTATATACCGAAAATAACCAGACCGAATGCCATTACCCATCCGATAATAAGTGAAATATTCAAAATATATCCCTCGCTTTTCTGTTAGTAAATATATTGTCTCGGGAGCTGTTAGCTCGTCCGTTTATGTCAAAGGCTCTTCGTCGGACTGTCTGCGCCTTTGCATGCGCCGCCGCTGATTCCTGTTGTATTCGAGTATTTTTGTCTGAAGCTCCTTCATGCTCTCACGGACGATGTAGCTGTGCCCGTTCGACAATACGATCACCGTATCGGGAGTTTCTGTGACGGTCTCTATCAGCTGCTCATTAAGCAGGAACTGCTTACCGTCAAGCTTTGTAACAAATATCATATTTTTTACCTCTGAAACAGCACGCCCCCGCCCCGAAAGACGGGGGCTCCGCCATTAATTCAGTTCAATAGTTCACTCAGCAGTGAAATTATCTCTTGAGGTTAAGAAGCTCCTCAAGCATTGTATCGGATGTTGTGATAACTCTGGAGTTAGCCTGATAGCCTCTCTGTGTGGTGATCATGTCTGTAAACTCCTGAGAAAGGTCAACGTTGGACATTTCCAGTGCACCTGCAACTACCTCGCCTGCGCCCCCGCCGCCTGCGATAGCAAGCTTAGCTGCACCTGAAGCAACAGTTTCCTGGAACATAGTGCCGCCCGCCTGAGAAAGACCGTTGGGGTTATCAAAGGTAGCGATATCGATTCTGCCAAGTACCATGTCGCCATGAACAGCGTGGTAGCCGAGGATAGTACCGTCAGACTGAACTGTGATGTTCTCAAGATCCTTGTAGCTCTGCTCAGAGCCCTTGCGACCGTCTGTCAGGTTGAATGTGGTCAGGAACTTTGCCACCTCTGTGTAGAAGCTGTCCTTACCGCCGCCGAGAGAAACTGCGGGGTTAGCACCAAAGAATGCCTCTCTTGCAGCTGCGTTCATAACGGTATCGGCGTCTGTAGCTACCTCTGCGATCTGTGTACCGTCGGGAGCTGTGTAAGCGGCAGAACCCAGTACATTCTCAAGACCTGTGAGATACAGAAGCTTCTTGGGATCGCCTGCAGCAGCGGTGTTGATAGCTTCCTGCAGCTGATCCATCGTTGTATCGTTGCATACTGTCAGAGTGAGGTTGTTCTCATCCCATACAGCCTTTGTGTTGCCATAACTTGCGGAATATGCAAATGTTACCTTGTAGTTGTTGCCGAATTCGCCTGCCTCAGTAGCACCAACCTTGAAGCTTACGCTGCTGTCGCCGCACTCCAGCGGAATAGACATACCGTCAAAAGCGGTCTCCTTATCGGTATCGCCGGGAGGAGATACGAACTTGGAGCAGGTCAGCTCGGGGATATCTTCATCGGGATGCTCTTCGATCCACTTCTTGATAGCCTTGTTGATATCGGAAGCAGTTGTGGTCTGGTTCATGGAAATGGTCCAGCCTGTACCGGCTGTGTACTCTGCTGTGGTATCAGCTGTAGAGCCTGCGGTATACTCAACTGCTACGGTCTCACCCTTCATGCTGTCGTCATTGCCCTGGAAGCCGAGGATAGCCTCTACCTCCTGAGTTGTAGCGTTGCGGTATACTTCCTCACCAGAAGCCTTGGTGGTGGTAGCGCTCCAGCCTGTTACGCTGTTTGTAGCGATCTTTGCGGATGTATCATCGGGAACGGAGCCAAACTCAAACTTCAGCTCAACATCATCAGGAAGTGTAACACCACCTGCTGCGATAGCGGACTGGATAGCAGACTCAAATGCGTCATCAGACTCATACTGCTGATCCATGTTGAAGAAGATATTGAGGATTCCGTTAGCGTATGTAGCATAAGGGAATTCGCTGTTTGTAAAGGTTACAGACATATCTGTGTTGTCAGAGGGTGCGGAAACGGAAATGGTAACGTCAACGCCGTTTACTACCTTTGTGGAAGAGGAGCACTTAGCCTCTGTCTGGGGAACTGTAATACGGATCATCTCAGAGCCTGCGGGCTGGTTTGTGGAATCACCCGATACGCCGAGAACGTGATAACCCTCAGCACTTACGAGGTAGCCCTGCTCATCAACGTTGAACACACCTGCTCTTGTGTAGAATGTGTTTCCGCCGCCGTCCATCAGCTGGAAGAAGCCCTCACCATAGATAGCAATATCGTAGATGCTGTCGGAGAATGTGAAGCCAGACTGGGACATGTTAGGAGTTGTGGTTTTCATCTGAACGCCGTAAACGATCTGTCTGGGTTTAGTACAGCCGAGTGTATCAGTTGTACCTCTGG
>JAFTVU010000070.1 GCA_017465665.1 Oscillospiraceae bacterium | reverse complement strand
GGCTATCGGTCTTGTAATTCCCGAGCTGAACGGCAAGCTGATCGGTTCTGCTCAGCGTGTTCCTGTTCCCACAGGCTCCACAACAATCCTGACAGCTGTTGTTAAGGGTACAGACGTAACTAAGGAAGGCATCAACGCTGCTATGAAGGCTGCTGCTTCTGCTTCCTACGGCTACAACGAGGATCAGATCGTTTCTTCCGACGTTATCGGTATGACATTCGGTTCTCTGTTCGACTCTACTCAGACAATGGTTGCTAAGATCGCTGACGACCTCTACGAGGTACAGGTAGTTTCCTGGTACGACAACGAGAACTCTTACACATCCCAGATGGTAAGAACAATCAAGTACTTTGCTGAGCTTTAATTCTTAACTGAATTAATAACGAACTCCCTCACGTTTGTGAGGGAGTTTTTTTAATCCATTATAATATCTGCAAACTCGCCGCTGCAAGCCTTTGCCAGATCGTTGGGCGCAAGCTCAAGCTGTGTTCCCAGCTTTCCGCCGCTGACTATTATCTTGTCGAAAAGCTGTGCGGTCTCGTGAATTACTGTGCGGTACTGCTTTTTCATGCCTATCGGTGTACATCCGCCACGGATATATCCTGTAACCGCATTTATATCCTTGACATGCACCATCTCAAGGGATTTCTCGCCCACCGTGCGGGCAGCCTTTTTCATATCCAGCTCCTTGTCCACGGGCAGTGCAAAAACATAATATGCTTTGCTTTTGCCGCAGAGTACCAGCGTTTTAAAGCTGCTGTCATAGCTCTGACCGAGCTTGTCTGCAATATGTACTCCGTCAATGAACTCCTCACATTCGTAGAAATTCACCTTGTAGTCTATCTTCAGCTTGTCCAGAATGCGCATTGCATTCGTTTTGATCTCCTTTTCCTTTGCCATACTTACCTCTTTTTTATAAAATTTACTCCCTGCGGTGAGGCAGGGAGTTGTTTGTTTTAGAATACGTAAATATCCTCGTCGTCTATTGCGTCGAGATCGTCGAGGTCCTCCTCCAGACACTCAGCGATATCCTTATTCCTCAGCAGCAGGAATGCAACGACACCTGCACAAAGTGCAGCGATGGAAATGATACCTGCGATGATAGCAAACTTCTTGGACATAATGAGACCTCCTGTATAAATTAATTTACATACATATTGTATCATGAAATAATCGAAAAATCAAGAGGTTTCGTCAAATTAATATGCCGTCAAGATGGTCGCATTCATGCTGGATTATCTGTGCTGTAAAGCCGCTATATTTTCTGCGCTGCTTTTTCAGCTTCATATCGAGAAATTCCACCTCAATACTTTCGTGACGTGTGATGGGCTTTGTCCCTGTATGGGAAAGGCAGCCCTCCTCCGTGTCAAAGGTCTTGGGGGAGCGCCACTTTATTTCAGGATTGAGCATAACAGTAAATTTCATGCTGTCCTGAAAAACAATGATGCGCTTTAGCACGCCGATCATATTTGCCGCCATTCCCACGCACTCATGTGCATGGGAGGTGACGGTATCCAGAAGATCCTGCGCTGTGGCGAGATCCTCTGCCGTTGCAGGTGCGGACTTCATAGCAAGCAGGAAGTTATCCTTGCAGATGGGTCTTATCATGATATCTCCTTGTGATTATTACAGTTTATAAGGATCACCAATACGCTCGTATCTGAGCTTGTACAGCTTCAGACCGTTGGATGCAAAGTGCAGGCGCACGCTCGTGAAGCGAGAGAATACATTGACCTCCTTGGTGATCTCAACAGGCTTGCCGCCTGTGCCGTTCCATGTATATGTACCGCATACGCTGCCGAGGCTGAACAGAGTAACCGTTGTCTGGGCGAGCTCGGAAAGCTCGGAGGATGCTGTCAGCGTAACCTTGTATATACCCTCGCGCTTGAAATCAAGTGCAAAGCGGTGGCTTTCACCCTTTCTTACTTCAACATCGCTGAGGTCAAGCTCAAACACATCATCCACATAATAGAACGGTGCATCTCCGTCGTCGCCGTATTCCTGAACAGAACGGTTGATTATTTCAGCCGCATCGTCTATGCCCATTTCACGCTTCATTGCATGAGTGGTCATCAGCATACCGAGGATGTTCTTTGCGGTGCGCTGGAGCTCTCCGCGGGTGAGCTCGCCCTTTTCGAGGGATGCAAGCACGTTATCGGTGTGATTTTCGCCGTCAGCACAGACCATGTAGGTATCGTTCTGCGCCATTACCATGATCGCGAAATCATCCTTGTCGGCTTCGCCGCCTCTGCGGTTGATGTGTGCCCACCAGTCGGTCATGGCAAAGCCTTTGAAGCCCCATTCCTCACGCAGGATAGTGGTGGTGAGATCATATCTTCCCGCTGTCCATACGCCGTTTATCTTGCCGTATGTAGTCATTACGGTCGATGCCTTGCCCTGCTTTACGGCTATCTCAAATCCGCGCAGATATATCTCTCTGAGAGCACGCTCGGATACCACTGAGTTCAGGAAGTGACGATGGGTCTCACGGTTGTTGCCGCAGAAGTGCTTGATCGTACCTGTTACTCCTGCCGTGTGCAGACCCTTAAGCTCTGCCGCAGCCATCATACCTGTAAGATACGGGTCTTCGGAGAAGTATTCAAAGTTTCGTCCGTTGAGGGGATGTCTGTGTATGTTCATACCTGGGCCGAGCAGACAGTCTACCTTGTTTGCGGTCATCTCTAGACCTGTCATGGAGAACAGCTCCGTCAGCAGCTCCTTGTTGAATGTACATGCAAGGAGAGTTCCGCCCGGCAGGCTGAAAGCAAATGTGCCACAGTCGAGACGCATTCCCGAGGGTCCGTCAGAGCAGCAGCCGCAGGGGACACCGAACTCTTTCAATCCCTTGGATACGCCGCCGAAAGCAGATGCAGTACCTGCCGTTACCTTGGGGCTGCCCATGCCCTCGCCGCGGACAAGGCAAGCAAGGTCGTTATCTGAAAGCTGAGCCACGAACTCATCCAGTGTACACTTGCCGTTTACCACATCTGCCAGCTTGTAGCCACGGTCTCCTGTGGGAGCTATCTCGGTAGGGAGGTTTGCGGCGCGGCGTGTGAATTCGTCCTCCTGCTCCAGTGTAACATAGTCAAAAGCAACGGTGCCGTTGTCGTTTACCATGCGCTTGAACGGAGTTACGGGGGCGAGCGCCTGCCTGAGCTGCTCCACTACGATATCCTCTGCAATATCCTTGCTCCAGATGCACTTTGCACTGCGGACATCGCTGCCTACATAGAAGTTATATCTTCCTGCTTCAAGGATGCGGCAGAAAGGATGTCCTGTTACACCGCTGTCATCGTAGCTTGCGAAGTCCTTGAGGTCGATGGTTATATCCAGTACCTGCTCCTCATCTGGAGCGAGGGTCTTTGTCTTTTCAAAGCCGCAGAGAACTTTTGCAGGCTTACCGAGCTTACCCTGAGGAGCTTCGAGATATACCTGCACGACCTCCTTGCCCGCATAGCTGCCTGTGTTCTTCACGCGTACCGACAGTGTTGCGGTCTGATCGGCAGGAGCGCGACCTGTTACGGATTCGCAGCGGATATCAAAGGTGGTGTAGCTCAGGCCGAAGCCGAACGGATAGCGCACCTTGTCCTTTGCGAATGTCTCGAAATAACGGTAGCCGACATAGATATCCTCAACGTAGATATCCTCCATGTCAGAGCCGAAGTACGAATCGGAGGGGTAATCTGAAATATTGTATGCGATGGTATCGGAAAGCTTACCGCTGGGGGAGAGCTCGCCTGTAAGCACCTTTGCGGTGCCTGTTCCGCCCATCATACCGCCCTGCCATACATACAGCACCGCTTCGGGGGAATATCTGTCCATAAAGCCCATATCGAACAGCGCAGGAACATTCAGCAGAACTACCATCCTATCAAAAGCTGCACGTACTCTGCGGAGCATATCCTCTTCAAGCTCTGTCAGCAGGAATGCGCCCTGCTTCATGGAGTTGTCCATCTCCTCGCCTGCGGTGCGTCCGATGATGACTATGGCTGTCTTTGAGGTCTTAGCGGCGTTCTGTACGATCTCGTCTGTGAGAGGCATCTCCTCCTGCGACCAGGGCTCGCTGCTCCAGCCCTCGCCGAAATCAAAGGGATGTCTTGAGTCCCATTCGTCATAGATGCCGAACAGCTCCTCGTTGAGCTTAACGCCAGCGTCACGCAGACCCTCTGGGATATCCACCACATGGGCAACGTTTACCATGCCGCCTGAGCCTGTACCGCTCTTATAATAATGCAGCTGGATACGTCCGAAAACAGCGACCTCATCGTTCTTGGCAAGAGGAAGCACGTTGTCGTTCTTCAGCATTACGATACCCTCAGCCACTGCTTCGGCGGCGGTATCGCAGTATTTGTTCCAGTCAAGGATACGTCTTTCCATAGTATTTCTCCGTTTCTGTCCGTACAGGACATATATTAATATAATTATAACGTAATATGCCTTGGTAGTCAATAACAGAAATATGTCTTTTATATCAAGCGAAAAACGGCTAAAATCCAAAAACAATAAAAAATTATTGAAAAACGATAAAAATCTATTGACAAATGATAAAAAACGTGGTATTATAAGGTCATGGAAAAGGTAAATACCACCGTTAAGGAGAATGTGTATGTGGAATAATGACCGCTCCGCACTGCTTTCGCTTATAATAGTGCGGATATGCTATGTGCTTCTGGCAGTATGCTGTATAATAGCACCCTGGCTTGCAAGATATTATGACGAGATAGTGAACGAGGCCAACGGTATGCCATCGGTGTTCGTGCCGCTGCTTGTAACATTGTATTGCGCTGTCCCTGCCGCAGTGGTCGCGCTGGTATGCCTTGATAAGCTGCTGGGCAACGTCCGCAGGGGCGAGCCGTTTACCGAAAGCAGCGTCAAGTTTCTGCGTATCATTTCATGGTGCTGCTATGTAGAAGCTGTCGTGTTTGTATATTTCAGCTTTATCAAGCATTTTTCATTCCTTGTGGTGATCGGCTTTGCTTTCGTGGGTCTTATCCTGAGAGTTGTGAAGAACGTGTTCCAGCAGGCAGTCATCATCCGCGAAGAGAATGACTATACGATATGAAAGGCGGTAGCTATGCCGATCGAAATAAATCTTGATGTTATGATGGCAAGGCGGAAGATATCCTCCAACGATCTTGCCGATAAGGTGGGAATAACTCCCGCAAACCTTTCCGTTCTGAAAACGGGCAAGGCAAAGGCGGTGAGGTTCTCTACATTGGAAAAGCTGTGCGAGGTGCTGGATTGCCAGCCGGGAGATATCCTGGAATTCAAGCGGGAGGAAAAGCCGTGAGCAACAAACGCGGCCTTGTGCTCCATCTGCTGATAGGGCTAGGCTATTCCGTTTTCGGAAGCCTTGGATTCTGGTTCTTTCTTGACTGGTGGTTCGGGCTTCTCTCATGGACGAGATATCCACGGTATACGCCGTTTGCCATCGTTACAGGGCTTGCCTGTCTTGCGGTATGCGTTGCGCTGTTTATGCTGCATATAGGTCTTGCGCTGAAAAAGCCGAAGCCAAAATACTGGCTAACAGAGATACCTGTTGTTCTTCTTTCGTTCATTCCGCTGCTGTTCCTGCACGCATGGGTTATAGAATGGCTGCGTGATATATTCTGATACCACACATTCCCTTAATAAGCAGGAGGACAGAGTTTTATCCTCCACGTCCTCCTGCACCCTCTGAATGTTATATTTTTACATAAATGAAAGGAACTGTATTATGGATAATTTGCAGAACACTCCAAATATACCGTCTCAGGATGGTGGCTGTCCACAGCCGTCCACCATATTCAACGGTGAATATCAGCAGCCCTACGGTATCCCGGATCTGCCTACCGCCCAGCCGATAAAAAAGCGTACCTACACTGTTTTTGAGGGCATTATTGCTGTTGTGTGCTTTGTGATGGGATTTCTGTTTATGCACTACTGCCTGAGCTATGTGGGTGGCATCTTCACAGGAGCTTTCTGGGCACTATTCGGAGTTATCGGTGCTGTGTTCGCAAAGCTGAAGAAGCTCCCTGTCACAAAGGGACACGTTATAGTTTTTGTTGTTGCAGAGCTGTTCTGCTTCGTACCGCTGTTCAGTGCAAATATGGTTATAAATACTCTTGCTGCGTTCTTCGTGTTCGGTCTTTACTGTTATCTCGGTCTTTCTCTGAGCGGCGCAAAGCTGTTTGGTGAGCGCTTTGTGGGAGATATGCTGTGCTCCGTGTTCGCGCGCCCGTTTGCAAGCTACGGCGAATGCCCCAAAGCAGCATTTGGTCTGCTGGGACGTATGAAGTCGGGCAAGAGCCTGCTGTATGTTTTCGTGGGTCTGCTGATAGCCGTGCCGCTGACGATCGTTGTAGCTGCTCTGCTGATAAGCTCTGATGCAATGTTCGAGGATTTCATGGCTGATATCTTAGACAAGCTGCCTCGGCTTTCATTCTCGCTTATAGGTGATATGTTCTGGGGCGTTTTTGTGGCGATGTTCCTAGGCGGAATACTGTTTTCTGCGGAAAAGCGTACAGAGCGCTCTGACGAAGCACCAAAGTTCCGTTTTATCCCTCTTGCTGCAACGCTAACTGCAGTAACTCCGATATGCGTGTTTTACCTTGCATATCTCATCATCCAGCTTAGATATCTTACAGCGGCTTTCGGCGGCTCTCTTCCCGAGGGTGTGAGCTACTCCGATTTTGCCCGTGACGGATTCTTCGAGCTGTGCGTGGTGGCTTCGATAAACCTTGTGGTGATACTGCTGATGCAGGCTTTCACAGTACGCAGAGAGAACGATCGCCGCCCAGGAGCGCTTACTGTCTATACGGTGATGATATCTGTATTTACATTGCTGCTTATTGTTACGGCGGTATGTAAGATGTTCATCTATATCGGCGAGTATGGCATGACTCCTCTTCGCGTTTATACCACATGGTTCATGGCGCTGCTGGCTATATTCTTTGTTATCATCATCCTGTGGCAGTTTGTCAAGCTTCCGCTGTGGAGGACAGTGTTTGCGGCGTTCACAGTGATGTTCGCAGTACTGTGCTTCAGCAATACAGACGGCTTTATCGCACGCTACAATGTGGAAGCATACCACAGCGGCGCTCTTTCCGAGGTAGATATGAGCCTGCTCAGAAGTCTTGAATATGCGGCAGTGCCTGCTATGATCGATGCGGCAGAGGCCGAGCCTGAAGCGGCTGAAAAGGCTCTCACTTTCCTTGCGGGAGAGCTTGAATATGATCGTGTGGCAAAGCCTGAGCGTTATGCAGCATATTTCAGCTTACCCAGAGCGAGAGCAGAGGCTCTTCTCAAACAGAATACAGAGCTCTATACTAATGATCAGAGGAGTTTATCATGAAAAAAGCAGTAATCATATCGGTATCCGTTGTGGCGGCGCTTTGTGTGTTAGTTGCAATAGTTCTTGGAATAGAGCTTGTCGCATTCCTCAAAAAGACGCCTGTTATCGCGCCGCGTGAGGGAGTAAGCGTATCGGTCGGCGAAACGCTCGGCATAAATGAGCTTGCGGTCATCGAAAGGGCAACTCAGGCTTACATCCGTCCGACTGCCGAAAACATCTTTAATAAGGTCACCGTGAGCGAGGACGGACAGTCTGTGCATTTCGGCGGTACGGCAGGCGACTATGAGGTGATTGTCGAAGCAAGAGGAGCAAACAGCGAGCTTCGCTCGGAGATAGTCTTAGTAAGGGTGTGCTGATGATCGTTGTTGATATCATATTCGGCATCGTTGCAGGCTTTTTGCCGATAGCATATGCGGCGGTCGGTTTCGGCTGGGGAGAGGTGTATCTGTGGCTGGCTGCGGCACTTCCTGCGGCGGTGTTGGTCACACTGCTGCTGTACGCACGAGAGGGCAGGCATTTTGCGGCGAGGGGTATATCATCTGTGCTGAGTGCTGTCCTGTTTTGCGTGCTCGGGATGGAGGGCGGATTTATGCAGGTGTTCACATTGTTCAACCGCGCTTATGTAAGAGAATTTGGCGGACCAAATATGGGGGATTGCTTCGGTCTGGCATTTGTGTGGCTGCCTGCGGCGGCTGTGATACTTGCCGTTTCGATGGTAGCGGCAGCTTTGCTCAGAAAAAACTGTAACAGATAACAACAGCCGTATCGGGTGCAGCCGATGCGGCTGAAATATTTTTCGGAAAAAGCAACCATCCTGTTCCGTAATCTGTTATACTTAATGAGGGACATAAATTCCTCTCATGAACGGGGGTCGGATATATGGAAGATACAAAGATAATAGAGCTGTTCTTTTCGCGCTCTGAGGAGGGGCTTGCCGAGGTGGAGCGGAAGTATGGCGCACTATGTGGCAGGATAGCCTATGGCATACTCAGTAACAGGGAGGACGCGGAGGAATGCGTCAGCAGCTCCTACATAAAGCTGTGGAACGCGATACCGCCAAAGCGTCCCGAATCGCTATGCGGATACCTTTGCAGGATAGTACGAAATACCGCGCTGAATGCCTATGACGCGGTGCGCCGCCGCTCGGCACATGAGCAGGCGGAGGAGCTTTCCGAGCTGTTTTCAGACAAGGAAACAGTGGAGCAGCGTTATGATAGTGGGCGTATCTCGGCGCTCATCAACGAGTTTCTCGGCAGCTGTAAAAGAAAGAACAGGATAGTGTTCACAGCGCGGTATTTCTACAATATGAGCGTGAATGACATTGCGGACAATACGGGTATGAGCGTATCGGCGGTGAAGAGTAGTCTGCTCCGCAGCCGCAAGGCTCTTAAAAGCTTTCTTGAAGAAAAGGGGGTGGAGGTATGAACGAGCAATTCTGGAGGAATGTTACTGACGGAATAGACGATAAGTACACAAACGAAGCGGCAGAATGCTTTTCAAAGCATTCTCCAACATCGCTTACTGAGAGTGATTTCACGGAATATACTCCGTCTGACGAGCCCGAGCGAAGCAAATCGGGTATGTGGCTTGGTATAGGTGCGGCTGCTGCTGCGCTTGTTCTGTGCATAGGCGGAGCGTTCTTTGTTCGTGGAGATATCCTGCTGCCTGCGGATACCGTTACCGTGGAGGCTACCTCCGAGAGCGGAGAGAGCACAGAGCAGGCAGAGTGCATCATGATATCGCGATTTGCAGAAAGACCTCTCGGCGAGAATGGCAGGGTGGAGGAATCGTATTTTGAAGAGCCTGTTCCGCCTGAGCTGCCTATTGACGCGGAGGAGCTGTCTTATCTTACAGATGAGCAGAAAGCAGCGCTTGATTCCACAGTAATAACTCCGTGCTTTACGCTTCGCGGCGAGGATGAGTGGTACTTTATATATGCTCATGATGTGATGACCACATCCTGCACGCGATATGAGGTCTACCGCTATACAGGTGACGGGGAGTATATGATATCCGTGGGCGAGTTTTCGCTGAACGGTGAGCAGCTCATATTTAATACAGAGCCTGTGCTGACGGAGGATTACATCATCTGGTACTTGTATACGGAGGATGAGGGCTTCTTCATGGCTATGGATATCAATGCATACGGTATGGATAATACTTTCGTGCTTGAGTTTGCCCCGAGAGCTCTGAACGCCCCTGCAAGTGTACCTGTCGTTACGGGAACTAACGAGATCACCTATACAGATGATAACGGCAACATGACGATACTTGCGCTTGACCATGACAACGGCGGTGAGCTGAGTGTGCGTGATATAGTAACGGATACTGTGATAATAACCACTTTCACGACAGGCGACTGCCATGCGACAGATGTGGATGGTAAGGCTGTTATACGCGTAAAGGGTGCGATGGGCGGTCTTGACAGGATAGCTACGCACTGCGATGTATTTCGCTTCAATCTGACAGACTATGACGGGGAGCGTGTAGTGTGGTACAGGAGAAATTCCGATGGCACTGATACAGTGTTCTGTCAGGATATTGCAAGCGGTGCGCGCTATGAATACAAGCTGTCAGGCATGAAGGGCAGCATGGCTGAGCTTCTGGAGGGCTTGCTGTATCTTTATGACAATGAGCATATCCTGGCCGATCTTGACGGACAGATCTGCTACAAGAGCTCGCTCAATGAGGTAGAGGAGAGCGCCGAAGTTGTAACTGACGATGAATGGGAGCGCATGAAGCATTATACAGGCGACGAGCCTGAGGTGCTTGCTTTTATCGATGAGATAAGTGCGGGTGCGCTGGAGTATCAGGAGCAGGTGCAGCGGAATGCACTGGAAAACGCTGAGGATGAAAGCTACCGCGAAGCCGCACAGCAGGCGATAGACGAGGGCGGACTTGATATCTGCACTGACTGGTCACTGTATGTACAGACGGATGACGGCGGTGAATACTGGGTTAAATGGTACAGGATAAAAATGGCGCTGGATGCTCAGTATTTTGAATATTACTACCGCGATGAAAGCGGCTTCAGACTGCTGTACTCACTGAGTGACTGCGGAAATCTGAACGATTGCTGCGACGGAACGGCATTGTATATCTCAAGCGCCGAGGGATATATCCATAGGCTGCAGCCTGACGGCAGCAGGGAAACGCTGCTTTCCGTGCCTGATAAGGTAATGGCAGGTACGGAGGAGATCGCCCTGATGGGGATCGTGCCCAGAGGAAGCGGAGAACGGCTGACAGCAACGGCATGCTATGGCTCGTATTCCGAAAAGGCAGGACAATGGCTGTATCGCGAAGATATCTACGTGCTTGAAAACGGTGAGCTTATCTCCACGGATTCCACAGGCTTCGGCTATGGTAGTATGGTTGACGGCACGGCAATAAAATATCCCTACTGCACAGGCGATCACGGTCACGAGGAGGTCGATCTGACTAACGAGGACCTGCTCTGGCTGGGACAGATGCGGTTCAATGCGGCGGTCATGCTGCATCAGATAATGCATAAGGTGCCCGAGGGAGATGAGAGCGACAGATACGATGAGAACTACATTGCCCTTGATAAAAGATATTTCACGACAAAACATAGCATGCATGACAGCATTTCTGACCTTTACGATTATACCTTTGCACAGGATGTGTATGCTTATGAGGATGGCGAGTATGTGTACTTTGCGGCAGAAGACCCTGAGGAAGCACCGTGGCTGGACGGCAGCTATCATGACGATATTACCTTAAAGGAGCATATCGAAAGCCGCCTGCGTTATCATGATGGAAAGACCTATGCACTGTCTGACGGAAGCGATGAGAGCGCCGCTGCATGGACAGACCTTGTGGGCGTGCTGGATTACGAGGAGGGAGAATATGTGGATTATCTGCTGTGTACCGCCTGCCATGACGGAATGGGTGGCTATATCTATGAGCATTCCGTAATGAGGCTTGAATGCTTTGAGGGCGTGTGGCTGATAACTCAGATCAGGGCTCATCTCGGAAACGAGTACAAAAGGAACTTTGAGGGTCTGTTGAACAAGCCGCAGACATCCGTTGATATAATCGAGCGTGATTTTTTAGAGCCTCAGGGCTACACGCTGATAAGCCACACAGATCACGATCTTGACCTTGACGGAGCGGAGGAGCTGCTCCTGCTGGCAGGAAAGGGCGAGGAACGCAGTATACATGTGTATGAGTACATCGGAAACGACGCGCATTATGCTGATGAGATAACGGATGTGCGCCTGAACGGGCTGGAAACGATAGACGCACATCTGTATGTGGAGGGTGACAGAAAGGGCTGGTTCTTTGTAAACGGAGAGCCTGAGGATGCAACGCTCGTGATGGTGGAATTCGTGCAGGAGGGCGAGCCTGACGGCGGCAACATTGACGGCGGAAGATATGTTGTGGGAGATGTGCCGTATGGTACTGATGACGAGTATGAGCACAAATGCTGTAATTATGATATTTTTGATCCTGGCATGAGCGGCAAAATCTATTATAATGACTTTGACAATGATGGCACAGAGGAGAAGATGGTGCATATCGGCTACAGCTTCTACTTCTTTGAGGAGGTACACGGCTACTGGATACGTCAGCAGGAGCTGTGTGACGAGTGGCTTGAAAAGGCGGAGATCATGCCTACTTCCTTTGATTATCATGGCGTGCATACAGGTTTCGGAATGGATTACAGCGACTATGACGGCGGATGCTGGCTGTATGAATATCCTGTTGCCACCGATAACTGCACAGCCGAGATAACTGCCGCGATAAAGCACGATGAAACAGAGGGTTACTATATTGATTACATCTGCTCACGCGGTCAGTATCTTGAGCTTGTGAACGGTATGCCCGATTTCCGCCGATACGGCTGGGATGAGAGCACGGATTTCGAGCGTCTTACTACGAATGAGTATGCCGCGCTGCACAGCGAGCTGTTCGGCTATGATGACAGCGCGTATACCGTTCCCACGGGCTCACGGCTGCAACTTGCGCTGAAAATTGTCGGTGAGGATGATGTTGAGGTATATGCCGAAAGAATGGCAGCAGATATGCTGTCCGATCTCTGCGGCTATGACGGACAGCGTACATTCAATATGTTCCAGTACAAGGATGTGGAGGTCAGCCTTACGCCGATAGCGGAAGCAGATGCTTCGCGTAATGTCACCGCCGAGGAAAGAGCTCTGGGCGAGGCTTGGATAGCGGATATCAGCGCCCTTGTGAGATACACGGGCATGATGGGGGATACAGGCGGCTTCGGCTGGACGGATATCTCGGCATATAACGGTCTCGGCTGGCTGATATGGAAGGAGGGCGATACCTATTGTATCAGATCGAGATATCTGAGCTGATATGCATAATATGACAAAATGAAACGATTACATTTATAATTGCTAACGATCTGTGTAAACAGGATGTAACAGGCTTGAAAATGCTCTGCAGCCTTTTGCAGAGCGGCTTTGCGCGGTGGTGACTAACGGTTTTTGTTTTAAAATATTGAGTGCAATTTATACAGAAATCATTTAGGCGATTTGTCTATAATTGCACCTTGAAATAGGATGGAAATTGTTATATAATTATAGATGTAATAGTGCACAGATATGTGCACGGTACGATTTAAATTTATGGAGGTTTTTACAATGAAGGTTTCTAAGATCCTTGCTGCTGTAACAGCAGCTGCAGCAGTTTCTGCTACACTCGCTGCTACCGCAAGCGCTTACAATGCTTACATCCAGTGGCAGACAACACCCTACTCTTTCCGTAATGACTGGACAGAGGCATCCTACGGTGCAGCTACACCTTACTTTGATTACGCTATCGTATGGGGCAGCGGCGATGCTCCCGAGGAGACATTCCCCGAGTACGCTGACAACTTTGACTGGGATATCAACGGCTACACACTGCCTGTTGAGTACACAGACGCTACTGTTGACGGCGACGGTACATATACAGTTGCTATGGACGGCTTTGACTGGTCTGTTGACGGCGCTTCCGCATTCAACACACTGGGCGTTTCCACAGACATTCCCGCAGGTGCTGCTACTATCACATCCCTCGACATCATCGTTGACGGTAATGTAACAGCTACTATCGCTAACCCTGCAGTAGAGGGCGATGAGTACATCAAGATCAACGCTATCAACATCTGGAATACAGATGTTCCTACATACTCCGGTGCATACCCCACAGATTCCATCGCTGTTGCTTTCACAGTTGAGGGTCTTGGTTCTGCTGATGCAGGCTCCGATGCTGCTGTAGATGTTACAGCTCCCACAACAGGCGACAAGCAGTCTCCTGAAACAGGCGTAGAGGGCGTTGCAGCTGTTGCTGGTCTCGCTGTTCTCGCTGGCGGCGCTATGCTGGTTTCCAAGAAGAGAAAGTAATTTTATAATTGCTCGATCAGGCAGCCCCCGATAAGGGGGCTGTTTTTTTTGTGCGGAAATATGCAACCTTTTGATCCTCTGCGGTGTATTGCTTAACAGAGAGGAGTTGATGAAATGTCGGTTGAAGATACAGAACGCCTGTTTTCACAGGCTGTGGAAAAATATTCGGATATGGTGACAGGTCTTTGTCTGGTACGCCTCGGTAACAGACAGGACGCCGAGGACTGTTACCAGAACGTTTTTCTGAAGCTATATAAAAATAGGCGGCTGCTTGAAAACGATGGTGAACATCTCAAAGCGTGGCTTATCCGAGTAGCGATCAATGAATGTAAAAACCACTATCGCTTTCGAAGCCGTCATCAGACAGAATCTCTGGAATCTGTAACGTCTTTTTACGAGGACGAGCATGATCGCAGTCTTATATCCCGTGTGATGGAGCTTCCGCCTCTATACCGTGAGGTAATATATCTGCATTATTACACAGGCTATTCCGTGAAAGAATTATCATGTCTGCTTAAGGTAACGCAGAATACTGTTAAAAGCAGGCTGAAGCGCGGCAGGGATATGTTAAAGGAATTACTTTCAGAGGAGGATCGGTTATGAAGGAATTATACGAACTGTTTGCAAAAACAAAGACACCGCATGAGTGGAAAAGCAGGCTGTATGATAACATAGGAAGCACTGCAAGGCACGGACGCACTATTGGCAGAACAGCTATTATGATCGCTGCAGCTGCAATATGCTCGGTCTGTGCCGTAACAGTTGCTGCTGAAAGCGGATTGATAAACATAGCAGGTATTCTTGGTATCGGCTTCGGTGATAAGATATCGGAATCAAAGGTCGAGAGCGGAGAGTATCAGACACCGTCTGTTTTTGCGGATGATGATGTGATATCTGTTGGGTTAACTGCTTTTCTTGGCGACACATACGATTATTTCGCGCTGCTTGAGGTCAGGACATCTGAAGAATATTCCGATTGCAGCGGCGTTTCTCTCGGCGTGGTTGTTGTCGATGAGAATACTGAGGATATCAGCAGCTATGCGATCGAACAATATTCGGGTGTTCGGCATACATTGGATGACGGAAGTACGGTACATTTTGTAAAAGCAAAGCTGCCTGCGCATTGGCCGAATGCCGCAGCAGACAATGATGGCTTGGTATCACTGCGTATTGTAAATGCTTCTTTTGATATAAACGGTACTACCGAAAGGATCAATACGGACATCAGATTGGATTTCAAACCGCAAAGTGATGTTATAAGCGATGAAAACACCATAAAGCTGGAAAAAACACTTCTCCGTAACGGACTGGAATATAATGTTGACAGATTCTGCGGCGGCGATTACCGCTCAAGAGTATATCTGGAATATTATGTACCCGAAAGCATGATCGAGGAAAACGGCGGAAAAGATTTTATCTGGTACAGCGGAGTTTTATACGGCAGGAATGCGCTGGGACTTGATCTTACACTCGCTTGCGAGGAACCCGAGGCTTCTTCACCCGTAAAGCTTATCGTAGATGGCAACGAGATCCCCTACTCCGCAGATTTCAGAGCGGTGGAGCTAATGAACAGAAATGCAAGCCAAGATGATGAATTTATTCTGTCGAATCATTTTATCTGCGAGCTTAGCTTTGAGCCTGTGGATATTGACGAAGCCGAAAGTGTTATCATTGAGATCGCAGCTCCCGATGGTACAACAGACATTGTAACAGTCAAATAATAACAACAACACCCTGCCGTAGTGTCAGCTCACGGCAGGGTGTTGCAGCTTTTATATACTGCGCTTTTGCTTGGTGACGGAGATAGCGGCATATTTTTCTTTTGTAGCCTGACCACCTCTCAGATGTCGCTCCTGCTTATTCTTGTCAAGCACCTGCTTCACCTCATCGTGAAGCTGCCTGTTTACCTGCAGAAGCTTTGCTGTGATATCCTGATGCACCGTGCTTTTGCTTATTCCGAATTTTTTTGCTGTGCTTCGCACGGTGGCTTTGTTTTCGACTATGTAGTGTCCGAGTATGACACATCTTTCTTCCGTAGAATCCTCAATGGATACCTGTTTTGTCTTCAATCTGTCTGCACCCCCAATTAAATGCCGTTTTGGACGTTTCCTTTTTTCACATTATTATGCGGGGGATAGGTCGATTATTCGGATTTTACGCTATATTATGCATAGCAAGATGCCCTATACGCTATAAAACAGCACCCCCGATCTATTGTCGGGGGTGCGCTTCACTATCATTCTTCGCCTATTGGCTCATTTGTGCCTTTAGCTGCGTAGGAGAGAGTCATCAGGCTGTCTGTAAGGTGTACGTTTTCAACGTGTACATCGGGAAAATCGTAGTTGATATCATAATGGGAGAAGTTCCAGAATGCATTGATACCAAGCTCCATGAGCTTCTCTACGGTCTCCTTTGCGCCTGTTCTGGGGATGCAGAGCACTGCCATAGATGGTTTTTCCTTTTTGCAGAACTCTTCCAGACGATTTGTATGCATTATCTTAATACCTGCTATTTCGATGTTCTCCATAGCTATGCTGCTGTCAAAAATGCCAGCCAGCTCATAACCGTATTTCTCGAAATCCACATGCATGGTGATAGCGCGGCCCAGATTTCCTGCACCTATCAGAATTATCTTCTGCGATACATCAAGTCCGAGGATATGTGCTATCTCCTTGCGGAGCTCTGCTACATTGTAGCCATAGCCCTGCTGTCCAAAGCCGCCGAAGCAGTTGAGATCCTGCCTTATCTGAGAAGCGGTAAGACGCATCATTTCAGAAAGCTCGCGCGAGGATATCTTAGCGATGTTCTGGCGCTGTAGTCCGCCGAGAAAGCGGTAGTAGCGAGGAAGTCTGCGTATTACGGAGTTTGATATGTTGTTCTTCTGCATTTTCATCCATCTTTCTCAAGAAAATTACATCATTGCCTGAAGTCTGGCATTGATCTCTGTGAGGAAGTCCTGAGTATTTACCTTGCGCTTGTTTTCCAGTGTGGAGAGCACGTACAGATCGCCTGTCATTACGCCCTCTTCGATAGTCTGTACGGTAGCCTTTTCCAGCTTCTCTGCGAACTCGGACAGAGCAGGGATGTTATCCAGCTCGCCTCTCTTCTTGAGAGCGCCTGTCCATGCGAAGATGGTTGCAACGGAGTTTGTGGAGGTCTCCTCGCCCTTGAGGTGCTTGTAGTAGTGACGTGTTACTGTGCCGTGGGCAGCCTCGTATTCGTATACGCCATCGGGAGATACCAGAACGGAGGTCATCATACCGAGAGAGCCGAATGCTGTAGCGACCATGTCGGACATAACGTCGCCGTCGTAGTTCTTGCAAGCCCAGATGTAGCCGCCCTCAGAGCGAACCACTCTAGCAACAGCGTCATCAATGAGTGTGTAGAAGTATTCGATGCCTGCCGCCTCGAACTTTGCCTTGTATTCAGTCTCGTAGATATCAGCGAAGATATCCTTGAATGTGTGGTCATACTGCTTGGAGATGGTATCCTTTGTAGCGAACCAGAGATCCTGCTTTGTATCGAGAGCAAAGTTGAAGCATGCTCTTGCAAAGGAAGCGATAGAGCCGTTGATGTTGTGCAGACCCTGAATGATACCGTCAGATCCCTTGAATGTGTGGATGAGCTGGCGTGTCTCGTTGCCGTCCTTATCTGTTACGATGAGCTCGCACTTGGAGCCGTCAGCTACCTTCATCTCACTGTTCTTATAAACATCACCGTAAGCGTGACGTGCGATGGTGATGGGCTTTGTCCATGTGGGGATGAGGGAATTGATACCCTTGCAGATGATGGGAGCACGGAAAACTGTGCCATCGAGGATAGCACGGATAGTACCGTTGGGGGATTTCCACATCTCCTTGAGATCATACTCTGTCATACGCTGAGCGTTGGGGGTGATGGTAGCGCACTTAACTGCAACACCGTACTTCTTTGTAGCGTTAGCGGAGTCGATGGTTACCTGATCGTCAGTCTCATTTCTGTGTACCAGACCGAGATCGTAGTACTCTGTCTTGAGGTCAACATAAGGGTTGATGAGGATATCCTTGATCATCTTCCAGATGATTCTGGTCATTTCGTCGCCGTCCATCTCAACGAGAGGGGTGGTCATCTGAATCTTTTCAGCCATTTTAGTATTCCTTTCGATCATATATTATTTAAGGGGTAGTGATATTAAAAAGATTATCGCCTGCGATGGTGGTCAATTGATCGAGCAGCTCATCGGGGCTTTTGCCCTTAGCGGCAGTGAGGATAAACAGTGGATAGCTGTCGCTGTCGATATCTATATAGCCTATCTTCGCTGTGCCTGCCATCAGCTTTGAAATCTCATTGCAGAGAGTGCTGATATCATCTGCGGCACTGCTCAGCATATCAGTACTGCCAACTGTGTTTTTCAGCGTTGGATAGTTCAGCTCTGAAAGAGCATTCAAAAGCTCATCCTTTGAGCATTTATAATCCAATTCTGCCACATAGCCGCCCTCGATAAGCTCATCCACCATACCCAGCCAGAATAATTCTGCCTGTTCATCCGCGTCGCCGTCTGCCATGATATCCTGAATTTCTTCAGCGTCTATGCCACGGTCATCATAGCGATCCGAATTACGCTTAAAATATTTTTTAGGGTTGGAGAGCATATCGTCTATAGCTTTGAGTACGTTGGTATCGCCGCCGCAGATTATGGCGGCGATATCCTTTATAAATGTGAATTTGCTTTTTTCTTTGCTGCCGAACAGCTTTGAAAAAAATCCCATTATATTTTACCTCTTTAACCGTTCTTGGTCATATTGAGCAGACCGCCTGCAAGGATCATACCCTTGCCGCGCTCGGAAAGCTCACACTTGACCTCGTAGCTCTCGCCCTTGGTCTTGTTCTCTACGATGATCTTGCCATCGGTTTCAACGATCTTGCGGATATCAGCGATAGCGAGGGAATCGCCCTGAGCGATCTTCTCGTAATCAGCCTCATTTACGAATTCGAGAGGCAGTATACCGTTGTTGATGAGGTTCTGTCTGTGGATACGAGCAAAGCTCTTGCAGATGATAGCCTTTACACCGAGGTAAAGAGGAGCAAGCGCTGCGTGCTCTCTGGAAGAGCCCTGACCGTAGTTCACACCGCCAACGATGATGCCCTTGCCTGCTTCCTTTGCTCTCTTGGGGAAAGTCTCGTCGCATACTGTGAAGCAGTACTCGGAGATAGCAGGAATGTTGGAGCGCAGGGGAAGTATCTTTGCGCCTGCGGGCATGATGTGGTCTGTTGTGATGTTGTCGCCAACCTTAAGAGTAACATCGCACTCGATGGACTCTGCGAGAGGGCTGTTTACGGGGAAAGGCTTGATGTTCGGACCGCGGAGTATCTCAACGGAGGGAGCTTCCTCAACGGATGCGGGAGCAGTAACCATGTTATCGTTGATGAGGAACTTCTCGGGCATGATGTAGGGAGGCATAGCGCCGATGGTTCTGGGATCTGTGAACACGCCTGTGATAGCGGAGATAGCTGCAGTCTCAGGAGATACAAGGTAGATCTGACCGTCCTTTGTACCGCTTCTGCCTTCAAAGTTACGGTTGAATGTTCTCAGGGAGATACCCTTGGAGTTGGGAGACTGACCCATGCCGATGCAGGGACCGCATGCGCTCTCGAGGATACGTGCGCCTGCGTCGATAAGATCGCTCAGAGCGCCGCACTCAGCCATCATGTTGAACACCTGCTTGGAGCCGGGAGCGATAGCAAGAGAAACGTCAGGGTGAACTGTCTTGCCCTTCAGGATGTGAGCTACTTTCAGAAGATCCTGAAGAGAGGAGTTTGTGCAGGAGCCGATACATACCTGATCGACCTTGATAGCGCCTATCTCCTCGATAGTCTTGATATTATCGGGAGAGTGAGGACAAGCTGCCAGAGGAACGAGCTTGGAAAGATCGATATTTACTTCCTCGTCATATACAGCGTCGGGGTCGGCGGAAAGGGGAACATAGTCCTCCTCACGACCCTGAGCCTTCAGGAAGCGGAGTGTAGTTTCGTCAGAGGGGAAGATGGATGTTGTAGCACCCAGCTCTGCACCCATGTTTGTGATAGTAGCACGCTCGGGAACGGAGAGGCTTGCAACGCCGTCGCCGCAGTACTCCATTACCTTGCCTACGCCGCCCTTAACGGAGAGGATACGCAGAACTTCAAGGATAACGTCCTTAGCGGAGACCCAGTCATTCAGCTTGCCTGTGAGGTTGATCTTTACTACCTTGGGCATTGTTATGTAGTAAGCGCCGCCGCCCATTGCAACTGCAACGTCCAGACCGCCTGCGCCCATAGCCAGCATACCGATACCGCCGCCTGTGGGAGTATGGCTGTCAGAGCCGATGAGTGTCTTGCCGGGCTTGCCGAAGCGCTCCAGATGTACCTGATGGCAGATGCCGTTACCGGGTCTGGAGAACCAGATGCCGTGCTTCTTTGCGATAGAGCCGATGAAACGGTGGTCATCCGCATTCTCGAAGCCGCTCTGGAGAGTGTTGTGGTCGATATACGCAACAGAACGCTCTGTCTTTACGCGGTCAACGCCCATAGCCTCGAACTGGAGGTATGCCATTGTACCTGTAGCGTCCTGTGTGAGGGTCTGGTCGATCTTCAGACCGATCTCCTGACCCTTTATCATCTCGCCGTCAACGATGTGAGCCTTGATGATCTTTTCGGTTAAAGTAAGTCCCATTATCTTTTGCTCCTTTATAGAAAAATTGATACTTTTTTATTATATACTATTAAAGAGGATATGTCAAGAAATTGTCAGGAAATTTTGTCGATTTTCGGATAAAAACGTTTTTAAGGCTGAAAGTTGCGTTTTTTCTGAAAATGTGATATCATCACGGTAACATTCCGCCATTGTGGATTGTCTTAATAGTGAAGTGCTTCAGAAAAGGAAAGGGAGGTGACAGGGTGAGCACACAGGAGCTTGAGCGATATATCTCGCTGTACCGCCTGACGGTATTCAGGGTGGCTCTCAATTATGTGAAGAATTACGAGGACGCCGAGGATATCTCGCAGGATGCTTTCGTGAAGCTGTATACCTGCGATGACAGCTTTGCGGCGGATGAGAATGTCAAGGCATGGCTCATCCGTGTTGCGATAAACCTTTCAAAAAACCTGCTGAAAAAGAGTCGGCGCAGGGGAGATGCGGAGCTGACAATGGATATTCCGAGCGAGGATATCACAGATACAGGTCTGTATGACTGCATAAAGCAGTTGAAGCCCGAATATTCAGGCGTGATATACCTGTTCTATTACGAGGGATATTCCGTAAAGGAGATAGCAAAGCTCTGCGGGCTTACATCTGCTGCGGTCAGGACGAGGCTTTGCCGCGGCCGCGAACGGCTCAGGGAAATGCTGCTTAAGGAGGATCAGATATGAAGCAGAGGTACAACGCTTTTTTTGACAGGGTCGCTCCTGCGGCGAGTGACGGAGAGTTTCTTGAAAAAGTGCTCAGAAAGGCGGAAAATATGGAGAACAACAAGAAAAAATACAATGCAAGACCTGTGATGGTGGCTGCGGCGGCAGTTGCGGCTCTCTCGGTGGGAGTTACCGCAGCTGCAACAACAGGACTTATAGACTTCAATAAGATATTCGGAGGACTTATCAGCGCTGAGGACGATACTGTTGGCGGAAATCTCGTTTCAGAGATAACAGATTTCAGATATGAGGTATCCGATTCTGATTACGTTATTGTTCCAAATGGTGTGACAGGCACAGCAAGCAACATCTGTGTTTCTTTCGATATTGAAAGAGCAGACGGACAGCCTGTAAAGAACTTCATGCTGCGAAACGGCAGCGGTAAAGAGCTTGTAACGGCTATGGATTTGAATTTGATAACGGATCATACGCAGAGCTTTGGCGGTGGTCTGGATGATTACTCCGTTGTAGTCAACGACGAGGGCGATCTTACCGTAATGCTTTCTGTGACATATTCTATTCCCGTGGACGAATGCACGGTGCGTATTATGGGCAGTGATCTCTTTGATGAAAGGGAGCTTATCCTTTTCAGAGAGGAAAATAACGTGTGGGAGCACTTTGTGGATGCAGATGGTCAGATGATATATAACGTTCAGGATGTCAGCACACTTGCGTGTGACACCGCGCTTTACGGAGATGACGGCAACAAGCGCACTGATATCGATCTGAGCAGTATCAGCTATTTCGAGCTTGACTGGGGCGTGGAGTTCGTTTATACTCCCAGCGAGAGCGCTTTGCAGACGCTCACTGTCGCAGACGTTTCACAGACCTACATGGAGCCTGTTACTGTATGGGACGAGAGCGATATGCTGGACGCTTCCGAGATAGAGTGTACCGTGAAGAATATCGAGGTATCTGGCACAGGTGGCTTTATCGAGTACGACCGCGATCCTGCTTATGAAGCGCTGTACAACGAGGACAAGATCTGCAGCGAATTTGATCAGTACGATATCCTACTGCTGACAGACAGCGGCAAGGAGATCAGAGCAGAATTTGAGCTGGGAACAGGCGCAGGAAATACACAGAAATTTTTCTTTAAATACGTTGATGGCAAGGATGAGCGCATCGCAGTGGATATCAGCACGGTAACAGCTATATCCGTAAACGGTGTGGTTTACGAGCTGGCATAAAAATTAGGGCAGTCGATAGTGACTGCCCTTTTGTGTTGCTTATGCCAAAAGTACTGCTTCGCTGTACAATATAACACCATCGCCGCAATTGGGATGGATGTGGTCGAGAAGATATCTGCTGTGCATCTCTGTTGAAAGCACCTTGCTGAGATACGGATTTGCGTTGATAAAGCCGATCTCATTACTGCTGCAATACGCTTCAAGCGCAGAGGAAAACTCTTCGTTCAGTGCTGTTTTCTGAGAGAAGCTCAGCGGTGTGTATGGGTCTCCGTCCACACTGTACCAAGGCGCTATGAAAATGAATTCCGCATTCGGAGATACGGCGCTGAGCCTGTTTTTAAGCTCATCGGCACGCTGAACGAAATCCTGTGCGCTCATGGCACAGGTGGTCTCATTGCGGTAACGAACATCATTCGTTCCTATTGCGATAACATAAAGCTGTGCGGCAGGAATGCTATCCGCATTGTCGATAAGATAAGAAATAGTGCATCCGCCCTTTGAGAAATCGTATATCTCCTTATCGCTGAAATGCGAGGCTATCGGCTCGTACCACGGGCAGCCGCCGTTTTTGGTGCCCTCTGTGAGGCTATCACCGAGGAAGCACACGGATTCAGCCGCAGTAATTGCAGTATATAATTTTCCGTTGGCCATATCATCGGATATCACAAGCTCATCGTTCGGAACACGCAAAAATCAGCTTTCATCAAAATAATAACGCTCGGTTACTGCCGAGATATCCATTCCGTAGCCGAATACCACAGCGGTCACGATACTGTGCGCGTTTGAGGCGCGGGCGATATCATCCGTACTGAGCTGCTTTCTGAGCTCAGTGTTATTCTGTATCTCATATATGGGAAGTGCGCGGAAGTTTCCATCCGCAGGCGCTTGTGTATAAAGAGGGACGATGCTGCCGCCAATGACTTCCTTTGTGGAGCGGTCGATATACACATCCACAAGCATGCTTGTATCTCCCTGGTTTTCGCGGTAGATATTTGCGAAGTTACCGGGGCAATAGGCAGTGAAAACGTTCCTGCCGTCATGCTCCTCAATAACAGCAGGCTGAACGCTGTGTGAATGATCACCAAGTATGATGTCTGCGCCGTTTTCCTTGAATATCTCAAACCATGCTTCCTGCTCTGCGTCGGGGCTGTTCATGAACTGCGTACCGATATGAGGAAGCACTACGATAAGGTCAGGCTCAAGACTCTTTGCCAGTGCGAAGTCTTGTTCTACCTGTGTACGAAGCTTTTCAAAGAGCTCACCCTCCGTTCCCGAAATAACCGAGGTTATGTACGAAAGACCGCCCTCTGCAAGATCGGCGGTGTTATAGTAATTGCTGCCGTAGGTATATGAGAGTACAGCCAGCTTTATTCCGTCTGCTTCTATGAGCTTCACACGGGAATTCTGCTTTTCTTCCTCGTTGCGGTATGAGCCCGTATGCTCAAGACCGATGCTGTCCAGAATATCCAGTGTTCTCATCGCGCCGTCAACGCCCTTGTCCAGAACGTGATTGTTAGCGGTGGTGACGAGGTCAAAGCCCGCATCCTTTACCGCTGCTGCAAATTCATCGGGGAAGTTGAGATACAGCTCTTTTCCGTCGCCGTAGTTGCTGCCTGTATATCCTGCTTCGGCTCCTGCCATTGGGCCTTCAAATACACCTATCGCGAGGTCCGCAGAGGAGATGTACGGCTCTGCATATTCAAAAACAGGAGCGAAATCGTATCCGTCTTCCGTACGGGCACGTTTTACCTGATCTTCAAGCAGTATCAGATCGCCTGCAAAGGTGAGTCTGAATGCATTGTCAAATTCATACTGCTTTTCTTCGCTCATAACATTAAACAGAACATCTGTGTTTTCTGCAGATGAATTATCGTTATCAGCGGTAGTATCTGATCCGGGCTGAGAGAGGACATCCGAATACAGCCCTGTTATTGCGGTTACAGCATAAGCCAGAGCAACAATGATCACCATGATCCGAACAGCGGTAACCTTTTTGCCCTTTCCCGAAAATAGCTCTGCTGCTCCGTCACACATGGCGTTCATCAGCTTTCCAGCGATATCGTTACCTGTAAGCAGGCATATCAGTATAGTTCCGATGAAAGCTGCGAGCATTATGATTACTGTGTTGTTTCCGGGGAGGTGGTCACTTATCAGCAGAGTGAACGGGCGGTGAAGTATGAATATCGGCAGGGAATTACGTCCCCAGGCGGTGATAAGCGGCAGTTTTTTGTCGGGAGTGATGTTTCTGAACACAGCCACCGCAATTGCGGCTATGATGAAGAGCACTATTCTTCCGTATGCCTCCACAGGGTAACCGTAGGAGAACATCTGCAGGGAATTATCTGTGTATGAGAATACCATATCCCCAAGGAACATCACCAGAGCACATAGCACTGCAAGCAATATACCCTTAAGCGCTCTGCTTGAATATTTCGATCCGACGAGCGATTCGCTGTCATCCTTTGAAAGCAGATATCCCATCATGTAGAAAGGATAGAAGCTGATTATCCTTGCAATCGCAAAGGTGTTGTCTATGTTGAGATAAAAGCCTGCAAAAAAGGATATTCCGAAAAGCAGCAGTGTAATGTGCGGCAGCTTTGCGATATGGTGCGCAGTAAGTCTCCAGAATATCAGCGCGAGAAGATACCAGTAGGAATATAATGGCTGAAGCCGCAGCTCAAAGCCCCACAGAAAGCCGATGACGCTGTTGAAGATGAAGTACAGTACAGCAAGCTTGAGTATCGAACTGAAGCCGCGCGAGCGCTCGCTCTTTCCGAAGAATCCCGATATAAACACGAATACGGGCATGTGGAACATGTATATGTAATCGAAAATGTTATCAAAAATGTCGATATGCTGAAACGGCAGGATGATATGCGCGAATACCGTAAGTATCATCATGATTCCTTTTATGTTATCCCAATAACAGCTTCTGCTGTTTGTGTTACCCATAATAGACCTCCTTGTGGGGAATCTGTCGTATATATGTATATAATACCATAATTTGTTCTGTAAATCAATAACCGCCGCACCTTTTTTGGGTACGGCGGTCTTGTTTATGGAAGCCATGAATTTGCTGTATCTGCGTATTTTTCCTCTTTCATCTTTTTGCCGAGTATCACAAAGAATGCTATTCCGTTGAGCAGCAGAGCCGCTATCCACGCAGAAATGCTTGCGTAGGCTGTGGCAAGAAATCCGAACTGACCGATGAAAAGGATGATAACGCCAACTCGCATGACCATTTCTGCTATTCCTGAGCACATTGGTATGAACGGATAACCCATGCCCTGAACACCGCTTCTGAACACGAACAGGAAGTCTACGGCGAATATCATCACACCGCATACAGGGAGGTACTGTGCGGCGATCTCGATAGTGTCAGCGCCGTTGAGCATAAAGCCTGCGATGGTGCGTGGTGCAAACACCATTACCGAGCCGAACAGGAGATACGTTACAAGAGCAATGGACAGGCAGACCTTGAGTCCCTCCATTATGCGTGAATACTTCTTTGCACCGAAGTTCTGGCTAGCAAAGGAGGACATCGTAAATCCTGCGGTGCAGGCAGGATCCATGAAAAGATTAAGGTATTTCATGCAGGCGGAGTATGCGGTGGTGTAGGCAAGTCCAAGGCCGTTTACATAGTACTGTACCACCATTGCTCCGACTGCTGTGATGGAGTTCATAAGCGCCATGGCAATGCCGTTTTTCATGAGGTTGCCGTACATTTCGATATCTGCCTTGAAATCGGAGGCAGAAAGTCGGAGGAATTCTATCTTTCTCAGCTTTGCAAAGCATATCACGGCTGATACCGCCTGTGCTATCAGAGTTGCGGCGGCAGGCCCCTCAACTCCCGTTTTCATCACAAATACTGTCAGGCAGTTGAGACCGACATTCACAACAGATGAAACGATAATGGCTATCAGTGGTGTTTTGCTGTCGCCGAGTGCTCTCAGTACTGCAGAGCAGAGGTTATATGCGATGGTGGTGATAAGTCCGCCGAATATTATGTAGCCATAAAGCAGGCTGTCTGAGATGATGACGGGATCGGTATCCAGCAGTATCAGAACGCTTTTCAGAAATATGATACTGATTATCGTAAGCAGCAGCGTGATCACAGCGGCAAGCGTTATAGAGGATGCTATGCTCTTTCTGAGACGGTCAAAATCCTTTGCGCCGTAGCTTTGTGCGATTGACACAGAGAATCCGTTGGTAAGTCCCACGGAAAAGCCTATGATAAGAAATGTCAGCGATCCCATGTTGCCCACAGCGGCAAGTGCATTATCACCCAGACCTTTTCCGACTATCGCGGTATCGGCAAGGTTATACACCTGCTGCAGCAGGTTTGCAAACAGCATCGGGAAATAAAAGGTGAGTATCAGTTTTGATACCTTGCCCTCGGTGAGGTCGTAAGTTTTTGCCATATAGTTCTCCTTTAGTGTTATAATTATGACTAAAAAGTGATATTTTTATGATGTTTTTGTCAGATATCTTATTTTTGCCCTAAAACAGAAAAATTCCGCCGATACCTTACGGTACGACAGAATCCTTTTATCTGATATGACATTTTTACAGTGTTTTTTCAGTTGAAACTTGATGAAATAAAGATCAAAGAACAATCATGCAGCCACTCTGCGTACGTGAGCGGTTTTCGCAAAGCGAAATCGTTTTTCCATAAGGGAAAGCCGAAGTTTAGCGTTTGCCATTTAAAAATCCCACTCATTTGAGTGGGATTTTTAAATATGGTGCGAGTGACGGGACTTGAACCCACACGTCAGATCTGACACTAGCACCTCAAGCTAGCCTGTCTGCCTATTCCAGCACACTCGCATATTGTGTCGTTTTCAGTACCTTGCCTTGACGACTAGTTTATTATATCACAAGCGTTTTGGTTTGTCAAGCACTTTTTTCAAAAAATTTAATTTTTTTTACGATTCGTAGAAATCGGTGTGTTCGTGGGGCTCAAGTGAAATACCTGCAGCTTTTGCGTCCTTATATAACTGAGCCAGTCTTGCGAGCACTGCGTTTTCTTCGTAGATGAGCGCGTCTATAACGTCCTCATCCGTCACCTGATCGAAATCCGAGCGTATGTCTGTCAGCCTTTCGGCGAGCAGTGCATATTCCCGTGAAAAGCGCTGCTGTTCTTTCTTGTATGGGCTGAGCTTTCTTTTTATAGACAGCATGTCTGTTCCTCCTTAATTTGTTTGCTACACAATATTAAGGAGCTGTTGGTTTTATGCCTGTGCTGAGAAAATATCACAGGAATTTTAGAATAATACGGTAACAATGTATTGCATTATCTGAGAAAATATGATATACTAAAATGGAATATGAATGTCTGCTATTACTATAATTAATAATATAAAAAGGGAAATGTTATGGAAAAAGAAACCGAAGTAAAGCTTATTTACGGCAAGAATTCCGTTATCGAGGCGCTGACCTCCGGTGCGGAGCTTGATACATTATATGTACAAAAAGTGATATCCCTTGGAAAGATAATTCCGCTTGCTAAGCAGAGCGGCATTGTCATCAAGGAAGTAAGCGATGAAAAGCTCACTTCTATGGTGGGAACACAGAAGCACGGAGGCGTTGCGGCGTATCTTGCGGCGGCTTCCTACTCTACTGTTGAGGAGATACTGGCTGTATCTAAGGAAAAGGGCAAGCCCCCGTTCATAATCATTGCAGATGAGATAGAGGATCCTCATAATCTTGGTGCGATCATCCGTACCGCAGAGGCTGCAGGCGCTGACGGAGTGATAATCCCCAAAAGGCGCAGTGCGTCGTTGAACGCAACAGTGTTCAAGACCTCGGCTGGTGCAGCGGCGTGGATGAAGGTGGCAAGAGTATCAAATCTTGTTGATACCATAAAGCAGCTCAAAAAGGAGAATATATGGGTGTTTGGCATGGAGGCCGACGGAACTCCTTATGATAAGGCAGATCTTACAGGCGGAGTGGCTCTGGTTATCGGCTCGGAAGGCTTCGGGCTGGGCAGACTTGTCCGTGAGAACTGTGATATGATCCTTTCGCTGCCGATGAATGGCAGGATAAACTCGCTGAACGCGTCTGTTTCAGCTGGAATACTTATGTATGAAGTCGTAAAGCATCGTAACTGATATAGGAGAGCGAAAATGTCTGATTACAATATTGATGATATCCTGGCGGAGATCGATCGGAAAAGGGATTCGGGTGAAGCTCCGAGATCTGATAGTTCCGTCAGTATAACCGAGATAATCGGCGGAAATGAGCTGGAGCAGGCTATGAGAAGCTCAGGCGCAAAGCCGCGCCGTACCGAAGCCGAGATAGAGGCTGAGGAGCGTGACGAGCAGGAAGCCGCTCAGCGCAGGGCGGAGCAGATAGCTTATGCTGCGGAGCAGAAGAAGCACAAGGCTGCTATGAAGCAGGCTGAGGCTCAGCGCCGCCGCGAAGAGCAGGAGCGCATGAAAGCTGAAGCCGAAGCGCGCCGCCGTGAAAAAGAAGCTCAGAAAGCTGCGGAGGAGGCTGAGCGCCGCCGCATAGAAGCTGAGCGTGCCGCAGAGGAAGAGCGTCTGCGTAAGCTTGAAGAGGCTGCTCAGAAGATCGAAGAAGAGATCATGGAGCTTCCCCCTGAGGATGAAATGGAAGAGGAGCTGGATCACAGCGGCTTCACTGCGGAGCTTGCATCTCCCGAGGAGGCTGCACTGCTTTTTCAGACACAGGAGCAGGAGGTAGTACAGCCTGAGAGCGAGTATGTCCAGCCTTTTGTAAAGCCTGCGGTTGCAGGTGAGGATGATGATATCATCTTCCACACAAGGGGAGACCTTGTTACAACTAATACACAGCAGATACGCAAGCAGCAGCGCATCGATGAGATCAACCGCGCCCTGCTTGAAGCTGATATGGCTGCCGAGAGTCCTGATGAGCTGCTGGATTCCATAAATCCTATGGAATCCCGTGCAAAGGCAGCGGAGGAGATAAAGAGCGCTGAAAACGTTTCGGGGGATACCCTTGCAGTTGCAGGAAACGATCTGAAGCAGCTTTCGGGTGCGGAGGAACACGTCAAGGAATACGCTCCCGTTACCACACGCAAAAAGAACAGGGGCGTTGGCGTAGATAGCGTGCTGCAGCAGCCAGCTGCACCTGCTGACGCAGATGAGATAGTAAAGGAATACTCCACAGTAAAGGAGAGCCGCAGCAATGATGCGCTGGTGGCATCTCTCAACAAGAAGCTCAAGGAGCAGCGTGAAAAGAGCATTGAAGCAGAGCGTACGGTCACGCTTACAAATATATCCGATCCTGCAAGTCTGCCGCCCCATGCGCTCAATATTGACTATGAAAAGCAGCTTATAGATACAGGCGTTATTGCAAAGCGCGATCCCGTGCAGGCGATCCGCGAGGCGGACGAGCTTGCAGCACGAAAGAAGAGAAAGATAGCAAACTTCATGCTGGAGGACATCGATGATGAGGTGGAATCCGCAGGTGAGGAAGAGGAGCTTTACGAGGAAGAAGAGGTCATCGATCTCGATGATGAGAACGTTATCGTAGATCGACTCAGACGTGCTTCCAAGGGTCTTTTCGGCAGGCTAATGCTGCTGGTTGTTTTGCTTCTGGCTGCTCTTGCTGCGGGTGTTACATTCCGTCTTAATGCGGAGGGTATACCGCTGCTTTCAAGCTTCTGCAACAAGTTCAATGTAGAAAAGTTCCTGATAGTAAATCTCACTATCGGTATACTCAGCTTCGGCGCGTGCTCAAGCGTTATCACCAACGGACTCTCAAGGCTCACAAAGCTGAAGCCCGACGGAGATACCCTGTGTGCTTTTGCTCACTGCGGAGCTATAGTTGCAAATGTGATATATCTGTTCCAGCCCTCTATGCTGGTAACCGATAATGCACATCTTTATCTTATCGTTTCTCTCGGCGTTCTTTGCTTCAACACGGTTGCAAAGCTGTGTACAGTTAAGGCGGCGCAGAATAATTTTGCGTTTGTTTCGGGTGACAGAGGAAAGTATTTCATCGAGTGCCTGAATGACGAGGGTGCAGATAAGCTGGCAAGAGGCACGGGCATCGGTATTCCCGTGGTGGCATCCATGAGAAAGACCGAGCTGCTGTGCGACTTTATAATCTCCACTTATTGTGAGGATATCTCTGACCGCATTGCCAGAGTTATGACTCCTGTTGTTCTTGCGGCAGGAATAGGCGGCGGACTTATGACATATTTTATGTCGGTAAGCTCTTATACCATGGAGAATGTTGCGCTCGGCTTCACGACTGCTACTGCTGTGTTTGCGGTAGGCGCTACGTTCAGCGGCTCGCTGATAGTTATGCTTCCCATGCTTACAGCCTCCAGAGTGCTTACGGGCAAGAATGCTTCCGTGCTGGGCTACAGCGCTGTTGAGGATGTCAATGAGACTTCCGCTATACTGGTTGAAGCGAAGTCGCTTTTCCCTGTGAACTCTGTAAAGGTGAACAACATCTGGGATTACAACAAGAACGGCTCCAAGGGCACACAGCACATCCAGATAGACGACGCTATCATCTACGCTGCGAGCCTTGCGGTAAGCGCTGACAGCGTGCTTGCTGACGCGTTCTTCAATATGCTGAACTATAAGGCGGCTCTGCTTAAGAAAGTAAGCAACTGCGTTTACGAGAGCAATCTCGGTGTGATGGGCTGGATAGGCAGCAGACGAGTTCTGCTCGGAAACCGCGATCACATGAAATCCCACGGTGTGGCAGTTCCTGAAGCAAAGAAAGAGGCTGCCGTAAATAAGAATCACGATGAGGTGGTATATCTTGCTGTGGGCGGCGAGGTATGTATGCTGTTCTTTGTACAGCTTACAGCTAACAATCAGGTGAAGCAGCATGTTTCAAAGCTTGCAAGGAACGGTGTCAGCCTTATTATCAAGACTGTTGACGGTATGATAACCGAGGGTGTTATAGGTGAGCTGTTCGATATCGGCAGCGAGAGCGTGCGCGTTATCCCCTACGAAGCTCATGATGAGTTCGATGAGCGCACTAAGTATGTATCCAAGGGCAGTGCGGCTGTATCCTGCGATGGTACGTTTTCTTCCTTTGCGGCAGCGATAAACGGTTCCAAGGATCTTTACAAGAAGATCAAGCTTGGCTGCGCTATGCAGATAGCAGGAGTTGCGCTGGGAATACTGCTGGTGTTCATCTTTGCGTTCTTTGGTAACTACAGCATCGCAGGCACCTATGATCCCAATTCAACTGTATCACCGTATTTCAGCACAGGCGGATTCAATTATTTCGATATGCTGAATGCATTCTATATTGCGGTATATAATCTCGGCTGGCTGGCTCTGACAGTTATCGTACAGTCGATAAAGCGTATCAGACCATGACACTGGACGAGGAATATATGCTGAAGGCTCTGGAGCTCGCCGAAAAGGCGTATGCTCTGGGTGAGATACCTGTTGGTGCGATAGTTGTATCGCCCGAGGGTGAGATAATCGGTGAGGGCTACAATCAGCGTGAGCTGCTGGGCTCTCCAACTGCACATGCCGAGGTGCTTGCAATTGAGCAGGCTGCAAGGCGGCTGGGGCAGTGGAGGCTCACAGGGTGCACACTGTACGTTACGCTTGAGCCATGTCCTATGTGTGCGGGGGCGATAATGAACTCCCGCTTGAAAAGAGTGGTGTACGGCGCATTTGACGACAAGAACGGCGCGTGCGCGTCCGTAACCTGCCTTTTTGATGAGAAATTCACACATATCCCGTTTATCAGAAGCCGTGTTATGCAGGAGCGCTGCGGCGGGATACTGACACAGTTCTTCAGTGAGCTGCGCGACAAATAAACAAGAAAAAGAAGATAACAGACAATATGAACAAGTACCAGAAACTGGCGAGCAACACTATCGTCCTTGCGATAGGTCAGTTCGGCTCCAAGCTGCTAGTGTATTTCATGCTGAAATTCTACACGAGCATGCTTGGTACAGCAGGCTTCGGTGATGTGAATAACATCATCAATGCCTCGGCATTGCTTATATCGGTGGTAACGCTCTCCATCAGCGAGGGCGTGCTTCGCTATGGTCTGGACAAGGGAAATAACCGAAAGCATGTTTTTTCGATAGGTATAAATATCGCGGTAATAGGTCTGGTGGTGTTCGCGGCATTTGTACCGCTGATAGGCTTCATTGAGATGCTTGAGGGCTATCAGTGGCTGATGTTCATGTATGTCTGCACGGGCAGTATCAAGGGCGTCTGCAGTATTTATGTGCGCTCTCAGGGCAGGGTAAAGCTGTATGCCATAGATGGCATTATCACTACCGTATCCAATGTTCTGCTCAATCTGCTGTTCCTGGGCGTGTTTGAGATGGGAGTGCTGGGATATGTGCTGTCCGTATCACTTGCCGATCTTGTTTCTATCGTGTTCCTTAGCTTTACTGCAAAGCTGTACAAGGACTATCGTCCTCTCGGAAACGACAAGATGCTGCGCTCTGCTATGCTGAGATACAGCATACCGCTCATGCCGACCACTATAATGTGGTGGATAATCAATGTATCCGATACCTTTATGGTAACAGCCATCTACGGCAGTGACGCGAATGGCGTATACTCGTTTGCGTATAAATTCCCTAATCTTGCTTCCATTGTTGTAGGAATATTCCTGCAGGCATGGCATATGTCTGCAATAACAGAGCGAAACTCGCGTACTATATCCAACTTCTACTCCAATGTATTCAGCATGATGCAGACTGTGATGTTCATTGCAGTAGCGGGAATCATGCTGGTGCTGCGTCCGATAATCATGCCGTTCTTCGGCAGTGAGGGCTTTGAGTTCGCGTATTTCTATGTTCCGTGTCTGCTTGGTGCGGTGCTGTTCCAGTGCTCGTCAAACTTCATGGGAAGTATCTATGAGGCAAGTAACAAGACAACTCACAGCTTTGCGTCATCACTTATCGGTGCGGTGACTAATATCATACTGAACCTGATACTTCTGAACACCATCGGAGTCATAGGCGCCGCTATTGCAACGCTTGCAAGCTACATTATCGTTTTTATATACAGGGTGATCGATACGAAGAAATATCTCTACATGAAGATAGATTACCGTAAAACTCTGATAAACCTTGCACTGATCGCTGCAATGGGTGTTTCGGTAATGTTCATGGAGTACGGTCTTTGGCAGAATCTCATCAACTGTATCCTGTTTATCGTGATCGTTGCCATCAACTTCCGTGCGGCTCTGGACGCTGTAAAGCTGTTCCTCAACAAGAAACGCGGCGGAGATAACAGCGCATAAAAAAAGCGGCATAATGCCGCGGGTATCTTAAACAAAAAGGCGACCCACAAGGATCGCCTCTGATATACTTAGTTGAACTTGGAAAGGCTCTTTTCGGATGCCTTTACAACGGAGAGCAGAGCAGCAGCCTGCTTTGAATATTCCTGCTCCAGTCTTGTGGTGGTGATTCGTTCATCATCAGATCCGTTTTCGGCAGCGCTCTTTGCTTTTACATCCTCAACGGACATCGCAGCGCCTGCAAGCCCCGAAACCTTATCGGCAGGGATGCTGAAAGTGTTCTCGTCGTTATTCCTGCCTGAGCTGTACACCATTCTGAAGCTGCGGTACACCGCCATGGAAAGGAAATTGCACACAGCCTTGGAAAGCTCGGAATTCTTTGCTTTGATAAGCAGATCGAAGATTATCTCGATAGAATTTGTGAGCAGCTTTTTCTGGAAGAACGTGGTTGCGCCTGACGGAGCACCGTCATACTTTTCCGCAACGCTACTTTCGGGGAGCTCCTGTTCAGAAACTGTAGTTCCTGTTATCATCGGAGAGCGACCGAGAAGATAATCCACCGATACATTGTAATAATCAGCGGCGCGTACCAGAAAATCAAGTCCGCATTCACGCTTTCCGTTTTCATAGTGGGACAGAAGCGCCTGGGTAACCTCCAGATCAGCAGCGACCTGCTTCTGGCTCAGCTTGCGTTCTTTACGCAGCAGCGTCATAATGCGCGGGAAGTCCTTGTTCATATATTTTCTCCTAAGTTTTTGTCAATCCGCAGAAGCTGCGGACCCCCTGTTTCTTTCTGTAAGTCGGAATAAATGTCTGAAAAATGCCCTGAAACGGCACTGTGACTGACATTACTCCAACATAATTCCATATTGTATATTATAACTTTAATATGTCGATTTGTAAAGTGTCATTATATACAAAAAATTGACAGCGCTCTAGGATATAATTCATAATTTCTCGGCAAAAACGGGCAAAATCGCACTGTTATCGACAATTTTCTCTGCCCGCGAGCCATAAAACGGAGGTAAAAAAGCATGAAAAACTACTACCTGTACCTGATCCGTCACGGTATAACTCAGGGAAATCTGGATGGCAAGTACATCGGACAGACCGATCTTTCGCTGTGTCCTGATGGCGCGTCCACGATACGTTCCCTCACCGATATGGAGGTGTACCCCAATGTTGCAAAGGTGTACAGCTCGCCGCTGAAAAGATGTCTTGAAACTGCGGAGATCATATATCCTGACCGCCAGCTCATGATAGTTGATGAGATAGCAGAGATGGACTTCGGCGATTTTGAGGGCAAGAAGCAGGAGGATATCGCAGAGCTTCCCGAGTACATACAGTGGATAAAGGGCGGCGCTGATGCGTGTCCGCCTAATGGCGAGAATTACGGCGATTTCTCTCTGCGCTGCATCAGTGGCCTTGATGTCATCTTCAGCGATATGATGGCTAAGGATGTCACCCGTGCGGCGGTCATCACACACGGCGGAGTTATTACGAATCTCCTTGCAGGCTACGGACTTCCCAAGGGCAGACCTGCGGATTTCATGTGCGGACCGGGCGAGGGCTTCGAGATAATACTTTCCACATTTCTTTGGCAGAAAGGCCCGACATTTGAGATAAGCGGCAGAATAATTTAAACGGAGGACGTTATGAATATCACAGAGTTAAAGATCAGACTTTTCAATGAGGAAGTTCCTCACTATATGTATTCCGTTGGTGACGGCGAGGAGGAGCAGCGTGTATGCCTGCGTGAGAGCGGCGGCAAGTGGCTGGTATACTACTGCGAGGACGGAGAGAAGCTGGAGCTTATGGAGTTCTCTTCCGAGAGCGAGGCTTGTGAGGAGCTTTACAAGAGGGTATCAGGATGACATTGCGTCACTTGATGGCGGCGGTATCTGCATTGCTTCTGCTTATGGCTTGCGGTTGCTCTGCAAAGCAGGATATACAGCCTGTTACCGCGCAGCCGCCTTTCTGGATAGCAGAGCACCCTGAAAACGGTGCGGCGGTTTATATGCTGGGCTCTATGCATGTGGGAGAAAGGGGTCTGGTATATCCCGAGTATGTTACCAGAGCATTCGACAGCAGTGATATCATCGCTGTGGAGGTGGATGTGGACGCCTGCACGTATCAGGAGATAATTGAGGCTTCGCGTGAGCTGCTCCTGCCCGATGATACTTCCGTTGAGGAATGTCTGGGAGAGCAGTATGGTGAAGCAGTGGAGTTTCTGAGAGATAAGGATGTCTACGAAAAGGCAATGGAGGAATTTATCCCGTACTACTGGTGCAGTGCGCTTACTATGCAGATAGCCGATGATTGTGGACTTTCTTCCGAATACGGCACAGAGAGCATCCTGCTTTCGAGAGCCAGAGCGCAGAGCAAGCAGATAGAGGAGATAGAGAGCCTGTCCGCGCAGTATGCCATGATGGCGGATATCCCTATGGATGTTCAGGTACAGACGCTGCTGGATACCATCGGTGAGGAAAATTACGCGGAGCAGGTCACTGCTACACGAGATATGTACGAGGACTGGCTGTATTTCGATACAGATGGTCTTGAGAGCCTTAACGATGATGGAGCAGATAAAGCTCCAGAGGGTTATGAGGAGTTTATGCAGCTTATGTATCTTGACCGACAGGAGCACATGGCTGAATATGTAGCAGAATGTCTTGAGGACGGCAGGAATGCTTTTGTGATAGTAGGTGCGGCGCATTTTTTCTTCGAGGATGATATCATCACTCTTCTGGAGAATAGCGGATATACTGTACAAGAGATACGTGGCTGATGATGTTCAATAATTGCAGATGTTTCAAAATATCTACTTGAATTTGAATCAGCCTTGTGTTATAATTTTTTTAACGAAATACAAACTTTGATCAGTTAAGGAGAAGTGTTATGAAGAAATTGTTTGCGGCTATGCTTGCCGCTTCCATGCTTGTTACTGTTGCGGGCTGTGCTCAGAACGAGGAGAGCAGCTCCGATACAGGTTCTGATGTATCTGCATCCGCACCTGTTGTTGAAAGCGCGGAGTCCACAACTACGACCGCTGCGACTACCGCAGCTCCCACAGAGGAGGCAGATGAGGTGATCGATTATTCCAAGCTGACTGAGGAAGAGATCTATGATCTTATGATCGACCGTTCTCTTATCACCACAGGAAACATGACAAGAATGGCAAATGTTCTTGACAGAGCTGCAAACGGTGAGGAGATCACCTGTGCATACATCGGCGGCTCTATCACTGAGGGCTACCATGATGGTCTTACTCTGGAGGAGGATCAGAAGTGGGCTAAGATGTCCACTACATATCTGCAGGAGCAGTTCCCGAATGCCACATTCAATTATGTCAACGCAGGTATCAGCGGAACTCCCTCTGTGCTGGGAAATGTACGCCTTACCCGTGATGTTACAGATTATGATCCCGATATCGTGTTCGTTGAGTTCGCTGTAAACGACGGCGGTGAGACTATCTACAAGAACGCTTATGAATCCCTTGTCCGCACACTGCTGATGGATGAGAGAGATATCGCAGTCGTTCTTCTGTTCACCATAGTTGAGAACGGCCACACCTGCCAGCCTCACATGACAAAGATCGGTGAGAATTACGATCTGCCTATGATAAGCCTGCCCGATTCTATCTGGGTGGAGATGCAGGAGGGCAGAATGACCTGGCGTGATTATTCCGGTGACGGCTCTCATCCCCACGTTGAGGGCGGCAAGATGATCCGTGATATGGTGATCCACTATTATGAGCAGGTCATTCCCAACATAGAAGCAAACAAGGGCGATGTGGATAATGCTCTGCCCGAGCCTGTGTTCAGCGGCGATTATGCTGACATGAGCTTCCTTGACAACACAACTCTGAAGCCCGAGCTTACAGGCTTTGTTGAGGCCGATGTACACGGCAGATTCCAGAACGGCTGGCAGTACAGGGGCGAGGAGGGCGCTTCCATGAAGTTCACCGTTTCCTGCAAGAAGCTGGCTATGGTATACAAGGCAAATAACTCCAAGATGTACGGCGACGCAAAGATCTACATCGACGGCGAGTATACAAGAACGATATCCTCCAACCAGTCTGACGGCTGGCAGAACCCTGTTACCGAGTACATCATTGATGGCGATGAGTGCGCGGAGCACGAGGTAGAGATCGTAGTTGAGGGCAAGGCTTACTTCGGAGTTCTTGCATTCGGCTACAACGAGTGATCGGATATAAGAAAGCGGCTCACCTGTGAAATGGTGAGCCGCATATTTTTTTTGTTGTATCAGCCTTTCAGTGCTCTCAGCACTGCCGCCGCTGTGTTTTCATCAGCTTCAAGGAAGTTCACAGGCTCGTTGATATTCTCCAGATAATGAGCATCTGAATTGGTTATCATCCTACATTTCTTGAAATACGGGTGTTCCTCGCTTATCTGCTCTCGGTAGCCGATGTGCTTCATCTCAAAGCAGGTGAAGCGGCTGTCCTCAGGCACAGCACCGAGGTTTGCGAGCAGGCTGTTTGCCTTTTTTTCCACATGTGCGGGTATCATAACGCCGCCGTATTTCTCTGTAAGTCCGAATACCTGCTCAAAGCCTATCTGCGTTGCGTTGATAAGCAGGGTCTCTTCCTTGCCGATGATGTTATCATCCTCATCCATGATAAGCTGCTCGCCGAATATCTCAGGAACATTCATGACGTCCAGATACTGCGTGCGTACATAGCTGCCGAAATCCATAGCCTTTTCCAGTTCATCGAACAGGCAGAGCACATGAACTTCTTCCTCAGTGGTGAGCTCCATCCCGAACAAGGCAGTGATGCCGTATGCCGCGGCAAGCTTTGCCACAGCAGGGCAGTTCAGACAGGAGCAGTGATCGGTGACAGCTATCACATCCAGCTGCTTCAGCATTGCCATACCCACTATGTTTGAGGGGATCATGTCATTATCTCCGCAAGGGGACAGGCAGGAGTGGATGTGGAGGTCGTAGCTCAGCTTCATTTTACCGATTCAAGGAGCATGATAGCAGCATCTATGATGGGATGCTCTGTAGCAAATACAGTAACCCCCTGCTGCTTTGCCTTTTCGAGAGCGGTCTCGTCAAGCTCAGCGCCCTCGCACAGTACTATGCAGGCGCAGTCTGCCAGTACGGAAACTGCGATGGTGTTCACATTTCCCATTACCGTGAACCAGACGCAGCCGCTGCTTGCTCTGCTCATTGCAAAGCTGAGCAGGTCGCAGGCAAAGGGCTTGGTTATGGCGGTGTCATCATTGCCGCCGTCGTTGATGATCTTGAACAGTGCCTTTTCTTTGAGTTCGCTTATAGTCATGGCTGTTCTCTCCTATATCAATCTTTTTTGTCATCGGTGGTTTCACCGTTATCGGTGTAATCCCTGCCGTATTTTCTGTGATTCAGCTTGTTGTTATAATACTCTTTCAGAACGAAGATGCAGTCTGTGATGGCTGCGTCACCTCTTACGATATCCTCAGCCAGTGTTTTGCACGTGGGAGCGCCGCAGGAGCCGCAGTCAAGTCCGGGAAGCTCGTTGTTGAGAGCCTCCACCTGCTGTAGCTTGTTGAAGCTCTCAGCAAAGGTGTTGCCGAGCTTGAATACGGGCTGGTATTCGATAGGCTTCTGGAAGAATGCGTTATCAAGGTATTTTCCGTTCATGTGGTTTCGTGCTACGGGAAGATATTTACACAGCTTCTTGAGCTTTGCCTGTGCAACATAGGGGTTCTCTACAGTGAGCACACCGCCCACGCATCCGCCGCTGCAAGCGCCGAGCTCGATAAAATCGAGATCGGTGAACTTCTGATCCTCAAGGTCTTCAAGCACGCGTATGACGTTTTCGATTCCGTCTGCAGCAAGGTAACTGTCAGTCAGCAGACCGCCTGCTTCACCGCCGTTGTTGCCCCATCCTACACCGATTCTTCCCGAGCGGACGTAATCCACCTCGAAATCATCATAGCTCATGTGGGGGAGCAGCTTCGGGTACACATCCTTGATAGCGACTACTGCGTCTACCTCCGATCTGTCATTGCCGATGACATCCTTGCAGGCTGTCACCTTGGCAGGGCAGGGTGAGATGAATATGATGCCGATCTTTTCGGATGGCAGACCAGTTTTCTTCATGGCTCTTTCCCTTGCAATGGATGCTGCGATATCCACAGGCGCATTGATAGGGAGCAGATGCGATATAAGGTTAGGGAAGCGCACGCGGATCAGTCTTACAACAGTGGGACATGCCGTGCTTATGAACGGCTTATCCTCTCTGTGCTCTTCCACATATCTTCTTGACATTTCGGATACCATCTCGGCAGCGGCACTGACCTCATACACATCATCAAAGCCCATTCCTACAAGGGCTCTGAGGATGATGTTAGCGTCATCCACGTTGTTGAACTGACCGTAAAGCGAGGGCGCGGGGAGAGCCACAGTGTATTCGTAGTTCTTCAGCACGTCAAGGCTGTCATAGGTAGCTTTCTTTGCGTGATGAGGGCAGATCCTGATACACTCGCCGCAGTCGATGCAGAATTCCTTTTTGATGACCGCTTTGCCGTTATGTACTCGGATAGCCTGCGTCGGGCAGCGCTTGATACAGTTTATGCAGCCCTTGCACAGCTCGCTGTCAAGATGGACAGAATGGTAGAATTCTTCCATTGTGATCCACCTCCGTAATGATTATTTTATGTATACTTTCATTGTGACTGTGGTACCCACGCCTATCTCGGTCTGGATATCCATTTCGTCACTGTATTTTTTCATATTCGGCAGACCCATACCTGCACCGAAGCCTAGAGTACGGATGTTATCGGGTGCGGTAGAGAAGCCAGCCTGCATTGCCTGCTCGATATTCTTGATACCGGGACCCTTGTCCGCAAGAGTCATGGTGATGCAGTCGGTGCTGATCTCAACAGTGATGACTCCTCCGTTTGCATGGATGACCATGTTGATCTCGCCCTCATACATGGAAATGGCTACTTTTCTGATGACATCGGGGGGGACGTTCATCATCTTCAGCTTGCTCTTTACGTTGCTGGAGGCTTCGCCTGCCCTTGTGAAATCATCGTCAGATACATTATATGTCAGTACGATAGAATCGCTCAATTGAGATCACCTCCGCGCAGACCGTTATCATAAAGCAGACCGCAGGCATTGAACATACGGTGCTTTGTGGAAAGCAGAGGAATGCCTCTTTCTCTTGCGAGTTCCAGCATATTTTCATCGGGCTGCTTGCCGCGCACGAAAACGATGCAGATAATATCCATCATTTCGGCTGTTCTCACAACCTGAGGATTGCACAGACCTGTCAGCAGTACGGATTGGTTCTTTACAAATGCGAGCACATCGCTCATCATGTCAGAGCCGCAGGCAGTGTGTACTTCATGCGAGGTGTTTTCCTCACAGCATAAAACTTCTGCGTGGAGAATTTCACTGATATCCTTGATAGTCATAAAAACATCCTTTCGGTAGGTATTTTACTATATATACCATATATACAATAATTATTATACCATGACCGCAAACATGAAGTGTTTGCAGGCTGCGACAGCAGCGCCGTTGAAAACGGCAAGGTCAGCCGTTCAATTAATTTGCCGCAAAAGCGCCAGCTTTTGGTATAAGGCAAGTTAATTATACCATATACAGAAAAATAAGTAAAGTTGAAAAATGTACAAAATTTTTGTGCAAAACCAACAAAGCGCACTGTTATCAGCTTCGTGTGTCTTTTCACAGAAAGTCAATGGGCATTTTGTTGAAATTTGACAAAAAATAAACAATATTTTGTGTGATATCATGGGTAGCTTTTTTATAGTATTTATGATATACTAAATGTATATACCGCTTACTGTAAGGTAGACTCAGCGGTTAATACAAGGAGGTTCTATAATGGGTTCCACAAAAACATCATCCGTGCCCTTCAATGGTACTGCGGAGCAGAAGGAAGCTCTGCTCGCTATGATCGAAGAGCACAAAGGTCAGGAAGGCGCACTCATGCCCATCCTGCAGAAGGCACAGGATATCTATGGCTATCTTCCTATCGAAGTTCAGACCATGATCTCCGAAGCAACAGGCATCCCCATGGAGAAGATCTATGGTGTTGTAACATTCTATGCTCAGTTCTCTCTCAATCCTAAGGGCAAGTACAAGATCTCTGTCTGTCTTGGTACAGCCTGCTACGTTAAGGGCTCCGGCGACCTTTACAACAAGCTTATGGAAAAGCTCGGTATCGAAGGCGGCGGCTGCACTCCCGATGGCAAGTTCTCTCTCGAGGCATGCCGTTGTATCGGTGCGTGTGGTCTGGCTCCCGTTCTCACCGTTAATGACGATGTTTACGGTAAGCTCACTGTTGATGATATCGATGATATACTGGCGAAGTACGCTGACTGATCATGCTGCCGGAAATATCTCTGAACATACTTGATGTCGCACAGAACTCGATCAGTGCGGGTGCGGCTCTCACCGAAATAACGGTGGATATCGACAGCGCGGCGGACAGGCTGACTGTCTGCATCAACGATAACGGCTGCGGAATGAATGAGGAACAGGTAAAAGCTGTTACCGATCCGTTCTACACCACACGCAAGACCAGAAAGATAGGTCTTGGAGTGCCCTTTTTCAAGACTGCTGCGGAAAACACAGGAGGCAGCTTTGAGATCGTTTCTGAGGTGGGTGTGGGAACAAAGGTAAAGGCTGTTTTCGGTCTTTCTCATATCGACAGGATGCCACTCGGTGATATGACGTTCACGATACATACGTTAGTGACGCTCAACTGCGATATCGATTTTGTCTATACCTACAAGGTGGACGACAAGAGCTTCACGCTTGATACAAGAGAATTCAGGGAAGTGCTGGGCGGAGTTCCGTTCAATGTTC
>JAFTVU010000069.1 GCA_017465665.1 Oscillospiraceae bacterium | reverse complement strand
ATAAAAAGAGAAACTCTAAGGGAATCGATATTGTGATCTGCTCAGACATCGGAAAGAGCTCAACGGTAAGAATGTCCGTTGAGGAATATGCTGATTTTCTCGGTGTAGATAAGGAGAATATATGAATTTAGAGATAACACCAAAAACACTTTCGGGAGAGATCAAGATCCCACCGTCAAAAAGTATTTCACATCGTGCGCTTATATGCGCTGCGCTTTCAAAGGGAGAATCCGAAATAACAGACCTGCTGGGCTGCGAGGATATAGACGCCACCTGCGAAGCACTTGAAGCGCTAGGTGCAAAATTCAGAACCGAAAATGGCATCACCTATGTAACAGGCATTGAAAATCCACCTGAAAAAGCAGAGATAAACTGTCGCGAGTCAGGCTCGACTCTTCGTTTCCTTATCCCTGTTGCGGCTGCACTTGGTGTTGAAGCAACCTTTACCGGCTGTGGAAAGCTCCCTACAAGACCTATAACTCCGTATCTGGATGAATTTAAAAAGCACGGTGTTGAATTTATATCTGAAACTATGCCTTACCACATTAAGGGCAAGCTGACTTCAGGTGTATTTTCTGTTCCCGGCGATATTTCCTCTCAGTTTATCACAGGTCTGCTGTTTGCTCTACCGCTTATTGAGGGTAACAGCACCATCGTTATGACATCTCCCCTGCAATCGAAGCCATACGCTGATATCACTATCCAGTGCATGAAGACATTTGGTGTTGAAACACTGGAATTCAACGGCAACTACTCCGTAAAGGGCGTACAGCAGTATAAAGCATCAAAATACAGCGTTGAGGGTGACTGCTCTCAGGCTGCTTTCTTTGCTGTTGCAAATCAGATAGGCAGCGATCTTGAGCTTGTGGGAGTAAATCCCAACAGCGTTCAGGGCGACCGTGCTATCTTCGATATCATCAGCAATATGATAAAGATCGGTGATAATTACTCTGGGTTTGACGTGGATGCCACCGATATCCCCGATCTCGTTCCGATACTTACAGTGCTTGCCGCTTTTGCTGACGGAGTTTCTCATATACGCGGCTGTAAGCGCCTCAGAATCAAGGAAAGTGACCGACTTGAAAGCATATCCACTGTTCTTAATTCGCTTGGAGCAAACGTAACGATAGTTGATGACGAGCTTGAGATAACAGGCGTAACTGAGCTTACAGGCGGCATCTGCAGCAGCTATAACGATCACCGTATCGCAATGTCGCTTGCGATAGCTTCCCAGCGCTGCACGGATAAGCTTATTATCACTGACGCTGAATGCGTTGCAAAATCCTATCCCACATTCTTCGAGGATTTCCGTTCGCTTGGAGGTGAGTACGATGTCGTCATTATTTAACGGTGGTATTTCGGTATCGCTTTTTGGTGAATCCCACGGAAAAGGTATCGGAGTAATACTTGACAATCTTCCTGCAGGAGAAGAGATCGACCTCGAGAAGATCGGTGAATTCATGGCGCGCCGCGCTCCCAAAAAAGACGGCACAAGCACCATGCGTAACGAAAAGGATATTCCCGAGATACTTTCTGGTCTGTACAACGGAAAGACTACTGGTACTCCCCTCTGTTCTGTGATCATGAACAGCGACCAGCATTCCTCCGATTACGGTAATATATCGCATATTGCTCGTCCTGCACACGCTGATTACACAGGATATCTAAGATACAATGGCGCTAACGACCCTCGTGGCGGCGGACACTTTTCGGGAAGAATAACAGCTCCGCTCGTATTCGCAGGCGCTGTATGCGCTCAGATACTGGAGCACAGAGGTATCACAACAGGAGCTCACATCGTATCCGTAAGGGATGTTAAAGAGCCTCGCTTTGATCCTATGAATATTACAGCAGAGCAGCTTGAGGCGATCAAAAAGCGCGTATTCCCTACCTTTTCCGAGGAAGCAGAGGCGGCAATGCGTGAGATCATCAACGACGCGCGTATGGCTCAAGACAGCGTTGGCGGCGTTATCGAGTGTGCTGCTGTTGGTTTTCCTGCAGGTATTGGCTCTCCTATGATGGACGGTCTTGAAAACATCATCGCACGCCTTGTGTTTGCAATTCCTGCTGTAAAGGGAATCGAATTCGGCAACGGCTTTGAATGTGCAGAGCTGTTCGGCAGTGAAAACAACGATGATTTCATACTTGACGGAGATACAATAAAGACTGCTACAAATAATCACGGAGGTATTTTAGGCGGTATCAGCTCGGGAATGCCGATCATTTTCAGAGCAGCATTCAAGCCTACTCCATCTATCTCCAGACCGCAGAACAGCGTTGATTTCAAGGAGCTTACAACAGAGGAGCTTATCATCAAGGGCAGACACGATCCCTGTGTAGTTCCCCGTGCAGTTCCCTGCGTTGAAGCGGCTATGAATATCGCTCTGGTCTCTGCGCTGATGGAGCATCCCAATATATAAAATATAATAGAAACAGACATAAACTCAGGGGGAAAATATATGAAAAACGTACCTAGAATAAGGGTGGAGGATATCCAGTCCATCCGTATATTAGTTTGTCACCTTATCTATTCACTCGGATGTCCTCTGAAAAGAGAGCAGCTGATGGAGATAACCTCACTGGAGCAGGCTGTCAGCTACTTTGATCTTGCCGAGGCACTTGATGGTATTGAAGAACGTCTGTGCACCGTTGAGGAGCTTGACGGCGACCTTGTATACACCAATACAAAGCTCGGTGATACTGCTGCAAGGGAATTCGGGAACATACTCCCTGCCTCTATCCGCGAAAAGATGTTCGAGGAAGCAGTAAAGGTCTACACCCGTGACGCGATGAAAAAGGATAAGCTGTTTGCAGTTCGCTATGCAGAGAATGAAAACGGCTCCTGCACCATCGGTATATCAATTAAGGATGATATTACAGGCAAGCAGAAATATTATCTTAACATCTACACAGGCGACAAGGACAGCGCCGAGAAGATAAAGAACAAGATCAAGGCTGACCCAGCGGAGTTCAGCAGGTATCTTGATAAGTATTTTGAATAAGCGAAAGGCTGTATGAGGATTCATACAGCCATTTTATTTTTATTCATCCAACATCTTCACAAACTGCTCCTCGGTAAGCACCGTGATACCCAGTTCATTCGCCTTTGTAAGCTTGCTGCCCGCTTCCTCACCTGCAAGGACATAGCTTGTCTTTTTTGATACTGAGCCCGAACATTTGCCGCCGTTCTTTTCAATAAGCGCCTTTGCCTGATCTCTTGTATAGGTCGGCAGAGTACCTGTCAGCACAAAGGTAAGCCCAGCAAACTTGTCCGATACCTTGCCGTCTGAATAACTCATATTCACTCCGTGAGCTTTCAGTCGCTCTATCAGCTTTATACGGTGCGGCTCCTGCATTGCATTGTATACAGACTGCGCCATGATATCGCCAAAGCCCTCTATCGAAGCTATCTCCAGTGGCAGCGCGTTCATGATTCCGTCCATATCTGAGAAATGCTCACATAGCAGCGTTGCCGCACGCTGACCTATTCCGCGTATGCCAAGGGCGAACACCAATCTGTTAAGCTGATTGCTCTTGGACTTCTCAATGGATTCAAGCAGGTTTTCGGCGGATCTTCTTCCGAAACGGTCAAGTGCCATAAGCTCCTGCAGATCAAGCTCATAAAGATCTGCAACCGTTTTGATAAGCCCCTCGTTTACAAGCTGCTCAACGATAGCCTCGCCTAAACCATCTATATTCATGGCATTTCTGGAAGCGAAATGCTCAATAGAACGCAGAAGCTGTGCAGGACAATCAAAGTTCTGGCAGCGAATAACCGCTTCGTCTTCATCACGGAGAGCCTCTGCACCACAAACAGGACAGACATTCGGAATGTAGTAAGGCTCAGATTTTTCTGCATGAGAAACGGAACGCACCACCTCAGGGATGATATCTCCTGCCTTACGCACAACTATCCTGTCGCCAACACGGATGTCCTTATCTGTTATGATATCCTGATTGTGCAGAATTGCACGGGATACAGTAGTACCCGCAAGGAAAACAGGATCAAATATAGCAACTGGAGTAAGCGCGCCTGTTCTGCCCACATTTATCTCGATCTCATTAAGCGTTGTTTCTTTTTCCTCGGGAGGGTACTTGAAAGCTACTGCCCACTTGGGGACTTTTGTAGTAGAGCCGATCTCATTTCTGAGCGCAAAATCATTTACCTTTACAACAGCGCCGTCAATATCATAAGGCAGCTCTCTGCGGCTTTCGCCGATAGCGTTTATCTTAGCTACGACCTCTTCCCCGCTGTGGCACACAACGTAATCGGGGATGACAGCGAAGCCGAGCTGCTTCATGTATTCAAGTGATTCGGAGTGTGACTTGAGCTCCTTGCCCTCGATACGCTGAACGTTGAAGCAGAAAATGTCAAGCTTTCGCTGCGCGGTAATGCGGCTATCCTTTTGCCTGAGCGAGCCTGCTGCAGCATTGCGAGGATTTTTAGGCAGCTGCTCACCCTTGCGCTCCTGCTCCTCACAAAGAGCTGCAAAGCTGGCACGGGACATATACACCTCGCCACGCACTTCAATGAAAGGAATCTCCTCATTAAGCCTTAGCGGAATGGAACGGACGGTCTTTAAATTCTGTGTGATATCCTCACCGATAAATCCATCACCACGGGTAGAGCCGCGAACAAACAGACCGTTCTCATACTCAAGAGAAACAGAAAGTCCATCGATCTTAGGCTCAACAACATATTCATCCGCATTCTGCTCGGATACTCTGGAGATAAAGTCACTGACCTCCTGGGTACTGAAAACATCCTGCAGACTTCCCATCTGAACTGCATGCTGAACCTTTTCAAAGGTAGTTGCAGCAGTTCCGCCCACTCTCTGTGTAGGTGAATCGGGCGTCAGCAGCTCAGGATATTCACTTTCTATACCACGCAGCTCACGCATGAGTGCATCATATTCATCATCCTCAATCGTAGGTGCGTCAAGGTCGTAATAATTGTGATTATGCTTTTCTATGACCGCGCGGAGTTCTTCAGCGCGCTTTTTTGCCTCGTTCAGTTCCAAGGTATCCTCCTAATATGTTTCAGCTTCGTAATCTTCAAGCGTACCTACAAGGTCACCGTCAGAAGAGACTACATGTGTATATGCATCGGGAACACGTCCGATTATGATGGTCTCGGCGGCTGTTATTGCAGTACTCACAGTAACATCAGTAGAATACCCGGGTACAACAGCATCAACTGCAACGCTTATCTGAACGATGATACGATGTCTTGTCTGGTTTATACCTGCCTCGGTAAACTCACTGATTATCTGTGTTTTAGGGTAGCCGATCGGCTGCAATGACATTCCGACATCAAACCCGTGACCATGAAAAAACTGCATACCCATAAGCGTTCCTACAGGTACCTCTATATCTATCGCGGATATTCGTTCCAATTCCCTGTTCAGCCGCGTGGAAATATTCGCCTGCAGACGATTTATGTTCATTACATTGCTTTCAACCGATATTACATCTCCGTCATCGTTAGTGGAAAGCTCCACAAGCCTGTCATAATCAACATCATCACGCCTGAGTTCCTCTGTCACTGCCGTATTGATCATATCTGTGACAACAGCGCGGCACTCGATCTCATTCGTTCTTTCAACTACGGGTCTGAGACTTATATCGACCAGCAGTATCATACCGATGAAAATAAGCGAGAGTGCAATAAGCTTAAGTCCTGCATTACGAAGCCATGCTCTTTTATTTTCTGAAAACATTGAAATTCCCCCATTCCTTACATATTATGTCTATGCGCGGAATGGGGTGAATATCAGAAATTATGCGTTGATAAATGCTTCAAATGCCTTGAATGCGGCATAAACGTCTGTCTTTGCAGTGATCTCAAACGGAGCGTGCATGGAAAGCACAGGAACACCGACATCGATCGTATCAACATCAAGGTTTGCGATATATGCGGCAACTGTTCCGCCGCCACCGATGTCGATCTTACCAAGCTCGCCTGTCTGCCAGATAACGCCCTTTTTATCAAGAAGCGCTCTGACCTCACCCACGAACTCTGCACTTGCATCGGATGTGCCGCTCTTTCCGCGGGAGCCAGTGTATTTTGTTACGCAAACACCACCGTTAAGCACTGCGCTGTTGTTCTTTTCGAATACATCAGGGAAAGTAGGATCATAAGCGGCATTGACATCGGCAGAAAGGCACTTGGAGGCAGAAAGCACTGTTCTTCCCTCTGCACCAAAGCAAGCCGCAAGATCTGCAATAAAGTACTTCAGATATGCAGAGCAGAGACCTGTGTTGCCGTCGCTGCCTGTCTCCTCTTTATCTGTAAGAACTGCAACTGCTGTTCTCTTTGGTGACTTCGCGCCAAGTATAGCCATCAGCTCGGTATAAGCGCAAACTCTGTCATCCTGGCCGTATGCTCCTACAAGGCTTCTGTCAAAACCGATGTCCTTTGCCTTAAAAGCAGGAACAGCTTCAAGCTCAGCGGAAAGGAAATCAGCTTCTGTGATACCATACTTCTCGTTAAGTATCATCATGAGATTGAGCTTTACAAGCTCACTGCCCTCATCATCCTTAAACGGACGAGAGCCGATGATGATATTAAGCTCCTCACCTTTGATAAGCTCTGTAGCAGGGCGCTTATACTGTGCGCTTGCAAGATGCGGAAGCAGATCGGAAACGCAGAATACGGGATCGTTATCATCCTCGCCGATAGTAACAGTGATCTTGCTGCCATCAGCTTTTACAATAACACCGTGCAGGGAAAGCGGAACGGTAGGCCACTGATACTTCTTGATTCCACCATAATAATGTGTCTTGAAATAACCGACCTCATCCTTTTCATACAGAGGATTCTGCTTGAGATCAAGACGCGGAGAATCGATATGAGCAGCAAGGATGTTCACGCCGTTTTCAATAGCTTCCTTACCGATAACGGCAAGAATGACAGCTTTTTCACGGTTGACATAATAAACCTTATCGCCAGCCTTGTACGATGCCTTTCTGTCGAACTTTACAAAGCCCTTAGCGATTGCCTCCTGCTCAATAAAAGCAGTAGCTTCACGCTCTGTCTTTGCGATATCAAGGAACTTTTTGTAGCCCTCACAGAATTTGTCGCACTTTCTGAGCTCAGCATCGGACATTACCTTTGCTGCATTTTCTTTGTTCATCAACAGCTTCTCTTTGAGAGCCTTTGCTGTGTTTTCTTTCTTTGCCATATTATAGATTTCCTTTCTGTTAATTGTATTCATATAGCTCTTTGTAGGTTTCAAGAGCTGTAGTTATCTTATTTACATAATGTGCAGTATCAGATATCGGTATAACATCAAGATGAATACCATCAGAAGAATATGCAGGATCTTCAAGCCAGCTGTTTACCGCACCCCTGCCTGCGTGGTAGGCAGCCATCGCCGCTTCAACATTGCCGAACTCGTCATAGAGATATCCCAGCAGAAAGCAGCCGTAACGGATATTCTCCTCTGCTATGAACATATCAGCGTATACCGTATCCTCATCACCGAGCTTGAATTTGATCCATTCGAACGAATCCTCCATTATCTGCATAAGACCCCTGGCACCGACATTTGAAACAGCAGTACTGTCATAGCCGCTTTCCGTCTTGATAACAGCGTAGACGAGATACTTATCAATACCATATTCACGTGAATAGCTTTCTACGTATTCTGTATACTTCAACGGATGCTCTGCGTATATCCATTTTCGGTAGGAATAATATCCTGCCGCAACAAGAAAAGCTATAAGCACGATGATCATCACAAAACCGAGCCAGCCCGATCTCTTTCTATTCCTTACTCTGCTCATACGCTCCCTTTCAATTGTGATATAATGCTTTCTGCGGCGGCATAAAGCTCATCCACATCGCCATTATTGATGATACAACAGGAAGACCGCTCCTTATACCACTCAATGTCATGCTGCGAGCCAAGCCTTGCCCTCGCCATCTCCTCTGTAATATTGTCACGATTCATTATACGCTGCACGCACACACCCATATCCGCACAGACAGAAACGATATAGTCACAGATACCATCAAGACGTGCCTCATACAAGGTAGGAGCGTCAAGCAGCACATCGCCCCCGGCTGCTTTTATCTTCTCAATAACATTATAGGTAATGTATGGGTAAATAATGCGATTAAAGGTCATTCTTTTATCATCATTATTGAAGATGAGCTCTGCGGTCTTTTTTCTGTCAAGTGTTCCATCAGGTGTGATCACTTCGGGAGAAAGCTCGTTTTTCAACTCATCCAAGCTGCTATAACCTTTCTCTACGACTTCACGTGCTGAAATATCACAATCAATAACAGTATATCCATTATCGGCAAAAATGCGGCATACAGTGGATTTTCCTGCTCCTGACATTCCTATAAGCCCGATCATTCTTTTATCACTCAGCTTTATCATTCTTTACCACCCTGAATCCAGCTGCTCTGAGCAGACGGTTATATACCGCAAGACCAACGCCCTCGCGTGATGGCATCTCAACATATACAGTATCCGCACCATCGTCATCGGCTTTTCTGAGCAGTGCAAACAAACGCTGTGCCTGAAGCTCAGGTGTAGCTCCGTAATCGATGAAGATATCCTGCTCTGTAACGCCGATTCCCATAGCCACCGTGTTCCCATTGATATTTGCATTACAATACCTTAAAAATGCATCACCGTGCTCATCAACTATAAATACATCAGCTTTCGGCGAATAGTGCTTGTATTTCATACCGGGAGACAGCACCTTTTCATTCTCCGCAGGCTTTGCACTTACAGCTTTGTCGATCTCCACCTCAGCAAACTCTGACAGCATTTCCGCAGTAACTCCACCCGGACGTAAAATGTGTATCCTACCATCCCTGAAGCAGATGACCGTACTCTCCACACCGCATGAGCACGCACCATCATCTATGATAAGCGGTATACGACCATCCATATCACGGAAAACATGCTGTGCAGTGGTAGGACTGGGACTTCCCGAGAGATTAGCAGATGGAGCAGCTATAGGGAAACCACACGCATTGATTATATCCCTTGCCGCTTCGCTTGCGGGCATTCTTACAGCAACAGTATCAAGTCCACCGCTGGTAACAGCAGGAATGATATCAGCCTTGGGAAATATCATCGTCAGAGGTCCGCCCCAGAAGCGCTGCGCTAAACGCAGAGCAACGTCAGGTATCTCACGAACCAGCTTCGGCAGCATATCTATGCTGCTGATATGCACGATAAGCGGATTATCCTGTGGTCTGCCCTTGGCAACAAAGATATCCCGTACTGCGTTTTCATCAAGCGCATTAGCGGCAAGACCATACACCGTTTCTGTCGGCATACCGACGATACCGCCTGCTTTAAGGATTTCAGCTGCCTTTTGTATGCTTTCGGGAGAATATATCAAAACTTCGGTGTTCACCGTATCATTTCCTTTCGTCAGCTTTCCTTTTGCTTGAGAAGCTTTGCCGTCTGATCAGCAAGGCGCAGCGCCTCAAAGACCTCATCGCAGTCACCGTTCATTATGCTGTCAAGCTTATACAGCGTAAGACCTATGCGGTGATCTGTCACTCTGGACTGAGGATAATTGTATGTGCGTATACGCTCGGAACGATCACCTGTACCTACCTGTATACGGCGTTCCTCTGCTATCTGGCTATCACGCTCGTTAAGCTTTGCCTCATACAGCTTGCTGTAAAGCATCTTCATCGCCTTATCCCTGTTCTTGAACTGGGAGCGCTCCTCCTGACACTCAACAACCACGCCTGTAGGGTTATGGATTATTCGTATTGCGGATTCAGTCTTATTGATATGCTGACCTCCTGCACCGCTTGAACGGTAGGTCTGAATAGTAAGATCGGCAGGGTTGATATCAACATCGACCTCCTCTACCTCAGGAAGCACAGCAACTGTTATCGTTGAGGTGTGAATCCTGCCCTGGGATTCCGTTTCGGGGACACGCTGTACACGATGCACGCCGCTCTCATATTTCAGCTTTGCGTAAGCGCCCTCGCCCTCAACACTGAAACAGACTTCTTTATATCCGCCTAACTCAGTCTGGTTAGCACTTATCAGCTCGATCTTCCAGCCCTGAGCCTGTGCGTACATGGTATACATTCTGAAAAGCGAGTTTGCAAACAGTGCTGCTTCATCTCCGCCTGCACCACCGCGTATCTCAACGATAACGTTACGGTCATCATCGGGATCCTTAGGAAGCAGTAATATCTTCAGATCACCCTCAAGCTTTTCGGCAAACTCCTTATTTTCATCATAGGTAAGCTGCAGAAATTCTTTCATCTCAGGATCATCGGATGTTTCTTCAATTAATTTACGGGCTTCCTCACAGGTGTTGACAGCATTACGGTAATCTTTATAGGTATCTATCAGTGGAGTAAGCGACTTATACTCTTTCATAAGAGATCTGTACGATTCATTATCTGAAATAACGGCAGGATCACTGAGCTTCGCGCTGATCTCATCATAACGCGCCTCAGCCATTCTTAGTTTTTCGAGCATTATTTATTCCTCCGTATCAATCATTCTTTTCATCACGGATGACTGATCTTATCTTCTTTTCGCATTTGGGACGAGGTATCATGAATGTGTGACCGCAACCCCTGCAGCAGAGCCTGAAATCTGCGCCGCAGCGTTGTACCAGCATCTCATAACTTCCACAGCCTGGATGTGGCTTCTTCATAACAAGAATATCACCTGTTCTGATATCCATACTCTCCCTCCTTAAAAAGTGCATATATGTATATATTATAGCATATCCTCAGTGCGAAAGCACTGTAAAACGGCGACAGCCGTTATGTCTGCTCAGCAGACAAGGGATATGCTTCAATGAAAACAGCGCAACTGCCGCAGGCAATTGACATGAGCTGTTTTCATTATACCATGAAAACAAACGCAGAAGCGTTTGAGTGCCGACAGGCACAGACGGCGATAGCCGTCTTTTCAGCCGTTCAATAAATTAGGCGCAAAAGCCGCAAGGCGTTTGAAATAAGCCTAATTTATTATACCATAAAGTACTGCTATTGGCAATACTTTTTGCTATAATATGAACACAAACTAACACAAATTGTCTATTCATCAGCTGTAAAAGACTTGACAATATTCCATTGTTATCGTATAATTATAAAGTATGTGCTGTTCGTAAGAACATCTATAAATCTTGAATAAAAGGAAGAAAATCTATGGCTGACATCAGACACGAAATCGAAAAACGCCGTACCTTTGCTATTATCTCCCACCCTGACGCAGGTAAAACAACTCTTACAGAAAAATTTCTGCTTTACGGAGGCGCTATCACTCTCGCAGGTGCTGTTAAAGGCAAGAAGAATGCCCGTCACGCTACCTCTGACTGGATGGAGATAGAAAAGCAGCGTGGTATCTCTGTTACATCTTCTGTAATGCAGTTCAACTATAACGGGTATTGCATCAATATTCTCGATACCCCCGGACATCAGGACTTCTCTGAGGATACCTACCGCACACTGATGGCGGCTGACAGTGCCGTAATGGTGATCGACGCTGCAAAGGGTGTAGAGAACCAGACAAGAAAGCTGTTCAAGGTCTGCACTATGCGTAATATCCCTATCTTTACATTTGTGAACAAGATGGACAGAGATTCGCGCAATCCCTTTGATCTTCTGGATGAGATAGAGAACGAGCTTGGTATCAAGACCTATCCCGTAAACTGGCCCATAGGCTCAGGTAAGGATTTCAAGGGTGTATATGAGCGCTCCAGCAGACGTATCATCTCCTTTGAGGCAAACAACGGCTCACGCGAGGTCGCAGCCACAGAGGTCGATCTCAACGATGCATCCCTTGCAGATATCATAGGTCAGAACAACTATGATACTCTGACTGAGGATATCGAACTGCTTGACGGAGCAAGCGAGGAATTTGACGCTGAGCTTGTCAACAACGGTAAGCTCTCTCCCGTTTTCTTTGGCTCTGCACTCACAAACTTCGGCGTAGAGCCTTTCCTTGAACACTTCCTGCAGATGACCACCTCTCCTCTGCCCAGAAACACCGAGGACGGTATCGTTGACCCGTTTGATGAGGAGTTCTCCGCTTTTGTATTCAAGATACAGGCAAACATGAACAAGGCTCACCGTGACCGTATCGCTTTCATGCGTATATGCAGCGGCAGATTTGATAAGGATATGGAAGTGCTGCATGTACAGAACAATCACAAAATGCGCCTTTCTCAGCCGCAGCAGATAATGGCAAGCGAGCGCGAGGTGATATCTGAGGCTTATGCAGGTGATATCATGGGCGTGTTTGACCCAGGCATCTTCTCTATCGGAGATACACTGTGCTCTCCTAAGAAAAAGGTAAAGTTTGAGGGCATCCCTACCTTTGCGCCCGAGCATTTCGCGCGTATCAGACAAAAGGATACACTGAAGCGTAAGCAGTTCATCAAGGGTACTACACAGATAGCACAGGAGGGTGCTATCCAGATCTTCTCCGAGCCGCAGACAGGCTTTGAGGAAGTAATCGTAGGCGTTGTAGGCGTACTGCAGTTCGAGGTACTGGAATACCGTCTGAAGAACGAGTACAACGTGGACATCATCCGTGAGGGTCTTCCCTACCAGTATATCAGATGGATAACCAGCGAAAAGCACATCGCAGGCGGGATGGATGAGCTGAACAAGCTGATACTCACCTCCGATACTAAGCTAATTCAGGATGTCAAGGGCAATTATCTGCTCATCTTCACAAGTGAATGGAACATCAAGTGGGCGCTGGACAAGAACGAGGGGCTGGAGCTTGCAGAGTTCAACAGGGATTAATGTATAACGTAAGGCACACATCATGTTTTCGACCATTGATGTGTGCCTTTTCTTTTTAACATCCAAAAACGGCAGGAAATACTCCTGCCGTTTTACATTTTTCGCAACGGTAATGGAATATAATATTAATACACGGAACACGGGGGGATGTTATGACCATTTATATCGATGTCCTGCTGGCTCTTAACCTGTACATAAATTACTTTCTTATAAGAGGAACTGCACTGTTTCTGCACAGAAATATATCAGCAAAAAGGACGCTTGCCGCAGCCTCGGTCGGAGCTTTGTTCTCGCTGTGTATATTCCTGCCTGAGCTGCCGTTCATCCTAACGGTGCTTATCAAAACTATCAGTGGAGCGGCAACTGCTTTTGCAGCATTCGGCTACCGTGGATTATCAGACTTCATCATAGATATACTATGCTTCATGGTTATCAGCTTCATGTACGCGGGGCTTATGCTGGCACTGTGGTCATACGCTGCTCCGATGGGGATGTACTATCGTAACGGTGCCGCCTATTTTGACGTGCCGATGATAGCGGTAGCAATATTCACTGCGATCGCCTACACAGTGGTCCGCTCAATGAGATACCTCTCTGATAAACGCAGTATCGGCGCTGAAATTAAGGATATCACCATCAAGCGTCTGTGCGGAAGTGTAACGCTCAAAGCGATACCCGATACCGGGAACTCACTTTGCGATCCGTTCAGCGGTACACCAGTAATTATATGCACGAAAACAGCGATCGAACCGATATTACCCGATAATATCCGTACTTATCTGAGCGGTAGCACGGATGCTATCGAAGCGATACGGCTCGTTCCCTGCCATACGGTAGGCGGAAGCGCACTTATTCCCATATTCAGGGCAGATGTTATAATGCTGGACGGAAAGCCTGTTCAGGCTATGATAGGAGTAAGCAAAAATGAGCTTGGCACAGATTGTATATTTAATCCAAAACTGATTTCAATATAACGGAGGTACATGATGAAAAAATACTTCAAGCAGATACTTTACGAGGGGTTGTTTGCGTTCCTGCACTACTTTACAAAGGCAGGCACAGAATACGCGCACTACATAAACGGCTCAGATACGCTACCCCCTCCGCTCTCCCACGAAGAGGAGGAAGAGGCTTTCAGGCTGCTGGAAACGGATTTTGAAGCAGCCCGTGATAAGCTGATAGTGCATAACCTGAGACTGGTCGTATATATCGCAAAGAAATTCGAGAGTACAGGCATAGGACTTGAAGATCTTGTTTCTATCGGTACTATCGGACTTATCAAGGCGGTAAACACTTTCAGCGTTCACAAGAATATCAAGCTTGCAACATACGCTTCAAGATGTATCGAAAACGAGATACTTATGTATCTGAGAAAAACAAATCAATACAGGAACGAGGTTTCTATCGATGAACCCCTGAACATCGACTGGGACGGAAACGAGCTGCTGCTTTCGGATGTTCTGGGAACAGACAGCGACTGCGTAAACGCGCGCCTTGATGGCGAGGTAGAAAAAAAGCTGCTGTACGAAGCTATAGGTAAGCTTTCGCCGCGCGAAAGGCTTATTATGGAGATGCGCTTCGGACTTGCAGGAAGAAAGGAAAAGACACAGAAAGAGGTGGCTGATGAGATAGGCATATCGCAAAGCTATATTTCACGTCTTGAAAAAAGGATAATAAGGCAGCTGAGGGAGGAGCTTGAACGAGTTTGTAACTAAAACCAAAGAATAAGTATACCACTCACGGACAATAATACCTTTGCACTAAGTATTCATTGTACGGGAGTGGTATTTTGTATTACAATAAAGTTGAAATCAGCGGAGTAAACACGTCAAAGCTTAAAGTACTGAAGGAAGCAGAAAAAATGGCGCTGCTGCATAAGGTCAAGCAAGGTGATATGGAAGCCCGCGAGGAGCTCATCAACGGAAATCTGCGGCTTGTGCTCAGTGTTATACAAAGATTTTCGGGGCGCGGCGAAAATGCAGACGACCTGTTTCAGGTAGGATGTATCGGTCTTATCAAAGCAATAGATAATTTTGATATAACACAGCCTGTAAAGTTCTCAACATACGCAGTGCCAATGATACAGGGCGAGCTCAGGCGATATCTGCGCGACAATACGCCTGTGCGCGTAAGCCGATCTATACGGGATCTTGCTTACCGCGCTATGCAGGCAAAGGAGCAGCTTACTATAAAGCACGGCAACGAGCCGACTATTGAAGCTGTTGCAAAGGAGATCGGTGTGCCGCGTCAGGATGTGGTTATCGCACTTGAAGCAATCAGCGAGCCTATTTCCCTGTATGAGCCTGTATTCTCAGAATCGGGAGATACTATCTATGTACTTGATCAGCTGGGCGATCATAATGATGACGACAACTGGCTTGACGAGATATCGCTCAAAGAGGCAATGCACCAGCTGGGTCAGAGGGAAAAACGCATACTGGGTCTGAGATTCTTCAGAGGAAAAACACAGGTAGAAGTGGCAAAGGAGATCGGCATAAGTCAGGCACAGGTATCGCGGCTTGAAAAAGGTGCGCTTCAAAAAATAAAGAACAGGATATGACAGAAAAGGCGGAGCATAAACTCCGCCTTTTATTTATTCACTTTTTGGCTTGCCGACCTTGTCGATTATCACAGAGGTAAGAATACCGCATATCAGCGCCACGAAGCCGTATCCTGTGGAAAGATTAAAGCCGAAGCCCGCAGGAAGTATCGCATAGACCGAGCCGATAACAAGTCCCATGATAGCACTGTACATCATAAGCCCGTGCTTCTTGATGAGTGTGGAAATAAGACGTGCGCCGAGCATGATACCAAGCACAGCACCGATAGCACAAGGAATTATAATCATCAGGTCTATATCCTTGATCGCTACGATAACAGTAGTGTAAACGCCAAGCAGCATCATTACAAAGCTACCCGATACGCCTGGGATTATCATAGCAACGGCTGAGATAAAGAGCGCGACCATCATCGTGAGGAAGAACAGGACGTCCATCTTGTAGGAAAGATTGAGCTTCATTTCCGATACATCGGGAAGTTCACCCTCATAGGTAAAGCTGGCGGATTCCTCAGGCTGGATAGAATACAGGGAATCCTCGGGGCTCGTCAGCATATTCGGTGCGAGAGCAGGGACTTTCATGCCGAACAGCATTTTAAGCTTGAGCATAGTCGGATAATCGGTAACAGTAAGCATACCGCTTCCGCGTGCATCGAGAACGATATTCTCATCCTCAAATTCTATCTCCCACGAATCCACTGCCCTGCTGCTGTCATTATAGATAGTAACTATTGTAGTCTGACCATCATATACACTTTCAAGGCGGTAAGGCTCTGTTGTGTTGTTTTCTGCAAGAGCAAGACCGACAACAAACCCCAATCCGATAAGAAAAGGCAAAATACACAGCGGCTTTATCTTCTCGGTCGCAGTAGCCGTGCGGACGATGAGCGGTACGCTGCCGAGGATAAGTCCGATGAAATACATATTTGTCTGCACACCAAAGCCTTCAAACAGCCACGTAATAATAAAGGCAAAGCCGATAATACCTCCGCCTGCTCCGAGTGCAAAGCACAGAAGAAATCCAAAGTTTTTGAAGATCGACCTGATGCCTGAAATAGCCTCAGTCAGCTTATCATAGATACCGAAAACGACAAGCATAGTGCCGCCGCTTACACCCGGGATAACATTAGCTATTCCGAATGCAAGTCCGCTTATAAAAAATCTTATATAAGTACCCAGTTTAGTCATTTATTTATATTTCCCCGATCAGTTGAATTTGATAAAAGCTCTTACGATAGAATATCCGATAACAGGTATGATACCTGTTATTACAGAAATGAAAAATGCAAGTCCGTCAATAGCTGTCAGCGCGAACATCTCATTGACAAGAGGAATGAACACAAGTGCAACAGGCACTGCAACCATCACTGCACTGCTGATGTAGGATGCTCGGCCTGCGCGTATCACTGCACGGACAGGGTGCTCAAAGGAATTGCCCATAAGAGCGAAGAGCGAATAACAGCACGCAAAGGAAATAAGCGCACAGCTTCTTGCAAATGCGGTATCAGAAGAATTATACATGAACATATAGGAAGCAGCAGAAACTACTCCGCACATAAGACCTATAGCGAGGGAATTTCCCAGGAAGAAGAAATTGATCTTGCGGGCTGCTATATAATCAGACGGAGGCATTTCTCCGCGCATATCGTTCCTGTTGCCAACATAAGCGATAGCAGAAAACGGAATAAGGATCATGGCAAGCAGTGCGAACAGCTGGGGATTGAGCATGAGCTGCATACCCTCTTCACCGAACAGATTGAGTATTGTGAGTATCAGCATACCGAAATATCCCGAAAGCAATGCCGCTACACCGCGCTTGATGTTCCTGTGTATCTGTCTGGCGGTGCAGATCATACCTGCAATGGACGAAAGATCGTCGTTGTTCATTATAATATCGGAAGCCTCATAGGTACTGCCTGCGGTATGCTGGGAAATCGTAATTCCCACATCAGCAAGCTCAAGAGCTTCCGCGTCCGTGGTGCGTGTACCTGTCATCGCAACCACCTCGCCCTGCTTCTTCATACGGTCGAGAATGTAAAGCTTCTGTTCAGGAGTTACCTTTGCATAGATATCAGCGTCATACATAAGCTCACTTCCGTATTTCACGGATTCGGATATTTGTTTTCCTGTGATAGTCTTGCCTGTTAGTCCTACCATACGGGCGGTAGCTTCCGCCACATGAGGATTTTCTTCAGAAAGCATAACTACCTTAACGCCTGAACGCTCACAGGTCTTGAGAGCATTTGAAACGGAATCACGCAGGGGCGCAGAAAACGCAACGAAACCGACAAAGGTATAAGCAAAACCTGCAGTGGCGTCACAATCACGCTCTGCGGCATCCGCACAAGCGATAGCCATAACGCTGCAGCCTGCGGAATAATACTCGCGCTGTTTTTTCTGTACATTGAACAGTTGATCTCCCTTGAACTTACAAAGCGGCAATATCTGCTCTGGCGTACCCTTGATACAATACAGACGGGAATCTCCAACCTCCCAGAGAGCACCGCTCATTACGCTGTTGCTGTCGGGTATGCGTTCAATGAACTTGTTATCCTTATAAAGATCCTTAATGTTCTCATCAAAGAATGCTGCTTTCACAAGCAGGGCTCGTTCAGCTTCATCTGTGGTGTTCTGCTCGCATGCCAGTACTCCCACCTTATACAGAAGCTCCTCACTGCGTGTGAATATGCTCCTGACCTCAAGATGGGTCTTGGATATCGCGCCCTCCTTTTCAATACAGAGTACAGACACTGAATTCAGCTTTTCAATATCGCTGAGGGATTTCACTACCGCAGAATTTGCAAGAAGCTCATCCGCACCCTTGAGATAGTAATACCTGATAACGGAGGAGATACCGACAGGCAAAAAGCAAAGACCGATAGTGATAGCACGAAGAGCGGAATCTATCACAGGATTTTTTGTTACAACAAGGAAAATAAGCGAAATAAGAGCAATCACAGCGGCAACAGCAGAAGCCATCGGAATTATTCCATGTACCGTGCGTTCCATCTGTGTATAGTAGCAATGTGTATCTTTCTTCTCACCTATCTTCTGGAAGTACTTTGTATCAACGCCTGCAGCGCTGACCTTGCATATTGCCATACCTGTAAGGATCGTAGTACCGCTGTAAACAAAGGACTGACTGAGTTCAGTTTTTGACATTGCTCCCGCATACTTGGAAACGGGCTTGTTTGAGCCTGTGAATATACTTTCATCAGCCGTAAGATCGCGGGATTCCTGTATATAAGCGTCAGCAGGCACACGCTCGCCTGCCTGAACAACGATGATATCCTCAGGCACTATGTATTCCTTTTCGATAAGCTCCAGCTTACCGTTACGGATAACACGGAACTTCATAGCTGTGGAAGCGTGCATTTCCAGCAGCTTTTCATCCGCCCTTGTACCGAAGTACATTTCCGCCACCGCATAGAACACATCAATAAGCAGAATAATTATTCCTGCATAGATATTAGTTCCGAAAAAGCTGAGTATACCCGCTATGAACATTAGCAGGAACGAGGGGGAGATCAGCACGCTCAGCAGTGAAAAGCCCTCCTGCTTTTTATCACTCTTCGTATATATGTTATAGCCGTATAGCTCGGTATTCTTTTCTATATCAGATTCGGTCAGACCGAAATAGTCACCCTTGAAATTAAAAAACTGCGCCATTTGTTTATCCTTTCACATTTTGACATAATTTTACAATTAACATGACACTATATATTATATTGTCGCACATTTTGCACAAAAAATCAAGGGGTTTTTACAAATATCAGATAAACTTAAGCTTTTTTAAATGAAACTTTACTTGGTTTGCTGTGACTTTTTCAGGCGTTTCCAATTGATAAAACCGTATATATCATTGACAAAGAAAACGACAAAGCACACTACCATAGGAAGATATGAGATATCCTCCACTGTAGCCATTATCCATAGGATAATCAGCACGATATCATTAGCGGCATAGCCGAGCCCATAAAATTCACTTCGCAGGAATGTCAGATACGAAGCAATAAAGCTGGTCGTAACAGAAATAGTGCTGAATATAAGGTTAGCGTTTCCCATCACCTTTAATATAAAGTAAAATGCTACAGTTACAATCACCGCAAATACCAGCATAAGACCTATTTGCTTTCTGCTGACACGATTTACTTCAACCACCGCTGTCTTCTTATACGGGTGCTTTAACCATGATACAACAGACATAACAGCAATAGGGGCAGTCATTCCGAGATAAGTTATCATCTCCCCGTAGTAACGGAAATAGAACGAGATGATCCCATAAAACACTGCAAAAACGACTGTAAGCACCTGTCCAAGCACCATACCTTTAGATACGAAGATCAGCGCAGTTGCACCCAGAAGCGACGCTATCAGAGTCAGGATATCTCCACCGCCTGAGAATAAAAATGCTGCAGTAACAGCGGCAAGAGAGCCGATCCAAAGCAAAAGCTCTCCCCTGCTCAATTCAGAAAATGCCTTAAACAACTTCATAAGCTCCTCCAAAAAAATGAGCATCCGAATACACATCTTCTAAGACCTAACGATGTGTACACGAATGCTCAGCATTTCACTACCCGGTGGCAGTATAATATTCACGTTGTTATTTTAGCACAGATCATATCATCTGTCAAGGTTTATACGCTCTGTGCGGTGTAGAGCTTGTAATAATCGCCCTTTCTTTCCATAAGCTCATCATGTGTTCCTGCTTCAGTAATGCCCTTATTGGATACATACATTATCCTGTCGCAGTTTCTGACAGTGGAAAGACGGTGAGCTATGATAAAGGATGTTCTTCCCTTTAACAGATGATTCAGACCATTCTGCAGGTAGCGCTCGGTCTTTGCGTCAATGGAGGATGTAGCCTCATCCAGAACAAGTATCTTAGGATCGGATACTATCGTTCTTGCAAATGCAATAAGCTGCTTCTGACCCTGAGAAAGTCCGCTTCCGCGCTCATTTACGGCGGTAGCATAGCCATCCTTGAGCGACATGATATAATCATCAATACCAACTATCCTGCAGGCATTTCTGATCTCTTCATCGGTTGCATCCAGCTTGCCGTAAGCAATATTATCACGGATAGTACCGCTGAAGATGAAGCTATCCTGAAGCATGATTCCCATCTGTGAACGAAGCGATTTCAGAGTAACCTTTGAAATATCGCTGTCATCAATAAGAACAGTTCCGCCGTTTATGTTATAGAAACGGGAAATGAGATTAACGATAGTTGTCTTGCCTGCTCCTGTAGGACCGACAAGCGCGATGCTCTCGCCTGCCTTTACATCAAAGCTGAGGTCTTCAAGGATATTGATGCCCTCCTCATACGCAAAAGTAACATTCTTGAAATGAACATCACCCTTGATCTCAGGCATTTCGGAAGCCTTGTCGATATTGTCTACTGTTACTGGCTCATCCATCATCTCAAAGATACGCTCAAGATAAGCCACCGCGTTGATGAATGTGTTCATAAGGTTGGAAAGGTTCATCAGAGGCTGCCAGAAACGAGCGGAGTAATCTGTCATGGACATGATAGTACCTAGCGAGATAGTACCGCCGAAGCCGAGCAGTCCAACCGCAAAGATACCTGCTCTTACAGTTATCGAGATGATATCAGTGGTAGGCCATACAAGGTTTGAGAACGCAACAGCTTTCATCCAGGATTTCTTATATGCCTTGGCAAGCTTGTCGTTTATTTCGGCATTCTCTTCCTCGCGTGTGAATATCTGAGAGATCTTAACACCCACGATGCTCTCGTGCAGATAAGCGTTCATGTTGGAGCTCTTATTTGAAACAGACTGCCACGCCTTGCGCTGATGGTTCTTGATAATGAACATTACGAGGGCGAATATCGGAAGTCCTGCCATTGTTACAAGTGCAAGCTGCCAGCTTACAAAGAACATGAATATCGTAATGAAGATGAGGTTGAATATCTCCAGAATAAAATTTATCAGACCGTTGGTCATCAGATCGGAGATAGAGTTGATATAATTGATGATACGGGTAAGTATCTTACCGTGGGGTCGGCTGTCATAATAATCAAAAGAGAGCTTCTGCATATGCTCAAAAAGGTCCTTACGGATATCGTAAACGATATCCTGTCCAACCTTTGTCATCATAGTGGAGCGTATCTTTGCGAAGATAACACTGACTACGATACAGGCAAGCAGAGCTGCGCCGCTTGCAAGAAGCATGGGGATATTTCCTGCGGGCATATAATTATCGATAGCGTTCTTAACGATAAGCGGGGACATCAGACCGATAATAACACCGATAGCACTGAGCGTAAGCGAGAGCGCAATACGCTTCTTATAGCGTGCAGCGTATTTGAGAGAGCGCTTTAAGTGACGTATGTCAAATGGGGTCTCAAGCTGCTCATCAACGTCAAATTTATTTCTAGCCATCTGTATCCCTCCTTACTTCTGCAATTCGTATACCTCACGGTAGTAGCCATCTCTCTGGATAAGCTCCTCGTGAGTTCCCTGCTCCAGTATCTTACCATCCTTAAGCACGATTATCTTATCTGCATTGCGGGCGGTGGAGATACGCTGGGCAATGATTATCTTGGTGCAGCTGAAATCCAGCGAAGCAAGTGCTTCCTGAATGTGCTTTTCTGTTTCAAGGTCAACTGCGGAGGTAGTATCGTCAAGGATAAGTATAGCAGGCTTGACCGCAAGCGCTCTAGCAAGAGAGATACGCTGCTTCTGTCCGCCTGAGAGACCTACGCCACGCTCTCCGACGATAGTATCATAACCATCGCTGAGTCTGCGGATAAATCCGTCCGCGTCGGCTGCCTTTGCTACCTTGTATACATCCTCCTCAGGCATATCTGAATCGCCGAAGCTGATGTTTCCGTCAATGGTATCGGAATAGAGCAGTACATCCTGTGTAGCAACACCGATGTTTCCGCGCAACTGCTTGAGCTTAAGAGAAGTTACATTGATACCGTCGACCTTGACAGCACCGCCGTCTACATCATAGATGCGTGGAATCAGATCGACCAGAGTTGTCTTACCCGAGCCTGTTTCGCCCATGATAACGACGGTCTCTCCCGGCTCGACAGTAAACGAAACACCGTCCAGTACCTTTGTATCTCCGTAAGAAAAGCTTACGTTATCGAACTCAACTCTGCCCTCAAAGCGATCAGGCTTATCGATAGCATCGGAGCGGTCTACTATTCTGGGAGAACCATAGTATATCTCGATTATCTTGTTTGCGGAAGCGGTAAAGCGCTGGAGGTCATTTACGATGTTTCCGAGAGTTCTCATGGGGTTGGAGAGTGTCCAGATTAGACCTGAGAACGCTGTGTACTCACCGAATGTGATACGTCCGCTGATAACGAACAGACCGCCGCACACGAGCATAACGACCGAGAGCGACTGTGCTGTTATTTCAAGATAAGGGAAGAACTTCAGCCACATGAATGCAGCTTTCTTGTTCGCCATGTTATATGCCTTGCTGTATTCATCGAAGCGCTCTATCTCGTGATCCTCACGGGCAAAAGCCTTGATGACTCTGTTGCCAGAGATATTCTCCTCAGCGGCTGTGTTCATGGTGGAGAGTCGCTCACGCAGATCGACCCACATGGGTCCTACCTTGCGTTTGAACAGCCATGTAATAAACATGATAACAGGCGTAAGAGCAAGCATACAAAGCGCCATGAGCCAATCTATAGAAAAGAAAAAGATAAGAGATGCGGAGAACAGTACCACACATTCCAGCATGGTCTTGATGATCCATGCAACAGAGTGACGGATCATATCGATATCGCCTGAAACTCTTGTCATGATATCGCCTGTACGATAACGATTATAGAATGTTGCATCCTGCTTCTCAATGTTATCAAACAGCACCTTACGCACGTTATAGATCAGCATCTGAGAAGAATGCTCATACATCATATTGCTTCCGTACTGGAGTGCGCCGCGTATCAGCGTAAATCCGACCATAGCGATTAGCATCCATACAAGAAGATCAGAATGGTTCTTCAGATTTTCAGCAGCGTTTTCGTTGATAATGAACGTATCTGTTATCTGCTGAGTGAAGTACGGCGTCAGAATATACATGGATTGGCATATCACCGTCATGAACAATGCAACTATGTAGATAGCACGGCAGCCTTTCATGTTCTTCCACAGCCATCTGAACAGAAACATACTATACACCTCTTTCTTTTCATACAATTTTGTAATCGTTTTCAATATTATGATCTACCGCAGAAAATATAGAAAAATAATATTTCCTGCACTTTAGATATTATAACAGAAAAATACGATTTGTAAAGGGGTTTTGAACAAAAAATAGTTACAAATTATCCCTATTTCTTTTATTTAATTTGTACAATTTTATGAACGCTTTTTTGTGCAGTAGTTATGAAGATTTGTACAATATTCGTGGAGATTTATACGATTTTTAAATATACAAAATGCCCCTGTCATGCGACAAGGGCAGATCTATCATTCTTTTTCGATCTTATAGTAGATCCTATACAGCTCCTGCACGGAATTCTCAAGGAAATAATAATGCTTGATATACGGAACGAGCAGTATCAGCAGCAGTGCTGACAGCACCAGTACAGGTATCTGCTTCACAAGCATGAACATCAACAGCGAAAGCAGGAAGAATATCGCAAATGCAAGGGTCACAAGCAGATGTATCAGACGCTCATGCTGATAAAACTCTATACGCTTGAGCAACAAAGCACGCTCGGCACGGTATTCCTCATTAGTATGCTCTTCAGCCATAAAAGCACGGATGTATGAGAGATATTCTCTTATCTGCTTTGTCATATATCAAACTCCTCCAGAGCCAGGGACGCTTCCTCCCAGACTGTCATCGCTTCTTCCTGCTTAGTGCGCAACTCCTCTATTTCATTGGATAATTCCATTGCAAGCTGATAGTCAGTAAGCCCCGAAAGCTCATTTGTCTTCTGCTCGATGAGTGCATCCAGCTCTTCTATCTCCTTTTCCGCACGGGTTATCTTTGTATTCAGCTTGCGGCGCTCTGATTCACGCTCTTTTTTCAGCTTATATTCGTTTACCTTTTCTGTTTTCTGCGGCTTAACTGCCGCCTGCTGCTCCTGTGTATTCTGGAGTGTGAGCGTATACGCATCATAAGAGCCGAGGTATTCCTTAACTCCATCAGGAGTAAGATAATATATCCTGTCTGCAAGCTTATTGATAAGATAACGGTCATGGGAGATAATGAACATCGTACCGTCATAATTCAGCAGTGCGTTTTCCAGAGCCTCACAGGAGGTTATATCGAGATGGTTGGTTGGCTCGTCCAGCAGCAGGAAATTAGCGCCAGACAGCATGAGCTTCAATATTGCAATACGCGCTCGCTCGCCGCCGCTCAGCTCAGACACCTGCTTGAACACATCATCGCCCTTGAACAGGAACGAGCCGAGAGCCGTTCTGACCTGTGTTTCTGTCATACGGGGGTACATATCCCATATCTCGTCGATAGCACGCTTAGAATCTGTAAGCCCTGCCTGCGCCTGATCGAAATAGCCCATCCGCACACGTGTTCCGTAATTGAAATCACCTGTATCGGCAGTGTACTGCTCCGTAAATATCTTGAACAGAGAGGTCTTGCCGCAGCCGTTGCTGCCGAGAAGAAATACCCTCTCCCCTTTTTTGATATCGATATTTACATTGCGGAAAAGCCTTTTTCCATCAAAACAAAGTCCAATATTGCTTGCGTGGAACACATCGTTTCCGCAGCCGTCAGCGCTCTTGAAATTGAATTTCAATGCATCAGGAGCATCTTCGGGACGTACAAGCGTAGCTTCAAGCCTGTCGATAGACTTCTGCTTGCTTGCTATCGTGACATAATTGTGCGCTTGATTCCAGCGCTTCTGCTGATCGATTATACCCTCAATGCGCTTTATCTCCTTAACGGTGCTGTCATACACCTTGCGGCGGCGTTCCATTTCCTCCGCCTTGAGTTCGAGGAAGCGCGTGTATCCGCCCTTGTAATCGTCAAGATGGCAATTTTCCAGCTCCAGTGTGCGATTCGTTACTTTATCGAGGAAGTAACGGTCATGAGAGATGACGATATAAGCGCCGCGGTAATCATTCAGAAATCTTTCGAGCCATTCCACCGACTTGATATCAAGGTGGTTCGTAGGCTCGTCAAGAAGCAGTAGATTTGCGTCCGACAAAAGCAGCTTTGCAAGCTGAAGCTTTGATTTCTGACCTCCACTGAGAACACCCACAGACAGCTTGAAATCGCTCTCTGTGAAGCCTAATCCTGCAAGCGCAGATGCAGTGCGGCTCTTGTAAGTGAGTCCGCCCTCGCGTTCAAAGCGCTCTGTAAGTAAGGTCTGGCGCTCTATAGTTTCGGTGCTGTGATCTCCCTGGTCGATCTTGTCATGCAGCTCTTCTAGCTCAAGCTCCATGTCCTCCAGCCAGTCAAATATGGTGAGAGCCTCGTCAAGCACTGTCCTGTCGGAATTGCGGCAGGAAAACTGCTCCATAAAGCCCATCTTACAGGAACCGGCTATGTGTATTCCTCCCTCATCGGGAGTGTGCTCGCCTTTTAGCAGGCGGAACAGCGTGGTCTTGCCGCAGCCGTTCACACCGACAAAGCCGATCCTGTCATCATCATAGACGTCAAATGTCACTCCTGAAAACAGTTCCCTGTCAGCAAATGACATAGCGACATCATTTAAACTCATAAGTAACATAAATCACCTCAGGACATTACAACCACTGTATAAAAGCGGTCTTGTCCTTGCTGTTGTATCCTGCACGCTCATAAAACCGAAGCGTGCTTTCTTCTTTGGAGCCTGTAAGCAGCATTATCTTGTAACAGTTTTCCTTTTGTGCCAGCGCCCTTGCATGATCAAGGCAGGCTGTTGCAAGACCTTTTTTACGATGATCGGGATGAGTGACTACATTCTCTACAAACGCATAGGGACGCTGTCCGTGCGTGAGATTAGGAATGATCACACAAACACAGGACGCGAGTATGCGTCCATCCACCTCAGCAACGATGATATGATGTGATCTGTCACTGATAATACGTTCCCAAATAGCTGTAAGCTCTGATGACATCTCAGGGATCGGATTATCGTGCAGATAAGTGTACAGCTCCAAAAGTCCGTTAAGATCCTGCTTTGTTATCTCTCTAATCATAAAAGCTCCGAATATACCATGCCGCCTACGCGAAGCGCAAGCGGCAGATCGTTATTAATCCTCTCTGTTAAAAGCCTTGTAGCTATCGGGAGAGTACTTCTTATTTATAAGATTATCATCCAGCTCAACAGTATAGGATGCACCAACTTCAATAAGGTAAGCATCAAACTCCTCGCCAACCATCTCATCAAGAATAGCTGCCTTGTTATCGTTCTTCCATGCTTCCTTTGTTGTGATATCATCGCGAACTACCATATAAGCTGCATTATCTGTTTCAAGCAGATAAGCCTTGCCGTCAATTGCCATGTTCCAGATGAACTCAGTAAGCTCCTCATTAAGGTTAGAAGACTCCTTATTTACTGCAACTTCAAGTTCCTCAACAGTTTCAACCTTGTCAGCAGTAGCGCTTGCCTTTGCTTCTTCCATTGCCTTGTCCCACTCTTCCTCAGTGGGAACATCATATGTCATTGCCTCAAATGCAGCCTCCTGCTCGATCATAGCGTCATTCTGTGCATTTTCAAGATCATAGTCATATCTGATCTCAATGAAGCTTTCGCCACCGTTGAAACGGTCAACATAACCCTGAGCCTTTGCTACTACCTCAGCCTTTTCCTCATCGGTAGAAAGAGAAAGACCGTACATATCCTTGAAAGGCAGCTCGATATACTTAACGTTAGCAATATTCTCTGTGAGGAAACTATTTATCTGCTCATCGGAAAGAGCCTTGGAGCCACCCTCGGAATAAAGAGCCTCCAGCAGCTTTGCCTCTTTCTGATTTGTAGTGTATACATCCCTTATAGTATCCATGCCCATACCGATGGACTCATAATACTCGCCCATAGTCTTTGTGCCATAGATATACTGTGCATACATATCCTCATTGTCCCAGATACTGTTTACATACTCCTGAATATCTGCATTTTCCTCAGCAGTAAGAGCAAGACCATTCTCCTCAAAGAGGCGGTTTACTGCAACGTAACGTCTGAGCTCAACAACCGCATTTTCCTTGATCCATTCGTTAGCAGGCTTGCCATCGATAGTTTCAACGAAAATATCAGAAATCTCGGAGGTGTCTCCTGCCTCCTCCTTGACCTCGGTCACCTCGGTGTAGCCATCGCCGTAAGCGGTCTGCATACACCAAAGATAAATGCCGTTTCTTATCTCCATGCCATCAACTGTACCGATATAACCTGTATCCATACAGCCTGTCATAGAAGCTGCACATACCGCAGCGATTGCTGCAGCTGTGATCTTTTTAAAACTGAATGCCATCTGATCTCCTCCTATTATGTTCTGAGAACTATATCCTTTTCTGCAAGAGCCTTAAGCACACGCTCTACGGAGCTGTCAGCCTCTTCATCTGTCATTGTACCGTCCTTACGGAGAACCATCTTGTAAGACAGGCTCTTCTTACCTGCAGGAACCTGCTCACCCTTGTACATATCAAATACCGATACGCTCTCCAGATACTTCGCACTAGCCTTGATAATATCAATGATAGTATCGGATGTAACATCCTCATCACAAAGCAGGCTGAGGTCACGGGTCATTGCAGGATACTTGGGCAGAGCCTTGTACTTGCGTTCAGCGCCCTGAGCCTCAAACATGGGAGCAAGCCAGAGCTCACCGGCATATACACGGCAGGAAACATCGTACTTTTCAGCAACAGAGGGATGAACCTCGCCGAAAGTACCGATAACCGTACCATTCACCACGATATCAGCACATCTGCCCGGATGGAATGTCTTGTTATCCTTAACAGGAACAAAGCGTGCGTCAATGACCATATCCTCGAGCAGCTCCTCGATAACGCCCTTTATAGTGTAGAAATCTTCATCTGCACCATAAGCACAGAATCCCATTACATCATTCTCTACAGGAAGTTTATCATCTGTGGGAGTGAATATACGTCCGACCTCAAACAGACGTGCAGAAAGATTTCTGCTTGCAACGTTTGTGGAAACGACTGTCATCATAGAGGGAAGCATGGATGTCCTCATTACGCTTGTGTCCTCGCCGAGAGGATTTGTAAGAACAACACTGGACTTCTTATCATCACAAAAGTTGAGCTTCTCATAGGACTTGGGAGAGATGAAGCTGAATGTCATGGTCTCATAGAAGCCCTGTGCAACCATGATATCGACCATCTTCTTCTCGAAATGCTGCTCGGGAGTTACCTTACTGTTTGCAGACAGCTTGGGAACCGTAGAGGGTATCTTATTATATCCATAAATTCTTGCAACTTCCTCTGCAAGGTCACACTGACGTACGATATCGATTCTTGTATTGGGAACGATAACGCTGCCATCCTCATAACCGAAGCCGAGCTTCTTGAAGATGTCTATCTGCTGCTGCTCGGGGATCTCGATACCGAGATGCTCGTTTATCCACTGAGCGTCATGCTTCAGCTTCTGAGGCTGCTTGTTAGCATTATCCACATCGATATATTCACGGACAACCTCGCCGCAGCCGAGCATTTCAACCAGCTCGAGTGCTCTCATAAGAGCAGGCTTTGCATTGATGGGATCAAGACCCTTTTCAAAACGGGAGGATGCGTCTGTACGCTTGTTGATCTTCTTTGCTGTAAGTCTTACGGATACGCCATCGAAGCAAGCTGCTTCGAAAACTACAGTGTTGGTATCCTCCATGATACCGCTGTACTCGCCGCCCATAACGCCTGCAACAGCGATAGGCTTCTTGCCGTCAGCGATTATCAGCATCTCGGGGCTCAGCTCGATCTCTGAACCGTCAAGGATCGTGATCTTCTCGCCTGCATCGGCGTTACGTACAACTATCTTTGAATCCTCCACATAACGCAGATCAAATGCGTGCATGGGATGACCATATTCCAGCATTACGAAGTTTGTGATATCTACAAAATTATTGATAGCTCTTACACCACTTGCATTCAGGCGTTCTACCATCCAGCGCGGAGAAGGTCCTATCTTTACATTCTTTACAACTGCTGCCATGTATCTGGAGCACAGAGAAGCATTCTTTACATCAACGCTGATATAATCAGTTGCCTTGCCATCTACACCTGTGAACTTAGGCTCTACATAATTGTAAGGCAGATCAAAGGTTGCAGATGCCTCTCTTGCCAGACCGAGAACGGAGAGGCAATCAGGTCTGTTATTGGTGATCTCAAACTCAACAGTGGTATCGTTGAAGCCAAGAGCGTCATGGATATCCATACCAACGGTCATCTTATCGAAATCAGGATCATCATTGAGGATGAGAATACCGTCAGCAGAAGAATAAGGAACATCGGCAAGTGTGAGGTTGAGTTCCTCGTAAGAGCACATCATGCCCTCACTGCGAACGCCTCTCATATTGCCTTTCTTTATCTTCATAAAGCTCATATCTTTATGATTGTAGCAGGTTGCATTGTGAAGTGCAACAGGAAGAAATGCACCCACGAAAACATTCTGTGCGGAGGTAACGATCTGAACGGGAGCCTCAGCGCCTACATCGACCTTACAAACCCAGAGAGAATCGGCATCGGGATGCTTTTCCATCTCTACACATTTGCCGACAACAACGTTGGTAATATCGGCGCCCTGAACGGAATAGGTCTCGACCTTGCTTCCGCTCATTGTCATTCCATCGCAGAAATCCTTTATTGGCATATCGGTCTTAACATAATCGTTAAGCCATTTCATTGAAAGATCCACTTTTATCTATCTCCTTAATATTAAGTATCAGTTACACTGTATGTGATATCAGAACTGCTTCAGGAAGCGCATATCATTCTCGTAGATATAGCGCATATCATCAATCTCGTATCTGAGCATTGTGATACGCTCAATACCGATACCAAATGCAAAACCAGTGTATTCCTCGGAATCGATGCCGCAGTTCTCCAGTACCTCAGGACGAACAACGCCTGCGCCGAGGATCTCGATCCAGCCCTCGCCCTTACACATGGGACAGCCCTTGCCGCCGCAGCGGAAGCACTGGAAGTCGATCTCACAGCTGGGCTCAGTGTACGGGAAGTGATGAGGTCTGAACTTCAGCTTCATATCCTCGCCGTAAAGACGCTTTGCAAACTCCTCAAGTGTGCCCTTGAGATCTGCAAAGGTAAGATTCTTATCAACAACAAGGCCCTCACACTGATGGAAGATAGGCGAATGTGTTGCGTCTACTTCATCGCGTCTGTATACACGACCCGGGCTGATGATAGCAAAAGGAGGCTTCTGCTTGAGCATCTGTCTGATCTGTACAGAGGAGGTCTGGGTTCTGAGGATAACATCATCAGTGATATAGAATGTATCCTGGGGATCACGTGCAGGATGTCCTTCCTTTGTGAGAAGCATATCAAAACAGAAGTTCGTGGTCTCTACCTCAGGGCCGTCTACAACTGTATAACCCATGCCACGGAATATCTCCTTAAGCTCATCCAGAACGATGTTCATAGGATGACGTCTGCCGACAGAAAGCTTCTTGCCTGGCATTGTAACATCGAGAGCCTCTGCTGCAAGACGCTTCTCGGTCTCTGCTGACTTCAGCGCATCAGACTTTGTCTTGATAGCATCCTCGATAGCAGCTCGTACATCATTTGCAAGCTGACCGATAACAGGGCGCTCCTCAGCGGAAAGTCCGCCCATCTGCTTCAGGATAGCCGTAAGCTCACCCTTCTTGCCGAGGAACTTAACACGCAGAGCGTCCATCTCCTTGAGATCGGAGCAGGCTTCAATAGCGGCGAGAGCCGTTTCCTTAATGCTTTGTAACTGTTCTTTCATTTTTATTGACCAATCCTTCCTGAACGGAAATATTTATTTTTTTGCCATGCGGCATTATTTATTAACGATGATCTGCCATGCCAATATATCAGTATATCACAAATTGCCATAAAATGCAATACTGTTATCTATCATCTGTGGCAGGCTCGTAATCATTGCAGAACTCAACAGAAAGTAGGGTATTCTTACCATCCCATCTGTTGATAGTGTAGATACGGTACTTATCGGGCGATACCTCCATACCGCTGATACCTGATACCGTAGCAAGCGACGGAGGAAGATAACCTACGATAAGCCTGTAGTTTCCGTCTACCTGCTCCATTTCAACGATGGCAGGAGCATACGTCAGATAACGGATATTCTTCTGGACCCAGTAAAGGTGCTTTTCTTCGTCATAGGAGAACCTTACCTCGCCCGTGCCTACAGACTGATGCTCCATAACAACAGTGCTTCCGAACATCTCCTTGCAGGACGCCATAACATCATACTCAGGTATGAGCAGACCGCCGAGACCATCCTCGTAAGGAGTGGTATCCTTAGTGAGCAGTATATTCCAGATAGCACAGGTGATCTTAGAGGTATTGGGTATCTCATCAATGCTGTCAAACGGTGCGATATCGTTTACCACCATCGGGAAAATAAACTGTGCAAACTCGTTTTTAAGAGATGTATTGTCCAGCAGCTTTCCTGTCATATCAACTGCGAATCTAACAGTGGAGACACAGCCGACAATCGCCATTATTATCACAAATACAGCAAAGCCAAAGAAGAATCTCTTTTTCTTGACAGGCTCAGGCAGCGCAGGTACTTCCGCAGGCTCGTTGCCGCCCAGCTCCGCTATATCATCCTCGATATCCTCAGCGTCAAGAGAACCGAAAAGCTGATCTATCACCTTTTCACCATTCTGCTTTTTCTCCTTCGGTGCGGAATTTCTTTTTCTTCTTGCCATATATCTTCCTTTCGGTTAGCCCCTTATCTGACCGTCGCCGTTGATCAGATACTTATATGTGGTAAGCGCTTCAAGTCCCATAGGCCCTCTTGCGTGCAGCTTCTGCGTGGAAATACCTATCTCCGCACCCAGACCGAACTCAAAGCCATCTGTGAACCTTGTGCTTGCGTTTACATATACAGCAGCCGCATCCACCATCTTCTGGAACAGATCTGCATTTTTTATATCAGATGTGACGATACATTCACTGTGCTTAGTTCCAAAACGATTGATGTGAGAAATTGCCTCATTCACGTCATTAACGACCCTGGAGGAGAGCTTGTAATCAAGGAACTCGGTAGCATAATCGGCATCCTCAGCTATCTTCTCTACTCCGATATAGGAAGCTGTAGCCTCATCGCCTACTACCTTGATCTTACCCTGCCAGAGCTCATCGAGCTTTGCGAAGAAAGCAGGAGCAATATCCTTATGAACGAGGATATTCTCTATCGCATTACATACGGAGGGACGCTGAGTTTTTGCATTGTTTACAATGCTGACAGCCATATCGATATCGGCAGAAGCGTCAACATATACATGACAATTACCCTCACCTGTCTGAATTACAGGGATAGTTGCATTCTCTATAACTGCGCGGATAAGTCCGCCGCCGCCACGGGGAATAAGCAGATCGATATACTTGTTCAGCTTCATCATTGCGTTGGCTACAGAACGGGAAGTATCCTCAACGAGCTGTACTGCATTCTCATCAAAGCCGCAATCCTTTATTGCGCCGCGCATGAGCGAAACAAGAGCCTTGTTGGAATTAATTGCGTCACTGCCGCCGCGCAGGATAACTGTATTGCCTGCCTTGAAACAAAGAGCAGCCGCATCCACGGTAACATTGGGACGGGATTCAAATATGATTCCGATAGTTCCGATAGGAACACGCTTCTTCACAACGCGCAGACCGTTTGCAAGCTCGCTGCCACCGATAACAGCACCCACGGGATCGGGTAATGCGATCACTGTATCCACACCGTCAGCCATACCCTCGATACGCTCGGGAGTAAGAGTAAGACGATCTATCATAGCCTTAGACATACCGTTCTTCTCAGCCGCTTCGATATCAAGTCGGTTTGCTTCGATAAGAGCGGCACTGTCACGTCTCAGGCGCTTTGCTATCTCAGCCAGAACGGCATTCTTCTCTGAAACCTTAAGGGATATTATAACAGGCTCAGCAGCCTTTGCCTTTAAGCCAAGTTCTTCAATGTACTCCATAGCCTTACTGCTCCTTTTTCCTGAAATATGTACACACAGCGTCACCCTCAAACAGCTCATAAAGCTTCAGGGGGCTGTCGCCATTAATGATAACTGTATCAATACCGGCTTCGGTAGCGATCTTTGCAGCCTCTATCTTTGTAAGCATACCGCCTGAGCCAAGTGCACTTCCTGCGCCCTGTGCAACCGAGATTATCTCAGGTGTGATGGCGTCCACTTCACGGATGAGCTTAGACTCAGGAAGCTTTGGATCGCCGTCATACAGACCGTCAACATCGGTCAGCATGATAAGCAGATCAGCCTCACACAACGAAGCAACGATTGCGGAAAGCGTGTCATTCTCATCAAAATCAAGCTGCTTGATGGAAACAGCGTCATTTGCATTTATAATAGGTATAATGCCCATTTCAAACAGCTTGTCAAAGGTGTTGACAACATTGAACTTACGCTCCTTGTTGGAGATAACATCACGCGTAAGCAGAAGCTGAGCTACCTTATGGTTGAACTTACCGAAGTTCTCGCTGTAGAAAGTCATAAGCTCGGACTGACCGATAGCGGCGCATGCCTGCTTACCGGGCATATCAGTGGGCTTGCACGGAAGTCCCGCTCTCGCAGCGCCGACGCCCTGCGCTCCTGACGTTACAAAGACGATCTCTTTTCCCGAATTTTTGAGATCGGACATGACCTCTATCAGCTCATAGCATTTTCTTATATTAAGGTGACCTGTAGAATAGGCAAGAGTAGAGCTTCCTACCTTGATAACGATTCGTTTTTTATCTGCAAAGCAAGGCATTGATATATACCCCCATTATATAATAATGTTAATATCTGCGTATAAACGTACTATTTTATTATATCAAATATGCACAAAAAAAGCAATACCATTTATGATTTATCACAACTTTTTTATCTGCTTCCGATTTTTCAACACAATTTTCACAAAATTTTATGCGAATTACATAAAAAAGCTATTGCTTTTTTTATTTATTTGTGGTATAATTCTACCTATATCAACGAATATCAGTATAGCTTAAAATACTGATATACAGCATTTTTCAAGGAGCAATTTTAATGGATACCTATTCGGAACAGCTTGTTACCCGCACTCCTACAGGCGGTGATAAAGCAAAAAAAATACTTATATCTGTCGGCGCTATACTTATTGCCACTCTGCTTATGTGGCTTTCTATCGTATTTGCTGCTTATACACTCATACTGCTGGTTTTTGGTGTACTTGGTCTCGGTGTTTACCTTGTCAGCAATATGGACGTGGAATATGAGTACATAATCACAAATGATGAAATGGATATCGATAAGATCATCGGCAGACGCAAGCGCAAGAGACTTATCACAATAGATCTCCGCTCCGCCGAAGACTTTGCGCCCTACCCTGCTGCCGATGATATCAAGGTTGATGCTACGGTACACGCAACCACAGGATACGAAAAGGACGCACACTATCTGCTGGCACAGCACGGTGCTTACGGTAAGGTAATGCTGATATTCAATCCCAACGAAAAAACAAGGGAGGCAATTATGCAGGAGGTGCCGAACCAGCTCCGCATAAAGATAACACACAATGCCAAATAATATTTTTATCAGAATTGGAACAGGGATCATAGAGATAGACCGTATCAGAAGAATTGCGCGTAATCCCAAGTTCCTTTCCAAATACTTTTCTGCAGATGAGATACGCCACATAGTTAATCACCATATGAGCCCGACTATGATCGCGGAAAACTACTGTGCAAAGGTCGCATTCGCAAAAGCCATCGGCACAGGAACACGCGTTGTAAGAGCACGTGATATCACAGTTCTTCGTGACAGATTGGATTCCCCTTTCATCATCACTTCGGGTCTTGCAAAGATGCTGACAGAACGTGAGAACTATGTTTACAATCTTTCTGTTGCACACTGCAAGAGATTTGCCACTGCAACGGTGATCCTCAACAAAAAATAACCGCGCCACTGTGCAGACATTATCCTGCACAGTGACTTTTTTGTTACAAATTCATTTACAAAGGAAGATGACTGTATGAAGCGACTTGTAATAGGTATGCTCGCCCATGTTGACTCAGGAAAAACTACGCTTTCCGAGGGTTTGCTGTACTGTTCGGGCGGAATACGGAAGCTGGGCAGAGTTGACCACGGCAACGCTTTTCTGGATACTGACAGCATGGAACGCAGCCGCGGAATAACCATCTTTTCAAAGCAAGCAGAGGTTTCACTCCCCTCCTCTTCGGTAACTTTACTTGACACTCCAGGGCATGTGGATTTTTCCGCAGAAATGGAACGCGCACTGCAGGTGCTGGATTATGCAGTATTAGTCATAAGTGGTACAGACGGTGTTCAGAGCCATACCGAAACACTGTGGCAGCTGCTGATAAGATATAATATCCCCACATTCATTTTTATCAACAAAATGGATATATCATATCTTACTAAGGAATCTCTGCTCAAAGAATTAAAGCAGAAGCTTTCAGGCGGCTGCTGCGACTTCTCACCACTTCGCGACCGTAATGAGATCAACGAAGATCTTGCCGAATGCAGCGAAGAGCTTATGAACGCTTATCTTGACAGTGGCGATATCACCGACGATCTTATTTCCGCGGCAATATCAAACCGCGAGGTATTCCCCTGCCTGTTTGGCTCTGCGCTGAAGCTGAATGGTATCGATGAGCTGCTCAGATTACTGGACAGATATACTATTCAACCTGATTACTCCGAACAGTTTGGTGCCAGAGTATACAAAATAACACAGGATGAGCAAGGCGCACGACTTACACATCTTAAAGTAACAGGCGGTACTCTTAAAGTTCGCTCTCTTATAGACGGAAACGGCTGGTCTGAAAAGATCAATCAGATTCGCGTATATTCGGGAACCAAATTCACTGCCGTGGACGAGCTTCCTGCAGGCGGAGTATGCGCTGTTACAGGCCTTACAAAGACCTTTGCAGGCGAGGGTCTGGGCTTTGAGCGCAACAGCCTTTCCCCTGTCCTTGAGCCTGTGCTGACATATAAACTGATACTGCCACCTAAAACTGATGTGCAGACCGCACTTCAGCAGCTTCACAAGCTGGAGGAGCAGGAGCCTCAGATGCATGTGATATGGAACGAGCGGCTGCAGGAGATACATGTACAGCTCATGGGTGAGATCCAGCTTGAGATCCTTAAAACTATGATAGCAGACCGATATAACTTGGATGTAAGCTTTGACCGCGGAAGTATCACCTATAAGGAGACAATCGAAGCACCTGTTGAGGGCGTAGGTCATTATGAGCCGCTTCGTCATTACGCAGAAGTGCATCTGCTGATGGAGCCTGCCGAAAGAGGAACAGGTCTGCAATTCTGCACGGATCTTCAGAGAGATTCTCTGGATACCAACTGGCAGAGGCTGATTCTTACGCATCTTGAGGAAAAAGTCCATATTGGAGTTCTTACAGGCTCTCCCATCACAGATATGAAGATAACTCTTGTTGCAGGCAAGGCACACATCAAGCATACCGAGGGCGGAGATTTCCGTCAGGCGACCTATCGCGCTGTTCGTCAGGGCTTGCGCAGTGCAAAATCAGTTTTACTGGAGCCGTGGTATGACTTTAAACTGGATGTGCCGTCAGAGTGTGTCGGCAGAGCAATGACAGATATCCAGCGCATGGAATGTGAAATGCAGCCACCCATAACAAACGGCGATACCACAACGCTCAACGGCTCTGCACCTGTTGCAAAAATGCGCGATTACCAGAGCGAGGTAATAAGCTACACTCATGGTAAGGGCAGACTTACTTGTATTCCCAAGGGATATTTCCCCTGCCACAACGCTGAGGAAGTTATTGCGGAGATAGGCTATGATGTTGACAGCGATGTGGACAATTCCGCAGACAGCGTTTTCTGCTCACACGGCGCAGGTGTGATCGTAAAGTGGGATGAAGCACCTTACAGAATGCACGTTGACAGCGGCATAAGATTCGGTGGCAGCACAGATACATCCGATGACGCCGATACTGCTGCCCAGCAGCAGATATCCTCCTACAAACAGCGCATGGCTACCGACAAGGAGCTTATGGAGATATTTGAGCGCACCTACGGCAAGATCGACCGTAACCCCCGCAATGCAATGCGAAACGAAAAACAGCCCGAGTATAAGAAGATACCGAAGCTGCCTCCTCCCCCGAAAGGTCCCGAGTATCTGCTGGTGGATGGATACAATATCATCTTCGCATGGGAAGAGCTGAATAAGCTCGCCAAGGACAATCTTGATCTTGCACGAAGCACGCTTATCAATATCCTTTGTAACTATCAGGGCTTCAGGCAGTGCAATCTCATACTCGTTTTTGACGCATATAAAGTAAAAGGCAGCCACAGAGAGGTAGAGACCGTAGGAGGAATAAATGTAGTATACACAAAGGAAGCCGAAACGGCTGATATGTACATCGAAAAGGTAGCTCACAAGCTGGGACGCGACCACAAGGTACGCGTTGCTACTTCTGATAATGTGGAACAGCTCATTATTCTCGGAAGCGGCGGAATCAGAGTTTCTGCCAATGAGTTTCACGAGGAAGTAAAGCTGGTGGAAAAGGCTATCAGAGAACTTATCGGAGGCTGATATGGAACTAAAAACGATCGCGCATCTGCGCTGTGACTTCCCTGAAAAATTCGGTATTCCCCGTCAGAGCGGACTTGTCAATTCGGTTACAGCACGCATCATCTTTACACCTGAATACCGCAATCCTGATGCACTGCGCGGTCTGGAGCAATATTCACATCTATGGCTGATATGGCAGTTCTCAGAAGCAGTAAGAGATGACTGGTCACCCACTGTCAGACCACCGCGGCTCGGCGGCAACACAAGAATGGGAGTTTTTGCCACACGCGCTCCATACCGCCCAAACCCAATAGGTCTGAGCTGCGTCAAAATAGAAAAAATAGAACTGAGCACCAAGGACGGTCCTGTCATTACTGTATCAGGCGCAGATATCATGGATAACACGCCGATATACGATATCAAACCGTATCTCGCGTATGTTGACAGTCATCCTGAAGCTTCAAATGGCTTTGCACTGGATGAGCGCGCAGGTACGCTTCAGGTATCGATACCACAGGATATTGCTAACGCTTTGGGTAGATCAGAGCAGGCTGTCAAGGAGCTTCTCGCACAGGATCCACGACCGCAATATCAGAACTCACCCGAGAGGATATACACAATGAGCTACGGCGGATTTGATATAAGCTTTACAGTTGACGGTAAAACGCTTGAAGTCAAAAGCGCCAAAAAGCTGAGATGATCTTTGCCGCAGATATTGTCGAAATAAATGTATATTTTCCCGTCATTTGTAAACAATACCTATGCAGACATAAGCAGATTATTTCTATGAAAGGATTTGAATATATGAAAGCAACAGGTATTGTCCGTCGTATAGACGATCTGGGACGAATCGTTATCCCTAAGGAAATTCGCAGAACCATGCGTATCCGTGAGGGCGACCCCTCGCTGAACACATTGTTACAGTCCGAGGCACTGGCTCTGTCCCTCGCTGAAACGGCTGGTGGTGCGGGTTCGGAGGATGTATGAATACATAAGAGAGCTGTTCCCAAGATGAATAACGCTTAGCGTTAAGGTGCTTAGAATTAGAGATGAGGAATTAAAATTTCGTATTTGTCATAGTGGTCCGTAACTTCGGAATTCCGCAAAAAAGTATAATTATTCAACAAATTATTCTATTTCTTTTCTTCGGCGAACGTATTATACTATAAGTAAGGTTATTACCTAAACCGAAAAAGGAGTTGACACTATGACCAAATTAAGAAAAACCGCATCCGTTGCCCTTTCTGTTACTATGATAATTACAATGACAGCCTGCAACGAAAGTCCATCACAAGGAATATCTGCTCCTTCATCATCTCTTTCTGCAGCTACTACGACTACGGCTGCAGTTACCACTACCGACCCTGACGAAAATGCCGCTACCGACGAAAAGATCAGAGATGTAATCAATGAGGAATATGTCCCAAGCGGAAATGCCGGTACAGTGAAGTTCCTCGGATATAACGATATCCGCAACCGCAGCACAGAGGTATACAGCATCTTTACCTCTGAGAAATACGGCGGCGAGATCGAATACATCTCATCTTCCAGCGGCGACGCTTATTTCGAGAAGCTCGGTGTACTGATCGCATCAGGAGATTCACCTGACTGTACGACATACGAATGGCAATCCTACCCGTATGGATTAAAGAGAAACCTGTATGAGCCGCTCGACGAATATGTAAATCTTGAATCACCTATCTGGGAGGGTATTGCCCATCTTGCCGAAGATTTCGTTTATGAGGGAAAGCATTATTACTATCCCTATCAGACCATTACAAATTTTGCGATCAACTATAACCGCAAGGAAGTAATTGAAGCTGGTCTGACTGACCCGTATGATCTGTACCTTCAGAACAACTGGACATGGGACACTTTCAGAGAGCTTTGCGTTGAATGGTGTAATATTGATGACGAAAAGATCGGATACGCAGGCACTCATGCTATGAGCTTTGTTGCTACGACGGGCGTTCCGCTTATCGATGTCAGAAAAGACGGCACTATCGTCAACAATATCAACGATCCCAATTTAGCACGTGCGATGCAGTTTGCGTCTACACTTTACCGTGACGGTCTTGTTTATCAGAACGAATTTGTTGACTGGCTCTCTCCTCAGTTATGGGCAAAGAACTCCGACAGAGTGCTGTTCTACGGTATGAATCCCGATTGGGTATATTCCGAAGCGGCATCCGCTGTGCAGAACCTGAAGGGTGTTGAAAATGACATCTGCGGAGTTGTATCAGATTTCGCATTTGTTCCGTTCCCTCGTGACCCCTCCTCTGAAACTTATACCATCGCTTATGATACGTTCGGCTATATGGTGCCTAAGGGTGCAAAGAACATCGAAGGTGCTATCGACTGGATCCACCTCAACAGAATCTACGAGATAGATGAGGAAGTAAGAGCGACAGCCCGTGACAGAGCCATCAATCCCGAACCTGTTTACTATATTGAGGGCAAATACGAGGGAATGCGCAAGTGGCAGCTCGTATGGGATCCCGAACTGTATGACCTCTGGATAGACATGAAGGATCCGACAAAGTTCAATTTCGTGTTTGAGGACTGCAACGGCTTTGACAGCGAGCTCATCACAGCCAAAGACAAGCTTTTCGGCGGACCGCTGTTTGACGGTGACTCATGGACGCAGCTCAGCGAGGAGTACGCTCCCGTTATAGAAGCCATGATAAATGAATACAGATGAGATTTCTCACTCAAAAACATTAATCCAATAAAAACATAGAAATACGGGAGCAGAACGATCTGCTCCCGTTATTTTTATATACTGCTGAAAACGCTCTGTGCGATACATCACTGCAATATCTTATAAAACGCTTATTGTTATATCAAAATGCAAATCAGGAAGTGAAATGCGGTATTTTTCATCAAGCGCAGGACCGCAGGAGGCAGAGCCTACTCCTGCCATGCCACTGTCAATACAAATGACGTTGTATTCGCACTTCTGAAGCTCATAGTTGTGACGCTTATCGGAAAGCTCCTCCTGTGTGTATTCGGAAGCGTTGAAGGAGAAGCATTCGCCTGCAAAGCATATCCTGCCGTCACTGCCGCTGACCTCTGCACTGATGCAGCCGTAATGCGAGGAATTCTCCTGCGGACGGATATAGTCCTCGTGCATTTCGGAAATCGGAACGGTAAAGCAGCCGAAGCGGGAGGCCTGATGCTTGTCGATGTAGCTTTCATACGGACCGTAGCCGCAGTAGCCTGCAGTATCAAAGCTTTTCGTCAGGAACAGCCTTATTCCGAAGCGCGGCAGGAAAGACACCTTGTTGCTTGTCTGCATATCAGAGATGATACGCACGCCATTACCGCTGAATATCAGTCTTGTTTTTCCCTTTGCAAACGGCTGATAGATGCTCCAGCCAAAGGAATGGGATACCGTTATGACCACGCTGTTATCCTGCATCTCGGCAGAGGTGCTGTATACCTTTGTCACAGGCTCATGGAGGTGTGCCCTGTACCAATCCCATTTCATGTGGTCGTTATCGGTAGGTGCACGGAAGAAGTTGAACTCCATCGGCTTTCCGAGCAGCTCTGTTTCTCCCTTGCAGACAGAGCTTATGCAGCCCCTGCGTCGGTCGACAGTATAGGTGACATCGCACGCAGTGACCGTAAAGCTGAGCGCAGATTCAGTAAGGACAGGCACTTCCCTGCTTTCATCAGGCTGTGCAGACTTTATCGCTGTCAGCATTATTTGCTCAAAGCAGACGGGGTAACCCTTTTCGCACCACAGCGTATCGCTCTTTGCGGTGAAGTAAAGATTGATGAACGTATTATCGGCGGTACAGCTTTCAGCGCCATCTATGATAAGCTCCGTACTGCCCATAGGCTGTACAGAGAATTCAAGAGTTCCCTCCGATTTAATTCCGTTAAGGTCGCCTATCTCATAACGGCAATCGAGCAGTTTTCCTGCATCCTCAAAGGCGAGATAGCTTGTCAGGATAAACCTTCCGTCTTCTCTGTGTACACGCACAGGACGGTATACCTGCTTTGCTTCAAGCAGACCTGTATGCGGTGTTCTGTCGGGATATACGAGGCCGTCCATGCAGAAGTTTCCGTCGTTGTGGCGCTCACCGAAATCGCCGCCGTAGCCGTATTTTATCCTGCCGTCGTTGGTAGTCCCCTGAGGAAGTGCATGATCGCACCATTCCCAGATACAGCCGCCCACAAAACGCTCTGAGGAGAAGAACATCTCGTGGTAGTCCTCAAGGTCTCCTGAGCCGTTACCCATAGCATGGCTGTATTCACAAAGGAATAGAGGGCGCTTTTCGTCCTCTTTTTTGAGAAAATCTCTCATTCCATCAAGGGACATATACATTATCGACACCATATCGAGGATATCGTGCGGTGCGTCATCCAGCTTGTGGATGCTTTCGTAATGCAGGAGTCGTGTGGGATCGGCAGATTTCACATACTCTGCCGCTGCAAGCACGTTCTCTCCGTAACCGCTTTCGTTACCGAGCGACCAGAATATGATGGACGGGCGGTTGCGGTGCTGCGTTACAAGCTTCTTGGCTCTGTCTACTATTGCGGCTTTATAGGATGGCTCCTTTGCAAGCAGTGCGATACCGTTGTAGCCGTCCGACCACTGCCACTTGAAATCATTGTATACCTCAACACAGCCATGGCTCTCGAAATCTGCTTCCGCTACCACATACAGACCGTATTCGTCACATAAGCGATAGAACATAGGCGCATTGGTATAATGCGAGGTACGCACAGCGTTCATATTATGCTGCTTCATCATGGTGAGGTCTTTTCGCATCTGTGCTTCGCTTGCGTAATATCCGCTCTCGGGATAGCTGTCGTGGCGGTTTGCGCCCAGCAGTTTAATTGGTGTGCCGTTCAGTGTAACGACACCGTCTGTGACCGCAATCTCCCTTATGCCAACTTTTTCTCCGATAACTTCATCTGCTGTGCTTATGACGAGAGAGTACAACACAGGCTTCTCAGCAGACCACAGCTGCGGCTCGTCTATGACCATGCTTACGGGAGTTCCCTCCTGCGCCTTTGCGCTGAATACCGTACTGCCGTCGGGTGCTACAAGCGTAATATCAGCGTCGCAACCCTTTACATCAAAGCCGAACACTGCACTGCCGTCCCTAATGGCTGTGGTTATCGTGTAGTCAGTAATTCTTTTCTTAGGACGGGATACGACATACACATCACGGAATATTCCAGAAAGACGTATCTTGTCCTGATCTTCGAGATATGTACCGTCGCACCATTTTAGCACTGCTGCGGTAATAATGTTGTCACCCTCGTTCAGAAACGGTGTTATGTCAAACTCGGAGAACGCATGGGATACCTGAGTGTATCCTGCAAACTCGTCATTCACAAACAGATACAGGCAGCTGTCAACACCCTCAAAGGTCAGCAGGCGGTCTGAGCCGTCGGGGGTGTAGCTGTATTTCCGCTGATATACTCCCACAGGCGTATCATCAGGAACATACGGTGGATCGTAGGTTATGGGATAGCAAATGTTCGTGTACTGTGGCTTGTCGTAGCCATGAAGCTGCCAGTTTGACGGCACAGGGATGGTACCCGTAAAGGCTGCATTGATGAAATCATCCTCGAGATCAATTACGCTGTCATAGTATCTGAAGCCCCAGTCGCCATTGAGCATCTCGACCTGTGACGAAGCCTCCTTTGAGGAAAACGCATCCTCACCCTTTGCAAAGGGAACGAACCAACAGTGGTCATCCTGTGTACCTATATGCAAAGCGATAGGGTCTTCGTGATATATCAGCCTGCTTTTCGGGCTGCCTTTAGCTGAAATCAGTGCTAAATTCATATATGACCTCCGTCAGTCGATTTTTTCATACACTCCGATAAAGGACAATGTGGGGGCTACTCTGGAATCTGTAATACTGATGGTAAGCCTGTCAGCCTTTACACCGTCTTTAAGCGGAATTATACGCTTATAGCCGACAACAGTGCCGCTGTATATTTCCTCGGAAGCATCGCCGAGATGGGCGATGACAGTAAAGTTTTCAATGCGCTGGCTAAGGCGGATATTCTCCTTAAGGACAATATTTGCGATATCAACAGGCTTGTCCCAACGGATGTCTATTGCTGCTGTTGTAGTTCCGTCAGCGGTGCGGAAATAGCTGTCATAGCTGTCACAGCGAACGTTCTCAATGCCGAAGCCGTCAAGGCTCTCGTTGCAGGAAAGCTTTGCGTTTTCCAGCACGTTATTGCTGAAGTTCCTGCGCAGATACTCGCCTATATCCTCTAATCGCTTCACATCGTTTTCGTGGAACAGACCATCGGGTGTGGGCGGAATATTCAGCAGGAATGTCGCATTTCCGCCGACGGAGCAGTTATACACATTGATGAGATCATCAAGCGAGCGCACCTTATCATCCTCGTGATCGTGATAGAACCAACCCGGACGGATGGAGGTATTGACCTCCGCAGGATACCATACTAGATCTGTTTCGCCCTCAAGTATCTCACGACTGCCGAGATCACCGTCCCATGCATGTATCTGACGCTGACGGAACTCCTCGTTGTCCTCGTGCTGGCTGTTCTCGGCTATCTTCTCGGTATCCCTCGTTCGGGCAGGGACTACGCTCCACTCTGCCTTGCGGGTGTAGCCTGCCTCGTTGCCGCACCAGCGGATATCAGGGCCGCAGACGTTGATACAGGCATTAGGCTGTAATTCTCTTATAGTTGCGTAATATCTGTCCCAGTCATAATACTGCTTCTTGCCGTTCTCGCCCTCGCCGCAGGCTCCGTCAAACCACACCGAGAACACCTCACCGTAGTTCGTCAGAAGCTCTGTGAGCTGACTGATAAAGTAGTCGTCGTACGCCTTGCCCTGGCCGTAAAGCTTACAGTTTCTGTCCCACGGGGAGAGGTATACACCGAACTTTATGCCGTATTTCGCACAGGCCTCGGATACCTCTTTAACCACATCGCCCTTGCCGCCCCTGAAAGGCGAAGAAGCAACGGAATGCTGGGTGTGCTTACTCTGCCACAGGCAGAAGCCGTCATGGTGCTTGCAGGTGAGAATAAGTCCTTTCATTCCTGCGGACTTTATCGCCTTTACCCACTGTTCAGCATCCAGCTTTTCGGGGTTGAAGATTTCGGGGGATTCCTTGCCGTCACCCCACTCAAGTCCCGTAAACGTGTTTACTGTGAAATGGACGAACGCATAGAACTCAAGCTGCTGAAAGCTGAGCTGACGCTCTGAGGGGATGGTCTTTATCAATAATTCATCAAAGCTCATATAAAACTCCTTTCAAGATGTGAAAGCCGTTGTTATATAAAGTATAATACATTTCGGCTCTGAATTGAATACAAATATTTGCAGATATGTTGTATTTTTTTGCAAAAGCAGCAAATTTGTTTATTTGTACAATTTCGCAGAAACCTCTCTGTGCAAAATAAACACAGATGATATTTCAGGAAAATTCCGCTTGTATTTTTTTGTTGCCCGTGATATACTTACACTATATTGGAGGTGTATGTTCATGCTATATCAGAGTCAGTTTCAACGTTCAGAGCCGCCGTCAAAATCACATATAAGCTGTTCAGCATATGCGTCAGACGAAAAGGGCAATTATCCCCTGCACTGCCACTCCTATTATGAGATATCCTTTATCCTCAGCGGCGAACGATATCAGATATTCAACGGCAAGAAATACCACATAAAAAAGAACACGTTATTTCTTATACCTCCGCTTGTGATGCACGGAAACGATAATATAACCGATGTAGAGGATATTGTCCTCCAGTTTTCGACGTCGTTTCTCAGCAGTCTTTCCACCATAATCAGACCCGAAATGAAGCTTGTTCTGGAGGGAGAGCTTCCATACATCGAACTTAACGAAAACGAAAAAGCTTACGAGACCATGATACGTCTTGCCTCCAACAGCGAGAGAGAAAAGCTGCTGCTCAATAACGAGCCTTATGATTTCAGGCAGGCGGCTGCCATCGAGTGCAGACGAAACAGCCTTGTATTCGAGCTAATTTCCTGCCTCTTATCAGACAAAAAGGCGTACATTTCAGATAAATACAGCAATCTCACAAAGCTCAACTCGCTTAACGAAGTAATCGACCTGATAACCAACGACCCTAAACACATTCCTGACATGAACACTGCCGCACAAATTACAGGCACCAGTTATTATAACTTCAGTCGCATCTTCAAGGAAGCAACAGGCATGAATTATTCCGAATATACCAACACTGTAAGGATTGGCTACGCAGAGGGTCTGCTGATGAATACGGAGTTGACTATTACAGAGATAGCAGAGTTGTCAGGCATTGATACTCCCAGCTATTTCACAAAGCTGTTCAAGCAGGTTATAGGATTTTCGCCCACTGAATATCGGAGAATGTATAAAGGAACTTGATCGTATTTAAACGGGAGCAGGTTATATCTGCTCCCGTTTTCTCTCGGTGTCTGAGGGATACTTATATTGCACAAACCGTGCCCCGATCTACTCTGACACAGAGGGCAATGCACTTACGCTTGCTGACATCTGCAGCTCAGACGTCAATGTCGCGGTCGTATATATCAAGGATAGAGAAACGAGCTCTGGAGAAGCTCAGGGGGAGGTTTGGTTAACAAGCAAAAAGATCCATTGCAAAAAACAATGGATCTTTTATTATTTATTTCAGTGATTCTTCAACTTCACTTCGGTATGGGATCGACTGTACCGCACCGTGTCTTGTTACCGCTATTGACGAAGCCTTTGCACTCATACGGAGTATATCAGGCACCGCCATACCATCAATGAGACCGGCAAGGAAATATCCTGTAAAAGTATCGCCAGCCGCTGTTGTATCCACCGCTTCAACCTTAAATATCGGCTGCTCATATCGCTCATTTCTATGAGCATAGACTGCTCCGTCCTTACCCAGTGTAAGCACGATTCTCGCATTCGGGTAAAGCAACTGAAGCTTATCAAGTATAGCTGCCGGCTCGCTCTCACCAGTGATCTGTCCACCCTCGATCTCGTTTAGAAGAAAGATGCTGATCTTAGTGAGGTCACATTCGTTCAGCTTATCATCGAACGGCGAGGGATTGAGTGCTATCTGCATTCCCTTTTCATACGCTGTATCTATGATGTACGGTAAAAGATTTACCTCGTTCTGCAAGAGCAGGATATCGTCCTTTTCAAAGTGGCTCAGAACTTCATCAACAAACTCCTCTGTAAGGCATCTGTTTGCACCACCGTAAAGCAGTATGCAATTCTGAGCATTTTTATCCACCTGAATAATGGTGTGTCCTGTCTTTTCCTCGATGGTGCGGATGTAATCGCTGTTCACGCCGTATTCTTTGCAGGCGTCAAGGAACATCGTTCCGTCCTCGCCTATCATACCACTGTGATAGACCTGTGCACCTGCCTTTGCAAGTGCCATCGACTGGTTGATTCCCTTTCCACCAAGGAAGATATTCATTCCCCCGGTGGTGAGAGTTTCGCCCGGCTGTACAATGTGATCCACACTATATACATGGTCTATATTCATAGAGCCAATAGTAAGTACTTTCATTCTTGCCTCCGTTATCTGAAGATCCTGCCCTGCAGCTGCAAGGCAGGTCTTTTAATCAGGATCAACCTGCGTTTTCCCTTGTTACAAGTGTAACCTCAACAGGGATGGACTTCGGAACTTCCTCGCCGTTCATCAGCTTGATAGCAGTTTCAACTGCAGTTGCACCGATGAGGTCAGGCTGCTGTGCTATGGTTGCACCCATTCTACCGTCCTTGATCGAAGAGATAGCATCATCTGTTGCGTCAAAGCCTACAACAAGTATATCCTTACGGGAAGCTGCAATTGCTTCCATAGCACCAAGCGCCATCTCGTCATTTGCTGCAAATACAGCCTTGATATCACCGTTGCCCTGAAGCATATTCTCCATAACGGTCATACCCTTTGTACGGTCAAAATCAGCAGGCTGGCTTGCTACTACTTCAAGCTTGGCATCTGCAATATTGTGGAAACCTGTACCTCTGTCGATAGCTGCGGAAGCACCGCTGATGCCCTGAAGCTCCGCCACCTTTGCACCCTCACCGACCATATCGACGATGTACTGTGTTGCAAGTTCAGCACCGAGAACATTATCAGATGCTATCTGACAATCGATATCAACACCGTTTACAACACGGTCTGCGGAGATGACCTTGACGCCCTTGTTTACCGCTGTCTGTACAACAGAGGATACTGTATCGGAGTCAACAGGATTTACGATAAGTACGCTTACATTCTTAGCGATAAGATCCTCAATATCACTTACCTGCTTTGCTGCATCATCGCCTGCGTCAACTACTACGAGCTGTACGCCTGCCTTGTCTGCAGCAGCCTTTGCACCCTGAACAAGGGTAACAAAGAACGGGTTATTCTGAGTGGATACTGAAAGACCGATGGAGCCGTTGCCTGTATAATCTGCAGCCGCACCGTAATCCTCACCGTCAATGGTTATAAGTGAGCATCCGCTTAAACAAAGCACAAGCACGCTGAGTACAAGTGCAAGTATTTTTCTGATAGATCTCATGGAATTACCTCCTGTGAAAATTCAAGTTTTATCTCTTACGGTCGGAAAGAACTGCTACCAGAATTACTATCGCCTTGATAACATCCTGATACCCTTCTTTACAAGCTCGTTGACCTTATTCTTTCTGACAACGCTCTTGTCTGATACCTTGTCAAGATTTGCGAGCACGATATTATCCGAAATGCTCTTTTCAAGCAGCAGACCCTCGGTCTTTCTATCCTCTGTGATAAAGCCGATGCCTGCATTTATTGCATCCCTCGCATTCTTTATACGAACCTCGTTGCCACCTATATAGATCTTACCGCTGTCGTACGGGAGATTTCCGAATATTGCCTGCATTATTTCAGTGCGGCCTGCGCCCATCAGACCTGATACGCCAAGCACCTCGCCGGCCTTTACGCTGAAGCTTACATCCCTGAAAGTCTTACCCTTTGTCAGTCCCTCCACACGGATGACCTCGTCACCGATGGTGATGCCTTCACGCTTGGGGTAACGCTCGCCGATCTCACGACCTATCATCATACGGACGATATCATCCATATTGATATCCTTTATGTACTTTGTATCAACATAGGTGCCGTCACGCAGTATCGTGATACGGTCGCACAGCTCGAATATCTCCTCCATACGGTGAGAGATATAAACGATGGATACGCCCTTTTCACGCAGGCTCTTGATCAGCTTGAACAGACCCTCTGTCTCACTCTGGGTGAGAGCCGCTGTAGGCTCGTCCATGATAAGCACCTTTGCATCCACCATCAGAGCCTTGCATATTTCAACCATCTGTTGCTGACCTACGGAAAGGTCAGACATCACTGCGTTTATGGGTATGTTAACGCCCATCCTGTCCATGACCTCCTGCGCCTTTGCACGCATAGCCTTGCGGTCGCAGATGCCGAAGCCCTTTGTTATCTCCTTACCCATGAAGAGATTTTCCTCAACAGTCAAGTCAAAAAGAACGTTAAGCTCCTGATAAATGAACACGATGCCTGCCTTTTCAGCCTCTTGCGGAGATTTGTATACTACCTCCTGACCGTCCACAAGCACCGTTCCCGAATCTCTTGTATAGACGCCTGTAAGTATCTTCATAAGCGTAGATTTTCCTGCACCGTTTTCGCCCATCAGTGCATGGACCTCGCCGTCTTCAAGAAGGAATCCTGCGTCTTTCAGCACCTGATTTGAGCCGAACGACTTATTGATCCCTTTCATTTCAATCTTCATGCTTCACGCTCCTTTACTCATGCAAATATGCAGCCCGATTGCAGGATAATGTTCGCATAAGGTGTGGTCTCGCCTGTGCGTATCACTGCCTTACACTGCTTTGTAAGTTCCTTGAGATCAGCATGAGAGATAAACGCATACTCTATCTCCTTCTCTGACAGCAGCTTCTGAATCTGTCCGAACACCTCAGGATTTACTGTCTTTATCTCCTCTGCAAGGAAGAGCTTCTCGATCTTCATATCCCCAGCCAATGCTTCGAGCGTCTGCATAAATGTCGGAACACCGAAAATCAGTGCAAGATCGATACGCTCTGTTTCATCGGGTACGGGAAGTCCGCAGTCGCCTATGCATATCAGGTCTGTATGACCCATATACGACAGCACCCGTGAGATCTCGCTGTTGAGAATGCCATTTTTCTTCATGTTTCTGATACCTCCTGTCACGGAAAAATAATATTCCGTTTTTATGTACTAATTGTATCATATATTTTCAACTTTGTCAATTGTTTTTGTACAATTAATCCAATAAACTAATTCTCATTTAATGGCATATATGGTATTTTTTACTTTGATTATACATACATTTTCGAGGCTGCAATTTTAATAAAAGCAACCAAAAATGAGCAGTTTATATCTGCTCCCGTAATTGATATTGGTGGATTTCTATGAGTCGATCATGCTTACGAAGGTATACTATTGCTAATCGTTATTAATTGTCGAGGAACATTAAATAACGTCGAGAAGTGTTACAACAGGAAACACGTGATCACAAACAAGCGGATGGTCTATGAAACCATCCGCCATTCTATCTTTAGTTCAACTTCATGATGATAGTCTTTTATCATATCACAATCCAAGCATTTATCATCCCATGTACTAATATATCCTCCACAATATTGACAAAGACCTTCCATTCTCCATTGTCTTTTTAAGCCTTTCATACACTCCCCTGCGCATAATTCCTTAGCGTCAAAATAGTGATATGAATCTAATAATCATTTGAAAATTGTCGAATATGAATACATAAGAGAGAGGCTCTCCGCATGTGGAGAGCCTCAGTATTTTTATATGGTAAGATCATCCTACCTGTGATGTCAAAATAATTACCAAGCAGGAAAGGTAACAAATGAGTTTTCGTTATCTCAGGCAGTAAGATTCAGTATAATTGCTGCAGCGCAAAGCAGCATTGTTGCTCTTTTCAGCATATCGTAACCACTCACTTTCAATTGACCTATAGCTACATTAGTTGTTTACAGGTATAAAGCTTTGCAGAAGCGACCGAGTAGCGCCGATCGCACCGATACATTCCTCAGGAAACTCCTGATTACTGTTGAAGCTGATAGTACGATCGGAAAATTCGATATTTACGCTTGATAAAGCAGCATCCAGTAATATAAATTCACTATCAGGCAAATCAACACATCTGCTCATAAGTTTTTCATCAAACAGAGTGTTGAATTCGTAAACAGCATTCCTGTCAAGCTGATATGTATTGCTGATCTCATCAGCGCCTGCCGCAGCACACTCACTTACATCAAGCCAGACCATTCCTGCTTCATCGATGTACATCTTTATATAAATGCTGCCGCCTGACATATCACCCGCCTCGGAATATGTAACACTCTTTAAATAAGACTTATTCGCCATATCTCCACCATCAAGTATGTGATCCTCAGGCTTCAGAATAGTTGAAATTATGGGTAACAGCAGGATAATCACTATCACAACCGCGATCACCGCGACACCTATCAGAATCCATTTAAGCATTTTCAATACAGTACCTCCTCAGATGACAATTTAGTTATCACACAGAAGCGCATCAAACATTCACACAACTGCACACACTTTAGTTTCCTAATCAAACTAACTACATTTTACCATCAGATCGGAATTTAGTCAAGAGCAAATCAGACCTCAGCCAATCTTTCCTTGAATTCAGGTGCACACTTTCTCGACACACGAACTGTTACATTACCAACAAGCGCAGCAAGCAAAGTTCTGTCATTACCAGGCGAATAGCTTATCACCTTAGTGAGATTGAGCAGCGCTGATTTAGAAACACGCATGAACACATCCTTGTCCAGCATCTGCTCAAGCTGTGTAAGGGAGCTTCTGACCGCATATCTGCCTGTCTTCATTACCGCCATGGTTGTCCTTCCTTCGGTTTCAAAGAACAGTACATTATCTACTGCGACCTTATGAAGAGCATCTCCCTTACAAACAAATACCGTATTCAGTTTATGCTTATCCCCCGTTACGACCTGTTCAGTGTCATGCGATGATACGGCCTCAGCGATGCCACGTAGCTCCATGACCTCAAGACTTATAGCAAGACGTTTAATGTACTCTTTCAGGATAAGATTATATGCCACTGGCTCATTATAGCCTACCGTAACGTGACCGTAGCATCGTCCTCTGAACACAACAGGCAGAACATGAAGATTATTCGGAAGCTCGCTGTTTGCAGGCTCGAAAGGAAGTATGAACGTGCTGTTAAAATCAGTGAAATTACCCGTTCCTACGCTATCGGTCATGTAGATACAACGTGAAGTATTTGCATTCAGACACAGATTGACAGACATCAGACTTTTGTCTGCAATAAGATAATGAGTCTGGGCGATGACATCAGAAAGCTGAATATAATCGGTGCATTCAAGAAGCTTTTCATCAAGCTCGCTGTTTGCGTAGCAGATATCCTGAATACTACGCTTCTCGTGCAGTTCGAGCCGAAAACGCATATCGATATGCTGATTGCTTCCGCAGCCACAGCTCATACCTGTTATGATATTGGCACGGGGTCTGTTTATCGCAGGCGGCTCCTCACCTGTTACACGCGAATGCAGACACGCAGCCGCCATCCTGCCTATATACTCAGCATCACAGGTACAGGTAGTGATGGAAATGATACCATTCTGCGAGCAGGCTGCAGCGCTGTAACCCGCAACTATTATATCCTCAGGAACACGGATTCCGTATTTCGTAAGAGCCTTGATAAAGAAAAATGCGATTATATCGCTGTAGCATATAACAGCATCAGGCTTTTCCACTGCACCACAGGCAATATCCTTTGCAAGATTATCCGCACATTCACGCCAGAAGCCACCGTAGAACATATTGTCATCTGTAAAATGTATACCATGCTTCTTAAGCGAATTCACAAAGCCCTTATCGGTATTAGTCGGGAAATCATGATATCCGCCCAGCAGATATAAAAGCTCGCAGCCATGCTGTTCAATGATGTGATCTGTAAGCTGCTCGATATTTCTGCTGTGATCTCCCATGAAAACATCCGTGAAAACGTTGGAATTGCCAATCACCACAACGGGCTTGTTACACTTTTCCGCGATCTCCTTTTCAAGCCGCTTTGCAAGTGATTTATGGGCAGAAAATGACTTCTCAAAAAATACGACACCGTCATATCTGTCATAATCAATCAGATCGTAAACACTTTCTTCTCCGCCTGTTTTGAGTTGGTTGAGAAGCGGCATAGAAAACACAGTGGTAACATAACCCATACGATTTGCCTGCTTTTCCAGTCCGACCAGGTAATCATCACGGTAATCCTCCGTGATATCAGCCATGATCACGCACAAATTTCTGTCTTTCTTCATCAAATCACTCCTCCGCGGAATTTCACACCGCATAAATTTCACAACATTATTATATAGCCATTTATGTTTATTGTCAAGAACAAAACAGATATAAAGCAACAGACATCCTCGCTCAGATATTCACAAAGCATCAGACATTGGAATTTCATGCGCCGCGCACCCAAAACGGCATTTCATACAACAATATGGCATTTCGCACTCAAATACAGCCAGTTGAACGCTATATCGACCTGTTAAACGCAGAATATTGAAATACATCTATATTTACAGTAGAATAATAATGTATTAAAGTATCTTCCTGTAACGGAACTTGTATTTCCCTGCAGAGAAAGGAATTATATGAAAACTAAAGCTAAAAGATCACTGTCGTTCATTACGGCAATGCTGATGGTATTCAGCATCTTCCTCGGAATGTCACCGTTCACGCTGACATCACTTGCCGCTGAGGAACGCACTCCTTTCGCCATCGACTACGACCCTAACGACGGTATGATAAAGTACGGTCATTCGGGCGAGATCGGTATGCGTCCCGAAAACGACACAAACAACAACTTCTACAAGCATGACAAGGTTGTCTACTTCCCATCAGATATGGTAACACTGAGGGACGAGAACAACGAACTCGTGTTCCCCGATTATAATCCCGATGATCCCTACTACGATTATTCGGATATGCTTAACAAGGCACTTGAGGTCGCACGTGCGGAGCATGATCCCCGTGACTCCACCAACTGTGCACAGGTATTCGTCGAGGAAGGCGTGTACTACTTCAGGAAATCCGTATATCTGTGGGGATATACAGATATCAACGGCGTTGCAGGCAAGTCGGTTTTCGTTGTTGAACCGCATCTGAAGGACGCTGACGGCAATCCCGTTGATGTAAGCGGATTCTTTACCAACAAAAACCTTAACGAAACATACTCTTGGTACTTCGGCAACATCAGCGACCTTACATTCGTTGTAAGTAACGCTCACCAGAGCTTCAAGCCTACAAGCACCCCTGAGCAGATCCTGAATAATATCTGCAGCGATCAGGTAAATCCGCACGAAAGCTATTCGTTGTTCTACCGTGTCCGTATGGCTTACGGCGGACTGAGCAACCTTGCTCTTTCGGGCTTCCAGTGCTTCATGAGATGGACATTCACCGATATGCTTTCAAGAGTAAAGGATATCACCTGCGGTCCGTGTCGTATTGCACTTTACGGAGTGCAGACCAATGACGCTTTTTATTACGACAACTACTTCTACGGCGGTTACTATGTAAACGAAGACGGTTACGAACGTCTGCCGGTGTTTCAGCTGAACTTCAGCATGGGCACTACACTGTTCTCCAATTCCTACATAGGAAACTTCCTGTTTACACGAACAGGCGCAGGCTGCTGGTGTCCTCATACATCATATTCAAACCTTACGCTTGAACGTGTATACGGATTTGCAATAGACACGACGGTGGATTCCAACTCTGTCAGCGGATGTCTGTTCAAGGACTGCTCCTACAATGATATCGCAGCATATTTCGAGAGCATGGGCATCCAGCCTTATGACCACGAAACAAGATACTGGGATTCAGAACAAAAAAAGTGGATGTTCCCGGGCAAGGGATACGTCATCCATGAGAACTACCTCAACGATTACCGTGCAGGCGGCAACCACCGCAACGGAAACTGTATCCCGATGATCATACTTCACGGCGGCGGAACATTCGCACAGAACAAGATCGAATGTGATTCTCTGGAATGGACTACCCTAGTCGAGCTGAACAACTCCGAATGGGTCGCAAGCTACAGCGGAAAGCGTACAGGCTCACAGAACGTATACTTCACCGATAATGCCTTCAAGATAAACGACTGGAAATACGAAAACCTCATGATAGACGACTGGAAGCAAGGACGTCCTTACACAGAAGGCTGGGAGGATTACACAGTTGTTATCTGGGGCGAAAAGGGCTGGAACAATGCCGATGGCACTCCTGCAATGGGCGGCATCGGCGTGCGTGGCGATAAGCCTGTAAGCTGGCTTGATGATGGTATTTATGTTTCACCCGAGTTCTGCCGATATGTTGACCTCTCCGCATTCCTTGATCCCGACAAAAAGACAGCAGGCTACACAGAACTTGGCAAGGTAGGCGCAGACGAGCAGCAGCTCTGGGACATGGGACTTGAGCAGCGTTACAGCAAGGATTTCAACGACCCCAATATTGAAAAGGTATATTTCGAGGAAGACTTCGGCGGCATGAGCTGGAATCCAGGCTCCAACTACGAAAAGCTGCAGTCCGCATTCGACTACGTTGCAACACATGACGCTATACTCTACATCGACCCGGGCACCTACTACACCGACAAGCCTATCGTACTGCGCGGCGGTGCCACATACCGTGTATTCTTCAACGGCACTATCCGTGCCCAGAAGACAACAGACATGAACGGCAAGGGTATTTTCGTCATGAGTGCAGATGACAATGCCCCCATCAACGGTTATTTTCTGAACACAAGTCTGTATATGCAGAACTGCAATGCAGGCGGTTTCTACAACGTAAACTTCGATAAATTCGCATTCACATTCTCCAGTATTGCGCGAGGCGTCGGTGCATTTGTCAACTGCCGCATCAACAACTCCGTAATGTCCGACGGTTCTATCCAGTACTGCGATTATGGCTTCTTCTATAAGACCATTACCGACAATCTGCTCATAAAGAACGTTTACGGTACAGCAAGTACATGGGAAGAGGGCGCGGACGGCATCACGCCCGGCGACCTCAACTACCGATACTTCATAAGCAACTCCGATTTCAAGAACTCCACCTGGCGTGCCTGCTGGCTGGAATTCGGTCAGTTCTCCAACGGCAAGAAGCTGCTGGGCGACGGCAACAGTGTTTACCGCGGCAACATCATCGACTACACATATAATTACAGCTTCGGCAAGAACGACGTTTTTGTCGGCAACACACTGACCCGTGGCGGCAGGGGCAGCATTGTAAACCATATGGTGAACTCCAACTTCCCTATTGATCAGCCTGATGCTATTACAGGAAAGCCGATGATATTCTACCACATCAGTGACGGTCTGCGTCTTATCGGTAACGCACAGCTGGGTACGATGACCTACGAAAGCAACTGTATCCAGTTCGACAGCCCCACCATCAGATACACAGACGAAAATGGAAACGAAGTCACTTCAATCTCAGATGCACGCATCGCAGGCAATATGTTCAATACAGTTGACAGCGGCGATTACAAGGTGAATTACCCCATTACACCATATGATGTAGCAGATGATATCCTTCTGCAGAACTGTAAGAACAATGAGTTCATGCTGCATACCCTTTACTTCAACGATCAGAAAGATGATCCCGCTACTGCTCATGATGAAACTCTGACGGTAACAAAGGACGATGTTACAAGCTGGTCCGTACCCCATCTCATCACTTACGTCAACGGCGAGCGACTTGAAGTAAACTACCCTGAAGCTCCCGAAAAGAATATTGAGCAGAACACAAACGATCCCGACCCGCAGGATGATGTGTTCGATGTACCTAACATCTGGACCAGTACGGTAAACGACAAAGAATATCTGCTGTATGATTTCAGGGACAGAACTCCCGAGCAAAAGGCTGCACTTGAGTCACTGTTCGACAGTTATATCGACACCTCCACGACATCACTGTATCTCAACTCACGTTACAACATGGCAGTAATGCCGAATGAGACAGAGGCACGTCCGTTCAACTACTACGAGTTCAGGGATAATCTCACACCCGAACAGCGGCTTGACGTGATGGCACAGACACATCACCACGAAGTAGCTGTAAGTCCCTCCGGTAATGACGCTTACTTCACCGATCATTCACGTGACGAAAATTACAGCAGCGCGGACAACGCAAACAGATCTACATTTGCCATCGTCTTCGATGATGAGAAGATCTCGGGCGATGCACTTCAGGGCATGACAGCAAGTGTCTACTACGACACTCATTACAGCACGGCATGGCAAGGCAAGCGTAACCTGATGTTCATCTTCTCCGAGGACGACGACTATTATTACGGTATCGCTCTCGGCTACGGACAGGGCAACTATGGTCTTATAACTGGCTCCTGCAGGATAACAAAGGACTACATGGAAGGCTTCATCGCTGACACAAACCACAAGCGATTCTGTGAGGCTCACTTCCAGTACGGTGCTGAATTCGATGTAGGAAGGTGCTGGCAGCTCTCCCATTATGACCCCTTTGGAAACATCACACGTCCCTATAACGGCGAGCAGACAAAGACCGTTTTTGGTGACTACACAACGATCCCGATGTTCGAGGATATCGCTGATCTCGGCGGTTATGAGAGCCGTGTTCTTGGCATTGATATCGTGTTCGAATACAACGACGCTTACGACAGCGTTTCCGCTTATGCAACTGTTGACTTCTCCGAGATCGGCACTGACACATCCGAAGACCCTGCGCTGAAGGCTACCACAAGAAAGGTATGGCTTGGCACATACGAACTTGAGGGCAGAGATAAGGTATTCGGTATGTGGAGCGGTGACAAGCTGTGGATAGAGAGCGTACAATTTGAATATACGCCCGATGCGCTGTCCCAGTGCGAGCACACTTTCACTGATACTGTTACAAGAGAAGGTCACTGCACAAAGGATACTGTTACTCGTCACGCCTGTACAAAATGCGGTTACGAATATGAGGATATGACCGCTGCTAAGGGACACGAATTCGTTGACCGTATAAGAAAAACAGATGGCAAGACCATCCGACACTGCAAGATATGCGGCTTTGAATACGCAAGTGATTTCCTGCCCGAAGCCCTGTGCGAACACAGATACACAAAAACCGTGATCCAGGAGGCAAGCTGCCTTACTGAAGGTGCAGTAGTATATGAATGCCCAGATTGCGGTGATATCTACACAGAAAAAATCGATATACTAAAGCATGACTATCACAGCGAAGTTATCTCCCCTACTGCTACAGATCAGGGTTACACCCTGCATACTTGCACTCACTGCGGCGACAACTACAAGGACAACTTTACAAATCCCACAGGCAGTGGCAACTCGGACAGTTCAGGCGGCTCTGGCAATTCGGGTGGCTCTGGAAACTCAGGCAGTTCGGGCAGCTCAGGCGGCTCTGGCAATTCGGGTGGCTCTGGAAACTCAGGCAGTTCGGGCAGCTCAGGCGGCTCGGGCAGTTCTGGTGGCTCGGGCAGTTCTGGTGGCTCGGGCAGTTCTGGTGGCTCGGGCAGTTCTGGTGGCTCGGGTAGCACAGGAGGTTACGGCGGTGGCGGAGGTGTTACCTCCAGCGACTCACCATCCATTGACGGCGTTAACTATAACTGGTATCAGATCGCCGCGATGATCGAAAAGCTCGCTGCCGATGGCAGGCTCACCGTCGACCTCAATGGCTGCACTGATGTACCGGAGATCATCTCTGAAGCGCTGCAGAAATCCGATGCTATCGTGACTTTCCGCGATACTCCGCTCATCTCCTGGCGTATAGACGGCGCAGACGTTATCGAATGTACCGAAATGGATCTTGACATCCTCTACCCTGCTCAGTTCAGATCTCCGCTTCCCAAGAAGCCTGAACTGAAGTTCAGAGTTTCCTCCACTAACGCTCCCACAGCTTTTGTCTACATATTTGATAAAGCTGACGCTGGAAAGGCATCAACCATCTACGGTGAAAAAGACGGCACAGCATTCGCTGTATGCACTGTTACTGTCGCTGATGACGGCACTGCTGCGCTTCCGCTCAACGTGGCCGGCACTTACGCTCTCATTCTGAATGACGGTCTTCGCGGTGACGCTGACGGCAACGGAACGATCAATGCTCTGGACGCGGCTGCTATCCTTATGGACATTGTTGGCATAGCTCCTGCAAAAAACAAGAGTGTCTGTGATTACACTGACGATGGCTCCGTAAATGCCCTTGATGCTGCTGCGATACTTAAGGATATCGTTAACGGACTGATCTGATCATAGAATAACGCAAAACAGGTCATCATCTTTATGATGTTGACCTGTTTTATTATCCAAAACAAAAATTCAAATATGGAAAGCAGCTGAAATAGTCCGCAGGATCGATGACCTAGGGCGTAGATCAACACAAAAAATACGCAAACCTATATCACATAGAGCGATCTATATGATCTATCCACTTTATCCTTTACTGTTTTTTAGCTGATACGATATTATCTTTTACTCTTTTTTAGTCATATAAGTGTTATAATTAACTACAATATATAATTAATTATTATGAGATCTGTTTTTTCAGAAAGAAATAAACATAAAGAGATCAAAGATAACAAAAAGGAGCAGCTATGAACTATTTCAATCAAAACACAGATGAAGTGCTGAACGCACTGGGAACCTCGCGTGAGATCGGTCTTACCACCAAACAGGCGGAAGAAAGCCGAGAGAAATACGGCGCAAACATTATTTCCGAAGAAAAGCCCAAAAGCATCTTCAAGGTATTCCTTGAGCAATTTGCTGATCTGCTGGTAATTATTCTTATCGTCGCATCCGTTATTTCTGCATTTACAGGAAATCTCGAAAGCACGATAGTTATCCTTGCGGTGATCACGATGAATGCAATTCTGGGAACTGTCCAGCACATAAAAGCTCAGAAGTCGCTTGCAAGCCTGAAAGCCATGAGCACACCAAATGCAAGAGTTATCCGTAACGGAAGCCAGACCGAAATACCTGCATCTGATGTAGTTGTAGGCGATATCCTCCTCATCGAAGCAGGAAACGTTGCCGCGGCAGACGGACGTATTCTGGAAGCGGCTTCGTTACAGGTAAACGAAAGCGCACTTACAGGCGAATCCCTGAATGTACTTAAAAGCACAGATAAAATTGACGCAGAAGAGCTTCCTCTCGGTGACAGAGTGAATATGATCTATTCAGGCTCGAATATCTCTAATGGACGCGGCGTTGTTGCGGTAACAGGGGTAGGTATGGATACCGAGATCGGTAAGATCGCGTCTCTCATGCAGAACGCCCAGAAGAAAAAGACTCCCTTACAGGCAAGCCTTGATAATTTCAGTAAGGTGCTGTCCTTTGTGATAATCGGTATATGCGTTGTTGTATTTATTCTTACAAAGTTTGTAAACGGACAGACTCTTGAAGATTCGCTGATGTTCGCTATTGCACTTGCGGTTGCGGCGATCCCCGAAGCGCTGAGCTCGATCATCACGATCTCTCTCGCTATCGGCACACAGAAAATGTCCAGACAGAAAGCGATCATCAAGGACCTTAAGGCTGTTGAGGGTCTCGGTTGTGTTTCGGTCATCTGTTCCGATAAGACAGGTACACTTACACAGAACAAGATGACAGTGCGTGATATCACCACTCCCTGCAGCGAAGCGGCAAACGATCTCCGTGTGGCTATGGCGCTTTGCAACGATGCCGCAAGATCGGGCGATATGTGGCTGGGCGATCCTACCGAAACAGCACTTTCCGATTATATCACTGAAAGCGAATATAACCGTATAAGAAACGATAACCCCCGTATTGACGAGATCCCGTTCGACAGCGACAGAAAGCTCATGACTACCGTTCATAACATAAACGGTGAGCGCACCGCATACACAAAGGGCGCAATGGATGTGCTTATGCCAAGAATGAAGTATGTTCTTGATACAAATGGTGTACGAGATATCACTGAAAATGACCTTGAAGAGATCAGAAAGGCAAACCTGTCTTACTCTGAAAACGGCATGAGAGTGCTTGCGTTTGCAAAGAAGATACTCACAAGCGACAAGCCTGTCACGATTGAGGACGAATATGACTACATCTATATCGGCCTTTCCGCAATGACAGACCCGCCCAGAGAGGAAAGTAAGGCGGCGGTTGCGGAGTGTATTACAGCAGGCATCAAGCCTGTTATGATCACAGGCGACCATAAGCTTACAGCTGTTGCGATAGCTAAGGAGATAGGCATCTTCAAGGACGGCGACAAGTGCCTTGACGGTACAGAGCTTGATAACATTTCGGATGAGGAACTGTCTGCACAGCTTGAACAGATCTCCGTATATGCGAGAGTTTCGCCTGTCCACAAGATCAGGATAGTTGATCTGTGGCAAAAGAAGAACAAGGTAGTTGCAATGACAGGCGATGGCGTAAATGACGCGCCTGCTCTCAAAAAGGCGGATATCGGCGTTGCAATGGGTATAACAGGCACAGAGGTATCAAAGGACGCCGCCTCCATGATCTTAGCGGATGATAACTTTGCTACTATCGTAAAGGCTGTTGCTAACGGTCGTTCTATCTATAACAATATAAAGAACGCGATAAAGTTCCTGCTTGCTGGAAACACTGCGGCTATCATCGTTGTACTTCTTACAACATTCCTTGATCTTCCTCTCCCCTTTACTCCTGTTCATCTTCTTTTCATAAATCTGCTTACCGACTCGCTTCCCGCGCTTGCTCTTTGTATGGAGCCCAGGCAGAAAGGTATCATGAAAGAAAAGCCCCGTCCCTCGAATGAATCTATCCTCAACAAGGAAACTGGCGTTTATATCATCGTTCACAGCATTATGATAGCTGCCTGTGTTATGATAGCTTTCATGATAGGCAATCAGGTTTCAGGTGCACTTGCAAGCACAATGGCTTTTGCAACACTCTGCCTTGCGCGTCTTTTTGAGGGCTTCGACAGCAGAGGAAAGTATTCTCTGTTCAGACTCGGCGTTACGACCAACAACTATTCCATCGGCGCTTTTGCTGCAGGTGTGTTATTCCTTTCGATGGCGCTGTTTATTACTCCTCTCCACGGCTTTATGGACATTGACAGTGCACTTACATCAACAAACATCATCCAGATCGCAGCACTTGCTGTTGTGCCCTTTGCTGTAACTCAGCTGTTAAGAGTAGTGAAAGAAGCGTTTTCCAAATAGTAACCAGAATAAAACTATGCTACTGCATAAATGTGCGGCTCTCCGTCAATGGAGAGCCGCTATATTTTTACTATATCATTATATTATCTGCTTACCATCAGCGAGATCCTGTGCCAGAAACGGGAAGAAATAGAACGGTACGGTCAGCAGTTTTTGCTCGGCATTATAGCCATAATTACTCTTCGAAACCTTGATGGCAAGCTCAAACTTGTTGTGATGTGAGAATTTCTCAAGGGAATTGAGCGTGCCTCTGCCTTTCTTTACGTCAATGGGATACAGTTTGTTATCCGACTCAACGATAAATTCAAGCTCAGCAGTCGCTTTACCTCTCCAGTAAAATAGCTTATGTGTGCCGATGTAAGGAGCAGATTTGAGGAGGAGATACTGGGTGCTTATGAGAGGTATCTGGCGGTTGAGGGGGTGATGGACATAAAATCATTGTGAAAAATATACAATCGAAAAAAGTCGTTTTTTGCAGGACAGGGTAGATTTTCGTTTGATATAGTCGGAAATCGTATGAAAATATAGATATTTTATATGTCCCTTTTGTGACACTTATCATTATTTATTATAACCAACTCAAATACAGACAGTGTAGATGAATTCATCGGATGTCACACAAAAGTTTGTGCAATTTTATTTCGGAAAAGCGATGCTTTTTCAAGAAAAATATGTAATAATGCAATTAACAGATTTTATTTCTGATATCGAAATTATATTGTATCACTATCGGCAAAATGACAATAATAACCATATAATGACTTTGAAAGGAGGTGCCGGCATGACACTGAATATTGATACCAGTAAGAAAGTGATAATTCTCTGGAAATCTACTGCTGAATCTTCGATTCCAGTTCCCTGCGAAATGCAGGAAAAGATCGATGAATACTGTAATAATAAATATCGCTATATCATTATGAACTCAGGATCAGGTGATCTGTTTGATTCTACGCTGGCACTTCTTCTCAAAAACAGGATGAATAATGCGATCAGAGAAACTCAGACAGAGATATTGCAGTGTGGAAAAGAAGATATTACCTTTGATTAGGAGCAAGTAATTTGCTATAATATGAAAGTAGTTAAAGGAAAGGAGAGTCATTATATGAATAGCACACCTCAGATAAGTATAGCGGGCTACTGCCGAATTTCGGTAGATATGGAGGTTGACAGAGATAACACATCAATAGAAAACCAGAAAGCAATCATATCCGAGTATGTAAAAACACAATTTCCCGATGCACCTCTCACCTTTTATGAGGACAGAGATCGTTCAGGCTACACATTCGATCAGCGAGAGGGATATCAGCTCATGCGTAAAAAGCTGATAAACGGTGAGCATAATGTACTTATCGTTAAGGATTTCAGCAGATTTTCGAGACGAAACAGCTTAGGACTGGTAGAACTTGAATATCTGCGCGACAACAGCGTCCGTATCATCGCAATAGGCGATGCTGTTGATTACCCTACTCAGGACGATTGGATATCCATTCAGCTCAGATTTCTTGTAAATGAAATGCCTGTAACTGATACCAGCAAGAAAGTAAAAGCAGTTATTGAAAACCGCCAGAAAGAGGGTAAATGGCTTTGTGCAGTACCTTTCGGATATAAACTGACCGGTAATAAGAAGCTGAATATTGAAGTTGATGAGGAAGCCGCAGAGATAGTACGAATGATCTTCCGGCTGTACTCTGAAGGCATGGGATACAGAAAGATAGCAAACTACCTTACCGAGAAGCACTTCCCTACCCCGCGTATGCTTGAACGCACACGAAAGCTTGAAATGGATGAGGAATGCAATCTCGATGCGAAATCGGTCTGGAGCATCGCTTCTGTTTCAGAGATACTGAAGAACGACTTTTACATCGGCACACTACGCCAGGCAAAATACAAGCGCAAGAAGATAAACGGCTCTGATCTGAAGACGGATGAAAGCGAGCATCTCGTATTTGAAAACAACCACGAACCTATTATAGAGTACAGACTGTTTATGACGGTTCAACAGCAGCTTCAAGGCAGATCCAAAGGACATTACCGCGGTGTAAAAAAGTACGACAATATCTACTCGGGCTTCCTGTTCTGCGGTGATTGCGGCAGCCCGATGTTCTCAATAAGCAACCCCAAGCGTGATCCTGCCTATACCTGCGGCACTTATCACAAGCGTGGTCTTGCAGGCTGCACATCGCATTTCATCAAGTGCGAGACGCTGGATTTCGCTCTGAAAGAATATATCCGTATAGTACGTGATAACTCCTATGACATGATGAAACAGCTCGAAGAAGCTCTTCGCGAAGAAAAGCCCGAAAAGGATCAGACCAGATCAACAATTGAAATACTCCGTGAGCGTATTGATAATACCAAAGCGGAGATCAAGCTGCTTCTGCGCCAGAAAGTCAAGGAGATTGCAAGAAATCCCGACAAAGAAGCTCTGTATGAGGAAACCTACAACGAAATGCTGGATGAGCTTTCAAACCAGATCGAATCAATGGAAGCTCAGCTGGAAGTGATCGTCACAAAACAAAATGCAGTTGTGCGGATCAATCGCACCGCAAAAACTGCCATCGATATTTTTAATGATGTAATAGAAAAGGATAAGCTGTCACGGACTGACCTCGAGATCATCGTGGAAAAGATAATAGTTTACGAGAGCAGAGTCGAGATCATGCTGAAATCAAACATCGACGCTCTGCTAAGACTGGATCTGGAGAAAGGTCTTACCGCAAATTTTAATCAGGACACGGCTGATATCACACAAACAGTTACTCAGAAAGTGAGGAACTGGAAGCCTAAGGTCTACCGTGTCAATGTGTTATGTGAGGGCGACCCTCTGGAGATCTACACCAGCCCAGACGGTGAAGTCATCTTCAGAAAATACTCCCCTGTCGGCGAGATTTCAGGCACTGCATCCCAGTACGCAGATGTTCTCTCTAAGGTCGGCGGTTGTCCCGCCGTTATATGCGACCGAGATCATGTGATCGCAGTATCAGGTATGTCCAAAAAGGAAATTATTGAGCGCCGAGTATCAGGCTCTCTGGAAGATCTGATCGAACAACGTAAAACTCATTTCTATAAAAGTCGTGAGGATAAGCGTCTCAACCCCATCGAAGGCATAGACAGATATGCAATTGCTTGTGCCCCTATACTTTCACAAGGCGACGTTAACGGCGCAGTTATTATGCTCGCTGGTGACAACAATGAATTTGCCACAGGCGAACAAAGTGCACTGGTACAGGCTGCTGCAATGTATTTCGGCAAGCAAATGGAAGAATAACGCAACCGCCGTGTTAACAGCACGGCGGTCATTTTTATAAGAAAACCCCACCCGATCACGGGTGGGGCAATTTTTACTTCTTACGGCGCTTAGATGTAGCGAACATCAGAATTGCAGACGCACCAGCTGCAGCAAGTGCATAACCTGCAAGTGACTGAACACCTGTATCAGGGTTAAGACCCATCATATCAGGCGAAGCGGACATGGGCACATCAAAGTCGTCAAACTCAACCGGGTCGTCATCAATGATGAAATCGGGCTGATTACCAAGCGGGACATCAGGATCATCAAATGTTACGAGGTCAAAGCCGGTGTCAGTATCTGTGTCTGTATCTGTGTCAGTATCTGTATCAGTGTCTGTATCTGTGTCAGTATCAGTGTCTGTGTCAGTATCAGTATCTGTATCAGTATCTGTATCAGTATCTGTGTCTGTATCTGTGTCTGTGTCAGAATCAGTATCTGTATCAGTGTCAGAATCTGTGTCTGTGTCAGTGTCTGTATCTGTGTCCGTATCTGTATCTGTGTCAGTATCTGTATCAGTATCTGTGTCAGTATCAGTATCTGTATCTGTGTCAGTATCAGTGTCTGTGTCTGTATCTGTGTCAGTATCAGTGTCTGTGTCAGTATCTGTGTCAGTATCAGTGTCTGTGTCAGTATCTGTGTCAGTATCAGTATCTGTATCAGTATCAGTGTCTGT